>NZ_VUYS01000021.1 GCF_008389435.1 Candidatus Nitrosocosmicus agrestis | reverse complement strand
AAACCGTCAAAATATAGATTAACAGCAAATACGATATCTTCCATAGAAGTTCTATGTCTTATTTGGTAAATCATGAATAGTAAGTGCAAATCAAAGCTATGGATTTTTCGTTAACTTTACAGAGCCAAAAATAACTATACACAAAGAGACATTAATCACCAATGTTGACAAACATACAATATTTTATTTAAATTGTGTTATACAATCACTGTTGCTAATAAGGTAGATAATAATAATAACAATAACAATCTGAGGAGGGATTATTTGTTGGAATCATTGAGATCATTAAGGTTACGTTGTTAACAATATCAGATGTGTGCTATTTGTTGAATTAATTTCTCTTTCACAATTAGTACGGGACTATTTTCATCTTTTGTGTCATACAGGATTATCCCCATGTCAACCATCTCATTTATTGCACTTGTAAAGTGTTTTAATATTTCATCACTGATATTCCCTTTTTTATCGGTTTTTACAAATCGCTGAAAATAAACTTCGAGTTTTTCATGCATTTCCTTACTAGAATTAAAGGTATTGTTTCGCTGAGGCTCCTCATTTAAAATAAAGTATAAAGAAGTCATGATTTTTTTGATTGCATATGATGTTTCCATTTTAGAGGATGTCTTATTTTGGAAGTTCATTATTATTTATTCCAAAAGAGAAGTAAGTGGTACTTTTGTTTACTGTACATACTTGTCTTTCTTTGGCAGATCAAATATTCAGATAATTGCACTAAAGATTTATCCAAATTCATTAACCTGGCTACCCTTATTGTAATTTGTTAGCCAACTCCTTCAAATCAGAATCTAGTCCTGGAGAGAACTCTTGTGGAGTTTCTGGCATGTTTGGTATATCGACGCCTTGCGGAAAACCATCAATAACTTCTAATTTCCCACCATCGTCAAATGGAGAATCACCTTTGAAGATTTTATCAGGCAATGTTGTTTTACCTTTATTAGAAAATGTCCACATAACGTTGTGAAGATTGTTACTTTCTAAAGCCTTTACCTTTGGCATATCAGAAGTATCTATTCGAGGGACAGGAAGTGATTTTCCCCAATCTACACCCAGCGTTTCCAAAGCTTTTGCAAAGACTTTCTCATGGACCAAATCTCTGACAATCAAGTACGATACCGTGGATCTAAAGGCCTTATTATGGCACATTTCGTAAAGTCTACACTTCTGTAGCCTGCCTGTCGCTTCAAGCATCAAGTTATACAACATATTAAGGACCAAATTACCGCTGTTGTAGACATAGGAGGCAGACCAGGGGTTTCCTGCAGCATCTACAGGACTGGCACTTTGGGCCGCGACCAGAAAGTGATGAATATTTGGTGATTCCAAAGCTATCTCCAATGGAAGATCATTTGGATTGTTGGAAGTTCTTGAGGCACCATCCAGAAGAACATTAATCGTATTGGTAATCTGCTCAACATGTCCCATTTCCCCAGCTGCCATGCTTCTTACAAGGTCCTGATACGGTTTTGCATATCCTCTGAAATTCATGTTTTGGAAGAAATATTGCATCATGGTACGCATTTCTCCAAACTGACCTCCTAGGCCTTCCTTTAATGCTTGAGCAGCTTTAGGATCGGGTTTGTCGGCTTGGGGTATTGGATGAGGTAATCGGTTTACTGCTAGGAACATAATTTTTTTTGAACATCAAATTATATAATATAGTACTTGTTTTAGTATTAAAATAGTCACCTTCAAGGTAATAGCACGTTAAAAATAAATTCCAACAATTGACGTTAGCTTTTGGTTAGGCTGATGAATGTCATCAATGCAGTTGAGTCTATATGCTTTTTTGTTTATAATTTGGCAATCAAAATCATTATTTGTGTAAATTCGCAATTATTAATCCAATCCATGGATATACCAAATTTGTTTTTGTGCGGTAATATGAGGATATTATTATCTTTTGTTAAATAATAACTATTGCTAATGAGCAACAACAATACTGAAGAAAATAATAAGAAGGATAAACAATTGCAATCAGCACAGGACAATCAAAACCAAGTTGGTGATGCAGAGAATAATCCCGAGACTTCAGGACCAACAGACAAAGTAAGAGAAAGTGCATACGAAGACTCGGATCAAGAAGATAAAAAAAGCGAACCTGCATAAATATTAGTAGTCATATCACTAATCATTTGTTGCAGATTCAGAGATTTATTTTTCCATCGGATTTGTAATTCAGTAATTGTTTTTTACAAGACATACTCAAATAGAAACAAAAGCATACTATGGAAAAAATGTTTAAGCATTATTTAAGAATTATGAATTCTATCCTAACTTGATGGATGTTATTTTTTTAATAATTATCTTTTAGTCGGTTTATTTATTATGTGATACACGTCTTGTTATAAGAGAGTTTAAGAAACGTGGATACCTGTATGTAACTATCAGTTTTTTTGCTGTGTCTTGGCTTATTCATGGAATAACTGCATACAATCAGTATACAGAAGAACAAAAAGAACATGATCAACCGATCATTATGAATAGTTTTTGGAATGAGTTTATTCGACAGACTATGGAGAATTGGCAATCAGAGTTTTTGCAATTATCCTGGCAAGTTGGAGGTTTGATGATATTGTATGCAGTGGCATCACCAGAGGATAGAATAGGAGATCAGAGAAAGGAGAAAATACTAGAGAAATTACTTCAAATTCAAATGGACCAAAAAGAGTTTGAGAAATTTATGAAAAATATCAAGGAGTACTATCCAGATAAATGAGATAATTCAATATCTACTATATTATGTAAGTAGTTTGAACAAAGTGATTGTAATCACATTTTTAATACTTTAAGGAGGATTTTCTGATTTACTATAAGAATTCTAACTAATATATACCCACATTCATGTAATGAAATATGGGTACTCGATTTGTATCCCCCATAGATTACCATAGTTATAAAGCATGTTACATATAGAATATTACAAAAGGATGGTCCGGGTTTCTATTCCGTTCACCGGATCATTATTGTGGTAGAGGGGAAAAGCCAAACACGGAATTGGCTGATAATAGCCCCTCTATCGTAACATTCCTTCCATAGGTAAGGGAACATAAGGATGTTTTTTTAGTTTAATACTTTTGAGAGGATTTTCTACAATTACTACAAACAGATAAAATAATAATTAAAAAACTACCTCAATGATCAGTTTAATCTTATCCACATCTATTTAACCCAACCATTATTCAATCACCATCGTAAGAAAAATAACGAATTAGGATGTTGTCCTTCAGATGCTCTAACTAGGGAGATCACCTTCAAGTTGCATCTAATTGACAAATATGTTGAAAATTTTCTGATTGGTTTTCGTGGTTCAATCGCCACCACATAATATTCTTTTTACAAAAGTACAGAATCTTCTTAGAGTATTAGATTCGTAACAACTCAAAGGCTTATCAGTGCTTTGTTTGAATATTGCATTAAAAAAATGTTATTTAGAACCTGGAATTTTAAAAAAAATAAATTTATTTGGGGATAGCGATGCTTTCGCTGATAGATAGTAGAATATCCAAATCGTGACGTAAAGTAACTTCAGTAACACCAGCAATTTCTGCAATTTTAGATTGAGTTATTTCCTCATTATTGTTTTTTGATGAAATGTAAATGGCAGCACCAGCTAATCCCATTGGATTCTTCCCTGCAAATACTTCAGTCTTCATAATTGATACCATCAACTTTGTAGCAGCCCGTTTGGTTTTTTCTGATAGTCCACAAAGATTACCTATTTTAATGACCTCTTTAACTGCATCCACCTGTGGAACCTTCAGATCCAGTTCAAACATTACTTTGCGATATATGCGAGCCACTTCCTTTTCCTTAGTATTTGCTATCTTGGATATTTCTCTCAATGATCTAGGTATACCCATTTCTCTACAAGCTATGTAAGAAGCAACTGCCAAGGCGCCCCTTATTGTCCTTCCCTTCACTAATTTCCGCTCTTGAATTTTTCTGTATAGATAGGCTACCTTTTCAATAGCAGGTTCAGGCAAACCGAGTGCATCTTTCATCATGTAAAGCTGTATGAAGGCAGCTTGAAGATTCCTTTTAGCAGAATCATTCGTCTGGGTCCTTGCATCCCAAGTTCTCCACCTACCGATACGGCCTCTCATCGACATTTCTATTTGTCGACCAGAAGCATCTCGGTTTATTTTACCAATAACGGTTGAGAGGCCTCGATCATATTTCGCCAAAGATGTTGGTGCACCAGTTCTATCTCTATAATTAATCTCTTCAGAATCCGTGCTTAACCAGTCGACATTATCTAAATGGAATTTATTTGTAATTACGCTACCACAGGCCGTACAAATAATTTCGCCTGATTCTTGATCGGTAATTATATTAGTTTGTTTATTGCATAATGGACATAAGATAGATGATAACGAATTCATTAATTTTTGACTCATTTTATTTTCCTCCACATTTCGAGTCTTTATTATAAACCATCACCTGCATTTTATCGTTTCCATTATGAAAATCATTATTCAGCGGGTTAATTGATTACTTTTTTTTGGTACTTTCTGCTTACAATGTTAAAATTTATAAAATATGATAGATTATAATATAAAATATACATGTTTTTAGCACCACAAAGCCGGAAAGGTTCAGACTGGTTCTGATATCCACCCATCAATGAACATCGCCTTTTCAATAACAGCCCTAATGGATAATATATGCACAGGCATATGTAGATGGTTGAATACCTACAAATTTGCAATATAGTATGCAATGTTAAATTATCATATATAAAAAATATATGGACTTCCTGATCTAAAATCTTAACTTTAGACTGTTTTTATAACAGCACCATTGTTCTTGTTTATGATACTTTATTTTTTTAATCCCTTTAACATAGATATAAAATTTTATGCACATATAACTTCGCAGTGATAATAGTTTGAAATCAAGCATAAATATATCAACAAATTCATACTTCTTGGGTTATTTAACAAATAGAGGATCTTTAGTAAGATTAATTGCCACTGAAATGGTTAAAGATAAAGTAAATTTCCACTTACATGGTTTTCAGGTGTTGGAATAAATCCAAGGCTTAAAGTTCAAAACTAAGGAAGATGAAATAGATTGAAAGTAAACTTTGTATATTCGGATCTAAATCCTTGTGGCGGAGCAGAAAAACTATCGTTGATTACGATGCAATCCTTCATAGAACTTGGAATTAATATTGATTTAACTTCATTAGAATTCCCAGATTCAAAAAGAATTCAAAACGCATTTGGTAAAGAATTGGCCTCCGTATTAGAGTGCATCAGAGAAATCCATATTCTAGATACGTTTAACGAAAAAAGTATAGAAAAGAATATTCTCAACGACTATAAGTTGGTGTTTAACTCTCATGGTGATATTGACCCATATTATCATAAGAGTCGGAATAAATTTAATACAATTACATATTGCCATTATCCTACTGCAAAGTTTTTGATAAAATCAAGAGACGAAGAATATCTTGAAAGATATCTAAAAATATCAAGATTCGAAAGATCTGGTGACAATGGCATAGAAAGCATAACAATACCACGTTCAAATAATCAGGTTAGCTTGTTACAAATCAATAATAACAAGCACCTTCAATGGCTAGAGCAAACATATGATAATATGTTAATGAATTCATCCTTGGTTACCAATTCCCAATATAGCCATAATCAGATTACCAAGACATTAGGGATATCAGATACTATGGTAATATATCCTCCTGTTGATGTTGATAAATTTCGAGACATGTCTTTAATTCCATCGCTAAATAAAGGGATTAAGGAAAATGATATCGTAGTTATATGTAGGATCGACCCGGCAAAAAAAGTCGAAAACGTCATTTTTTTGGCGCAAAAATTGAGAGAAGCAGGAGTCAATTTGAAAATAACTATTGTAGGTAATTTGGATCCATATCATCACTACTACTATAAGAAATTGAAGAAGACTATTATTGATCTGAATTTGGAAGATAGGATCTTTTTTAAGACTGATGCTAGTTTAGAAGATCTATTCGTCATCCTAAGTAAATCAGGAATTATTTTTCATCCAAAACCTGGGGAACACTTTGGCATTTCCATTGTCGAAGCAATGAGTGCTGGATTAGTGCCTGTTGTCCCCTCAGTTGGCGGGCCGACTGAGTTCGTTCCAATAGAAAATCAATACGACTCAATTGAAACAGCTGTTAAAATCATACAAAAATTTCAAAATATAAAAGATATTGAAAGGATTAGAACAAGTAACTCAGTAAGACAGTTTTCCACACAGTGTTATAAGGCAAAAATAAAGAAGCTCGTACTTGATTTACTTAATGGGATAGACTATACTTCTTTTGGCGTCTATCACAATTTAACATAATATTGAAAATTTATTGGCTTAGCAGACTTGCTACTAAACTGAGCAACAATATTGATATGGTCTCAAATTAGTTTAAAGGTCTTGTAAAATATTCTCTAAATTTGATTTAAAATAAGAGATTTACTGGTTGTTCAGTCGATTGAATTTAGGAAGATAATATAAAAGGTGATTAGTATGTAGTCGTACCTGGAACATAGTAAGAAAATAAAAATATAAAGGTTTATTTTTTAGGCCCTATCGCCCTCTTTAGCAATCCTTTTCCTGGTTTGTTCATCAGCTGCTTGAAGTTCTCTTTCATCATGTGGCGGCTCTCCACCTGCACGTCCTCCTCGCGCTCCTGTTTCTTTGTTGGCTGAGGCCAATCCTCTACTACTATTTTTGTCATTTTTATTGTTTGACATAAGAATTGATTTCTCTACTTTCAATAATTTTAATTTAAGATCGCTTAAATCAAATAAACATCACCTTGATGAACAAGGGTTTTTTTATATTACCGTTAATTAAGACCACTCAAATATAGGAAAAAAATCAGTTTATACTCAGTCTAAGGTTTAAAACAATTATAGTTTTTTTAATTCGGTATATAAATTATAAAAAACGTATATAGTAATTATTTATACTTTCTTACGTTTTAATAAACAATGAAGATAATATTAGTCATTTTTTCAGTATTGAGCAGTTTTTTGATAATGGCTCCCTCAATGGTCTCAGCACAAAATTCTAATGACAATGCCACTGGGAATGACCTCAATAATGCAGGAGGTTTGTCTCCAGAATCAGTAGATTTAGCCACATCCAACGGAACTAATCAAGCGCTAAACACGACAGATTCTTCGAATAATGCAGGAGGTTTGTCTCCAGAATCAGTAGATTTAGCCACATCCAACGGAACTAATCAAGCGCTAAACACGACAGATTCTTCGAATAATACAGGTGGTTTGTCTCCAGAATCAGTAACAGAAGCGAAATATTAGTTTTTGCATAAATAATACAATTGCTCCAAAACTTTCTTTTTGACTACTCATATTTTTTAATTATATTTACGAAAGGCTTATCACGATGCATTTTCATAAATCAATAGTTGGATAATCGTGTTGATACTTTGGAAAGTATTAGTAAACAAGTTGTCAATTGCCTCCTGTGTGATTTGGCAAAGTCCCGTATAAACGCAGTCCCAGGAAATGGAGACATTAAATCCAAAGTAGTTTTTGTAGGAGAAGCTCCTGGAAAAAATGAAGATGAAACAGGTGTGCCTTTTGTTGGAAGTGCTGGCAAGATTTTGGAAAAAGCTTTAAGGGAAGCTGGGTTTGATAGGAAAGAAGTTTACATAACAAACGTAGTAAAATGTCGTCCACCAAATAATCGCATTCCAAACGAATTTGAGATTGAAACTTGTACTTCAGCCCACCTTAAAGTCGAATTACAGGTACTATCACCAAAAATTGTTTGTATATTAGGGGCTACAGCGCTAAAATCTCTGCTAGGATTAGGACATATGACATTATATCGAGGCAAAATTATTACTAGACCACCGTATAGGTATTTTGTCACATATCATCCCGCCGCTACAATATACAATAACAAATTGAAGGAGACTTTTGATTCAGATATCAAGAGATTGTATAGTTTGATCAAGGGTGAAAATAAGACTTTAAATGATTTTGCCTAATTTTTAAATTTTCTATGAATTCCATATTCATGTTTATGAACTGGGTAATACATTTTAAGTATCAAACCTGTTTTATCCAACCCTGATGCAGTCAATTCGTGGAAATCTATCTATAGATAATTACATTTCTGTTACAGAATTAAAATAAAAGACGTTTAAAATCAATTAGTAAGTTCATCTTTCTGGATTCATCAAAATTAAAGGGAGATAGAATTTGAAGATTTGCTACTACCGGGCTGCAATCAAATGAGTCAAATCGTTTGGCACAGCCATGGATGCCAGGTCCAATAATGGACCATACCATATGCCGAATAAGACCATGAAGCCAAGCGCAAACAAAAGAACAGCAACAATAGGACGCGGTTCCTTCTGCCTTATTCTGTTTTCTCCTTCTTCCATGTACATCTTTCTGATTATCCATATGTAATAGCCCAGCGATAATGCACTGTTAAGAACACCGGCTATCGCAAGGTATGGAGCCCACCAAGCTTGATCCCCAGCGTCAATGGCAGAACCAAAAATCAAATATTTACCCCAAAATCCGTTAAGGGGAGGAACTCCTGCGAGAGAAAGTAAAGCAACGGCAAGTACCAATGCTGTTATAGGCATTCTATATCCTAGACCCCTGTATTTTTCAATAGTGTAAGCACCAATTGTAATGATTACAGCGGCGGCTGCCACAAAGGCAGCAGACTTCATTACAGCATGATTTAATATTTGCAACAGGGATGCGTCTAGTCCGTAATTTGTATACGGAGCTACTGCTAGACCAATTAAGATGTACCCGGCCTGCGCGATACTAGAATAAGCCAAGATTCGTGGAATACTTTTTTGTGTTAGAGCACCAAGATTACCCAAAGTCATTGTGAATATGGCAATTATAGCAAGAGTAATAGTCCAATGGACATTCAAAGCTATTAACCCTATTACAATAACCCGTATAGCAGCCGCAAAACCTGCCTTTTTGGTACCTGCAGCCAGCAGAGTGGCAATCGTCGTTGGAGCCCCCGAATAGGTATCTGGCAACCACATGTGGAAGGGAACCAATCCCATTTTGAACCCAAATCCTGCTATGAATAGCGCTACGGCCAACAGGGCAAAAGGCATCAAATCAGGATTTAGGGTAGTCATGCCCACCACAGAGTCATAGATGTTGGTAGTTCCAGTCAATCCATATACGATTCCCATACCCAGAATTATGATAGCTGAAGAGAGTGCCCCAAACAAAAAGTATTTTATCGCAGCTTCGTTTGAAACTGGATCCCTTTTTGAAAATGCAGCCAGTGCGTAGGTTGGAATTGACATAAGCTCCCATGCAACCAATAGCATTACAAAGTCTGTTGAATACCCAATGAGTATCATACCAATGCTAGAAAGCAATATCAATGAATAATAGGCAGCGTGATTGCTCTTCTTCTTCATATAGCTCCATGAGGAAACAGTAACCATGATGGAAACTATCAAAAAGGCAATTGAGAAGAATGCCCCAAAAATATCATCCGCAATCACACCATTATTAGTAAGAGACAAAGCCGGAAGATTTTCACCGGTAAATATTCTAGATATGACTACTGCTAATGCTAATGCTAATGCACCAAAGGCAATAGCACTATAGACTTTATTCTTTGAACCTCTCTCTTTGTTAAGGGCATCTAGAATTGGTATGAGGAGTGCTACACTGCCTAAGATTATTGTTACAAGTGCGGGTGTTGAGAAAATATCTATCATTTTTTTATCTCATCCTCCCTCACTAACTTAGCAAAAGCATTGTAATGACAATAATGCCCGCTGAAAATACATATAGATAGATTTGTACATCTCCGGATTGCGCCATCTTTGCCACTTTAGACATAAAAACCATAGAGTGCTGTACGGATGGATTAATACCGTACATTAGTAGATGCTCAAAGTACTTGTTTACTCTCCTGTAGAAGCCAAGTGGAATAACCACTCCCATCCAATACAAAATGGAGTTAAGGTACCATCGGTTGTAAAGAAATCGCCATAATCCTTTGGATACGACATTTTCGTTGATCTTTGCAGGGTCTACTGATCTACGGATGTAAAATAGATAACCCAAGAATCCACCTACACCAAATGCCGTAACTGAGGCTGCGACCGCCACGGGATTCATTTCTGAACCACCTGATGTTGCTTCGTGTTGACCTTCTCCTTCTACTGTACCTGTTGTATCTTGGACCTCTGATAATGGTATAACACCATTTTCTGTAATTCCAAATGTACTGGACAAGTAAGTCGCAAATACATGATGCAATTGGCCTTCAAAAGCAAATCCAACCAGTCCTATCACCACTGATGCCACGGCTAAAACAGCAAATGGAAGCCACATAAGTTGATTGACTTCTCTGATACGATGACCTTTGTTTTCCATGTTTACAATATTTTGGCTAGGCTTTCCAAAGAATACCAGTCCGACCATTCTAAAAGTGTAAAATGCAGTCATCACTGCTACAGTTACCGCAATAAAGAATAGATAGGATGAAAATTCGTAATTGCTATCCAAAATTGAAGCAAAAATGGCATCTTTACTCCAGAATCCAGAGGTTATTAGCGGAGCCCCTGCAAGAGATAAGCTAGCCAAAAGCATGAAAATATAAGTTCTTTTCATATTTTTCCTTAGTCCACCCATATCCGTCATAAATCTAGAATGCACGGTATGCAGTATCGCACCTGCTGCCATGAACAATGATGCTTTGAATAGCGCGTGACTTATCAGATGGAAGAATCCCGCGGTATATCCATCAATGAAGTTAGTTGTTAGTCCTGCAATCCCCAAAGCCATCATCATATATCCAATTTGTGAACCTGTAGAATAAGCAAGGACTTTTTTTATTTCAGGGTTTACCAAAGCTTGCGTAGCCAACAGCATCGCGGTTATTGCTCCAACCCAAGCGACTATTTCAAAGAACTGTTGCATATTAAAGACAGAAAGTGCAAAAAACAGTGGGCCAATTCTAGCCACTAGAAAAACACCTGCCTTTACCATAGTAGCAGCATGGATTAATGCAGAAACAGAGGTAGGACCAGTCATCGCCTCAAGCAACCACTCATTTAATGGAAATTGAGCTGACTTACCTATCGCACCTCCAAATATTAGTACAGCGGCAGGGACCAGGAGGTTCTGCTGCATCATCGCATGAGCCCAAGTTTGATCAGTTAAAAGTTCTCTAAATCCAAACGTTCCTGAATACATAAAGATAAGGAACATTCCAGAAAGCATCATTATGTCTCCAGCTCGGTTTTGCAAGAATGCTTTAATTCCCGCATGTGTTGGAGAAGTCCACATGGGTATGCCCCATACGGTGTGACCTTCTTTGCCAACATAGTCTTTTTTGCGATCCTGATACCAAAATCCAATCAATGCGTATGACGCAAGTCCAACACCCTCCCAACCAAAGAAGACCATCAAAAGATTATCAGAAAGTACAATAAGCTGCATCGATCCTATAAAGAATAACATAAAGAACCAATATCTTATCAAAGACTTTTCTTTATGCATATACGAAATAGAATATACAAAAATAGCTGCAGAAATCCAGGCCACTAGATTACTCATAATAATTGCAAGTGGATCAGCAAGCACTCCAGCATCCAAATTCAAAGCCGAAAACCAGGGAATCTGACTGTGAATTTCACCATTAGATAACCCAACAGGAAGTATACTTAATGCCAAAAATGCACTTAATAACGAAAACCCAACTGCAACATAACTTTTCAGTTTTTCATTCTTATTTCGTAAAATTGGAATAAAAGCTGCACCAATAAAGGGTAGCATCCAAATGAGCCAAGCATTTACACCCAATCCTTCAAAACCAATAGCGCCAACCATCTCACATCACCTATATTGTTACAAAGGAAACCAATTGGTTGCCCGAAATTAAATGTGTCTTTTGCGCCGAACCAAAATAAGAAACATTAGTAACGTTACTGGTGCTTTGTCCTTGGTCAGGAGATACGCCGGCCTGTCCCACCGGCTCTTGGCCGGTTCCGGCCTTAATTTTGACCGGAATTATTTCGCTTGGACTATGATCATATAGACTTTCAACATATCCTATAATTGGCTTGTAAAACAAATCAGGATATAATCCTAGAACCAGTGTTAACGAAGCCAAGATTCCCATAGTTACCAGAATATACATACTCGAATCGCGTATGTTTTTTAAAGTTTCTGGAACTACACCATAAAAGATTCTTTTGTACATCCATAGAATATAGGCAGACGTCAGTATTGTGGCAGTAATCGCCAAGGCAAACGAAATTGCTTTGAGTGAACTCCAATCAACTACTGCGTTTTGCAACGCCCCATTAAAGAGGACCCACTCAGACATAAATCCACTTGTGATAGGCACACCTATGATAGTAAGTCCTCCGATCATAGCAAAAACAGCAGTGTATGGCATTTTACCCCCTAAACCACCAAGTTTATCCATATTTCTTGTTCCGGTCTGCAGAATTATAGAACCTGCCATCATAAACAATATCCCTTTACCTAAAGCGTGTGTGACAAACATGAAAATTGCCCCGCTAATTCCGAGCACACTTTCCGAACCGATTCCAAAGAGAAGATAACCCATTGAACTGATACTAGAATATGCCAAAACTCTTTTGATGTCTTTTTGCATGAGAGCCATTGCCCCACCATAGATCATAGTAGCCAACCCCCAAATGTTGACGTAAATACTATAATCAGTATAATTTCCAGGACCAGAAAGTAGTTCGATCCAGAGTCTAATCAATCCATAGGCACCGATCCCCGTCATGACTGATGAAATCAAAACGGTAATAGGGGTAGGAGCATCAGTATACGAATCAGGTAACCAAACATGGACTAAAAATGCGGCCAATTTCACACCAAAGCCTATAATCAAAGAAGCAACAATGACAGCTATCCAAGCAGGTGGAATTTGTGAAACATTTGCTTTAACAACATCGTAATCAAATCCACCACTCAGAAATCCCATTGCCATAAGGCCAAGTAACATTACAACTGCTCCAACATGAGCCCAGAAAAAGAACATTATAGAAGTTCGCTTTCTATTTCCATATCCAAAGAAAGCAATCAAAAAGAAGGAGGGAACTAACATTAGTTCAAAGAATACATAAAATTCAAAAAGATTGGTGGCCAGTACAGTCCCCAACATACCCATGGCAAAAACCAAGTATAGTGTATAATAAAGAGCCAATTGCTCATTCAGATAATTTTTCTGATCCGCATTTAAAACAAGAGTAGATAACGATTTACCATCTGTTGCAGAATAGCTCTCATTCTCAACGTCATCAAATTGAGATTTATTTCCTAACGAATTCTTAACTTGGTCAAATTGAATTAATATTTTTCTAACCATATAAGGTTTAGAATATATGACAATTATAGTCGATAACAGATAAATTGTAATTGCGAATGGAATACTCAAACCATCTAGCTTTAATCCGAAATGACCCAACTGACTCCAATCAAAGATTTCTTGATAATTGCCTCCAGACCCCAGGCCAATGGACGGAATAATTACAAGTATTGTGGAGATAGCCAATATTCCAAAAGTCAACCACGTTGTAATGTTTATTCCCTTACGCTTACCTAAAAAATAAACTACCGGAGATAATATCAAGGGCATAAATGTTGCCACCATAAGATAATAGGAAGAATCCACCATCTACATTCTCTTGCTCCGAATACCCTTACCTCAACGACAGTATCTCCTTTTATATATTATACGGTTGGACAATAAAAAAAAGAAATAACTTACTAAAAAAAACTAGTTCTTTAGATTTCTAAACTCTGTAATATCTATGTCTTTGTAGAACCTATATGCGATTATAATAATTCCAAGGCCTACAGCTACTTCTGCAGCAGAGATCGCGATTGAAAAAAGGACAAATATTTGACCTTGAGGACTTGGTAACATCCTGGAAAACGCGATCAGTGCCAAGTTTACAGCGTTTGCTATAAGCTCGATTGAAAAAATCAATCTTAAAGCATTACGCTTTACAACTAAACCATAGATCCCGATAGATACTAGGATTACTGCGATATAAAGAAAATCAGTTGGTTGATTCATTTTTCTCCTCTATATCCTCCCTTCGTGCTAATGCCATGGCACCGATGACAGCACCTGCTAATGTAAGCGCCAATGCTATCAATACCGGTGAATAATAAGTTAATAATTCTTTCCCAATAGCTTTGACATCAAAAACTGGTGCAGTATCATTAAACTTTAGCTGAGTGGCTGTAGAGCTGCCTAGTACAGAGCTAGCTAATCCTAAGAACGCCAAGCCAATTAAAATACCTGCAATCTTTCTCTTTTTTGTTTCTTTTTTAGTTACTGTATTAGGTGCCCGTACTAACATTACAGTGAAAATAATAAGAACAGCGACTGCCCCGACATACACAGCTATTTGAAACATTGCAACAAAGGGTGCATCTAAGATGATAAAATAACCAGCTATACCGAGCATAGAAATGGCCAAAGCTATTCCTCCATAAAGTAACTCCCTACTTTCTAATGAAAGAATTGCTGACCCCACAGTAATTATGGATAAACCAACAAATACGCTATCTACCATGATGAGCACCGCGTTTACCTATTTTAATTTCCACATCTCCATCGTATTTTGGCTTTACAGAAAGCTGAGCAGGAGTATATATCAAATGAGATTTTGTATATGAGGCCAGTTCATAATCATTTGTCATAAAGAGTGCATAAAATGGACAAGCATCTACGCATAATCCACAAAAAACACATTTACCATAATCAATCTGAGGCATGATGGATTTTTTATTCTGTTTCCATTGTTCATCAACCTTTGGCATTGTGATTGCTTCAGCAATTCCTTCGCATGCAATAGCGCAAAGCTGACATCCAGTACACTTATCATGAAAGAGGATATGTCTACCCCTCGTTCCGGCTAATCCTACGCCTTTCTTTGGGTCGAATTGATATCCATCACCGACAAATTTCAGCTTTTCTTGTGGATAGCGGAACGTAAAGCGTTTCATAACAATATGCTTTGACCCCGATTCTAATGCTTTAATAAATCCAGTTGCAGTATTCATCTTGCTGAAATCATTCCTCCCGGTCCGATAACTCCACCATAAATCAGCATCAATACAACGAACAGATTTATGAATGTTAAAACAATTAGCTTATACCACCCAGTATGCAACAAGATATCGATTCTGATTCTAGGATTGATACCCCTGATTATCAAGAACAAAAATATTATTACTATAGTCTTAATCAAGAACCAGAAAATACTGTTTACAGTCACCGGATTGTAAAGGCCATCAAGCGCCAACATTTGTAACAAAGGCAAATTAGAATCATGAGCACCTGGAATTAGCTCCTGTGGGAATATTTGTGGGCCGTACCATCCCCCCATAAATAATATCACAAACAAGCCAGCCAGTGCGTATAGTTTAAGATAACTTCCTAGTTGTATAAGGCCATATATCATTCCACTAGTCTCAGTTAACCAACCAGCTACAATTTCACTTTCTGCTTCTGGCAAATCAAATGGAATTCTTTCAAGTTCTGCAAGTGAAGAAATAAAAAATACAAACGCGTTAATTGGCATAATAAAGATATTCCAAAATGCTGTTTGAGATCTTGCAATATCTGACAAATTGAGAGATGATGAGAGTATTACAACAGGTATTGCAGAGAGAAAGAATGGAATTTCAAAGGCAATCATTTGATGTAATGCTCTAAGCCCACCAAGGAATGGATATTTGCTATTGCTGGCCCAAGAGAACAACAACGCGATTAGTGGGAAGAACCCAAGAATGGCAAAAGCCGCTATGAGTCCAACATCTACGTCGGCAACAACCCATCCAGAAGCAACTGGAATCAGTGCTACAACGGCTGCAGCGGTCGATACAAACGCAATTGGAGCCAACCAAAAGATAGGTTTATCGGCCCCAGATGGGACGATAATTTCCTTAGTAAGCAGCTTCAGACCATCAGCAAGCAACTGGAATATTCCTTCTACCTTACCAGCATACAATGGACCCACACGTAACTGCATTTTAGCAAGTAATTTTCGTTCTACGAATATTGTTGCTGCTGCAATCAAAGCTGCAAATGCAAAACCTGGAAAGACGGCTGCCCTGAAGATATCAAGATGCATAAAAAATTGAATCACAGGCAAGGTTCTGGAAGGATCGACCATCATAGAGAAGAATAGATATGGTGTAAGGACTTGGCCATCGACTTCAGGTAATGGTACATAAAACAATACGAAAAATATGATTGGAAGAATAAGAAGTGTTACCAATACAAGTACTACAAATACCAACCATACTACGCTTCCAACAAAATTTCCAAATCTGAAATCAGGAGTTAAGGAGCCCATTACCTATCAGCCTC
This sequence comes from Candidatus Nitrosocosmicus agrestis, assembly GCF_008389435.1. Taxonomy (GTDB): domain Archaea; phylum Thermoproteota; class Nitrososphaeria; order Nitrososphaerales; family Nitrososphaeraceae; genus Nitrosocosmicus; species Nitrosocosmicus agrestis. Next base: position 46,120 of record NZ_VUYS01000021.1, on the reverse strand, counting down.
CACAGGCCAGTAATTTAATGACCAATATACGGCAGGCATATCACCTAGTTTTGATCCAGTGAGTAAGAAGGGTAAAGCGAGCAGATTTCTAAATGAACCAACTGAGGCTTTTACCCTATAGGGTTTAGGAGATCCATCGCCTACTAAATGATATCCTAACGCACCTCTTCCCGATTCTACTCTCTTATAGGTTTCTCCCGGAGGGTTCTTGATGTTAAATTGTAGTTTCTCTCTGACAGGTCCTGATTCGGGCATCTTGTCAATTATTTGTCTTATTATATGACAGGATTCACGCATATCGAGCATTGGAACATAAGCTCTTGCAAAAGAGTCACAAGTTTTCATATACTGAACTTTAAAGTCAAGTTCATCATAGATATCATAAGGTTCAACCTTTCTTACATCAAACGGAACACCCGACGCTCTAAGAACAGAGCCAGTAACTCCCAACCTTATTGCATCCTCTTTACTCAAGATTCCAACACCTTCAGTTCTTTGTCTCAAGAGAGGATTATTATAAAAAATATCATCATATTCATTCAATCTCTTTTCAAAGTAATTGACTTGAGAGAGACATCTTTCCTTAAAGTTATAAGGAATATCGGCCCTCGCACCTCCGGGAATGTTATATGCGTTTGTAATACGCTGTCCTGACATTCGCTCCAATAAATCAATCAATAATTCTCTATCACCTGCTGGCCACATGAACATCGTAGAATGTCCTAAAAATATACCATAAATAGCAAGCCAGTACAAGGTGTAAGAAAGCCTATTGAGTTCAGACGCCAATGCTCTCAGAAACTGACCTCGTCTTGGCACCGTAATACCAACCAAATCTTCAACAGCTAAACTATATGAATAGGTTATATTGCATGAGTCATGAATGACGGGACGCTCTAAGTGAGGAATATTCTGAAAATGATTTCGGTATTCACACATTTTTTCGTGTCCCCTATGGACATAGCCAGGGTCAGGATCAACAAATACAATGTAGTCTCCATCAACTTTTATCGTGAATCTAAAGTGACCAGAACCAGGATGCTGAGGTCCGACGCTTAGGGTCATCAACCTATCTTCCTCATTCTCTTTTGTTATTTGAAGAGACAGTTTTTTTGCCTCATCAATAATTCCATCTAAATTACTCATTCCATTTATCTCCCCTTGATCCTAAAGTCCTTCCTCAAAGGAGGTATATCTGCCCAATCCTCAGGCAAAATAAATCGCTCATTCCTTGGATGCCCCAAGAAATAAACTCCGAGCATTTCATATGTCTCGCGTTCATGATACTCTACGCTTGGAAATATATTTATCAAACTGTTCGATTTTGGGTCATCCCTATTAACTCTTGTGGACAGAATAACAATGTAAGGATAATAATCAATATTGCTATAGGAACCCAAGTGATAGTTTAACTCAATTTCGTTATCAGCAGGATAATCAGTTCCTGATGCTGATTCGGCATGATCAAACCCATGATTGTTTCGCAAGAACAGGGCCGTCTCCACGAGATTTTCCGGAGCCACCATTAATTTGGAGCGAAACTCTTTTTTGTAAACGACTTTGACTTTTTCACCAAAGTTGATTGAAAGAGAAGAGATTATTTCTTTAGACAGAGGATAATTGTCATTGTCCCTGACTTCAATCGCTTGAGATTGACCGATATTATTATTATTATTTGAATTTGAATTTGAATTTGAATTTGAATTTGAATTTGCTTTTTCCATTATTTTATTTTCGACCTTTTAATTTTTTCTTGCAATAACATGGTTCCTTGAATCAAAGTCTCAGGTCTCGGAGGACATCCTGGGACATATACATCAACAGGAATAATACTGTCACATCCAGGCAAAACATTGTAAGAGTCAAGATATAGTCCGCCAGTAATAGCACAGGCCCCCATAGCTATTACATACTTTGGTTCTGGCATTTGATCATAAACCATTCGCAGCCTAGGAGCCATCTTTCTTGTTACGGTTCCCTGAACCACAATGAGATCACATTGACGCAACGAACCAAATGCCTCCAGAACACCAAACCTTTCAGCATCATAACGAGGGCTAGACACTCCACCGAATTCTACACTGCAACATGCAGTCTCCAAGTGAACAGGCCACAGGGACCAAACACGTCCCCAGTTAATAGCATATCCTAAAGGTTCATCCAAAGCTTTGACAAGAACATCACCTAGCTTTGACACTAAAACATTAAAATTGGTAGGGTTAACGAGATCTTTTATCATACCTCTACACTTGGTAATCTTTGAGAGTTCAAGTTATTAATACCTATTGTGCTTTGCCATTTTACCAAATTCCTTTCCTCCCTGCCAAAAACAGTGCATACCCCATTGCTGCAAACATTATACCCAGAAATCCTATCATCGGTAATGTTGCTTCCCTTGGAATTGAAAAGAATGTAGTACCCCACGCGTACAGGAAAATAGACATTACGTCAAAAACAACGAACATCAGGATATACGAATAATATTGCATCATGAAATGTGATCTTCCTCCTCCTGAAGGAACTTGACCACACTCCATTGGAAGGAATTTAACCGGATTATATCTTCTCCTGGTCATCAATAAACGGGACAAGACAATTGAGGGAACTCCGGCCAAGATTCCAAATCCAAACAAGTATAAAATTGGAAGAAATTGTGTAGCGGTTTCTCCTGCCAAATTAAAAGTGGCTGAGAATAGAAGATATAAATATCTTATTGTTAGGCTGACGGCGTTTGTAACCAATAAAATGAATCAAGATACAGAGAATTTTTTTGGTCACCCAGCGAAATGACAAACCAAATTACAAAAGTCCCTGTGATAGCAGATATCGAATAGTTAGGCAGATAAGCAACCCCCTACCCACTTGTATTAAAATACGAATTGATAGTCCAAAAAAAAGATATAGCAATTGTCTTAGATATAACTCCTCTAAGGTGAAAAAAACCGCGCAGTTAACAAGAGGGTAGTAAATAATTCCTTTATAAGCAAATTTGATTATTATATAGTATATTTATGGTTGATTCATTATAATATTGTGATACATGTATCTCTTTTCATCCCCTCTACAATGAGTCAAATTCTACTAAAATACGATATAGTAATTATAGTAATAATATCAAAAAATATATTTAAAGAAAATACCCTTATTTTTTTGATACGTCTTCTTACATACTTGTCTCCAAAAGTATGATTGACATATACTGTCCCCTCCCGTTACCTCATCGATTTATTCAATTTGAGTCTAAATAATCCCCAGCACAATGAATTTGCAAATCTTAACCACCCTTATTGAAGAGTCAAGTACATATGTACTCACATCGTGGAGGCTTTACAAGCAGCTGAATTACCATTTTGGCGGTGAAAAGATAATGTTAACGCCTTTTTTTGCCTATCAAATAGAATCTGATGGGAGTGGATGCTGAAATTAGTATCAAACTTTCAATTCTGTTTCCAATACATCAAGTGTTATTATTCTTATTTAGTACAAGGCTAAATAGTTGCTTTGCTATCAACCTTGGGTGATTTAAAGCAAGTTTTAACATCTTAGAAGCAGTAAAATCAGATTTTATAAAGTCCAAGAATTCATCTATCGACAATCCTTTTATTATTTCAATTTCTTTGTCCCACTCCGAATCCGATAGCCCTAGCCATCTTCCTTGAACTTTTAGCGCAGATTTTATTTTTTTTTCTAAAATCTCCTGGTTTGCGGTCTCATAAGGTTTCAAAGATTCGGCTGTAGAATTAGAATGAAGAGACTCTGCCCCTATCTTTCCAGCCAATCTACCAAACTCTATCGCATATCTTATTCCCTCTAGCACAAGTGGATTAGCTTGACCCACTGTGTCTCCAACCATGATCAGCCCATCAAAAGTGCATTTTGTTCTCAATCCTTGGTTTGGAATAAGACCATAGTGAAGCTCGAGTGGTTGTATTTTGCCCAAAGCCGTGAGTGGAGGTTCACGATTCTGAATAATCGAATTTAATTTTTTCAACGGATCTACACTAGAATCGGGTTTTCCTATGCCGACACCTATTCTTACCCTGTTTTTAGACAAAGGAAAAACCCAGGCGTACCCTGCTTCAGAATATTTGTTGCCAACCATTAACACCAAAGTTTCTGCGTCAACACCATCACAATAACACTCATATTCGGCACCCACACCATAGCGCTTCCATTCCGTTACTAATCCGAGTTTTTTTGCAACGACACTGTTAAAACCCGATGCATCAATGACAAGGGTAGACTCGACATCCAACTGCCCTTGTGGAGTACTAACCCTAAGTAAATTAAATTTATCATCTTTTTTATGCGAAACATCAATTACTTGGCTTTTGATATATATTTCACAACCTTCAGAAGCAGCCAAACTAGCAAGCAATTGGTAAGTTTTTTTTACATCCAGAACACATGCAGAATTTTTATCCCCTGAAATTTTGATTTCGTTGCCTGGCGATATGAAAGAGAAGTTTCGGATCGGATTAAAATATTGGTCTGTAATCCCAAATTCATTCATCTCTTTTATCCAGCTAACACCACTTGTTCGTACATTATGGCCGATGGAGGGATCTTTTTCAAAAAGAACAACTTTTGCGCCATGTTTTGCTGCGGCATAGGCGGCCGAAAGTCCAGCAGGCCCGCCCCCCACGATAGAAATGTCATATCTCAAAAATTGATTTCACTCTAAATCAAAGTTTTATAGTTTTATAGTTTTGTAAGAGTGCAATAATTGGACGTTTAGGTAAAGGTAGATAAATAAATTGTCTAGGCATTTGGAGCCCGAACCTGATAAATTTAGCAGGTATCTCGTTTTTTATTTACCTATTCATATGGCAAATGACATTAGATTAGTCAAATAGATATACAATACCTTTTTTTGTCATCATATAAAAGACAATCAACTCAAAATAGATATTTGGTAGTCCAAATTCATATTGATATTGCATGCTAAAACAGAAATAACTATGGGCTTGTTAAATTAACTATGTTTCTAAGGAAAAAGGATAACAGTCAAAATCCAACTAAAGAAACAAAGATTCTTAACAATAATTTGAAGCCCATAATAAAGTCAATCGAAGAAAGCAGCGACGAGCAAAGAGAGATTGTAAGGAAATTTAGATTGGAGATGGAAAACTTTGTAACTGAAAGATCCCTTGAAAGTTGTGTTAAAGCCCTAAACCTTTCTATGCAATTAGCAAACATTCGAGAGCAACTATTAGAAACCTACAAACAATACATATCCATACTAGAATCTGAGCTAAAAACATCACTAAAAAATAATGGTGATTCAAACAAGTAAATAAAAAATAGTATTAGTAGAAGTAGTACTCGTCCCATCACCTATATACAGATACAAGAGAAAACCTACTTTGTAAATGTACATGAATTCAGTTAAACGAATTGAATCTTGTTTCTAATCGTACCGAGGCATTCAATAGATATTTCAACTATATCATCTTGTTTTAAATACCGTGGCTCCTTCATTGACATGGCAACACCAGCAGGAGTGCCTGTTGAAATAATATCACCTGGTTCGATAGTCATCAGATTGCTCAGAGATGAAATTATTTTCTTTATGGGAATGACCATATTGCTGCTTGATGAATTTTGTCTAATTTCTCCATTGACCTTAGTTGTAATTCGCAAATTCTGAGGATCTTTAATTTCGTCTTTTGTAGTAATCCATGGTCCACATGGTGCAAATGTGTCAATTCCTTTGCCACGCGTAAACTGTTTGTCACGAAACTGAATATCTCGTGCAGAGACATCGTGAAACACCATATATCCAAAGATAGAATCAAGAGATTGTTCTTCAGATACCTTTTTCACTTGAGATCCCATAACAACTGCGATTTCTGCTTCATAGTCTAACCTTTTCACATACGAAGGAGAAATTACATCACCGTGCGGAGTATTCAGTGCAGTTCTCGGCTTCAAAAATATGACTGGCTCTTCAGAAGGGGTAAGTCCGGCGTCCCTGGCATGATCGTAGTAGTTAAAAGCAAGACAAATTATTTTCGGTGGATCCGGCAAGGGTGCTAATAACTCTACTTCTTCTAAAGAGAGTCCACCATCCATTTTTAAATCACTGTTTGTTATTTCCGCCAACCATCCATCAAACAAAAATTCTTTTATTTTAGGCGGGATTGGAATTCCAGTGTCCTCTTGGATATGTTCCTTTGTAATTATCCTCTTGAAATCATCTGATACGATTCCATAAGTTTCCATTGAATTTTTTTTTAGTCGTATTCTAGCTATTTTCATTCTGAATATTTTTCACCTATGAGTAAAAACTGCAGTTTTATGGTCATCAATCCTACAAAAACCGTACCGTACGAATTGAATAGAGGTTCCAACAGGAAGTGTTGAGGCATAAGACTCAGCATATCCAGTATCAACTATCAAATTGTTTTCATTATAGTTGTCCCCCTTGTAAAGAGGCAGTGGTTTTAGGATAGTGAAACTTACCTTGTCCATATCAGAAACCCATTGAATTTTTGGAATACTGTGACTTATTTCATTTCCAACATTTTTTGCAAGAATTATTCTTTCATTAGTTTTATAATCACCATTATCAGTGGAATCACCATGTTTGTCATTGGTGGAATTTTTTATTGATAAAATCTCAATATTGCACAGGTCCATTAATCTTAATGTATCTCCAGTTTTAATTCTAATTGCATCATCGTTAGATATATAAATTATATTTTCAACCGACACTTGTCTTCGACCCATATCCAAGGTCGGGTGATTTTTAAGCTCGGTTGAATTAATACCCAATGAATCAATTAACAGTTTAACTGGATTTCTAACGAAAAAGAGCCTCAATGATATAGGATCTAATAATTTGCGGTTAAAGGATTCTAGTATTTCGATAGAAGGTTTTGTTTCAGACAAAGTGATACTAAGTGAGAGTACGAATTTTCTAATAGCCTCTGGAAGAAAACCCCGTCTTTTTAGAGCCAATAGTGTAGGTAACCTGGGATCATCCCATCTATTAATTACCCCTTGCTCGATTAGAGGAGTAATTTTTCTTTTTGAAACCGGAATACCTTCGAATTCAAGCCGAGAAAATTCAATTAATTTAGGCTTAACTAAACCAAGGTTATCTAAAATTGAATAGTATAGTTCATTTCGCAATTCATATTCTTTTGTTCTTAAGGCATGTGTTACTCCATCCAAACTATCCTCGATTGGAGCTGCAAAATCGTAGGTGGGCCATAAAGAATACTTTGTACCTACCTTGGGATGATTGCCACCCTCTATTGACCTAAAAAGCGTAGGGTCTCTCATTGCGGTATTTAGACTCGCCATATTCCCCCTGTATCTTAAAATAGATTTTCTGCTTTCGGGTTCTGACAAAATCATACTTTGGAATTTAGCCAAGTTATCTTTAACGGAGTTAAGTGTACAATCACAGGCTACGGACTTTATTCTATTTTCTTTTATCAGTTCGGGTGCGCAAGTACAAACATATGCAAAATTCTTTTCAATAAGCTTTCGGGCATAGTCATAGAGTTTTTCAATATCATCAGACGTATTCTTGATCAATTGAGGTTTTACCTGTAACCAATCAAGACCATCCCGTATTGCATCATAATATTCAAGTTTTTCCTTCAGCGGATTCGTATCATCATAACGTAAAATCAACTTGCCGTGATATTTCTTTGCATATTCCTCATCAATTATAGCTGCCTTAGCATGTCCAACGTGAGGATAACCATTTGGTTCTGGTGGAAACCGAGTCACAACGGCTCCATCTACTGCGTCTTCTAAATCAGGCAGCTCAAATTCCATAAATTTTTTGGATAATTTAGGAATTTTCTGAGATGAAACACCTTTATCAAGGGATTCTTCCAGTATTGCTTTTGATGAGGTAGCTGTACTAGGGCCTTTGCTAAGGCTGCTGTCATTGCTTAAATAGCTATTACCGCTGGTCAATAGCTCTTTATGTAATTTCCTTTTGTCTTCAATTGTTAACGGGTCAAGGGCTTTTACAATTTCTTTTATATCAGGAATAAAATCCTTGACATTTTTATTTTCTTTTAAAAATTTTGAAAATGAGAATGACTTTGAGATGACTACCTCTAATTTTATTATATTGTCAAAGTCTAAAGCATTTTTTAGAGCAATTATTTTTATTGTATTGACAAACTTTTCGTCTGGTATCAAGATTGCTTAAAGACTCCGTTCAACGATAAATCTGGCTGATCTTTCAAGTGAGCTTTTTGCTCTTGAATTATCATAAATTGACAATTTATCAAATGCTGATTGTGTGAAAGTATTGGCGATATTTCGTACTTCCTCATCAATGCTGCTTTTAGATATCTTTTCAACTACTAATTCAATTTCACTGTTAGTAGAATTGGGGTTTCCAAAAACTGAAGTTAATTCCTCTCTTCCTTTGGTGTCTAAACTTTCAAATGCTAATAGTATAGGTAAAGTTTTTTTACCTTCTCGAATATCATTACCAACAAATTTTCCGGTTATTTGAGTATCTCCATGAATACCAATTAGATCGTCAATTAGTTGAAAAGAAATTCCAATTTTTTCACCATATTCCGATAAATTTTCCAAATCATTTCTTGTGAAATCTTTCGAGGAGAGAGTCCCTAGCTCGCATGAAACCCTAAACAAGGCAGCTGTTTTTTTTCCTATCATCTCAATATACTGTTCCTTTGAAGAAAAATCAACATCTTTTGCCATCTTAATATCCAATGCCTGTCCCTCGCATACATCCATACAGGCCGATGAAAGCAATTCAATCATAGTTAATAATCTAGATTCTTGGATATTCGATTTTTTTCCATTAAAAGAAATTAAATGAAATGCCTTAGAGAACAACACATCACCTGACAAAATAGCCAGAGGAATCCCAAATTGGCGATGTACGGTAGGTACATTGTGTCGAATGTTATCGTTATCCATTATATCATCATGTACTAAAGTAAAATTGTGAATAAGTTCCACTGCACAAGCTGCAGGAAGGGCTGATTCAAGAGTTCCATTGAATAACTCACTTGATTTGACTGCCATAAATGGCCGAAGTCTTTTTCCACCACTTTTTATGTAGTGTAAAGATGATAAGTACAGCTCATCTGGTTTACCAGAGACATTTTCATTGATAAATCGATTTATTTCAGAAGCCACATTACTAATTTCATTGACTATCTCTTCTGAGCTCATAATCATTTAACATACTTGCTAAATTTTCTTTCAATATATATCTTGTATTTTTTAAAGACTCGATGTTTCCAGAGCCGACCAAGAACATGGTACTTTTTAGTTGTGCTATGACAAGTTGTGTGAATTCATCCAAGTTTTCCTCAGACTCTGAAGCTTTCTTAAGAAATGGGTATGCCATTGCACTCATGTTAGCCCCCAAAACAATCGACTTTGCTATCTCCATGCCATTTCTCAATCCACCGGATGCTATAATTGGTATTTTTACGACTTGTGAGGTCATTATAATACTAAGGGCCGTTGGTATACCCCAGTCCCAAAATAATTTACCTAATTCGCCTTTGATGTAATCATTTACATTATCTGCCCTAATCTTTTCAATTCCAGCCCAACTAGTGCCACCTGAGCCCGCAACATTAATGCAATGAGTCCCAACTTGTTCAAGTTTTACAGCAACTCTATCTGAAATTCCAGAACCTACTTCTTTTACTATTACAGGAATATCAACAGCTTCAATCAGGTCTTGAATCTTTTTTAATACACCAGCGAATTTAGGTTCACCTTCGGGTTGAATTAACTCTTGTAATGGGTTTAGATGTATGGCCAAAGCATTAGCATCTATCATTTTGATAATCCTAAAGACTTCTTCTTTAGTCAGCCCTTCTGCTAGTTGTGCACCTCCTATATTAGCAATCAAAAAAGCATTCGGTGCATTGGTTCTGGCTACTGAATAGCTCTCAACCAGTTTTTCACTCCTTAATCCGGCTCTCTGGCTTCCCAAACCCATTCCGAGTCCATATTTTTCAGCGATATGACCCAGTCTCTTATTAATAATTGTGGCTTCATCGGTTCCTCCAGTCATTGAATCAATAATTATTGGTGCAGAGAATTTCGCTTTAAGAAAAGTAGTAGTTAAATCGATTTTATCATAATCTAGTTCAGGTAAAGCAGAATGTAATAAAACAACATCTTCGAATAGAGTAGAGTTCTTCTTACCCTGTACTTGATTATTGAGTGGAATATCTATTCCTTCTTTCTTCCTTTGTCTTATTTGTTCTATCTTTTCTTCAGGAGAAAGATCACCGTTTTTTGAAGTCAAATCTAATTCACCATTATTTCTCTAGTTGTAATCCAATTATATTTGGCTTATAGGTTTTAATTTAAAACAAGTGCCCACATAGTCCTTTCCCTCTATTATATCCAACATTCTCTGAGGTTCAAATCCGTTTAAAAAATAGACTGGTGTGCCAGATTTCACGATAGGAATCGATTCTGACACTTTTCTTTTCATTCCCCCTGTTACATCAAAAGGTGAATTATCTGTATCACCATCGGAAGATCGGGTATCAGTTTTTGTTATTAGGCTATCCAAATTATCTAACTGGACCTCATGAAGCAGATTCCGTTTGTTTATGTCGCCAAACAATCCATCAACATTTGTCAAAAACATACAATACTTTGGATGAAGATTGGTGGCGAGTAATGACATTATAGTATCACCCGAAAGAATAGAGAAATTATTTTCAGTGGTATGTATCACATCTCCGAATGTAACCGGAACAATATCATTTTTTGTGGTAATGTCTAAAATTGATTCAATCTTGTCTGAATCAGGCAATCCACGGTAAACAAAGGTTGAAGGTTGTAAAGTATATGGTTTTAATCTATTCTCAATGAATTTTTTGATAATTATATGATTAAGTTGAAGCATAGACTCATGGACTATTGATATTCCTTCGTCCGAATATGGGAGTGGTTTAGTATGCATATCGTACTTTACCGACCAATAATGACCAAAAGAACCACCGCCGTGTACTATTATTACCTTGTATTTTTTACGCAGTTCTAATACTATCTTTGAAATACCATCAATAGCAGTGAGATTTGCTGTCAGGGGCGAATCCTTAACTGTTACTACTGACCCACCCATCTTCATAATAATCAAATCAGGTCTAGTCATTTGTCAAGTATTTAGATTGATAGGAGACATTATTAACCATGTGATTGTTAGTTGGTATCCCAAGTAAATGTAAAGATTTTTTTCGGTTCTTAATGCAAGGTAATTTTGTTTAAGTTAGAATTAGAAGTATCAAAAGGATCGAAAGTATCAGAATATACAGTGAAAAAGTTGATTATCACTAATTTAATGGATATTAGATAATTCTAATTCCGGTTGAATTCAATCCCGTGAAAAAATACCTTAAATTAAGGTCCTTTAATCTATTTTCGAGTGTCTTATTATCCTTCTTTTTATCGATTAATGATATTATACATCCGCCCCCACCGGCCCCTGTAATCTTCGTTCCAAAGGCGCCATGGCTCTGACATATATCCACTATTTTTTCAATAATATTATTTGAGACAGAGAGTTTAGATAAAAGTGCATGGTTTTTACTTAACAAAATACCTAATCTTTCCAAATTATTTTCTTGTAAGCATTTGAGTCCCTCTTGGTAGATCACAGAATAAGAATCACAGACTTCTGAAAACATTGTGGGATTATTTTCCTTAATCTTTGATACTTTTTGAATCATAGTATATGTATCATGGGCATTTCCAGTATCGACGACCAAAAACTCTATGTCACTGCATTGAGAATCGATCCTCGTGTATCCATATTTCTTATCATACCTACCTAGTCCCCCAAAAGTAGAAACAGTACAATCCGCACCCGATGTGTCAATATTGATCAACTTTTCAGCATCAATCGAAGTTTTGCATATCTTGACCTTATCAATTACTCTTTGATTATAGTAAACAAAAGATGCCGCAAGTGCCACGCAAAATGCAGATGATGAACCCAAGCCTCCTCCTAGTGGTAATTGGGAATCAAGTTTTATAATAAATTTACCTTTTTTAGGATCTTTTTGAATTACTTCAACCCCATTTAGATAATCTATAATTTTGTATAGCTTACTTACTATTTCCAAATGGTCCTTAGATGGCGTGGTTTCAAACTTAATATCGATACCCATCTTTGTAGCCGAAAACCCCAAGTTAGAAATAATTTGTACTGCTCCTTTAGCTTCTGGATAAAATGAGATATCTACAGAAAAATACCTTTCAATAGATGCAATGATTGAAGGATATCCATAAACCACAAAATGTTCACCAAAAAGTATTACTTTGCCAGGGGTTACCGCACTAACTTTCTGATAAATCCCTTCATCAAATACAACCATACGAATCAATACTCTACTAAACCATCATTATCGATGTATATCCTACTACAGACGACTTGTTACCGTCTATATCACCACTATTAGACTGATTCAGAAGGATCGCATCAGAATTTCCTATAATCTTTGAAAATTCCATTGCGGTAGCAATACAACCATAGCCACATATCAATCTAGAATACTTTTCCAATATTTCATAAAAGGAGTCCACATCAAGTTTAAGTATTTCAGATATGATCAATTTGTCAGCATTATAACACTCATCATAATTCAAATAATGAGTCAAATTAGAAGTGCATAATAATACGATTTTTTGTTCCTTTGGCAATACACTAGTCAATAATTTAGCTAGTTTCTTGGATGTTAATTTGTCCTGATTCTTCTGCAGGATAGGCACTATATCAAATTCTCCGGTAATGTTTCCAAATTGAATAAAAGGCAATTGTAATTCGATAGTATGATCAATTTCAAAAGAGAGTTGATCGTTTACTAAAAAGCCATTGCCAATTCCATTCACTAAATCAGATATTATTTTTTGGTTAGTCTTGACTTTTCCCAAAGGTGTAGTCCAGTATTCGCTATTATTAACAGAAAGCCCGGGACTGGTACCCTTATGATCCGAAGAAAGAATTATGAAAGTATTACAGTCAAACTGTCGGATAAGCAAGTATGCAAATGCAGATACTAGGCCACTATATTTGAGTGATGCATGAGGAATAAGAAATGAGAGAATTCTTTTATTTTTCATATATTCTCTGATCATCTGTAAAAATTCTTGATTCTGAGAAGAAGATGTCAACGTATCATATGTTTTTTCCATCTCGGCAATCAAATCGGCATAATTTTTGGGATAAAAAACCCCACTAAAATTATGTTCACGAATCAATACTTATGTCAAATCAATTCTTCAACCAATTTTGCCTCAAAGTCATCGATTGCTAGCGGCATATCAGAATCGGATTTGATTTTGCCTTGTTTTTTTAAGACTTCCTTTGTAAGTAACCAGTAAACGGTTGCTAGTGCTTTCCTTCCTCTGTTGTTAGATGGAATCACTAAATCAACCTTTGAAGTAATGTTATCACTATTTGAAAGTGCAATTACAGGTACTCCTGCTCTTGTGGCTTCCAAAACGGCTTGCTCATCAGCTTGTGGATCTGTTACAATAACTATTTCGGGTTCCATATATTTTGGTAATGAGGGGTTAGTAAAAGTGCCTGGCATAAATCTCCCAAATATACCTCTAGCGCCTGTCAGTTCACAAAACTTTTCGATAGGTGTTTTTCCATATTCTCTAGCCGATGTGACTGCAACATTTGCAATGTTTGTTCTGCCAATAAACTTGGCAGCTACATCAATTCTTGCTAAAGTTTTACTAATATCGAGAATATAAAGCCCTTCTGGGTTAGCTCGGGTAATAAAGGAATTCATAAATTTTGTTTTTATGGGTGTACCTACTCGTATTCCGGTAGATAATATCATTTTTTCCAAATTGTTTGGATCCTCAAGATTCTGATCGTCATCGTCAGTAATAGAATCAGAATCAGAATCAGTTGAATTAACAAGAGAGTCATCACTTCCCATCTTGTCTTTCTTTTGATCCACTTCATCGTCAGGTCCACTTCCTTCAGCATTAGTGGAATCATTATCATTGATACTAGCAGTCGAAGCGTTTATTTCAGAATCTGGTGATGTGGCACTTTCAGAATCAATATTTGAATTATCACTAGAATCATTAATAATTTCATCTTTAGACACATTAGCAGAATTCAATTCATCAAGGTTCATATTTGTTATACACTGCTCCATTTAGCCATTCCTTCTATTAAACCATACTCTGAAATCCTCAAAAGTTCGTTTAATTTTGAAATTCGTTCTCCGCCTACCACGCCGGTTTTAATCATGACAGAATCTGTAGCAATGGCTATATGAGATATGTGATTATCAACCGATTCCCCAGATCTATGAGAGGTAATGATTTTAATATTGTGAGAATTGCAGTCTCTTGCAAAATTCATAGCGTCATATAAAGAGCCTGCCTGGTTAACCTTTAATATTGCTCCAGAACAGGCTTTCTTTGAGGCTGCAATTTTTATCCTCTCGGAGTTGGTAACAAGCAAATCATCTCCGGTAACCAAACAGTCAGGGCTATTTTTAGTTATTATTGCCATATTTTCAAAATCCTCCTCGTGAACTGGATCCTCTGCATATATCAAATTGTAATTTCTTATTAGAGAATTGACATATTCAACTTGCTGATCGGTTGTTCGAGTTATGCCTTCACGGTTGTAATCATAAATCTTCTTTTCTTTATTCCAAATCGAGGAGCTTGCAAAATCTATCCCCATTCTAACCTCTCTTTTTGGGTCGTAACCGCACTCTATAATAGATTTTTCAACTAGCTGGGCCGCGGCGTCGTTTAACACGTTTGGTGCCCAGGCACCTTCGTCTCCTTTTCCATATGTAAATTTCTTATCAATTTTTTCCACAGTTTTTTTTAGTTCCTTGTGAATTTGCGAATTAATTGTAACTGCCTCCATCATGGATTTGGCGGAAATAGGACAGACCAAAAACTCCTGTATATCAGGAGTCCCTGGACCGGCATGTGCACCTCCGCCTAGGATGTTACCTAATGGAAAAGGCAGATTTACAGAACTTTTGGAGGGATTTAAAACCTTATAAAATGGAGTGTCAAGTGACTTTGATGCAGAATCAATACTTGCAATTGTTAAAGCGTATGCTACAGATCCACCAATATTGGAATAATTGTTAGAAGAATCAACTGCTCGAATAGCTTCGTGAAGGCCCTTAAGATCAGACGAATCTAACCCAATAAATTTATTCTTCATACTTTTAAATTTCTCCAGGGTTGCAGAGGGATCATTTTGCACAAAACTCTGAGCTTCAAACTTACCCACACTTGCACCAGAAGGAGCACAGGCCCTGCCAAGGTACTTGTTATCAGAAATAACATCTATTTCCAGGGCTTGGTCTCCGCGACTATTAAAAACTAATCTTTCGTATATTGCTGTTATTTTAGGCAAAAACTATCATTCCATCTCAGATTGTATTTCAGCTCTTCTCTTTCTCAGAGCTTCGTAATATGGGATCACTTGATAGATAGTTTCTACACTTGATACAAACATTCTCCTGCAACAATATCTATTGATCTTTAAAGAGTCCATGACTTTGTTAGGTTCTTCACCTTGTTTTACTCGAGACAAAAATTCATTATAGATATTAGCGATGAGCTTTCCGCACGTAAAACATCTTACAGGAACAAGCACATTATAAAAAAATTATTTCCTTAATAAAAATCATTCATACAGGTACAATTCAAACTCGTGGGAATATTCAAATTATCCCTCCAATTATAAAATCGTAAAGCGGGAGTCGCCCAGCTTGGCCAAAGGCGTAAGGTTGAGGGCCTTATCCCTAAGGGGTTCGTGGGTTCAAATCCCATCTCCCGCATACAAATTTTTCGTTTATGATTGGCAACCTTAAATTTTAGGTTAATACATAATATTGAATATAGGATTAAATTACAAAAAACAGTGATAATAAAAATTGAATATTATTCCAGCAACTCCTGCCCCCGAGTTTAAAGGCATAGTAAGATGGAGCGATGAATTAAATTATAATTTAAAGGAATACAAAGGGAAAGTAGTCCTTTTGGACTTTTGGACATATACTTGTATATTTTGTTTAAGAACTATACCGACGATTGAAACATTAAAGGAAAAATATGATAATCACGGCTTGGAGGTAATTAGCTTACATTCAGCAGAATACGAGTTTGCAAAAGAAGAAGATAATATAAAAAGGGCTCTCAAAACTTATAATTTGGAAAATTATCTAACAGGATTTGATACAAGTAATAAAACCTGGGAGGCATACGGAAATTCGTATTGGCCAAAGCATGTATTAATTGACAAAGAAGGGTTTGTCAGATACGAACATCCAGGATATGGAACTCCAGACGAATTTTATGACGCCTTAAATGACCTTTTTGATATTACAGAGTCACATAGCCCATTAGACACCACAAATAGCAACCAGAATAATTCTTCAAATACAGAAGGCCAAATAGATGGTCAACCTCTTTTGGAACCAGAATCAGATTCTAATGCTTTCGAGCAAAACAGAATTACCAAACAATATGGAATGCATTTTCCGGGAATGGCGCCTGAAATATGTGTAGGTTATTCTAGAATGAGAAGGTTTGGAAATAATCAAAAAGTAAAAATAGATGAATTTAATGTCTTTAGCGATTCGCCCACAGTAATGGATAATGTAGTGTATCTAAAAGGTAAGTGGATTTGGGGAAGGGAAGGAGTGGGCGTCACATTAGAGCATAAGGATAAATCTCCGGCAATAATCTTCAAATACAATTCAGCTTCCAATGTGAACATAATAGCAGGTTCAACTGATGGAAAACCAACTATTGCAGAGATACTTTTGGATGGCAACTATCTGCAGACTGAACAGTTAGGAGTCGATTCGAAGAAGGAAGGCGATATAAGCCTTGTAAATATTACTTGGCCCCATATTCTTAACATAGTCAAGACTCCTAAACCATCGTCACATAAACTGGAAATTAGGCCAAAATCCGATAATTTTTATTTCTATACTTTTGTTTTTGGTTAGGCCGCCATACCATAAAACACACTAAAATAAACACAATAATAAGAGATTTTTTTTCATATTGTTTTATGGAAGAAGATGGGGACAAGGAAAAGGTAATTTCAAAAATAAAGTTAGGACAGCCTCCGGTAGATTTTGAGTTTCAAGACAGCAATAACAAAAGTCATAGAATTTCTGACCTGAAGGGAAATAAAAATATAGTTATTTATTTCTATCCAAAGGATTTCACTCCTGGTTGTACTATCGAAGCAGAGGAATTTAGCAGAGACTATGAAAGTTTTAAGACCGCGGAAATTGAAATTGTAGGCATTAGTCCTGATTCAAACGAGTCACATTCAAAATTTAGAGAAAAGATGAAAATTCCATATATGCTAGCCGCAGATACAAGAAATGAAATTTCCAAAGATTATGGTGTGTATGGATTAAAGAAATTTATGGGTAAAGAGTACCTCGGCGTCAACAGATCAACCTTTCTCGTAGACAAGTCAGGTAATGTAGTAAAGATGTATAATAAAGTTAAACCAAAGGGACATTCCAAGGAAGTACTAGAGTTTTTCAAGTCTATTCAGTAATCCATATTTTTATTATTATTATTATTCATCATAATTATCATCATCCAATTCAGGTCCTCTTTTGATTGCCTCTACGCCGAATCCATAGTAGGAAAACAGGATATCATTAATTTCCTTTTCTTTTATTTGAAAAATTGCAAAGTGATCCTTTTTTAAGTTTATTTGAAGGTTCATATCTTTTTTTGCATCCAGTTTTGGAATTTCGGCCGGTTTGGTTTCACGGAATTGTTGAATTAATTCAGATGTTTCTAGCAAGATATTATTTCCAGTTGTATTCAAAGTGTCGAAGGTTTTATCGCGTATAGTTTTGGGCTGACGATCAACTAGGAGCCTTGTCATCTTGTCAATGTAAAGATAAATCAAGATCCGAATCTTTTGAAATTTGAATTTCCATATACTCTCATCACTTAATGTAGGGATATGAGAGCATAGCAAGTATTGGTATTCGTCAAAATTTTTTACTATTGTAATTGAATTCCCCAACCCAATTATTTTGTCTTTTAAAATTGGAACATTTTTGATACCCAAAATTAATTTGCCAACCTGATTTCTTAAGATAAACCTATTAGATGATATCCCATCAAATTCCAGTTGTTTCTTACATGGTTTAGAAGTAGACAAGATTTGTGATATCAAAATACTCAATTCAGAATGCAAAATGATCGATGTTATGCAAACTATTTGATATGTATTTATAGGTTATTCCACACTCAAAACTGCACTATTGATTAGGTGAGAAATCGGCCTTTGTAGCTAAAGTGTTTTCACAATATAACAACAAGAAAAAATATGGTTAGGTATCAAAGTTCCTAATGATAAGAATAATTAGATTTCGAAAACAATTTATATGTTTTATGAACCTCTTGTCAATTACTATTTGGGTGCCAATATAAGTTCTATTTGTGATTGCCCTTGCCACAAAAAATATGGGGAAAAATCAATGTGTCAAAAATGCATAGAGAGGCATAAAGGTTCACCATACTATAATATTATGAAAAAATTCAATTAGTGATATTGATATATTGTTTATATGCCGCAAATTCAAACATCGTAGTCTGTTGTTCATGGAGATTTTAGATATTTCTTAATACATTATTTGATCATACCTATTAAAATTAAATTTGAAAGTCTGAATGTAATGCCCAGAACAAAATATTTAACTAACTTGACTTAAAACAAAAAATATTATGGTAGTTGATAATAAGGCGACGATTTCTTATATAAGAGTATTAAAGGAAGATCTTGCGATTTTTCATATAAAGCCAATTGAGGGTCAAGTTCCCGATTTTAAGCCAGGTCAATTTGTGACATTGGGCTTGAATGTTCCAAAGGAAGGCAAAGTGATAAGGAGGGCTTATTCAATAGCTTCGCCTCCTGAGCAAAAGAAACATTTTGAATTGGTAGTTCGATGGGTCAAAAAACCTCTTCCTGGCAGATTGACTACAGAGTTATTTAACAAGAGAGAGGGTGATGAGATTAGTTGGGTTAAACCGACAGGAATATTTACAATAAATGAAAAGATGTCTGATGGCAGTCCAGATAATAGACGGCTAGTACTAATTGGTGGTGGAACCGGATTGGCCCCATTTATATCTTATTCACTTCACTTAAAATCCAAAGGCAGTAAGAGACAAATCATAGTGTTGCACGGTGCTAGTTACGTAGACGAGTTGAGCTATAGAGAGTTATTAACCGAACTAGAACATGAAAGTTTGGATGGAAATGGAAATTGGAATTTTAGGTATAGAGCAAGTATTAGCAGACCACAAGAATGGTTCAATAGATCTTGGAATGGACATAAAGGCCGAGTAGAAACATTTTTGAGACCAAAGCCGGGTAAAGATATGTCGCCTTTGGAAGAATTAGTAGGAGAAAAAATTACACCTCAAAATACATCATTTTACGTTTGCGGTTGGCAAGGAACTGTCGATGGAGTACTAGATTCCCTTGTTCCCAAAGGGTTTGTAACTGAAAGAAATAAGAGAAAAGATGGAACTTTTGACGTTAAATTCGAATCTTATGGCTAAGCCTTTTCTTTTAATTTTATAAAGTTTATTTAACCTCACTCCAAATACTTTACATAAATGAAATTTGAATTTGAAGAGTTTGAAACCATTGAAGATGTTTTGGTTTATTTGGTTTCTGTGGCCCCGTATATGAAACAAATCCTCCCTATTAGTTCGTATAAAGGATATGTGTTTTCTATGGTACCAATTACACCTCTATCTGGCGAAACACTCTTGATGATCTATACCAAAGGGACCCTAGATCAAGGTATGTATGAATTTGACATTTCTGCCAAGAAACACAAACTTGTAAACGTAATGGAGAGAGCAGACAAGAATTATTTCATTGTTATTACACCAAAAAGAGACACTATTGCTGATGCAGCGCTGGGGCAGATCAGCAGTTAATTTTTATATTTATTAATCAAATATTTTAAAATCGATCCTTTATTATTGAACAATGTTTTATAAAATAAAAAAAAGTCAAATAAAAGTATAGAATTAAAGTTTTGGAGGCATTGGGGCTGTAACTGATCTAGGTCGAATATATTTTGCGACAATGTCTTCAGCAGGCTTTCCTTCAAACAAGCCTTTTGATAACCCTCGCAAATACTTCATTATTGCCCACGTTCCAAACTTTATCAACAAGGCCATAAAGACCTTCATTGCAGGGCCGTAAGATTTGTTTCTTATAATTATGGGAATTATATCACTGATAACTCGAAGGTTATGTTGCCAACAAGTCCAAAATAAAGCGAATTGAGATTCATTAAGGTTCCCAAAGTGCATAGAATTTTTCTCAGAGAAGTCCTGATAAAGCAAAGGTGCTACAAGTCCCCTCATGTTCATATGCTTGAAATCTTGAATCAAATCTATGGTATATTGAGTTTCATCCGGCGTCTCATCTGGCCATCCAATAATAAGGGTCAATGCTGGGAACCAATGATTTTGATTCAATATTTTACACCCTTCTCTAACAACTGCACCCCATTCCTCTGGCTGATATGGCCTTGTTTTTACCCCGAGGTGTTTCTTAACCATTCGTGGTGCGACTGTTTCAACTCCCAAATTAGTTGCAAGCCAACGACCATTGTTTTCCATATCGTTTACTTGAGAGATTTTTTTTATAAGATCGGGTGATGAAGCCACTGCAGATAGAGTCATATGGGTTGTTCCAACGAAATTTGCACCTACGGATTTAAGTCCTTTCCATACTCCTAATATGGCATCATGATTAGGAATAAAGTCCTTATTATCACATCCATACAGGAGCATCTCATCAGATTGTAGCCAAATTGAATCGAATCCGTATTTTATGTTAATTTTGGCTTCCTCTTGTAATCTTTCAAGAGGAATGTCCTTTTTGGAACGCTTGTTTACATCGCAAAAATCACATCCGCGACCACAACCGCGCATTGCCTCTATTAGTGAATTTATGGTAGGACCTCGTATTGTAGGAATATTCTCTATATTTCGAACAAATGTATGCAATAATTCTGGTGCATCGCCTGCTTCAAGGTCATGGAACAGGTCAAGCGCCAGTTCATCAGCTTCTCCTATTACCACAGTATCGATTCCATGAATTTTCATTCTTTCCGGTTTAGCTAGTTCCCATGATCCATTTCCACCAACAACTACTTTAAAATCATATTTCTTTTTCAGTTGAATAATGGAAGCACACATTTTCTTAAATTTCATTGCAACATAGGATAATTTTTCCGGCGACATGGTAGTTGTTACAGGAGCCATACCCAGAGGATCCATTACATTAATACCTACTACCTTAGTTTGAGGTCCAATACATTTATCAAGCATTTCAGGGTGTGCCAAAAATACTTCATTCTTATCGTATTCTCTGATTAAAGCACTCTCAATTCGTCGTAACCCACATTGAGCCACCTTAATTTCACCAGTATTTTTATCGGTTTCGACACTGGGACAAAACAATTTATCAAATACAAATTCAGGAACCAATTCATACGGTCCACATGCAATAAATCCATAAAGGAAATTACCTCGATAATTAGTCATTAAACTACGATCGGCAGTTAGAACAATTCTTTTACCAGCAACCATCTTTTAATCTATATCCGCTTCTAATTATAAGACGTGGGTATAAAATTATTTTCATAGCATTTAGAGTATGCTGAGTAGGACATTTAATCCCGTAATTAGTATAATCCGCGTCGTCTACCTTTTAATATTATAGATTTGAGTTGACGATGATCTAAAATCGATAAAGCTTCTTGATAGGTAGTCCACTTAAAGCCCTCATGTTCATTAGAAATTGTGACCTCTCTCTCAGGTGTTGTAGCAAAATAAAATTTTACTTCTTTCTCAGATCTAATGCCATCTGCCCTAAAGTATTTGTATTGTATTTTACCAATATACTGATGAATTTCCAATATAGTGATTCCTGTTTCTTCTTGCACTTCTCTTTGGAGCGTCTGTATCTCATTTTCACCCCTCTCTTTATGACCTTGGGGGAATCCCCAAAATCCCCGTTTATTTCTTAAAAGAAGAAATTCGGAATGATCTTTATTGAATTCCGTTGATTGATATCTTATTATTCCACCAACTGATAGCTCTATCGTCACTCTTCTCTATCCCAATTACGTAGATTGATAAGTTATAAATATAATATTGTTTCTATGCTTCAAAAAATCAACTAATCACGTTTTACCCTTTTTATCTAAGACTGACGCAGTTGATCTCATCAAATATTTAAAGTTATTAAACATTTTAAATATAAATCGGGTTAGTTCAAATTACTACAGAATTAAGTTATATATCAAAAGGCAAATTGTTGGTTTAACATATTACATATCCAATATTAAGCCTGTTCGCGAAATAGAGCAAGATAATTCATTTAAAAACTTGTCATTGTTTGATTTTATTTTTTAAATTGAACTGAGTGAGTTTTAATGTTTAAATGGGAATAACATTTAAACCGTACTCAGAGCAGCACTTGTTATTGAGTCCAATTTATAATTTAAAGCAAAAGATTCAAAGAATAAAAATTTAGGATATGTATCTAAAAAAAATAATTGATTAAATACAATCGTCAGTTTGATTGGATGTAGGTATGCAAGCTTCTTGTTCGTTCACATCAGTTGCGTCAATTGCAGTGTTGTTTGGATTACTGATGGATGTATCATTGTCAAGGAATGCTGCATTGCTTCCTTCTATTCCTTCTAAGGATTCGATTGTTTCTGGTCCGGTCAGGTTGAGTGGTTTGTAATCTACTTCAGAATTATTTGTTGTACCAACTTCACCGGGTGTTCCAGGGTCCACTTCACCGGTTGCTGCGGGATCACCTTGTGCGAAGGCAAAATTCGAAGGATTGGTACCTGCAATTGTTAGTACCAAGGCCAAAAATGTAAATGCGGTTGCCATGGCTATGACAATATGATTTTTTCTCATGACAAATTTTTAAGCTCTATATTTATAAAGATTTTGTTGTTAGAAAAGGTTAGTTCAGCGGCTCATATTTTTTTTAAATATGGATTAAATGGTTAGCGTCGAGGCCAAAATTCAAAATAGAGTCAACTTTGTAATCGAGATTATTAATTTTAACCTTTAGAAGAGATGCTGACCTTTTAATAGGGCGACTGGTATATTTAAGCATGTCAGGTCTTCTAACGAATGTTGTTAGGATACGAATTGACTCTCTGAGATTACCTGATGTACATAAGGATCTCGAGCAGCCATATGATGAATTAGATCTAAAATTCATCTTAGAGTCCAAATCCTTTTTTGAGAAACACAGAAATGACAATGATAGATAACTTTAATTTAGATTCGATCAGGTTTTTAGTATTTGATCCGAAAATCCACATTTTACCTAAGATGCAGTTAAAACAATCAAATGGCGAAGACCCGCTTGAGGTTCAAAGTTATTATGAAAGCATAATTAAAGGAAATTCGTTTAACAATGAGTTACTTTATGTTATAAAATATAAAACCGAGACAATAGGTTTTTTTTGCATTGCATCAGCAACAGTGGAACCTGATTTCGCGAATGTGGATAATCCAATTACTCAAGGCAAGAACTCATTAATTAGAGCACTCCTTATTTCCAAAATAGGCATTGATCAAAATTATAGGTGCTTTGGACTGGGCAAATATATTTTGCAATATTGTATTGGACTAGCAATAAATTTGAAAGAAATTGAAAAGTTTGATATTGTGTTATTCAGGACTACAAAGTCTTTGGCACAAAAGATCTACTGTTTAAAATATAATTTTAAGATGATTAAAGGGGACGAAAAATTAGTTTGGGTATACAAAAAGATATAAATTTACAGTGTAAGTTTTTGCTTCAATTAAATTTCATTTTTTAAATATTCATAAATAATACATTTTGACGTAAGTTTCAAACTTATATTTATAACGTTCAATGAACTCCCTAATTTAAGTAAACAATATCGTAAACGTAACCATTTCCATGCTTCCAATGGATCAGTTTTAGTATCTACTTATCTATGCTAATCAGAATGCACCCTTCAAAATAGTGGCAGTGTATACATTCATTCCTTTCTTCCGATACATCGTGTAATTCAATACATTTACAAATTAAATAACGTATCTTTAATTTAACTAAGATTAGTTTCCTGCTAAAGAATAGTATTTCACGCATCAGAAATCCTTTTTGTTATTGCAATTAGCTTGATAGTCTGCTGACTGTGGGTGCTGCCCTTCGTCATTTGGCAGGTTCAAGAAATAACAATCGTTTGTTGAAACACACTCGAATACACTATAAGACGATTGTTGGTATGTTGATACGTCAGATGGACTTTTTGCCTGTAGCTTAATTTGATATACCCAGATAGAAAAATAGGTATCTTTAATAATTTGAAGTCATCGTTGAAAGGGTAGTCACATTACACATTTTGTATCGCAATTTCATTGATATGTCGACTCAAAGTGCTTTCCATGTTTTTTTGTGGACTCGTAGTTTAACTAATTTTCTTACCGTTCATAAGGTCAGGTCATGCAAAAGGGTCATCCTTTAAATGAGGTTCATAATTACTCAATTGCAACATTTGTTTATAGAAGATTGAATTACCGGATATTACCCCTAGTACAAATTTATCCCCATCCTTATCTACTGGTTAAAAGTTTTTTAGAGATTCACCATCAATAGCGATTTTTAAGCAAGAAACATGAAGGACAGAAGATGCACAAATCTAATCCTCATGTATTTTTTCTCTTTGGTATAGTAAAATTCCCTCAGTAATTCGGACATAAGGAGATGAATTTGTTATCCTTTGCAACAATAATATCCATAAAGTTTATTTTTTAATATTCAAACTAATATTCAGCATTCACTTTGTGGTTTTAGGGTCCCAAAAAATAATGTACCACAACATCAATTAAAACGAGAAATAGCGCTAGTTCTATGGATTCGGTTAACTTTTAATTTATATTACGCTAAAAGTAATTTATAATATTTGCATTATGATCCCAAGGAGAGGGAAAGTTGCTTGTGTTCCCGAGATAACTCTTCTCTGAGGACTGCTGTCATAATGCAAATTTTCCTTTAAAACTAATCAAATTGATGATAACTAATTATTATATTACAAGTATTTCTATTGGCGAAGCTGTAACTAAAAATTCCGTCATCAATATTTTTCAGACTTCATTAGCATGTCTTGAAGTATTTGCAAGATATTTGTGAAAAGATGGTATTAAAAATTGTAATCATGCAATTACAATGCACATAAACAATATTACACCTAGTGGATATGAATTAGTCTTTTTTATATTTTTACGAGATATGTTTATCGTTAACTGGTTAATGGCAAAAAAAGTAGAAGCGGAATAAACAACTGTCTGCCCTCCTGGATTTGTATCACCGTTCAAGTTTACCAGGGGACTTCAAAAATCCATTTAAGCAGATTAATATGCATCAAACCGATTTGCCCTGATAAAAGCGGAATCCAGGTCACTTAACCTGCTCTCTTAATAATATGATACCCAAATTCGGTTTTTACTGGTTCGAGCGTCATCTCTCCTTTCTGGAGTTTAAATGCCGCTTCTTCAAACGGCTTTACCATCATACCTCTACCGAATGAACCTAAATCTCCACCCTTTTTTCCACTTCCTTTGTCTATAGAAAGATCTCTAGCCAAATTAGCAAATCCTTCTCCCTTTTTCAATCTTTCCAATATTGCAAATGCTTCACTTTGTTTCTTTACTAGTATATGAGAACATTTTATCTTATCAGCCATATTAATACCTCAATTGTTGATTTGCCATAATAGATAAGCATTGCGAAATCGGGATAGGCTCAAGGTTACAGTAAAGAAACTCAAATAAGAATGGAATTTTTAGGCAGTCATGCCAATCTCCCGTCATAAGGCACAGCAAAAATCCATTGGGTACCTAGGAGCCTCTCATATAGCGACATTTTATTTCAGAGTGAAGAAAAACAAAGGGCGCAAAGTCATTGACCGGAGATGAAGAGTTGTTTATAAAAATATATTTTATTAGGTTTACAGTTTTGAGATAATGATAAAGAATCCGGATCATCTAAAAAGATCGGATTACCCAATACTTCCATACCAGCAATGAAAAGATTTTGAGCATTATTTAATTTAGTTAGGCAGTGCGAAATGGCAGTTTTTTTTGCATCTTTTAGGTTTTAAAAAATTTGATGTTTTATCACACAAACCCCTTAGTGATCCAGTATACGAAATAAATTCAAACGAATTGAATTTTCGTCCCCAAGTATTGTCTGAGTTTCCTAGAGTCTATCACATAAAGAAATTGACAGATTTACTTATATTCTGTAAATGATACCATATAAAAAAATACTTTTGAATTATATAAAACATTTCCCTTGTAATCATATCTTGCAATAACTTTACTTAATACAGCAATTTCATTGTGTGTTCTAGCGTTTAGTTTTAGCTAACAATAATAATAAAACAATTGCAATATTTTGTGATACTGTTACTATACCTGTCTAATCAACCAAGATCGCAGAATTGAATCCATTCTGTTTGTAAAATGGTACAGCAAGCCTAAGATATCATACAGTATGAATAAATTTTTTCTGCCAGATGATTTATTTCTTTTTTCATAAGTATATTTTTTTACTTGGAAACTGATTCTATTTTTAAAAAATTATTAAAATAGCAAATTTAGGCTCAAAAAGATGAAAAGGTATCAGCATAGACAAGTCAATTTAGTATGTTACCACTACAAAAGATAGTACATTCTAAACTTGCTAATAAATCTTAACTTGGAGGCTTTTACCAAGACTTCGCCAAAGTAGATTTGTATATCCTTTTTCAATGTTCTAATTATATAGGACAAAATACGTAAGATGCAGTTACAAAAGTTGGAAGGCGCTGAATAATTTATTAATTCGTTTGAGAAATGACTATAGCATGGATGACAAAAAGGTAGCGCTAATAACCGGATGTTCTAGTGGTATTGGTCTTTCTACTTCAGTTGCCCTTGCCCGATCAGGTTGTACTACCTATGCTACTATGAGAGATTTAAGCAAATCTAAACTATTGCAATCTATTTTAGAAAAAGAAAAACTACCAATTTCAATCATCCAATTAGATGTTATAGAAGACAAATCCGTGACCCGCGCCATTAAGGACATTATTGAGAAATCAGGTAGGATTGACATTTTGGTTAATAATGCCGGCTTTGGCATTACTGGGGCATTTGAAGATCTCACTGTTGATGAAATAAAACAGCAATTTGAAACAAACTTCTTTGGACTAATCAGAGTCACACAAGGAGTATTACCTTATATGAGATCCCAGCACTCTGGAGTGATAGTAAACATTAGTTCAGGCCTAGGTAGATTTGGCGTTGCAACAAATTCAGCTTATGCTAGTTCAAAATTTGCAGTTGAGGGACTAACAGAATCTATGTCGCCTGAGCTTAAACAGTTTGGAATTAGGACTGTATTAATTGAACCAGGTATCATAAGGACCAAATTTATTCAATCTTCAAAGCTTGCACGAAAATCAAAGGATATAACCTCACCATATAGAAAGTATATGGAGAACATGGAAAAAGGTATGAAAAAGCTTATTGAATGTGGTCAAGCACCCGAATATGTAGCAGATATCATCCTCTCTGCAATTCAGGACAATAACCCAAAGCTTAGGTATTTAGCAGGTCAGGACGTTGAACAGATTTTAGAAGCTAAAGAAAAGCTTTCTGATGAAGATTTTCATAACATGTTAAAAAAAATGAGTAGTTAGTATCCTTGTTCCATTTTCAATAACAACATCAATCTAAATCAAATATACACATATTTCTGTATATAATAAATACCCAATTTGAAAATTTTATTCAGTATTTTAAAAAAATTTCAGCAATGATAAAAGTATTATCATTTTCAATGGCTCTGTTCAGTTAACGATAAGCCTATAGCTTGAAAGCATTCCATTTCTTTTATGCTTACTAGAAACAGAACGCCTTCAAAGTACATTGGCTACGGTTTGTATTTGTACTTTTCAGGCCTATCCTTAAAGAAAGCCTCGGAAAGATTATCTCAGATATACAAGAGAAATCACGTTTTCTTTGCCAAAAGTGGAATTGGATTCAAAAGTACAAGCCTCAAAAGCTGAAGTCAACTAGAAGAAGAGTTCTAGAGTATATAATAGATGAGACCATGTTGAAGGTGGGATCAGAGTTTGTCTGGCTCTTTGTTGCAATCAATAGAGCCAGAAAACAGGCAAATTCTCGCACTTCTTTTGCTAATAAATCTAAAGAAAGAAACATGTTTGTAGCTGAAAGATTTATGTCTGATCTAGTCAAGATTCATGGAATTCATCCAGTTTCTACCGATGGCGGTGGTACATGGTATCCAATGGGTTGTAGATTCTTAAATCTCGATCATCACATTCATTCCTCTCTGGAGAAAAGTCTGATTGAAAGAAAGATGCAATGCATAAAAGACAGAACTGAAAGTTTTGATGATTACTTTCCGTGTAGAATAAAGAATTGCAAGTTAAAGCATGTACGGAATTGGCTGCGGCTCTTTGTAGACTATCATAACAATGAAATAAAACATATTAAGTGAACAGAGCCTTTTCAATCATTATTATTTCAATAGGAATATTAGTCACACTTTTCATCATTACCTATGCAGAATCAGGCAAAGTTAGCATCGATTGCGTAGGTGCGCAAGGAGGTCAAATAAATCCTCAAAAAGTATTATCGATAGGATTTGGTGACATTTCTAATTGAGTTAATTCATCCGAAGCTTTGAATAGTACCATTACTGTTACTATGGAAAAAAATATTGTTGCCACGTATGGATACAGCCTTTTTGTTCTGAAAATAATTCAAAAAAATTCATTTGACCTGTACTAATCGAGAGACAATGGTGTTACTTAAACCCAGCTAATCAAATTATGATCGGATAGTTTTGGAAATGATTGAGCGTAATATACAGTAGTAATTGACAACATTAGTTCTAAATATATTCATATATGCCATGTTGCCAAGGATTCCTAAATAGGTGTCAATAGCTTTCTTTTGCTGTCGAATTTATTTGTCTCAGAGAATGCGCTTCACCGATGCACCTCTGTATCTTCTTCTTTTACTTCGCGATTTGATCTGGTGGAGACTTTTGATTTTTTTTATAAACTTTTCCTTAAATGACATGTTCGATAAAAGATAAACAAATTGCAGGAATACTTTTCTAACTTGCCGTTGTGCAAGTAAATTATTATTATTTTGGTAGCTTTGATTTTGTTCAAAATTATTTGATTTGGAATTATTTGAGATAAGGTTATGATAAATTAGTATCTGACATACTTTGTATTTGGAAACCGGAATGTTATTGAGAATCGACATTTGCAGATGAACCTGATGGCATAATTGCTGTATATAGTACTACTCAGTATACTAAAGTTAAATAATCCCCATACACTATTAAAATACATATATGCCAAGATCCAATTCAGCTGAACTAATCACATTAAGAGTTAACATAGTCAAAGAGTTGAGAGAAAAGTGGAAAAGGGAAAGGGAAAGAAATCCATTTGTTAATGAGCATTTTGGCGGGTTTGTAAATGAGCTTTTGCATGACATTCTCGAAAAAGACGAGTTTTTGAAGCACTATGCTCCATTTCTCTCAGAGGAAGGATGCACTCGAGATACGTTATATATTAAAGACTATAAGGAAAACAGAGTTACTGAAATACACCTTAATAATAACAAGTTATACTGCACCTTATGCACATCCTTTGATTGTTTTCACATACAATTTGCAATGGCAACTCCCAGAGTAGCTAAATTAAATATCGAAAACAGGACTTTGGATTCAGATTTAGAAGAAGAAGGTCAACAAGTAAAAAGGATTACTAACCAAAAGAGAAGAAAAAATTCCTTTTCAAAAGCATAGAAGTGTAAAAAAGACAGAGACATGAGGGTGGGGAAAAGTAGTCCTATAACCAATTATTTTAATCTATAATCATTTTTTTTGAATAAAAATAAAAAAATAAAAACACGACTAATTTCTATATATTGATTTATGCAGAATTTTTTGGATTCAAGGTTTTGCTTAAAACCTTTGCCTGATTGATTTGAAGATAATTTAGAAATTCATAATCTGACTGAGGTTCGAAAAAAAGGACGTCAAGACTATTTCTTTGTATTAAAGATTATTTGCGGATTATTATTCGACAATATCACAAAAGAAAAAATCTAAAGAAATGATTGTTTCCTCAAAATGTTATCGAATTTGTCAGTATCCGTACATACATTCAGGGAAAAAAGCAATCTATTTTCAAAAGCAAGGATGCTAAGAGAGAAAATGATTAGTTAAAGTTATTAGGATACGGCATCAAGACTATTTCTTTGTCAATTTTCTTTCCATACCTGTTAATGCTTATAGTTATTTTGTCTTTAACTGCCATTTTGCTAATGTGTGTAGATATTTGAAAAGGATCCCGGATTCGTATCCCATCAACTAATTCGATTATATCACCTTTGCGCAGATCTGCAAAATAACCTGGACTATCCTTTTGAACTTCTGCTATTAACGATCCCTCGGTTGTAGGTAGACTATATGCTTTCGCAAGTTCGTTTGTAATTTTAATTGTAGAAATGCCAATCCAAGGTCTATTCGTTACTCTGCCATTACTAATCAAGTCATTTATAATCATCTTTGCAACATTAATTGGTACAGCAAATCCAATTCCTTGAGCATATGGCATTTTTGCAGTGTTAATACCTATAACCTCACCTTTTGTGTTAACCAATGGTCCCCCCGAGTTTCCAGGATTAATAGCAGCATCTGTTTGTATTAATTCCATTGCACTATTTTCAAAGCGAAGTCTCCTATTCAAAGAGCTGATAATCCCAGCAGTAACAGATGGTCCACCTTCCAGACCAAATGGGTTTCCAATTGCTATAACAATCTGACCAATCTTTAATTCATCGGAATCACCTAATATCGCGTGAGAAAGGGCGTCTGTAGAATCAATTTTTATAATTGCCAAGTCAGTATGTCTGTCGTTACCAACTAAATTCCCGTCATAAACATTGCCATCTGGTGTGGTAACTCGTAATTTGTTGGCCTTTTCTATGACATGGTTATTGGTAAGAATATAACCTTTCTTGTCGATTATGACTCCAGAACCAACACCTTCAACAGGAAAGACACGTAAAAGTTGATCTTTGACCATTCGGACGCTTGCGATATTTACAACATTTTTGCCTATTTTTTCAACCGCATCTATGACTATATTTTCATTATTACCATCTAGTGGAATTATTTAAACTACTCCTCCTAAAACGTATCCAAAAAATTGGAAATAGTGTTTGACATCATTTATTCTAGCAGCCTCTCTTCCGCCACTTTTAACCCAGCCTTTAGCATTCATACAAATCACTAGTTAATTTATCACGGTAATCAGATATAAATTGTATAGTTACTATTAGGTAATCTTCTAAAACCCAAAGAAGAAAACCTTATTTAACCCATATAGTTAATTCAAAACTATTGGCTTTTGCAGAGTCAAGGTTTCTGTCTTAATAAATATTGAATAAATACTGACGAAATCATCAACAATGCCGAGATAAGAAAAACTGAATGAAGTGCATTCATAAATTTTTCAAATAATATATCCCTTTCAATGCTATTATTAGGATTATTATTAATATCTGCAAATGAACCTGTAAAAATCTTGCTAGTTTCTCCAGGTGGCAAAATTAGTGAAAATATGATAAAGATAAGTGCTATGCTAAAAGCGCTTCCTGTCATGACCAGAGTCGTGCTTATCCCCGCAGCTATACCCCGGTTATTTGGAGAAACCGAGTTCATTATCGCAGCTCGATTAGGGGAATTAAATATTCCCATTCCACTACCTATTAAGGATAAAGGTAGAACTAACTCAGAAAATGAAACTTGATTTCCCAATGTAGTCAATAGTAAAAAACCCGCGGCTGAAACCAATAGACCTATTTGTGAAATCACAGGCGAACGAAATTTGTCATAAAACCACCCAGTAATGGGAGCAAAAATAGCAAGTGTAAAAGATACTGGTATCAAATAAATGCCTGCATCTAATGGACTAAGCATCATACTTGGCCCCTGTAGGTAAAAAACTATTACAAAAGAAAATGCACCCCTAGCCATAGAATTCAAGAAAATAGTCAAATTGTTGCTAGTAAAATTCTTGATGCGAAAAAGCGTTAGATCAATCATAGGATGTAAGATTTTTTTCTCAGCATAATAGAATATTATTAACAAGATGACTCCCACTAAGATTAATAATAAAACAATGAATGCATCAATCAAATGAAAGGATCCGAATGTAATTCCTACTAATATAAACAGCATTGACAAAGTCATTAAAATGTTACCAACATAGTCAACTTTCTCCTTTTTAATTGAACCCAATTCTTTTAATTTGACAAAAGCCCACACGGTAGCGAGAATTCCTATAGGTATATTTATCCAAAATATGCTCCTCCATCCAAGGTAAGAAGTTAATACCCCACCAAGGACAAGACCTATCACTGAACCTATCACTATTGCTATTTGGTTTATGCCCAACGCTCTCCCTCTTTCAGACTCAGGAAAAGAGTCAGATAAAATGGCAGAACCATTTGAAAAAATAAATGCGGCACCTATGCCCTGGACGATCCTGAACATGATAAGCTGTTCGCCTGTGGAGGAGATGCAACAGAGGCCCGAACCAATTGTAAAGAGTGCAAATCCAAGATTATAAAGTCTAACTCGTCCAAACATATCTGCCAGACGACCAAATGTTAGCAAGACTGAGGATGTTACTACCCAATAACCAATGGTAATCCAAACCAAAGTTATCAAAGAAGTGTGAAGGTCAGAGGAAATAGAAGGAAGTGCAATTACAATAATGTTCCTATCCAAAGCCGCCATCAAGGTTCCCAAAGTTGTGTTACTTAACGCAACCCATTTGTAATTCAAAATAGCCTCTTTCCTTGTCTATGTGATTTGGCCATATACAAATGCTTCATTCTACCTTTATTTTAGCATAAAACCGGAATTTACCGAATACTTAAATTAAAATAATAATTTAAATAAAAATTAGGATTTATTGGGTAACCCCAATAATATATATCAGTTATCTTGTGCTGCTGCGTTGTTTCCTTCGTTATCTTGGTTTTGAACGTTGACGTTGTTACCTGAACCTTCAGAATCATCGCCAGAAGCTACATTGCTTCTTTGGTCAGAATCCTGTGATTGGCCTATACCTTGACTTGCACTGTTTCCGTTGTCGTTTTTGTCATGATGATTTCCGTGGTTATCATCATCGTCATTGTTATTTCCACTGCTTTGTGCTGCTGCGTTGTTTCCTTCATTTTCTTGGTTTTGTACGTTAATGTTGTTTCCTGAAAAGGCTGTGTCATCACCTGAAACTACTCCGCTTCGCTGACTTGAAGATTGTGATTGGCCTATACCTTGACTTGCACTGTTTCCACCATTGCCATCACCATTGTTATTTCCACCGCTTTGTTGTGCAATTGCATTGTTTCCTTCATTTTCTTGGTTTTGTACGTTGACATTGTTGCATGAAAGGAATGTACCTTCACCAGATACACATAATGCACTTTGATCAGAAGATTGTGATTGGCCTATACCTTGACTTGCACTGTTACCGTCATCATCGTCATCATCATCATCACTTCCACTGCTTTGTGCTGCTGCGTTGTTTCCTTCATTTTCTTGGTTTTGGAAACTCAAGTTGTTACAAGAGAATAAAGTACCATCCCCAGACACACATATTCCTAGCTGTGTTGATGCTTGAGATTGACCTATACCTTGATTCAGGTCGTTGCCTTGTGCGAATGCATTTGTAGTTATTGATGCTGGTGCTGCTAGCATGATAAATGCTAAAGCTATTACTGCAGAAACTGATAGTATTCCATTCTTTGATGCTGTACTAATCATTTAGTTATCTTAGGCGAAAAAGTATATAAAGACATTTCTAGAGAATTATTATGTAAAACATTTCTAGAAAATTATACCATAATCGAGAACATTGAGGGTTCCACTCAATTGGTATTTTAAACAAAAGTTTTTAAAATATTAAAGATTTGCAGATAAATCAGCATAAAGCTCAAATAATTACCAATATTTGCTTTAGCTGTATCCAAATCACCATATATTGCCACCAATTCACTCATAGTGATTGATATTTCTTTTTTCATTTGAAACAGTTTTGTCAAGTAAATCGTTTCGAAAATAAAATTATCAAATTTTAGTTAATAAATTATATTTTAATTAAAATTTGTATAATTAAGTTATAAACTTTTACTTCAAGGACACGAAATATCCTAATTTTATAATACTATTTAGATATGAATATATACATAAAATATTATGATATAGCTAATCAAAGGACTAATTATAGCCGTTAAGTAGAATCATCTTGTTAACTCCCTTACGAAAATTATACTTGACATCTTTAATTTCATAGTTTAGGCTGGTACTAGTTAATCGTTTTAAGTCGCTCATCAATTTCTCAAAGAATACAGGCAATTTCCCATTTGGAGTAACAACTGGGAAAATTCTAACTTCCTTTGTTGAAACGCGAATGAATTCAAGAATTGATTGTAAATGAAATTCATAGTCTAAAACATCGTGATAGTAAAATAACAAATTGCCGCTTAATACAAGATCA
Source organism: Candidatus Nitrosocosmicus agrestis (assembly GCF_008389435.1). Lineage (GTDB taxonomy): Archaea > Thermoproteota > Nitrososphaeria > Nitrososphaerales > Nitrososphaeraceae > Nitrosocosmicus > Nitrosocosmicus agrestis. Next base: position 11,387 of record NZ_VUYS01000021.1, on the reverse strand, counting down.
AAGGTCTTATCCTTAAAAGATAGTTTTGGCAATTTTGCATACACATAACGTTTTTCTATTAACCCAGCTTGATAATCTGTCAAAAATTTTTGCAATGGTAATCTCCTCGCTTTAAGCAGTCCATCAATATTATGATAATGTTCCCATTTATAGTAGTACGAAGTTTCAGACAATATCCTGGCCATATGTTTCAAGTCATTACTAGCAATATTTTCCAAGTTTGACAAATCCCTTGAATTATACATAACGTCGCAGCCGGTTACAAATCTTATCCCTTGCTCCCAAAATGACTCGCAGACAAATGATGACGATCCAGCAGGGCAATCTAATATTTCTAAATCTTTAATCTTTTGCACATCAAGATCGAACATATCAACATATTCTGAAAATGTCCGCCCAATGAAAACTACTCGATCCAAATTCAAGGAATTAACATCATTCATTTTGCCAGATTTCAAAGACCTATCCATTTACATAGGAGTACTACAGTATGTCAAAGAAAACTTTTACGAAGATAATCATTGTTTAAAATAGTTAAAAGTTCTTAATCCCAAAGTACAATTAAAAATATTACTAAATAGTAGCGAAAAAAAACAAGATAAATATTAGCTGTAGATTTTGGAATACCCTTTCTGTTAGAGTTTAATCCTTAAATCTAAACCTGATTGTTGTGCTGCTGATAGTCACGTTAACAGTCTTGTTGAAAATTTCATTAAACATTAGTTCAATTACTATTTTATGGTATAAAGACCAGTTTTCACCTAACTCATGTTTAAGTACGTATATATGGTAGCCATCCTGAATTGTATGGTTAGTTTCTGTAAGTGAGCTAGTCATTCGGGTCTCAAACCACGACAAAAAAGAATCAAGATCCATACGATTTTTCATAAATAAAGCGATATCATGAACTACATCTTTTCCTATTTCTTTGGCCATATTTTCAATATCTTCTTTAGTCATCTTACTGAAAAGCTGGACTACTATCGGTTTGGCAATAGGTATCATTCCCACCTTCGGTTCAAACATATCCCACTCTACATACCGCTTTAAAAGCTGATTGACCAGACTGTTTAAAGTGATTTGATTTCGTTCAGATTCATTTCTCAATACCTTTAAGACATATTCATCAAGTCTGAATGTCATTGTAGCAGTTTTTTTGGAATCACCATAACCAGCGTTGTCAGGATCATGCATCCAAAAATATTTGTATTTAATATAATAATATCTTTTGTTTCCCAATCAACATGAAAATTAGTTTCTCTTTCTGGTTCGCAATGGATAATTGCAACAGGGGCATCTTATCCCATTATATTTAATATACAAGCTACAACCTGTGCATCTCTTATATCCTAAGGCATACACAGATTCTTTTCCTCCTCCGGTTCTGTCAAACCTAACACATAAGCCTTTACAAACCAATATGCAAATGCCAAGACTAACAGAATTAAAGATTGAGTCTCGTTTGCAAGCAAATGCAATCAAAAGCATCGTCTTCTCTAAATATGCATATATATTAATACGGACAAAATGGTATTCCTTTTAGGCATTCGCCTCAGAATCAATTAAGATTCTAAAAATATCAATACTTTAAATGTGATTCACTATTTTATGATCTGGTCATTAAATACTATGTTTACAAGTACAAAGTATGATAACAACTTTTATTTTTGTTATAATAGGCCTTGCTGCCATATCAAGTTTCACCATAAATGTAGCTTTAGCACAAACAGACAATGGTAGTAACAATAATTCTGATACTCTAGGGCAGAAGTTGAATCTTACAAATACATCCCTAATGAATGGCTCTAATATGTCAAACATTACTACTCCAACAGGAAATGCAAACACATACAGGTGAAATTCTGCTGAGGTAGAACAGTTTTTTTGTCAAGCCTTTACAAGATTTAAATATTGAGACAACAGGCAGAAAGATTATTTTGGAACCTGGACCGATTGACTATTAAAATTTGTTAAGGTATAAATAAAATTTATCATATCATGCAATAATTAGATAAAAACAATAAAGTAAATATAAAAAATAAATAAAATAATAACCTGAAATATTAGTAATTTGATAGTTTAAATATTTTCATTATTAAATAATACTGTGTCGTCGAACCCTAGTTTTAATGAGAGCCCTAATCATTTTATGGTGCTTGATGCCATTTCGCGAGGAATGAAAAAAATAGACAGTATAGCAAAAGTTACAAAATTATCAAAAGATCAAATTGAACTCATAGTAAATGATCTGAAAAATCAAAAACTAGTCAACGTAGTAATTAAGAAAGGCTTTTTTGGTAATAAGAAAATTGAATTCTATATCACTGAGACTGGCGACAAACTTTTGAATTCAAAAAAAGAGGAACTATCCTATAAATCTCAAAAACTTCAACAGCTATATGAGAGCGGGAACAGGACCCAGATGCAGAGTTATATGGATGACAATAGAATGTGGATGCCGATGATGTTATTCTCCGGTATACTGAATATGGTAATGTTTGCTTCTATGATGTCATTTATGGGAATGGCGATGAGCCCCGCCGAAAGTGCCCAAACCGAAGGTCAGGTGGACGATTCAAGTGGGGCTGCAGACTCGGGAGCAGCCGACACGGGAGATACGGGCGGTGCAGGTGATGTTGATTCAGGCGGATTTGATAATGCAGGATTTGATACCGGGGGATTTGATACCGGGGGATTTGATTCATTTTAGTTCCAGTCGAGTATCAAGTAGAAACTTAACATTATTTTTTTTAGATCATCACCTCTTTCAAAAATATCTAGATTCTATCAAAGAGAATAAAAATTAGAAAAAAGATAAAATATTGTTATTATTAGTACGACTATTTTTTTATTATTTTTTAAAAATATATTACAATTAAATCTAAGTTCTTGGCAAATTAGTGTGATTAGCAAATATGTACACTTGAGAATTAAAAAATAAAAAAATCTTGCGATGTACAGACTTGCCTTGATACTTTTCAGATTCAAATTCATGCAAGAATTTAAACTATCCATATATTCAACAATAAAGGAATTATCCATTCAAGTCCTTAAGGTTTGATGCAGTCACCACAATACTTCCATACAAATGACTCCAGGCTGGATCATAGTAATCATAATTACCCGGGTTTTGCAAAGTTATATTGTAAGATTCCCCTGGACCAAAGTAATCACCATAAAATTCGTTAGATGGACCCTGATCCGGAGTTCCTGAGACTATTTGATGATATGTGGAGTCCTTGTTTAGCCAATTGATTACCGTTCCTTCGCTAACTGTCAGATTCCTCGGTGAAATGGGGTTCTGACTTGCACTGTTTGTTGCCCCAGGGTTAATGGTTATCGTAGCAGTTATCAGTTCTGGTGACGTTCTATCAATACTCTGCTCATTTTCGGAAGTAATATTTATGGTATGAAAATCAGAAATATTTTTGCTAGTAGAAGTATAATTTGAAATGGCAGGTAATTTAGAATGTCCAGTTTCGTTAACGTTTTCAGGTTTTTCCAACAATGAATTTGATCCATCCTGTTGTGGAGAGAACTGGATTATCTTAAATGAAACCCCAAAAATCCCTGAGCCATATCCCCTAGGATCCGTTGTAGCAACAATGTTTCCCAGCTGATTAACATCTAGATCTGAAAGCCTCAAATTGGATTCTGCATCCGATGTATGGTATTCATTGACAAATGTTCCATTATTATCGAATTTTTGAATCCGAGTATAATCATTATCTATAACATAAATGTCGCTATTTGGACCCGTAGCAATTGAGGTTGGGGACTGTAAAAATACAGGATACAAGGAATCAGATGACCACGTACTCAGTTGTAAACCGTCAGGATTAAAAGTATATATTCTATTGTTAACTGGGTCAGAAATGTAGATTTTGTCCAAATAATTTATCGAAATATCTTTGTGATTTGACCCGTCACTTTGAATTCCGGTATGCCAAACCGACAAAAAGTTTCCGTTATTATCGAATTTTTGAATGCGATCTGTGCCATCATCAATTACGTAGAGATTGTTATTTGAATCTACATCAATAGCAATAGGGAGAGAGAACTGACCATCTTTAATGCCCGCAGATCCCCACTGAGTGATAAAGGTTCCGTTATTATCGAATTTTTGAATTCTATTATTGACAGAGTCCACAACAAAAATGTCATTTGACGAATCCGTGATAAGGTTTCGGGGTCCTAAAAATTGGCCTTCGTCAATACCAGGAGAACCGAGTGTCACTTCACTAGAAACATACGATCCATTATCAGTGGATAAGTACTTTATGACCCGGTTTCCAACATAGTCAGCAACATACAAGTTTCCATCTTTGTCAAAGGTTATACCAACAGGCGAAATGACCTGTCCGTTCCCTGTTCCATTAGTGCCCCAATAAGCCTTGGGATAGTATTCTGAAAGTGATAAAGAGTTAGAAAGATTATACAGAGATTCAAATGTGCTGTTTGTTTGTGAATCGGTGTCACCAAACATATGACCTGAGAAAAATGATTCAAAAGTTCCTAGTGGGGAAATTTCAAGGGACATTGAATCCTTTACATTTTTGTTATTTTCACCCCCAAGTAGTTTGTTAAGTAGCTGATGTGCTTTTCCCAAAATTCCACCGTTTGAAAATAAACCTGATGCAGAACTTGATTCATTGGTTTTCTCGTCGGATGCTAGATCTGTTTGATCTGCCACTACTGGTTGAGTAAAGTTAACTGTAGTTTTATCAGGTGAAGACGGTGTCGTATTATTGGTTAATAACAAATTCTCACTGACATTGAACCCAGTGTCAGATGTCACAATAATATGACCTTTTATGTGATTCCAGACCGGATCATAGTAATCATAATTACCCGGGTTTTGCAAAGTTATATTGTAAGATTCCCCTGGACCAAAGTAATCACCATAAAATTCGTTAGATGGACCCTGATCCGGAGTTCCTGAGACTATTTGATGATATGTGGAGTCCTTGTTTAGCCAAAGGATCGTTGTACCTGAATTAACGGTAGCATTAGTAGGCCAAATAGGATTTTGGCTTCTACTATCAGTGGCCCCGGGGTTAATTGAAATAATCAATGACCCTGTCTGAGAAAAAGCGGGATTTATATAAGAAAAAAACAAGACTAGAACCAACATCATACTGTTCAAAGTAATAGTCACCTTCATGATTAATCTGGTAGAATATTGTCTAGTATATATTGATGATCATATATTGCGAAGATATCTAAGGGAGAATAAGAACGAGTTTTTTTTATATTCCATAGTCATATACTAAATATTCAAGCAATGGAAAGTTTAGAAAAAAAGTTTCCCTAAGGAAGATACTGGAAATAATTCATTAAAGATAGTGATAATTGAATTCTTGATATTTTCAAAAAAAGGTTTTAAAAAAGCAACTTGATTAAACAGCACTATTTTACAGTAGAGTTTACAAATGATAATGAGTTTCATTATTTTTTATGTTTTTAACTTATTTCAATTTACTATAATTTCACCAACCATTGATGGATGATAGAAGCAATAATATGGATAGGTACCTGAGTTATCAAATGTTAGACTATAATACTGATTGGGTATAATTGCTTTTGAATCAAATGCTTGTCCTGAATCTCCTTCATTGTCATGCCCAGAAGTTACGGTATGTGATATCGTATCCCCATTGTACCATGTTATGGTTTGTCCTCTTTCTACTGTTATTGGGTTGGGTGAGTATGATTTATCTCCCTTTAGACCCATAATAATTACAGAATTTGAGCCATTAGGTGGTGTAGGGTTTTGATCATCACCATTTTCCTGAGCAGAAATATTTTCTTGAGAATTATTTCCAAGACTCTCATCAGCTGTCATGTTATTTGTTGAAGGCACGATCTTAAATAGGGTACCAGTATAGCTTAATACATACAAATATCCGTCAGGTCCAACTTCTATATCAGTTATTCCGCCAAAACCCTGCCCAAAAACTAATGGTTGATTTTCCCTAGGATCATTTATCTCCTTATCGGACAATGGATTGGTGTCTGTGGAATTTGTATTGGTGGCACTTAAATCATCTCGGGCATTATTCAAAATAAACCTATACAATAATCCGTTGTTTATGTCCCCTACAAACATATCATTTTGGTATTCTTTGCCCATTTTGTCTGAATTCATAAACTTTAGTGCAGTAATTCCTATTGGAGTAATCCAAGTTAACTTTGGTTCAGAATAAGAGCTTTTACCGAACATCACTAATTCGTCCGGACCAGCACCATTTCCCAGGAGATCATCATAAGAAGGGCCCTGGATTAGGGCCCACCCACTGTTAAAGCCAGGATATACCAAATTAATTTCGTCGCCAGTAAATGGCCCATTTTCTGTATCCCATAAATTACCAGTTACAGGATCAAAGTCTATCCCAAAACTGTTGCGTATACCCATGGCATAGTACAAACTTAGTGGAAGAGAATCCCCAAATATTGGATCGTCAACAATCTGTCCGTCTTGAGTTATTCTCAAAACACCACCAAGACCATTAGGCTCGGGACCATTGGCCGTATTTTGAGCCTGAGTTCTATGTCCACCTACTTCTCCTATAACGTAATAGATGTTATTGTCTGGACCAATCCTGATCTTTCCACCATTATGTTCTCCCCGCCCATTATCAGGAATTGCAGGCAAATCGAGCAAAAGCACTGGATTTTCTAAATGACCATTTACATATTCATATCTGTATAATCGATTACCAGCAGGGTCTATTTTACCCGTTACATCGCTTCCATCCTCATTATTTCCAGATTCCGTATAAGAAGTAAATACATAAATTTTACCGTCAGTTTGTTTAGAAATAGCTATCCCTAACAGCCCACGTTCTATGCTTGTAGCAACATTTACATCTAACGCGGGTTCATCCTGTAACTGACCATCTAAAACTCTCATTACTTTCCCAGTCTCTTTCTCAGTTACTAAAATATCATTTGGTCCCAAAAATGCCATACTAGTGGGAGCGTTTAACCCATCAACTACTTTTTCAACCTTTAACCGGTCATCCTCCACTGTTGGACCATTAGGTGCCTGTGGAGCTTTAACATACGCACCGTAAGTGAATTTGCTTATCCCCACTAGCGAAGAAGAAGTAATCATTGATACCAACAGTACCGACATAAATAACATCAGAAAATTTAATTTAAAAAATTTTAATTGAAACATGTTTGTCAAATAATTTCATTTTGAGTACAAATAAAGACTATTCGGAATTATTAAAAAATGGATAAAACCATATAATCACGAATTTTATTATCCCCGCTGGAAATATATTGAAATTTGTATGAATTTTTCATCTTATTATCACTATTTATCTTAAATCAACGGAAAGCCTTGGAACTGTCACTAAATTTTTAACCCTCTTTTTTTGACAATCTGCATATAAACAAAGATAAACTTGTCATAAATTAATTTTTCATCCTCAGATAATACTTGATGGAAAGGACTTAAAAGATTATGATACAATTAACTAAATATCAAAAAGTAATTAATAATCCTAATTCGGTTAGATTATCTTTTGGTAATATTATTAATCTTTCATAGTAGCATTGTTTTTACCATATTATCGTTAAAAAGGCTAAAATGAAAGGTAACTCTATTGATTGAGCAAGCAGAAATTTTAGGCAAAAGGAAATTAATCGTCCCAGCAAAAATTTTAAATATAAACCGGTTGTTACCGCCGTCAAGCTGATAACACACCTGTCAAATATTATTATAAATTAACTATACTTTAATATAACAGCACAAAAAACCTAAAAATTGATTTTTCCTTAAGAATAGAAATTTATTTTTATTTTGTCTAAAATAGGATTCATCCATTACATATTAGATACGTACCAACTCATCTAGATAGTAGGGTATAGATATACATCATAAAAAAAATTTAAAGCCCATTTACATTCTTATTTTGAAATAACTAGTCTACTGATTACTCAAAGACTGTCGACGCTACAGAAACAAATCAATCTCTTATAATTGAATTCTTTTTAGAGAAGAATTTAACGAAATCAAATCATAAACCAAAATGCTTATGCAAGAACTTTGTCACCCCTATTACAATAATTACAGATTATCTCTTGACCGATTTTGTAATAATCCAGGTTTAGGAATTTTAGGCACCTACTGCAGAAAGCAAAGTCAATTCGAAGCCCTTTCCTATCGACTTGATTTGTCAGCTCTTGGGTCATTCTTACCATAGAAACTTAATTAGGATTCTATAACATAAAAGATTCTCTACATCCTACTGTATAAAAATCCCTTGTTTTCCTATACAAATATTATGCTCATAAATAATTTTAGTCATTCCTCCTGTTTCAAATGTAGCAAGTTTCTGATATTTCCTGCTACCGATCATAAAACTACAAGGAGCAATAACTTTCGAATGAATTGAGGAAGATGCTCATCAAAAGAGCGACTCCAAGGTTACTGAAACATAATGTTCCTGCCCATTTCGTTTATTGTTCTAGATACTTATAATTGGTTTGTTCCTACTATTATGGCTTTTTCAGATTTTTACAATGCGAGGAATGGTAATGTTAAAAAAACAATAACTAATGTTTACCAGCACAAACTTGATTATGACAATTAGATATAACAAATCGTCATTTTCCGAACCTCATGTAGAGGTAAAGTTGAATGGGTATAATCAAAAAATAAAAGATAATGAAATTCCAAATAATCGGCGTGTGAGAAGCAATAGCAACTAATTTTAACTGATCTCCATTCAAATTTAATAGATGCTAATCGAGTTTATTATTAAAAATAACTAACTAATTCCAAAAAGACTAGCAAATATCTAATCTAGATCTTAAAACACTAAGACTAGATAAAGTAAAAAAGTATAACCGTGTCAATTTGGAATTGAACGGATATGTCCCCTTCCCAAAGAGACAGATTGCAGGATTTGCTAAATAATAATGCCCTGAAAATTGTTGCAAACTTTTCACACAAAATGGAAAAATAGCAAAGCTAATCAGATATGAAGTTGTAAATGACCAAAGTAATAAAAGGTGAAATCAAAATAGTACATCCAGCTTTTTTGTTGTTTTCTATAGGATTTGTGGCAGTGTTTCTAGTGTTTGTAGGTATAGCAGGATTTAGAAAACTTTATGAAAAAATTAGACATCGGAGTCATAGTAATAATTTGTATTAAAATAAGAACTGTGAAATAGATTGGATTACGGATAGAAAGATGTGTAGGGTATGTTAGATAACCTTTGAGAAAACAAATTTTCGCTTTGACCTTATTATTAGTCGGTTTCAGCAATATTAATGGAAAAATCGAAATTCGGAAGATAAAGTGAATGAGAGAATTAAATAATGTGGATATGATTGAAAAATACAGACTAGTCTTGAATAATCGGACATTGGCTCTTGAACCTAAACCATCGAAAAGAGATCGCACAGTTGGAACACCATCAAATGGTTCCATTCATGCTACAGGTTGCAAAATGATTCAAGAAACCTTTAAAGAAAATGAACTTTATCCTCCCAAAAGTTGTAACTGGATCCAAAATGAATCAATGCCAACAAAAATAATAGGATCCGCCGCTAATAGGGGTAATAAAATATATGCAATTGGGCAAAAGGCACAACAAAATCTGACAGATTTAAGAGTAATAAAAACCGTCACCCAAGTGACAGGATACTAGTGAAATAAAATATGCTAAAACATAATTCTAAAAAAAAATCAGATAATCGAAGCAATCTGATAGTATTATTAGTCGTAGTGATGTTGGCTTTATCTTTGGATATTGTATTATCTACTACTGCAATTTACCCGTATTTAGTCTATGCCCAAGTTCAAAATATCACAAAACAAGGGACATTTAATTACACCCAAACTGACACATCGGGCAATCCGGATTGGATAAATACCGGGAATTGGTCGTTGAAAAAGTCTCCGTCTGAAGTAATTGCCTTTGATGCAGTCATAAGTATGGCAAAGCCTAACGGCTCGGAAGAGCATATACACAGAGTCGGTGATCTTACAATTTCATACGCTCCAATTAAGCAAACTAATTCCACCATAATAAAAGGAACAACAACCATTACAATGGAAAATGGGTTTTTTGTTTCTGAAGATCCCACCACCATCAAACTGGGTGAAAGGAATATTTCGGTATATTTTGATACATCCAAGATCAATAACCATTTTGGTAACCACTCAATTACCGGTATGGTAACACAATAGGAAAAAGATGATCCAATCCATATGTAAAGAAATAATTTCTTACAGAAATAATATGGTCATGATGGGATTAATATTGATAGCGCTCTTAAGATCGGATTCTTTCTGATATATGCCGATCACAGAGTTGAAAATTTTAAAAATACCTTTAGAGTTTAATGAAAACGTATGAAAGTGAAATACTATTGCTATTCTCAAAAGAATTGAAAAATAGACTATTTCTTCAAAATACTTAACCTATAAAAAATATTCATTCATTGATTTGCAGATTAGTTTAGAAATCCATTTTGAACTGGGTTTTAGTTCTCTACTCTCTTGCCTAAAAAAAACCATAGATTCAAGAGAAAATGTTTTATTCAGCAAAGTTAAAAGTAATCATCTTTGATAATATTGTTTCTCTTAAATTAGATATTAATACACATCAATCTCAAGGAATTATACTAAATACTCTTTATTGTGTCCGTAAGCTAGGAACATATGAAGTAGATTTAGGATTGATAAATGAAAAATTATGAAATGCATAATGCTGGAGGCAGATTAATTTACACAAGCAGTTCATGTAGAGATTCATATCTTTTTATATATTCCATACCCTTTATCGATATAACATAGTGTGGAACGTTTTCATATTCTCTATTAATTAAAAGATTTTTGTTTACTACGGGTTTAATTAGCCCTTTTGAAAGTAATAAAATCAACACCTTTCTATTAGTTGCGATTCGGTGTTTGGTTAGTGGAACTGGGTATTGACTTAGATATGTTAGAGTTTCATAAAGGGAATCATAGTGGGTATTATACTCTTTATTATATTTGAAATGATTATTTTTTGGAACTAGAGCCATGATGAAATACCCATATCCAAATTATCATGATCCTTAAAAGCCATAGGGATTTATAATACTGCAATATTTTTTCATATATTTTATGTGGTAAAATAATACTTGAATGGTTTTAACACAAAGTATCCATAGATAAAAGATATGATTGGTTGATAAGGTATTTGGAGGGTTATCATTTATGATCATCTTCTTAGGCACAAATAGTTAATACTTTTTGTTAATTCAAGAACTGCGTGTTCATAAGAATGGTTCTAGTTTCAGATAGCCTCTTTCTCAAAGTCATGATATTGATATTGGCTGCTGCAGCAATCTTTGATTGGGAGATCCTTTGCTTGTGTTT
>NZ_VUYS01000020.1 GCF_008389435.1 Candidatus Nitrosocosmicus agrestis | reverse complement strand
CTGGACAGGTTTCTGAAAAGATTGTGAGAATAATGAAAAAAGAGTTTGAAAAGAAGGATGGGAATTTTTTTCCCTGGCTACATCAGCGATTAGGTTTTTGGCATGAGGATAATGAATTCGAGTTTCTCTAGCATTATAGCAATCCAAATAGTTATATAATAATTAATAAGAAAAATTTTAATGACCTCTGATACGAAGTTTAGGATTAACTTGAGGGAGGGTCTTTTTGAACTTGAAGGCAACGAGGATTTCGTTGATAAACACCTAGAAAAGTTTGAAGAGATTTTCAAAATGGCCATCAAGGAAGTCATTATTAACAATAAAGAGGGTTTGCCGGCTTTGAGTAAAGAGGAAATAATTACCCCTGCCAATACATCATTGGATTCATTTTCATCAGGAGATAACCGGGTTCACATAGTTAGACAAAAAACATCTCAGTTTCCCTCCACAGTCAACTTACATCAAGAAGTTCCACTTGGTAGTAAGAGTATCAAACACACTATATCCAAAGTCTCTGTTAATATCCCGCCACTTCCAGTCGATCTGAAGGCCAATGACACAAAACCAGGGTTGAGAGAATTCTTTAAAGACAAAAAGCCCTCAAATCATTATGAAAAATGTACACTTTTTGTTTATTATATTACCAAATTTAACAAGCAAATTGAAGTCAGATATGGTGAAATTTTATCTTGTTATGAAGAAATAAATGAAAAAAAGCCGAGCATCATTGACATTGTGAAAAATTCAATTAGGTATAAGGGTTGGTTAGAAAGCGGGGGTGAAAAATATTCGACCAGATTGACAATATCTGGAGAAAATTTCATAAAGTTTGATCTTCCAAAATCCTAACCATTCAATATTCTTTTCTAGGAATCCTCATCCAAATATTAAGCTCTCCACCAATCAAAACCAACGAATTTAATTGATTTTTCCTTTTGATCAACCACTGCCAGAATAAATTGTTTCTTAACTGTAGTAGCCAATCTTCCTGCAAGTACAATATCTATACTTGTCAAATTCTCTCGTTGAATGATTACTTTAACAAGATAGGGCGCATGATCAATACCAGGACCATGAATGTAAACAGCAAAATCGCAACCGAATTTGATTCCAGGAGTTACGATATAACCTTTGTCCCTTAAATTCTCGAACACTCTAAATTTTGCTTCAAAATTTATATATTGTCTTTTACAAACCTTTAATATCTCTTCTGGGGTAACATAGTCATCATTGTTCTTTAGGATGGTTAATTTTTTCCTGAGAGTAAGATAATATCCTTCAATTAAATCCAGAACCAGAGGAACATCAAACTCTGCATTTTTTGGTTTCGATATTCCCAGTGGTTTGCCATAATATCCTTGACCAAATAATTCTCTTGATTCGTTAATGTCGTGAATGAATATCCTATTCTCTATGAGTTGACCCGTAAATTGAGGGCTCAAATACTTAAAGCCAGTATTGTGAAAGAATTGGAAGCTTGTTGGCATTTGTCAACCATTCCTTCAATGCCTTCTATGGTGTCTTTAAAAAGTATCAAATCCTTAGGAGTTTGTAGATAATTCAATGCTTTAATAGTCATATCTCTGTACTTTTTATCAACTTCATTTTCAATTCTTTGGACTTCTACAGCCAATTCTATGGTATTTTCAGGTTTTATCGTGAGGGTTCTGGACATTTCATTGATTTTGAAAATTACATCTATAATGATATCAACCATACTTTTCATGTCTTCCTCAAATTTTTCTTTAATCACCTGTGGATTGATGTTAGCCAATCTAAAGGAAATTCCGCCAATAAAACCCGCTATTTCATCAATAAAATAAGCAGTTCTTAGCAAATCTTCTCTGTAAGTCATCAGACTTCCTATTGCTATAACTTCTCTTGTTATCTGTTTTCTTAGAATGACGATCTCCTTTTCGATCTCATTCATATGATCAAATGATTCCTTTATCCTTGATTGGTTTCCTTCAAATATAGCTTCGGTCATAACTGCAAGTTCCCTGGATAAATTAAGAATCTTGTTGGTTTCATCTTGCAAAATGGCAATTGTCTTTCTTTTTGCCTGGACCTCTAGCTCTCCGCTATACATATAGTAAGTGTATTTTCTACTTGTTCTTATAATTCTTTATTATTACTTACGGACAATTTAATTCAAATTTTGTTCCTTCATACTGTTCTATAATTTAACATGCTTTGTTTGATTTCTATTAGATCTCGCAAAATGGAACTCGCTGTTTCCATACCGCCTGCCCCCTTACCAATAATAGTCTGCTCGCCTGAATGTTCTGATTTAAAGGTAACTGCATTTAAAGTGCCATTTACATAAATAGGGTCATCCTTCTGAATTGCAATCGGTTTTACAAATAATTCCTTATTATTACACTTTGCTATTAGTTTTATCGCTTTCTTTTCTTTTGCCGCCTTTATGAATTCCTCCGGATCGATATCTGTAATTCCGGTTTTATCCACATCTTTTAGAGTAACCTTGTAACCCATAATCCAATTTGCCATAATGACTAGTTTAGCAGCTGCATCATCCCCATCTATGTCTAATGAAGGATTGGTTTCTGCATAACCTTTGTTTTTCGCATCTAAAAGTGCTTCTGCAAAAGGTAATCCATCTGCCATTCTGGACAGGATATAGTTTGTCGTCCCGTTCAGGATTCCTTCAAATGAAGTAATTTTGTCACCCTTTAAACAATGTTTGGCAAATTCTAAAACAGGAGTACCGCCGCCAACCGTTCCGCTAAACCGAAACATCGCATTATTGTACTCGGAGAGCTCGATTAATGATGAAAATGATAATGCTAATGGGCCTTTGTTAACTGTTATTACGTTCTTCTTTGATCGAAGCGCGGCAATTATGTGGGAAAGCCCTGGTTCGGCGGTTGATAGATTGGTTGGAGTCAATTCCAAGAAAACCTCTGCATCAATATCTTCAATTGGATTATCCGAATTGAGAAGGCTACTCTTATACCTGCTTAGGTTTCCATCTTCTTGTTTAATTGCTAGTATTTCATTAATATCCAAGCCTGTAGGTGAATATGCAATACCCTTACTATCTATACAAGCTACTACCCTAGGTTTGATTCCATAATTTTTATATAAATTACCAGCACTTGAAATTAATAGTTTCAGAAAGCTTTGACCTACTACACCCATCCCGCAAACTATAATCCTCATAAGAATTGTCTTTTTATTCTTAATATTAGAGAATATAATAAAATTTGTATTAGTTATTTGTTAGAATGAGAATTATCGTAATGCAATGGAATAGAAATTTTCCTAATACATTAATAAATGAAATTGTGATACCTCAATATATATTGAATAATCTGGCCAATGAATCCGGTCGTAATGATATTGATTCTAAACTTGAGGATTATACTGGAAACCATTATGACGTCATAATAATTGGTTCTGGTCCAGCAGGATATACAGCTTCGATTTATACATCGAGAGCCAAACTTAAGACTTTAATTATTTCAGGAACCTTGCCCGGTGGTCAATTGATGACTACGACAGAAGTTGAAAATTATCCTGGGTTCCCTAGTGGTATTACTGGTCCCGAATTAATGATGAACATGCAACAGCAATCTGAACGATTTGGGACTAAGATAGTTATTGATGAAGTAACAGAAGTGAATTTCGAGAACCGCCCTTTCAAGATAATTGCGGGTTCACTCACGGCCACCGCTGATAGTGTGCTGATATCTACTGGTGCCTCACCAAGAAAACTGGGTATACCTAGTGAGATGAATTTTTCAGGAAAAGGTGTATCTTACTGTGCTACTTGTGATGGCCCTTTTTTTAGAAATCAGGACATTGTAGTGGTAGGGGGGGGAGATACAGCTTTAGAAGAGGCAACGTTTCTAACAAAGTTTGGCAAATCGGTGAAGATTGTCCATAGAAGAGATGTATTAAGGGCTAGTAAGATACTCCAGGAAAGAGCTTTTGAAAATGAAAAAATAGAGTTCATCTGGAATTCGGCAGTGGTAGATATTAAGGGGGACAACAAAGTATCAATGCTTACATTAAAGAATCTCAAAACTGGTGAAGTAAGGACCATAGAATCGGGAGGTTTATTCGTAGCTATAGGACATGAGCCTAATACCTCCGTCTTTAGAAACAAAGTAGATCTTGATGACAAAGGATACATCAAAGTCTATGGTAATACTAGGACAAATATCGAGGGTGTATTTGCTGCTGGAGATGTTCACGATCATAGGTACAGACAAGCCATAACTGCAGCAGGTTTTGGATGTATGGCTGCACTCGATATTGAAAGATGGTTATCAGAAAGAAAAGTCAAACCTTAAAAACTATCTTCTTTTTTTATTGATTTCTGTTTTGATATTACCAATAACTTGCTACTCATAAGCAAGCTCTGGTAGATGATTTCGAGCGTCGACATATTTATCGAATTCGTCCTCAGTGAATATGCCTATCTCTTTGTACAAGCTTTTGAATTTTCTTCCATCATCCGCAAATATGCCAACAAATACCTGATCTTTTTTTGTGTTTTCTTTGGCCAAATCAACCATACTTGCAAGTACAGAACCGGATGAAGGACCTACAAGTAATTTCTCATGACTAGCTATATCTTTTACCATTCTAAAAGATTTTTCATTGGTAGCGGTATACCATTCATCTACTACACTTTCTCTTCTCAAGAATAGTTCTGGTTTAGCAGATTCCTCAAAATTTCTTAAGCCTTGCAGTAAATGGTTTTTTTGTGCTTGAATTGCAACAATGCGAAGATTACTGTTTTTTTCCTTAAGATATTTGCCAGTTCCGGTGATTGTCCCTCCCGTACCACAGCCTGTAAAAAAGTGTGTAATCTTGCCTTTCGTTTGACTCCATATTTCAGGACCCGTACTCTCATAATGTGCTGCAAAATTCGAATCGTTTTCATATTGATTAGGCATATAATAAACATCGGGACGAGGTTTAGAAATTGCATAGGCTAATGCAATACTCTGATCTGTTCCTGCTCCAACCCTTGGACATAAATCATCGGATGTTTCATGTAGCACAGCACCAAGCTTTCTTAAAATATCTTTTGTTTCTTTACTTACTTTTTCTGGTATCACGATTTCAACTTTGTAGCCGAGATGGGATGCAATCCCAGCTAAGGCTATACCGGTGTTACCTGACGTAGGTTCGATAATAATACTCTTGTCTTTTTTTAAGATTTCTTGTTTTTCGGCATTTTTAATCATCCAAAACGCTGCTCTATCTTTGACTGATCCAAATGGGTTATACCATTCAAGTTTTGCATACATTTTGACATTTGAAGTAGAAAAAGATTTTAACTCTATTACTGGAGTATTACCAATCCTTTCAATTACACTGGCTGAGTTAGGATAAACTGTTGATGTAGTCATGTTACTTTGCCTTCTTAATCGTAAATTCTAAATCCTTTTCTGTTTTATTTAATGAAACTAATTCATGACCATTTCTGTTGACCCATCTTGAAATATCTTCTTCCGAGTCTGGATCATCTGATACAACTCTCAAAGTATCACCTTTTGACATTTTTTCAATTTCAATTTTTGTCCTGAAAACCGGCTCTGGACAATACAAACCTCTTACATCAATCGTTTTCATAGTTGATTTTTGTGTATCTTCAGAATTGGAGGACATGTATATATAAAGGAAATTGTACTTAATTAAATGTTTTTACAGGGATGAACTTGACAATTTCTATCGTTGATATGAATGGTAAAAAATGTAATACTGGATCTTTAGTGCGTGAATTTAGTAGTATTTACTCAAAGATTAATTAGATGGTAATGTTCACGTTTTTTTATTGTAGATTCCTATTTATATAATTCCTGAATGAATTCTTTTTTATTAATTTTCCCTTAGGTAGATAGATATTTCTCCTCAATATGTTAATATTATGTATGAATAAGGAGTTTGATTTGGATAATGCTTGTTATATTTGATGTCGAAGGAGTTTTATTAAATGCAGAATATTTGCCCGTTTTGGCTAAACTCTTAGGACCAGAAAAGGAAGCCGAAATTTGGGACATTACCAATAAAGGTATCAGAGGTGAAATCAATTGGGAGGAGGGCTTAAAGGAGAGAGTTCATGCGTTGAGAGGCATCCAATATGATGATGCAAATAAGATAGCACAGAACTTGGAAATTATGCCAGGAGCAAAAGAATTATGCTCATTTTTGAAAAATCATGGGGCAACACTTGTGGCAGTATCTGGCGGTTTTAATATTATCACTGATCGATTACATACAGAACTTCAGATTGATAAGATTTTTTCAAATGACTTGGTATTTGTTAATGGCAAATTGAATGATGTTGTAATTAACGTAACTTCTGACAAATCTGCTTCAGTCAAAAAGTTCGTTGAGGAAAATGATTTTTCTCCCGAGGAAACAGTGGTCATAGTTGACGGGGCCAATGATTTGAAACTATTCGCTTTATCTTCATTTACAATTGGATTTTGTCCTGTTGATATAATCCGTAATAAAGCAAATGTGACGATAGATGAGAAGGATCTTTCTCTGGTAATTCCTATAATAAAAGAGAAGTTCAAAATTAGATTAAACCCTCATTAGTCAATAAGGCTCTGTCTTTTTTTGATTACCATTATCCCGATTCACATAGATGTTCAGATTCAGCCAGGGCAAAATTTAGCTGATATAATATTCAAATATGTTAAAAAAGCTGGACAAGATTTTATAGAAAACGATATAATTGTTGTAGCACAAAAAATAGTGTCAAAATCTGAGAACAGGATAGTCCATCTTGAAACCGTAGTGCCATCCCAATCTGCAATTGATATTTCAAAAATTCATTCTAAGGATCCTAGATTAATCCAACTGATATTAAATGAGTCAAATAAGATAGTAAAGCTCACTAGGAAGCATCTAATCGTTCAAACCAAACATGGTTTTATATGTGCAAATGCAGGTATAGATCAAAGCAATGTGTCTGAGGATGCTAGTGAGGTCTTGTTGTTGCCAAAAGAACCTGATGAAAGCGCGAAGATCATACAAAAATCTCTTCTTGAATTAAGTTCAAAAAAAGTCTCGGTTATTATTAGTGATACTTTTGGGCGGCCGTTTAGAATTGGCCAAACCAATGTTGCTATTGGGGTAGCGGGTATACCTGCACTAAGAAGCTATATTGGAACAAATGATGCTTTTGGCAAAGAGCTCAAGGTTACTGAGATTGCTATTGCCGACGAGATAGCCAGCGCCGCCGAACTTGTTATGGGAAAAGTTTCTGGCATTCCTGTTGCAATCCTAAGAGGTTATAATTATAAATCCTGCGTTTCGGACGATTATTCCAAAGTAAGTATAACCCAAATCATACGAAGGGAGAGTGACGATCTTTTCTTAAAATATGAGCAAGGTGTTATCGGGAAGCCTTGAAACACGTTAATAGAATGGTTTAATTTGAAGAAAACAACTTGTTCCTATGACACGTCACTAATAAAATCTCGGATACAGATGAACTTGTTATTGTTGCATCGACTTCAAAAATTGAAATATTGAAGTTGAAACTCCTAATAGTTTTGAAATTTTGAAGATTTATACAAACACAATCTAAGAAAGACAACAAGGAAATTAATGGTATTAATGACCATACCATTTTTTTCTCCTTAAATGGAAAAATCTTAGTTTACAACCATCACGTCAGGTTATAACATCTTTTATTATAGTAACAAAAAATATTATAAGTCATCTAGGTTTTGCAAGGTTAATTTTCGATGGATTTGAGATAATATCCTTTAATTTTGATACGGTAATAATGGCAAAAAATGCGCAAATTTTGATCATGCTCATTTCAATATCAAAAACAGGAGTAAAGATAGGAATGATATTTTTTTTCTAACTTATTTATTTACAAAAAAAGAGTTTTGCATTTTACCAACTGTTATAATGCCCCATACCTGTTCTACAAGGATTAAAACATTAAGCACTCGGGGAGACCTGCAGGATTGGTTCTGATTATTCGAGAAATTTACAGATCACACACTTACCGAATTAGTGTTCAAGAAAGTCAAAAAGCCCTAATTATGCATTATTATTGCAATTGTATTTTAGCCTGACGGGATGCGGACTGAAAGTTCTGGTAAAGATGATTTATCGGGGAAATAATTGATTCTGTAAGCAATTCCAACAACATCAGCATTTTTGACATCTGAAAATCGCAAGTAACTTATCCGCGGCAGCACTGGATGTTAATGTTCCGGTTTCTACAGCATGTTCTAAGTGGGGAAGAGAGGCTGCGACACCGGGGTGATTGCGAAATGCATCTTCAAGACGCTCACGGATTAATGTCCACAGCCACGTACGCTGCTGTGTTGCACGTAACGCAGCAAGCTCTCCGGTCGATGTAAGCAGATGGCGGTGCTCCTCAATCACGGCCCAAAGTTCGTCGAGACCTTTACCCATTAGACCTGACGCAGCCAGAGCGCGAGGTTGCCAGATTGCACGCTTACGTGGAAGGTAGCGTAATGCTGCATTCAGTTCCGCTAGCGCAACCCTAGCCTGGCGTTCGCCTACACCATCAGCTTTGTTAACAACAAGCATATCGGCTAGCTCAAATACACCCTTCTTTATTCCTTGCAACTCGTCGCCTGAGCCAGGCAACACGAGGACAAGAAAGAAGTCGACCATGTCAGCGACAGCAGTCTCACCCTGCCCAACACCTACAGTTTCGACAAGGACTATATCATAACCTGCCGCTTCACATAGTAGCATTGTCTCCCGTGTGCGGCGTGCTACGCCTCCAGGTGATAATCCGCTCGGCGATGGACGTACAAACGCTCGCGGATCCAGGGAAAGGCGTTGCATACGTGTCTTGTCACCGAGAATCGACCCTCCTGAAATATGGCTCGTGGGATCGATAGCAAGAACTGCTACACGATGACCAGCATTCAGCAATCGCATGCCCAGGTTGTCGATAAATGTGCTCTTACCCACACCAGGGACACCTGTGATACCAATGCGATGAGCACGACCAGTATAGGGCAAAAGCCTTTGTAAGAGGTTATGGGCTATTTGTCGATCCTCATTAGAACGGCTCTCGATAAGTGTGACTGCTCGTGCGAGCGTGCCGAGGTCACCATTAATGATACCGCGCTCATATGCCTCAACAGTAAGACGAGGCGGTCTAGATGTCATAGTTGTTGTTCGAGGCGATCGAGCAACTTCATCGCGGCATCGGCGATAACAGTGCCTGGTCCGAAGATCTCAACAGCACCGGCCTCGCGCAACGCCGGATAATCGTCGGGCGGTATCACGCCGCCAACAACGACGAGGATATCAGGGCGGCCAAGGCTTGTAAGTGCTGCGCGCAGTGCAGGTACAAGTGTCATATGTCCGGCAGCCAATGAACTTACACCAATCAAGTGAACGTCGTTCTCAACCGCGGCACGTGCTGTTTCTTCCGGAGTCTGGAACAACGGTCCGATATCGACATCAAAGCCGAGGTCAGCGAACGCAGATGCTATCACCTTTTGACCACGGTCATGGCCGTCCTGCCCCATCTTTGAGATTAGAATACGAGGTCGGCGTCCAGTGCGTTCGAGGAATTTCTGCGTGCGATCGCGCACCCGTCCGATTGCGTCGGATGACTCTCCTATCTCACCACTGTATACTCCGGAAATGGCTTGGATGTTGGCCTGATGACGTCCCCATACTTTCTCCAGGGCCCATGAGATTTCCCCAACCGAGGCTCGCGCGCGTGCTGCGTTGATGGCGAGTGCAAGCAAGTTGCCTGTACCTGTCTCAGCGCATTTCGTAAGGGCGTCGAGAGCACGCTGTGTAGCTTCTGTATCGCGCTCAGCGCGTAATTTCTTGAGTCGCTCAATCTGTGTTTTCCGAACAGCTGCATTGTCAACTTTTAGAACTGGGATCATTTCTTCATTAGCAGGTCTATAGCAGTTCACACCAATGATCTTCTGACGACCACTGTCAATGCGAGCTTGAGCACGTGCTGCTGCTTCCTCTATACGTAGTTTCGGGATACCCGCTTCGATCGCTTTAACCATACCTCCGAGCTTTTCGATCTCGGCAATATGAACACGAGCCCGTCGTGCGAGCTGGTCAGTAAGCCACTCAACGTAATAACTGCCCCCCCAAGGATCAACTGGACGTGTCGTGTTTGACTCGATCTGAAGTTGAAGTTGGGTGTTGCGTGCTATACGAGCGGAGAAGTCAGTGGGCAATGCGAGTGCTTCGTCAAGTGAGTTAGTGTGTAGGCTTTGTGTATGGCCCTGTGTTGCTGCCATTGCCTCAATGCAAGTACGAACGACGTTATTGTAAACGTCCTGCGCCGTCAATGACCAGCCTGAAGTCTGACAATGCGTGCGCAGCGCCAGGCTCTTGTTGTTCTTCGGCTCGAACTTGGAGACGATCTCAGACCAAAGTAATCGTGCCGCCCTAAGCTTGGCAACCTCCATGAAAAAATTCATGCCGATTGCAAAAAAGAATGATAGTCGTGGTGCAAATGCGTCGACGCTCATACCCGCTGCGATACCCGTCCGGATGTATTCGAGCCCGTCGGCGAGGGTATATGCGAGCTCGAGATCAGCTGTTGCGCCTGCCTCCTGCATATGATAACCGGAAATTGAAATCGAGTTGAATTTCGGCATTCGCTGAGAAGTGAATTCGAATATGTCGGCAATGATTTTCATCGATGGCTCGGGAGGATATATGTAAGTGTTTCGCACCATATACTCTTTGAGAATATCATTTTGGATAGTGCCTGAAAGCTTTTCAGGCGGTACGCCTTGCTCTTCTGCGGCGACCACATAGAGCGCGAGCACCGGCAGGACAGCGCCATTCATCGTCATTGAGACACTCATCTTGTCCAGTGGGATCCCATCAAACAGAATACGCATATCGAGGATCGAGTCAATAGCCACCCCGGCCATACCGACATCACCAACCACACGGGGGTGGTCACTATCATATCCGCGATGAGTAGCGAGGTCAAACGCAATAGACAGACCCATTTGTCCTGCGGCGAGATTGCGTCGATAGAACGCATTAGAGTCTTCTGCTGTCGAGAAACCAGCATACTGGCGCACGGTCCAAGGTTTTTGTACATACATGGTAGGATATGGACCGCGAACGAATGGAGGTATGCCTGGTAACGAACCAAGGTGAGTCACTCCAGTGAGATCAGTGGAGGTATAAACTGAGTGATGTGGTATGTCCTCTGGTGTATCCCACCTATTGTCTAAGCTTCCAGGAAGGTGTTTTCGGGGAGACAGTTCAATTGCGTCGAAATCAATCTCTTCAAAGTGGGGCAGAGTCATAGCAATAACTCCTCAAGCGTTTCAACTACGTTACAACCCAGATACAGAAATGAGTCGACACCGGAAGTTCGAAGCTCGGCTTCGAGCGGACCTGGACGCCCAGCTAGCGCAACCTTTTTCGCTCCGGCAGCTTTCAGAGCGCGTGCGGCAGCCGCGGCTTCGGTAGCATATCGTTCGTCAGTGCCACAGATTACGGCAACATCAGCACTTGTAGGCTGGGTCATCTCACGTGTACGCATGCCGGCTATACCAAAAAGACTGGTTGAATATCCAGTACGCATACGATGCTCGGATGGGGGCCCGAGAGGGAGAAGAATTACATCACGCCGGGCACCTTCGATCCTACTGCGTAACTTCTCGAATATCTCGGCATCGCGATGCTCGGCGAGCGCTGGTGCAGCCGGCACGGAAACGGTTGGGATTGGATCCCCTGGCAGCGTCTCGCCAATTAGTGCGAAGTCTGAAACACCTATTATAGGCTCCTTGCGCTTCGAAAGATTATTCAAGCGCTTAGTCCATGCTGCATCAAGTCTGGCTCGCAGAGCTCCTGATTTGATAAGTTCAGCTACACCTCCATCTTTCTCAATCGCGGTGAACCGTTTCCAAGCCTCACGGGCCAACGCATCAGTCCGGTTCTCGATGTAGTAGCTTCCGCCAGCTGCATCAATAACTCGGCCAAGGTGACTTTCATCACGTAATATGAGAACTGTGTTTCGGGCAACACGGTGACCGAGTGCAGACACCGTTACAAACTGGTCGTCAAACGGACGGGGTGTCACGATCTGTGCACCACCGAGAATCGCAGCAAACATTTCTGTTGTGACACGCAGTATGTTATTCCAAGGATCGTGCAAGGCTTGAGTACGGGCCGAAGCGATGGCGTGAATGGGCGGCGGCGGCTCATTAGGGGCGCCAGAAGCTGCAAATACCTTGTGCCAAAGTATTCGGGCCGCTCGTAGCTTACACAGTTCTCCAAAAGTATCGCGTCCTACGGGTAGTTGAAGCCAAAGCGTGCGAGCAGCATCAGTGATCGACAATCCACCATCAACGAGTGAGCGCAAATAGGCGACACCCGACGAGAGGCCAAGTGCGAGCTCATCGGCTGCGTCCGCACCAGCGCCATGGAAGGTCGTCGTTGACACACGCAACGGTCGAACGTTTGGCAAACTCTTCTGAGAAGTGCAGATGAGAGTTGAAATTTCAGACAATTGTGTGGCTAATGAGTCACTCTGAGTCACTCCTTTCGCAACAGCATTAATAGGATCGATACCAATCCAGACTCGGATGCCCACACGGCTACGTGAAATCCATTCAAGAGAGTTTTGCGGGGGGTTCTTTTCTATTTCAACTATAAGGTTAGCATTGGCGACGACTGCTGCCTCGAGGGCTCCGTCATTGTAAGCATCAATCCACAGAACATTCGCACCTCCATTTAGTTCCTCAACGGCGACCGAGTTTTCTCCATATACACGTATACACAGCTCGGTAGGGGTAACTTGTAGGTTGGTACCTCTCACGTACGGGGCTTCTCCTGGTATCGGAGGGTCAGATGGCCGCTCAGTATACAGCGGCTCTATATCTATATCTTCAGGAGTGCGGTACACTAATTTCTCAAAGGATGATCCAGCAAGCTCTCTCTCGATGAGAGCGCGCCATGCCGCAAGATCTGACATAAATAATTCACCCATTGTGGCGGAATTGGCCGCCAATTAAGTAAATAGCCTGAAAAGTTTGCTCAAGTATATGCATCTTAGATAGCTTCATCGGAAGATTGAATTTGGTTTTGATTCGGAACACCCAACTGTGCATCGCATTGGGAGCCAATACCGTGTGGTCTTTGTTAGTTTTTGAAACAATGTAACACAATTCCGGATCATGGTCTTTTTCGGCCTTGGCGGTGTAGTTCATTGATGAGGAATGTGCTTTTATACTCGGTTTTTTGATTAGGAAATTGTGCTGGAATGGAGGGTCGGAAATATTGCATCGATTTTGGTCAACTCTTTCTAGGGAAATTATTTTTAAATCTTTAATCATAGTTATACGCACTCCAACAAACCACACGAAGCTACTTCGACCGATTTGATTGTTTTAACAAAAAAAACATTTTTTGATTTTTTGATTATCCGTCTGATTTCTCTATGGGTAACCTTTAATAATATGAAGGCTTCTTTCATTTAGAATTCTCCTTAATTCTATTTATTTCAATGTAACTATTGTCACTATTTGAAATGTTATCACTGTTGTTTATTACACGATTTAAATTGCGTCTATGATGCATAGATTTAATCCGCTTATACAAATCGTAAAATTGCATACTAGATATATGTGAGACTATGTTTATATGTTGATATATTTTGCTATTCTGAAGCAGAAGCTTATCTAATCTGCAAATCATTCAAGTATATATTTCAACAAACAATCTACGACGCGGGTAATTATCAAATTGTGGTGGAATATTCATATTTGTAAGGATGTAAATAACTCCTGAGACTCCACTATTATCATAGCCAAAAGTTTGTCCCTTACTTCACGTATAGTTTTTTATATCGGTGTATTCATTTGGCCTTGTCAGATAATATTTTACCAAATTTGACGTAATCTTATCATAGTTGTTATAATCATTGCAAAAAATACTGGGTTGTTTTTTTGTGATAATTATCTAAATGCCTCAAAAAATTTTCAATTTTTGATGAGGGTTACAAATACTAGGTTGACTTTATAATTAATCAATATCAGATCCTGTATTTTTAAATTCAAAAAGTTTTTCTTCCTTTTTTCTTCTTGGATTGTAAGGTATGTGATGGGCAAAAGTAAATTTAAAATTTAGTGGTTACCTTTAGAAAAGTTATCTATTGTTCTTAAACAAATCTTTATTTGGCATAAATTTTTGAAATCACTTTTATTGATAAGTTTTCTTGTTAGTAACACAATTGAGCTGGTTTAGAATAGTTAAGTAATTAAGAATCTAATAAGTGGGCCTGACATTCGATATCTATTTCTTTTATATATTTAGAAAAGCGAAAATTAACAAAAACCAATGCATCGCTTCGCAATAGATATGATGTTACCAATTGCAAAAATTACAACTTAAAAAGTATGGGCTTTCTACAGTGCGTATTCTT
This sequence comes from Candidatus Nitrosocosmicus agrestis, assembly GCF_008389435.1. GTDB lineage: Archaea > Thermoproteota > Nitrososphaeria > Nitrososphaerales > Nitrososphaeraceae > Nitrosocosmicus > Nitrosocosmicus agrestis. Next base: position 50,664 of record NZ_VUYS01000020.1, on the reverse strand, counting down.
AAGATCAAGTAGTAAACGTGTACCACAACTATTTCAATTTTTAGCCCAATAACGCAATTAAGGAAATTTAAACTTGATAAATTAAATGCTTCAATGAGATTAAAATTAACTGGCATTCTCTTATCTTCATCATAAATCTTAACCATCAGTAATCCCAAATTTCAAATTTAATACCATTTATAAATTCCAGAAACCGCTCAAATTGTTATTATAATTGATCTTATCCTAATAAAAAATACAAATACTTGCGGTTTAAATCCTTTGCTTATAACTTAACGGGCAATACTTTGCTGCGTTCTTGAATAAATGTTTTTGAATTTGTCCTACTAACATTTAAGGACATCACACCCAAGATTCCAGTTCAAATATGCTATAAGGATTTGAATATGTGTTCCAGTAGTAATTGAAAATAAAAAACCTACATTTCTGAAGTTAAATAGGGATTATTTTCAACTCGTTTACCTAAACTTATTGCATTATGAAATATTTCTAATTGTTGCGAAATTTAGTATATCTAAACGACTTGTTAAATTATCCTATAAGAAAAGTGTAGAGCAAAATATCCTAATATTAAATCATTAATTTCGTGCTCAGTTAAATTAGAATTAGTTTTTGATAATCGGCTTGGAAACAATAAGGTGTGCTAATTATTATGGAAACCCTTGATTAATTATTTTCAACGATATCAGATATTATTTATTTCCCAATTAGGCAAAGTTATGACTTTGTGATCAAAATTAACTTAAGGTTTCAATGCTTGTGCAGAATCAATTAAATACTAAACTATATTAATTAATGCATTTGATTCTATAGATGGTTCATACATTTTCATTGGGTATGCGCTTGGTAAATCATTGAGGAGGTAAATGAATATTTTAACATGAATATTGAAATAGTGAGTATTCATCACTTTAGCTGATGTTTTTTTATAATAGTATCATGTTGTTTCGCCTTTAAGGAAGATGTCGAAAGTAACGGTGTCTTCTTGTTAGTGTAGACAATTTCAAATGTCAAAATGATGTAGAGACCAATTTAAAACTAGAAGGTTCGCAAATAAAGATCAATCATGTAATTAGGCCACTGTAGTTCATATTAAGTTGAAATGGTAAATGGCATAGTAACTTATCTCTAATCCGACGTATAATACGGAAAGAAAACTAGGTTAACTTATTACTATATACTGCTGATAAATTTCAAAATAGGATTATCTTGGGAATATGCACTCTATTTCAAACTATGCTTAAAACATTTCAAAATATTTGTTTAATATTGCAATTATGGTTCCAGACTTTCGTATAATTTAATGGAATCTTGATTATTGCTCATTATGCTATTGAAAACCTTTCTACCCACTTCAGATTTCTTGTCAATTTTTAATTTTGATCTTTTTCCTATTTGGTTACTGACCAGTGATTCATCATTTAGGAACAAATTTACTTTCTTCCCGATATATGATTCATCAACCAAAAGGTAAATACGAGAACCTGACTCCGTTATCCTAAAAGGAATTTCGTTTCCAATTGAAGGAACCTTAGATTCAACGTCGATTTTTACTCCCAAAATTTTCTCTATTTCAGAAATGGTTGAACCCCCCCTTCCAATTATTTTGGGAATTTTTTCTTTTGCCACTGCTACTTTTATTTTATTGCTTGAAATTATTTTAATTTCAGCTTGTGGGTCAAATCTTGCTATTACTTCACGAATCTTTGACTCTGCAAGTTTATTTATCTTATTGTTTTTCTCTGAACCCGGTTTACTTTCTATATTCTTTAATGGGATTATTATATTCTCTTCCCCATATGAGTAAATTTCATATTCAACCTCCTTTGAGTAAAAGTCTCTGATTTCGACAACAGGTCTGGAAAGGTCCTGCTCGATCATCCCTGATGGTACTTTGACTGTAAGGTTTAGCTCATAAATTTTATCTATCTTTCCTCCGTTAATAAAAATAACCGTGTCTATTACATGTGGTATCATCCCTAGTTCAATTTTTCCTATGAATCGCTGAATGGCGTCTAATGCTTCATTAGCGTGGATTACGCCTATCATTCCTATCCCTGTTAATCGTAAATCCGCAAATAACTCAAAGTCTTTGATCCTTCGTACTTCGTCAAAAATTGTAAAATCGGGTCTAACTAGGAGCAGCAAGTCTGCCACCTTTTCATAACTGTTTTTGAATGACCCATACTGAATAACACTTTCAGGAACTTGCAGATCCCTAGGTGACTCTAAAGTCTTTACTAGTTTACCATTTTGGACGTAATGCTCGGCGATACTACTAGCAAAGGTACTTTTACCAGAACCTGGACGACCTGCTATCAATATTCCTTCCGCATCTTTAGACAATCTTTGTACTAGGTTCTTGTCTAGGTGATAGTCTTCTATAGTCAGCCTTTTTATTGGTCGTGCTGCCGTAATCTCTATTTTGTTAGATACCGGCGGCGTTGTTATTACGATTCTTAAATTTTTATACATCAAAACATAACATCCTTCAAATGAAATTTCTATATTTGAAACTTTTTGTTTGTCATACGCAGAAAAAAGATAGTTAATGATTTCATTTAAGGTAAATTTATCCAGCTTCTTATCAGAAATCGGAACAAGTGAAAAATTACCTGGCATCCCTTTTTTTGCTAATGGCTTTACACCTTCAATAAGGTGGACACTCATAGAATCATTATCAAAATAGTTTTCTATATTGTAGGTATCAGAATAAATTGTTCTATTATGAACGCTCTCGACCCCCGATGCCAGTGCAGTTATATGTTGAATGTAATCGGCAGTATACAAAGCTGCACCCTCCTTCTTGGCTAAATCAAATATTAATGCATCAATCCGTCCGTTTTTAGCCAACCTGATATCTTCCACGCTTGGCATCTCACCATGAATTTTTATTAAAATATTCTTAGGATTGGATAACTCCCTTATTTTTCTAAGTTCTTCTAGACCAACAAATCCGTGCTCTCGATGTTTGCATGCTTGCGATTGAAGCTCGTCAATTGCAACCCTTGGAATTATTATTTCATAACTATCGTCAAATTGATTTTCTAGTATCTTTTTACTTATGAGACCATCAATCAAAATGCTGGTATCTAACACTATTTTTTTGGGCAAACTGAATATGATCTACAGAACAAATAAATTGTTAAAAAAGGTTACTACCTAAAAGATTTATTATCTAGTTTCAAGAAATAAATCTGAAAGTCGTTTTATCATTAAAAAATAACAAATATTTCAAAATTTTTTTACCATCTAACCAAATTTTTCTCTAGATTTTTTGGGATGACAATTAATGAGGATTTAAATTATATTGAGTAAAATTCCATTGTAGAATAATTTACTTGAGCAAGCTGGAACTAAGAAATATTACAAAGTCCTTCTCCGTAAAAGATTCATCCGGAGAAAGAAATAAGGTTTTAGCAATAGACAATGTAAATTTATCCATCGAGGAGGGTCAGTTTGTATGTTTTGTAGGTCCTTCGGGTTGTGGAAAATCTACCCTTTTAAACATAATAGCTGGACTTGATACTCCGAGTCATGGAGAGCTCATACTCAATGGCCAACCGGTATCTGGAACAGGGCCAGATCGCATCATGGTGTTTCAGGAGAATGCATTATTTCCTTGGCTCACTGTCATAGACAATGTGGAATTTGGATTGAAAATGGTTGGTGTAGAAAAGGAAAAGCGAAACAAAATTGCCATGCATTATTTGGAAATGATGGACTTGAGCAAGTTTTCAAAATCATACACTTATCAATTATCAGGGGGAATGAAACAGAGAGTTGCAATAGCTAGAGCCTTAGTAATGGACCCTGATATCCTCTTAATGGATGAACCTTTTGCAGCGTTAGACTCACAGACCAGAGATTTATTACTAGTAGAACTTCAACTAATTTGGGCAAAAACTAGAAAAACTATAGTTTTTGTAACCCATAATATTTCCGAATCTATCTGTCTAGGTGACAAGGTAGTTGTTTTCACAAAGAGACCAGCTCGTGTTAAAAAGGAAATACTAATTGAATATAGGAGGCCGAGACTAACGGAGGACACTAATCTTTTTGAGTATAATAGAATGGTTTTGGATGAATTGAAGAACGAGATCACTCAGCACAAAAAAAAACTCTAACTTATCAGATTACTTAATGATTTTTTTCAATACCTGAACACCTTCATCAAAACTATTGGGCGATGTTAACAAGATCTCCTTGATTCCCTCAGACTCTATTTGTTCTATAAAACTATTAAAATCTCCCTCATATTGGCTCCAATCTAGTCCTATGATTGAAGCTGCTTTTCGGTTCTTTTGAGAGGGTACCATAATACAGGGGATCAAATCAAGTTTATAAGGCTTAAGAATCTCGTTTAGAGTTCGGATTTCAGATATTGAACTGATGCTTTGGGTAATTAAGCTTTTAGGACGTGCCTCAATTTTTTTTTGTATAGATTTTGAATTCGTAATCCTGTTTGGAACGGATAGCACCAAGTTCACGAACTTGTTAAACCCAAAATTATTCAGTGCACGGACTACTTCAGTGGGTTTCTCATTAAAACTTTCAAAATTATTATGACTAAAAGTAGGTTTATCGCCAAGTATAAATAACAAACTTCTCACATTCGCAATTAACGAATCGGCTACAGACTGGATAATGGAATTTAGGTTCCTATCACGAGTTCTGATACTGCAGGAAATATTGAAAGATGAGTTCTTTAATGTGTTTGCTAATAACTGGGCTGCAAAAACACTAGACATTCTTGGAATTCCCAAAACTGAATCTGTTAGATGAATATCATTGGTAATCTCAGAAATAATTGATACTCGTTGCAAAAATTTATCTTTTTCGCTGTTCAGCATGGCTAAATCCATATGCTCTGCTTGAAGAATTTTTGGCGGATTGATTTCGTATATGATATTCATTTTGAAGCCTACCTTAAAGTTTTATTTCTCTATAAAAAAGTTTTATTAAATTCATTTTGGGATAGTATTTCCATATCCAATGAATGAGAAGAAGATTGATGACATTTTTCTAAAGAGCGTACCCCTTTCATTGGATATTTATTATTCGGAAGTTAAGAATAAAATAGTCCATGAAGACGGAGATTCTGGAGTACTAGTAATAATTTTTTTCCCCACTCCTAAAACTCCAAAAATAATATTTACCAAAAGGAGTTCTAAGTTACGAAACCATGCTGGAGAGATTTCGTTTCCTGGGGGTAGATTTTGTAAAAAAGATAAATCGCTGATTGTAACCGCAATTAGGGAAACTTATGAAGAAATTGGATTAAAAATACACGAGGAAAATATAATCGGTTGTTTAACTCCAACTAATACATACACGACAAAAATTTTGATTTATCCTTTTGTTGTCGTGTTGTCAAAACCAATACCTCATCTAAATCCAAATGAAGAAGTCGAAGAAATCCTGGAGATTTCTTTAGAAGAATTAGAAATGTCAATGGATATTGATAAAGAGCATACTACTGGAAATTATGAGATGTTCAAATTCGTAATAGGTGACTACATAATCTGGGGTGCTACAGGTCGTATTCTCAAAGATTTGATAGACATTATTAATCAAGTTCATCTTTAGGTGTGATTTTCGGACGAATCTAAAAATTATTCGTATCCTATTTCGTTGAGATTATTCATGAGTATTTGGTTAAATTCAATTGTTGAAAATTTACCTCCAATATCTTTTGTCTTGACATTGGCCTTGAAGAGATCGTCTATTACCTTCTCGACTTTTGATGCTTGATTTATAAGTTTCCTATCATTGTATTTTTGCCCTAACCAATCAAACATCATTTTCAAGGCTAAAATAAAAGATGTGGGGTTTGCGATATTTTTTCCGGCTATATCAAATGCGGCTCCATGAACTGGCTCAAACATAGCAAATTTTTCTCCAATATTTGCTGCAGGAGCCAGACCTATACTCCCAGTTACTTGAGCTGCTTCGTCAGAAATTATATCACCAAACAGGTTGGTTGTTAAAATTGTATCAAACCTTGTGGGCCTCCTTATCAACTCCATTGCACATGCGTCAACATACATTTCCTCAAATTCAACCTCTGGATATTGTTTTGAAATTTCTCTAGAGGCTTCTATAAATAGTCTATCGCTAATCCTAAGAACATTTGATTTATGTACAATTGTTACCTTTTTCCTATCTCTTTTCATTGCGACTTCAAAAGCATGTTTTGCTATCCTTTGCGAAGCGAATCTGCTTATTTTTCTAAGAGATATCGCGGTATCCTCATCACTTAAAAATTCCCATCCTAAATAGAGATCCTCTGTATTTTCTCTAACAGTTATCAAATCTACATTTGTAGAAATAGAATCGATATTGGCATAATTTTTAGATGGTCTTACATTTGCATAAAGGTCAAAGTATCTCCGCAATACTAGTACCACGTCAGCTGCCGACTCACCTACTGGAGATTTTAAACATGCCTGTGATTCTTTTATCTTTTCAAAAGTCTCGTCAGGTAATGCCTTGCCAAAATTCTTTAATGCATTATCTCCAGCTTCGACCTTTCCAATTGTGAATCTTATGCAAGAAGAGCGATCATGTATCTCATGGAGAACTCTTTCTACACAATCCGATAGTTCCGGACCTATGCCGTCCCCTACAAGTAATGAGATATCGTATGTAGTCATTTTTTGTTATCGAAAATATTTAGGCCGTTTGACTGTTGCTATTACTATGAATCAACTTCTTTAGCATTGTCTTGTTGATGGCATCAATCATAGCTTGAACTGATGTTACCACTATATCTTCTCCAGATTTTCTGGCTGAGATAATATTGCCTGCTTTATCTTCCACTTTTATTGACACTTCAGCCAGAGCATCGGAACCACCTGTAATAGAATCCAGTTTGTATTCTCTGATTTTTATGTTAGCAATGCCTGTTGCTATAGTTTGAATAGCCTTTAAAGCAGCATCCACAGGACCAACTCCTGTCTCGGAAGCTATAAAGTCCTTACCATGAATATTGAGTTTAACAACAGCTGTGGGTATGATGTTAAGGCCAGTTACAATATGAAAATCATTTAATCTAAAATTCTCGTCAAACTTTTTATTTTTTATTACCTCTGAGGCCAAAGACAAAAGGTCTGAAGTTGTAATCGATTTCCCGCTATCTGCAATTATTTTTTGCTTCTCTACTATTTCTTTTAATTGATGGTCAGTTGTCTCAATGCCAAATTCATTTAAAATGGCTTTTATCCCATGTGCTCCAGCATGTTTACCTGCTTGCATCCAACGTTTTCTACCTACAAGTTCTGGACTAATAGGTTCGTAAGTCAAAGGATTGTTTATAATACCGTGAGTATGAATTCCTGACTCGTGACCGAAAGCATTTTCTCCTATAATTGCCTTATTGGGCTGAACGATGATACCCATGGCATTAGATACAAATTTAGAAACATCATAAAGTAGCTCTGTTTTAATGTTATGTTCAATTTGATATAGGCATTGACATGCCATTACCAACTCCTCCAGTGCAGCATTACCTGCTCGTTCTCCCAGTCCATTTATGGTTACATGCGCGCATTTAGCCCCCGCCTGGAATCCTGCAATAGAGTTTGCAACAGCCAGTCCAAAATCATTATGACAATGGACACTTACCGGTAAGCCCGTCATATCGATGACCTCTGTAACTAACTCTGACATATAAGCGGGTGTAGAATATCCTACCGTGTCTGGTATATCAATCCTGTCTGCACCAACTTCGGCAACGGCTTTAAAGACCTTATTTAAAAATTCTCTGTCTGATCTCGTTGCATCTTCCGCAGAAAATTCTACTTTAATACCATGTTTTTTTGCATATTCAACTGCAAATATCGCCTTTTCAAGAACCTGCTCCCTGGTCATTTTTAGTTTGTATTGCATATGTATGTCCGAGGTAGCGATGAAGGTATGGATATAATTCAGATCACTACTAATGGCTGTATCAATATCATTTTTTGTTGTTCGGGCTAATCCACAAACTTCTGCTTTTAATCCTTGCCTATTGATTTTTCTTATTGCATCCACCTCACCTGGTGAAACCACCGGGAAGCCTGCTTCAATTGTATCTACTCCGAGCTCATCCAATTTCATTGCAATTTCTAATTTTTGATTAGGGGATACGGTAACACCAGGTGTTTGTTCCCCATCTCTCAATGTAGTATCGAAAAGCCTAATTTTGTTATTAGAGGTCATCATCTACCGCTCCTCTTGGTAATGCTGATACACCTGTCCTTGCAACTTGGAGAATTCCATAACCTGAAACCAAATCTTTAAACGCATCTATCTTATCAGGAGTTCCGATAATTTCCACAGTTATTGTTTCATTTGTAATATCCATTATATTTCCACGATATATAGAAGCAAAATTGGCAATCTCTATCCTTGTTGTGGGGTCCTTAGCATTCATTTTAATCAAAGCAAGTTCTCTGTAAACAGCATTTTCCTTATTTAATACATTGATCTGTATCACATCAATCAGTTTTTGTAGTTGCTTGACTAATTGTTCGAGGGTCTTTACATCAGAAATAGTAGTAATGGTCATTCTTGACAAGTCTGGCTTTTCAGTAATTCCTACTGTAATACTTTCGATATTGAAATTTCGTGATCTAAATAAATTTGTAATCCTGAATAAGACACCAGGTTTGTTTTCCACTATTACCGACAATATATACATTTTATTGGAATCGTCATAATCAAAGATGGATTTTGATTTACTCAATTCCATCATGCTCCTATAATCATATCCTTTAATCCTGTCCCTGGTGCTACAAAAGGATACACATCTTCATCTGGATCGATTGGGATATCTATAACAGTAGCTACACTTGACTTTAGCGAATTTCGGAGAGCCTTATCTAATTCGTCCAATGTGGATACCCTATAAGCATCAGCACCATATGATTCCGCAAGCTTGCAATAATCGGGACAATTTTTCTGATGAACTCCGCTATAACGTCTGTTATAAAAAGTCCTCTGCCATTGGGCTACCATTCCCAACATTTGATTGTTCAACAAAAATACAATCACTGGAAGATCTTCCAAAACTGATACTGCAAGCGAGTTTTCTGTCATATTAAAAGAACCGTCTCCTGCAATATCTACTACTGGAACATTACTTCTAGCTGCTTTTGCACCAATTGAGGCGGGGAACCCAAATCCCATCGTACCGAGCCCTGTGGAGCTGAAAAAAGTACCAGGTGTTATTACATCAAAATGCAGTGATGCCCACATTTGACATTGACCCACTTCTGTAGTAACAATGCCATCTGCTGGTAAAATCTCTCTAAGTTTTTTTAATGCCTTTTTGGCAGTAATCTCTCTAGAGTAGTCTTTTATGCTGTCTTCATAATAATTCACTAATTCTCTTTTTCTTCCCAACCACAATTTTATTATCTCATCATTGGTCTGGAAGTTCTTTGGAATCAGTTTAATTAGTGACCTTAAAGATGACTTGACGTCTCCTATAACAGCTGCATTTACAGATTTATTTTTACCGATCTCTGCAGGATCGACATCGAAATGAATCACGTTAATGTCCTTACCAAACTCATCAAAACGCCCTACTGTCCTATCTGAGAATCTGGCTCCAATTGCAATAATGCAATCTGCCTCTAATACCATCTTGTTAGCTTCAGCATGCCCGTGCATACCTATTGGTCCCAATGCGAGCTGATGATTTTCTGGAAAAGCTCCTTTTCCTTTAAACGTAGTGACAACAGGGATAGATAAAAGTTCGGCTAACACCTGCAATTCTGAGAATGCTCCCGATAATATCACTCCTCCACCAGCCATGATGATTGGCTTTTCTGCTTTTAAGATCATTTCACATGCCTTGTTAATCTCCGTTAAATCTGCATCAACGACAGGATTATATCCTCTTACTTTGATATAATCTGGAAACTCCATCTTCATAACCTGTTGTTGGACATCTTTAGGAATATCAAGTAATACCGGTCCTGGTCTCCCACTTTCAGCAATATAAAAAGATTTTTTGACCATTTCTGGTATCTCAGTTGCTACTCTTGGCTGAAAAGCATATTTTGTACACGGATTTGTTACACCGATGATATCAGTTTCTTGAAATGCATCTTTCCCAATCATTGGTAGCGCAACTTGCCCAGTGACTGCAATTATAGGTGAGGAATCTGCATATGCAGTCGCTATACCAGTTACCAAATTTGTAGCACCTGGCCCCGAAGTTGCAAAACATACTCCAGCCTTCCTTTTAATCCTAGCATATCCATCCGCCATATGCGCTGCAGATTGCTCGTGTCTTACGAGCACATGGCGTATCTTCGAATCGACTAGCGCGTCATAGATAGGTAAATTTGCACCCCCAGGAAGTCCAAAAATAAATTCAACTTTTTCTTTTTCTAATGCAGCCATTAATGCTGCAGCTCCAGTCATTTCATTCATATACAAAACAACTCCAATCGATAAAACTCAATATTATAGAAGAAGAAAATCTTTAGCATAAATAATACTTTCACATACCAAATTACAACTTATTTTCTCAGTTGAGTTCATCTAATTGTACTAACCCGGATTAATTTATAAATTTTTTTAGAATTTTAATCGTTTCCTTTTAAACCTTGAAATGAAAGGCTAGTTTTGAATTGTAGTAGCCTTTTTCTTTCTTGCAGTTTTCAGTGAGGTATTGGACCTAGAATTTTCTTCATAAAGTTGGAACGCGCTTTCAACATCATGATTATCATGCACAATTGCCCTTACTGCCTTTATCATGGCTACAGGATTTTCTGATTGCCAAATATTTCGTCCCATGTCAACCCCTGACGCACCATTGCTTATGGCGTCAAATGTCAGTTTTAGCGCTTCTTTTTCTTCTAACTTTTTACCGCCTGCAATAATAACTGGCACCGGACACCCATCAACTACCTTTGTAAAATCCTCGCAGTAATATGTCTTGACTAAGTGTGCGCCTAGCTCTGCTGCTACACGGCATGCCAACCCGAGGTATCTTGCATCTCGTGTCATTTCCTTACCTACTGCAGTGACTGCCAATACGGGTATTCCATACTTTTCCCCCTCATTTACCAGTCTTGACAAATTTTTGAGGGTCTGAAACTCGTACTTACTTCCAACGAATATCGATAATGCTAAACAAGATGCATTTAATCTTAATGCTTCCTCTATCGAAGTTACTATTGTTTCTTTGGAAAGATCTTCACCGACAATGCTAGAACCACCGGAAACTCGTAGCACAATTGGAGTATTACTTTCTGGGATAACCGATGTTCTGAGAACTCCTCTTGTCAACATCAGAGAATCTGCGTACTTTAGCAGTGGTTGGATTGTTTCCCTTGGATTTTCAAGTTTCTCAGTTGGCCCCAAAAAGTAGCCATGGTCAACAGCAAGCATGACACATCTTTCATTCTCTGGTCTTATAATTCTCGAAAATCTGTTTTTCATTCCCCAGTCCATTGTTTTTACGAATTTAAGTTTATTTAAAAGCTATAAAAATTTTGATAATTTATTCTGACACAATGATAATTTTCATTGAATCATGACCACTATGTGCACATTCTAGTGCCTTGTTGGATTCAGATATTCTGAATTTATGGGTGATCAATTGCTCCATGTCCACCATTTTATTTTGCATTAATGAAATTGCTTGATGAATTTCCTTTTCTGAAGTTGCATAACTTGGTATTACTCTCAATTCTTTTGAATAGATTTTGTTGAGGTCTACTCCAATTTCAGTCTCTTTTGGTGGAACTCCAAATAGTGATATACCTCCTCCCCGCCTTGTAAATTCCATAGCTTGGAGAAATGCAGAAGGACTACTAGTACAAGTAATTGAGTAATCAGCCCCTTCTGCACCTACCGCATTGTAAATTAACTTTGGTAGAACCTCCTTGTCCACTGTCTCGACGTTGATTGTAGTTACATTTGGACAAATCTTCTTTGCAAATTCTAATCTAAAGTCATTTATATCTAATAGAACAATTCGTGATGTTCCAAACACTCTACAAAGCATCAAATGCATTAGACCTGTCGGTCCGGCTCCGAAGATAACTATAGAGTCTCCTTTGTTAATCTGCAGTTTATTTATTGACCTTAGGCAGCAAGCTAGCGGTTCAATCAAAGATGCTTGATAATAATTCATAGAATCGGGAATTTTAACGACTCCGCCTCTCAAGATATTCCATTCTGGAACAAAAATAAATTCTGACAAACCACATGGTTCGATATTGCTACTTTGGTACTTGTCACACATGGTGAAGTCCCCAGCCATACAATACCGACAAATATGACATGGAACATGATGATGGATGAATACTCTGTCTCCCTTTTTGAATTCCCTTATGGAATTCCCTACCTCCTCTATTTCGCCCACAGGTTCGTGCCCTATTTTGGAAGATTTCATCCCATATTTTCCAAAAACCTTCTCTAAATCAGATCCACAAATACCACAGGCCTTCATCCTTATCTTGATTTCATTTTCTCCTGTCTTGGGATCAACAATGTCTTTAACAGTAATTTTATGATTGTCTAAAATTGCAGCCTTCATCTCAAAAGATAGCACAGTTAATTCTTTATTATTTCATTACTTTGAGTACTTTTTGGGTTTTTTCTCAAAGAGCTTCTTGCATCCCTCGCAGCAAAAGTATATTCTTTTACCGTCGTGTTCCAAAATGGTTGCTAAATCTTCACTAAGTTCTATTCCGCACACAGGATCTACTGGCACATGATGAAAAAAAATATTTAGGTATTTAATATTTCCTAAAGGGAAAGTAACCGGATTGCACATATTTTCTCAAAATGTCAATGTAATTTAACTATCAATTAATTTATAACCAATATTTTGAGAAAAAGGTATGTCTTGTCCGATAATTGAAATTTTCTGCTACCAATGTGGAAATAAAATTAAACATATGATAAACGTCAAACCCATAAGAGATGTACTACGGAACACCTTGAATCGATGCACCAAATGTGGTGTAGAGCTAAATCCCACTGATTTTATAATTGAATTAGAAAAGCAATAGATCCACAATTTCATTTGATTATTTGGGTTCTCTCGATAATTTTAAATTCTCATCTGAACCCAGCTAAACAGTGTCTATTGATACTAAATTGCACAAAGGTTATGCAACTGAAGAAGGGACTACCGCATACCGAGAATATGCTATAACAAATGGGGTTGACCCCTCCCATTTTAAGGAGGTGGAGAATTTGTTTCTGTCCTCAATTGGCATGGGATCGTATCTTGGAAATCAATCTCAGGTAGATGATGAGAACATCAAGAAATCATTAGAATATTCTGTTGGTACTGGAAGTGTAAATGTAATAGATACTGCGCTTAATTATCGAGCAATGCTATCTGAAAAAAGCATTGGAAAGGCGCTAAATAGTTTGACAGATAGGGGTATAATTAGGCGAGAAAATATCTTCATTTGTACAAAAAATGGTTATGCTACTAATGACGGGGAATATCAAAAAGTGGACTTGGAATCCTACCTGAAGGCTATGTATATTGACAAAGGCATAATTCAAGACAAGGATATCAGTCCTTCCTACAATATTATGAATCCTGACTACATCTCAAACTGCATTAATAAATCTTTGTGCAATCTAAGGATCGAAACCATTGACCTCGTTTATATTCATAATTCTCGTGAAAGCTGGTTTGATCAAGTTGATACCAACACTTATCTTGAAATGTTATCAAAGGTTTTTCAGGTTTACGAAAATTTTAGAAGAGATGGCAAAATTCGGTATTATGGAATGGCGACATGGAATTGCTTTACTTCAAATCAGAATGATCCAAAATACCTTTCACTTTGGGATGTAGTGTCGGTAGCGCATAAAGTAGGTGGACCTAAAAATGGGTTTAAATTTATTCAACTTCCATTTAATTACTATATGAAAGAACCATATTTGTTTAATAATCAAGTGGTTCCTGATTCTAAAAATCAGGTTTCTTTATTGGAGGCTGCAACTAGGTTAGGAATTCATGTCTTCACCAGTGTTCCTCTTTTTCAGGGACGTCTATTGACTGAGCAATTCTCTGACGAATCTGTAAATATGATCCCTTTTCAGTCGGCGAGACTCTTGCAGTTTGTTAGGTCAGTTCCAGGAATTGTAGCTCCACTCATAGGTCAAAAACAATTAGAACATAGCAAGCAGAATACAGCGGTATCAAAATATAAACTGCTTGAAAAAAGTGATGTTATAAGATTGTTGAACTTGTAGTTTGGAATAATAATAATATATGACTGTAATTACCTACAGATTTAAAAACGAGATTTTGTAGTTTGAATCAAAAGTTTATTGTTTGGTTAAGGGCAATTCGGTTCAGGTTCTTGGCAGCCTCAGCCTTATCTGTTACTTGTGGTCTATCTTTGACAGTATGGAACAACTTTCAAGAATTTAGCATTGTAAACGCGATTTTGGTTTATGCTGGAATATTCTGTCTTCATTGTAGTGTTGATTTATTGAACGACTACTTTGATTTTAAACGAGGTATTGATCTAAAGACTTTAAGGACTAGGTTTAGTGGGGGTACGGGTGTTCTACCTGAAGGCTTGTTAACACCGAAGGCTGTATATAGAGCTTCAATAATTTTTCTTATTCTGGGTTTAGGTATCGGTGGATATTTTGTATACACAAAGGGATTTGTTATTGGAATAATACTAACTTTTGCTGCATTATCAATACTTCTTTATTCAACAAAACTAGTAAACTTGGGATTGGGCGAAGTATTTGTAGGGACTAAAGGAATGCTAATAGTCATAGGAACATACTTTGTTCAGACCTCTGCCATTACCTTGGAAGCAACATTGCTTGGCATTATAGCCGGACTGTTGTCTTCATTGGTATTATATATTAACTCTATACCCGATATTAAGGCAGATAAAGAGGGTGGGAGAAAAACCTTGGCCATCTTGCTAGAGTCAAAGAGTGACAGACTTAATTACGGATTTTTGATAATTTTGTTCCTGGTAATCTATAGTGTCGCATTAGTATTCTTTGGTGGTATTTTACACAATTTTATACCTGTGTTACTTTGTTTTATCTTAATCCCGCAGACATTGTCAATAGTAATGGATTATCAGAAATTCATTTATAGATTTAACAGGGATAATCTCGAGGAATTTGTAAAAATTATGAACAAAACTGTATTGTTTTCAAGGACTTTTGCTTTAATTTTAATTATTGGAATTTTGATTGCAACCTTTTTTAAGATGTAAAACAAGACCTGTTGTTGTACAAAATATTTTGCTCTAGTAAAGATAAAATTGAGCCTATATCTGCGCTTTTGAAGGAAAGTAGCAATGATTTTTTATTTAAAAACTTTTATCTGCTTGACACCCTAAGCTCAACTCAGGACTTCGCTTATGATTTGATATTAGAATCAAGTACTTTAGAACCTTCAGTAATAATTTCTGACGTTCAAAGCGGAGGCAAAGGTCGCAAGGGATCAACATGGGCTTCTCCTAGAGGCGGAATATGGATGTCACTGGTATTTGATCCAAGTTTGAAAATTGATCAGTTTTTTTTTATTGTTATTATGACATCCTTGCTACTATGCAGCATCATTGCATCATTTATAGATAAGAAAACTGGAATTAAATGGCCTAATGACATTCTAGTGGAAAGAAAAAAGATAGCTGGAATTCTAATGGATACACAGATACAAAGTGGGAATAAATCAACAATTGTCCTAGGGGTAGGCATTAACACAAATAATGACCTTCAAGAAACCTGTTCTCTGATGAGTAAGTCCAAATCATCAAAGTATGAGATAACTACTATAAAACATGAAAACTTAGGAATAAGCATAAACAAGGAAGAATTGGTAACGAAATTTTTATTAAGATTTAGCGATTACTTGCTTAGGTTAAAGGAAGTCTCGTTTAGAAATGAGTTATTGAATAAATACAAGAGAATGATTGAAGAGTCTTCAAAAGATCAGCAGTACACGTTCACGTCTGGTGGCAAGCCTTTCATAGGCGAAATTGTTAAGGTGAATGATGATGGTTCTATCCTAGTACACAAATTACTTGAGCCAGATATGAATGAATTAATCCGGATTGAATCTGCTTTTAATATAGGTTAACACGCTGATTTTTTCATGAGGATTGGGTTGATGAATCCAGTTAGGCTTTGATCAAGAACCTATCATCCCAGGCATCTTGACTGGAGACCGAAATTTCTGGTCGACGCTTACACCTTCTGATGTTACTACGTTAACATTTTCAAGCTTAGCTCCCTGAGGTGGTGACAATATTAAAGTTTGACCTGGATCTATTTTCAATATGTTTTCTGTCAAAGTACGGTCATTATCGTACGTAACAACCAGGTCGTTGAGTGTCATTTTACCTGTATTTTTTAATACCACTCGAGAATTGACGAGCAAAGATTCGGGGTCTCGAAGTGCATCCACACTTAATGAATAATTTTTAAATGGAATATTAATAAAAACTTTATACAAGACGACTATAACAACCACTATTACTGCACTTATAAGCAAAAATTCCAGACTCTTTAACTTTATACCCATATTCCACTATCTACTATTTCATAAAAAAGGATTTTCATTTTTTTGTTGTTTATCGATTGAAATCTTATTTTTAACAGCATTGAATACTTGAATTAGCTTCTCTATATTTTTGCCTTCTTTTAGAATTGGGGAAAAATTGATACGTTTAAATATGATTGCAGATTAGCTATTGGTACATCGACCAAACCGAAGGGGAACATGCCTAACTAATTGATTACGGTCAGTTAGTTAGGCAATTTAAGTTATTAATTTGGCACAAATTTGAAAGAATTTACAATATCTTTTGCTACATTCTCGAAACTACCATATTTGTCGGTCGAAGCTTTGTAAGTTAAAACATAGATATTTTCAAAGTTTGAAACAACCGTTTGCATTGCTTTTCTGTTTTGTAATTTGCTATCTGTTGCTGTAAATACCACTTGAGTAGCTTTTTTTCCATCTAAAACTGTGGGAGTGACAGACTCTTGCTTAAAATCCTTATGGGCAGATTTGATTTGAGATATTAATGTGTTCGTAGCAGCAATTGAGGATACATTTTTACCAGGCGTGGGAACCACCTTTACAACGAATCCAGCCGGGCTGCTGACCGAATCAGTTTCTTTTGGGGCAATAAATATGACTTCGTCATTGAGTTTTACAGATTTTTCCCAATTATTTGGGTATTTAACTTCGTAATGGAATTTGTTGTCTGTATATGTAAGCATAGCTTGGGTTTGGCTTTCGTGAAAAAAACTAAATGCTACATTTTGATGTGCTGGTAAGATTGTAAAATACAATACAAAGATACTCGTAATAATAAGAAATGAATTAATCGTGAATGAAATCTTTGTCATAATGTAATTTAGTAATACCCTAATATCAAATTATTTTTATTTAACAGAATATTTCACTATGAAATTGAAAAATCTCGAAATATAAAATTATTTTGATCTAGAAATCGATACTTCAATAGTAGAAACATTTCTAGGTTTATCATCTTCATTCCCACTTAAAGTATCCGAACCCAACTTGACACTCTCAACTCTGTATCCCAAAGTATTCATCCTCTTTACAATGATTTGAGCCACATCTACAGCTCTAGTAATGCTTTTTCCTCTTGCTTTAATTATTACAGTCGGTTCGTTTGCTAGCTGCACCAGGGTTGCTGTGACATAAGTCATTAATGGTTTTTTCCCGATAAAAATTTCATTGCTCTTCCTATTTCCAGTTTCGTATTTGCCATGTGACATGCAATATAATGGAAAATTCAATAATATAATGGTATATCATTTGTCAAGTTCTTCGATTATATCAATAATTTTTTCAGGATTTTTCTGTGCCTTTTGCACTATTTCTTTGTCTACAACTTCGTAGCAATTTATCATCTCATTTTCATCCTTATAAAATAAAAAAATTGAATTATCAATCAAAATTGGATATATTTTTTCTACTATCATCAATTCAGGTTTTAGTTTTATCTTATTTTCTTCATCAATGAGAACAGGAGAATCAGACATAAAGGTTCACAATTGTAAATAATGCTTTTAAATATTTTTGATTATGGTCCGGAATAAGTTTATGGTAGAATTTTTTATTTTGACCTTTTATTTGTTAACAAACAGGAGTTCGCCTACAATTTTTATGATAAAGCCAATTCCACCCACTGCTCCCAAGGCTAATAGAACCAGTCTTAGGTGAGTGAAATAATCGTCTTTGCTAGTCTTCTTTGCCAATTTCAGTGTCTGAAATATTTCAATTATTTTTCTCTGTACTGTACTGCCAATTGATGATAACAAATGAATTCGAGATAGTTAAAGTCCTAATATAATTTTAATATTTCTACTCGATCATTTGAAAGGGTTTTCTTGAAGTTCTCATAGATAATTACTAGGGTTATTTTGTATCGAATAAACCGGTTCTTTATCTGTTCGTTGCATCTCTACAAAAGTTTCGGTAGCTTGAATTCCTTCGATTTTCCCAATTCGTTCGATTACAACTTTGTGTAATTCTTCAAGAGTTCGTGCATACACAGACAAAATAATATCAAATCTCCCTGTAACTTCAATCAATGATCTCACTTCGGGTATTCTCATTAATTCATTGTGGATGGGCTCTTTCAATTTGGGATCGCGGTTGATTCCTACAGTAGCTTTAATATTAATTCCTAGCTGTGATTCATTAATAATAACTGTAAATTTTCTTATTAATTCTCTTTTCATTAACCTCTTTATTCTGCTATATAAAACCGATGAGTTTATACTCAATTTCTTACTTAATTGCGGAATTGAGATGCTGGCATCCTTTGTTAATTCTGACAAAATCTTCATATCTAAATCGTCAAATCTTTGCAAGATTAACTCATCCTTATAATTATTGGTTACATTAATAAATGTAATTGTATTATTTGCTGAAAATCAGTGTCATAATTAAAAAATCTACCAATCTATCGGTTATACAATTAGTAAATATTATATTATTATAGACATTTATTTTCGCTATGTTTGGGATGTCAAAATTAAAACCTGGAAGTTTTGCTTTTGTAGTTAAAAGAGATGAAACCTCTAATTACATTGTTATAGGAAAAATACTTACCGATTATAACAAATTATACCGTATAAAGGGCACTTTCATTCGACCTACAGGTCTAATCGAGAGGGTTAATGCTGGACGCGCACAAGGGAAACCCGTTGAAGCCCTTAATAATCCTGATCCTAACAATTGTGTATTTTTTATCATTGACCGGTTAGATGCTGGTGAATTTGATGAAGAAGTTGATCCAAGGTATGATAAAATTATTCCAATAAATGAAAATCGATTTTTTGTATTGGATGGTTGGGTTAAGGAGGGCTTGTCGGATTTGTTTTATAACTATTTTAATTCATCTACGGCAGAAGAAAGAGACGAGGCCAGGACTTTATTGATTGGTAGGATGAATTCACTGGTTTCTCAAGAGTTAAAGGAGCACGTGTATGCAGTTGCGAGAAGTTCGCGAATTTTATAAAGTTTTATATTATGGACGTAGCAAATTTTTCATATCATGGAATATGTGTATGCTGCTTTATTATTGCATAAATTAAAGCAAGATATCAATGAAGATAATGTAAAAAATGTTATCAAGTCAACTGGTGTTGAACCTGACGATGTTCGAATTAAATCATTGGTTGCTGCACTAGGTGAGGTTAACATTGAAGAAGCTTTAAAGGCTGCTCCAATTGCTGCTTCTCCAGTAGCTGCTTCAGGTGGCGCAGCCGCACCAAGTGGCGCAGCCGCACCAAAAGAAGAAGAGAAGAAGGACGAAAAGAAAGAAGAAGAAGCCCTAGAAGGTTTATCTTCTTTGTTCGGTTAATTTTCTTTAACCTTTTTTTTGAAATTTTATTATTAAAATAGACCTTAGAGTCGCTACCGAAATTTGTTAAATGAATGATATGTATACAGGTAGATGAACGATTAAAAGGTACTTCTTATTACTTTAGATTTTATTGGAAACAAAAAAAAGAATATTATTTAACTGCTGGTAGAAAATCCTTTCGAGCCCAATTGCTGTGCTAAATTACCTGCAACCGCATTGGCTTTTGAAAGTACCAGATTAACTGTTTCCGGTGTAAGATATCCAGACTCTGTTGACAATGAAATTCCATGCTGTTTGGCCTTCATTAAAAGTAATGGCACCGATTCCTTTGTAAAGTAAACTGCCTCAACTGATAATGACAATGCTTCCTGAAATGACTTTACTATCTCATCAACATAATCTTGGATTACAATCTTAAGATCTTTTTCCCTATATTCTAGTCCTTCCGAAATTGCATAATTGACAGAGATCCCTGCCTCAATTGGCTTTACATCTAATTTGCTTAACAAGGCGGCTAATTTTTGAGAGATCACATCGCCCGGTTTAGCTACCACTGTATCCTTCGATACCCATATAGTTCCCTGATCAATTCTTGTGGGAACGTTTGATTCCTTGAATTCAGACAATACGGGACCGGGGTTAATACCGGTATTACCTGCTGGGATTAAAAGTTCGTTAGGGGCTATATCTCCGCCTTTGGCTGCCATGAGAATTTTATTCTTATCAAAAGTCAAGTTCATCTTAAAGGGACTAATGTTGGTGAACATTAGAGCGCACTGACCTTCAAGCTCTTTGTTGAGTAATTCTAATCCTTTTACATCACCAAATATCTTCTCAAAAGCTCTCTGTGCTACCTTATTTTTAATTGTCAAAATCTTTATCTCGTTTTTGAACTTCTTTCTGATGGCCATTAACTGGGCTGACCTAACTTTAGTCATTCTAGATAGAGCAATAACGTTATATGATTTTGCAAGTTCCTGAAGTGTATTGTATAATTCTACTTTTCTCTCAGGATAGGATGTTCTGTTTAGCTTATTTGTTACAACTGTTTGACTCATTCTGATTCAACTCTTTTATTTTTGTAGTTCTGATGCTTTGATTGCTTTTCCCATAGTGAACTTTACAATGGCATTTCTGAAATTTTTGTCGCCTTGAGGCAATTTTTTCTCTACAGACGCAATTACTGCAATTGCATTAGCTGCCAATTGTTCATCCGTCATTGATTCATCGCCAATTTTTGTAGACATATTTAATTGATTCTTTGATCTTATTCGTGTTGAGGATTTCAGTCTTGACGCAATGTTTTCAATCGGAGCTCCAAAAGGCACTGGAGTTGGCATTTTACCTTTTGGACCCAAGAACTGACCCAAAGATCGACCCACGGAAGACATCAAATTTACATCAGCTAAGAAGAAATCATGGGCTCTAACGACTTTTCTTGCCTCTCTTTTATTTGTACCAATTCTGTCCAAAGTATCTGGTTCCATAACTGTCTCTACTCCTGCTTTCTTAGCTCTTAGGCCCATATCACCAGTAGCGAGAACACATAGTGATGATCCTTTTTTGCTTGGGTTTGGCAAAGCAACTATCTCATTAAGA
The DNA here is from genome assembly GCF_008389435.1 of Candidatus Nitrosocosmicus agrestis. GTDB lineage: Archaea > Thermoproteota > Nitrososphaeria > Nitrososphaerales > Nitrososphaeraceae > Nitrosocosmicus > Nitrosocosmicus agrestis. Next base: position 29,200 of record NZ_VUYS01000020.1, on the reverse strand, counting down.
CTAAAACCTTTTTTTACATCAATATCTTTTAATACTAATGTTAATTCAGCCGATTGAGCGAAATTTCTTTTAGGAGTGGCTTCTCTAGCCTTTTTTATGAGCTCCATTAATTGATCATTGTTAAACATGAGTATATACCATAGACGCGCACAGGCCATTTAAAATCGTTTTTACGATGTTCAGGGTAACATCGAACAAAAAATGCCTCAATCTATCGTAGAAATCAATGCAATCAACCTTATTGTCTAGCCTTTTGCAAAAACCTGAAAGATAAATTATACTATTCAAATCCAATACATAATAATTGGATGAATTCGATTATTGCAGTAAAATCATGTCAACATATTTCCTAAATACCTTTGATAAACAAAAAAATTAATTCAAGGAAGAAATTTTCTTTATTTGAAATATCTGAAAGATTCTGATTCTTGGTTTCTTCTCATTTCCTATCAATTGATTTCCTGTCAATTGATTTTCTATGACTTTTTTTTATTTATTAGATAATGATAGCATGACAAAGCATAAATTTAAAAAAATATTTGAGAAGTAAAATTGTTAGGTAAACTTTAATTTTAAATCAAAATAATAATAATTTTAATAATCTGAATCAATGAAAGTGTGATATTTTGTCAAGCGTAACATCGTTTTCACTTTCATTCTTTACTGCCTCGGTTATTTTCTTCCACATATTTTTTTCAAATTCATATGCCATAACGCCCCCGACCGTAGCACCTGCTGCCAATCCTATAGGACCTCCTATCAAAAGCCCGGCTACACCTGGAATCAAAAGACTTCCAAACCATGCTCCTGAGGCTACCTCAATTGCATAATCGTTTGGATCCCCTGTAACGGATACATGAATTTCCCTTAATGACCCTACAATTACTTTTGGGGAATTATTCAAGGCAATTATGCTTCTAAGTGGTACACCATTTAAAAACCCCTTGTATTCTTCCACAATTTTGAGATTCTTTTCCTGTTCAATTGTGTTTTTTATTGTCTCATAAATCCTTTCTAAATTTGAATTCAATCCCTTATAATGCTGAATTTTGCCCATTTCTTTTTATTTTCATTTGTGCTGGCCCGAAATAATAATCTTTGAGTAGACAGATCCACACTTTTCTAAATAAATTAGAAATGAAAGAAATTTTCTGGTTACTATAGATTACTTATCTTGTTTATATAATTTAACAGTCGTTTATCTAGAAAGTCAAACTGAAAATCAGTTAATGAGCCACGACGATAAGTGTTAAAGATATCGCGTCTCAGGTTTTCTAATTTTATAATGCTTTCAGTTTTATCTCCAACGTCTGCATCTGCTATTGCAGTATTCGTTATTTGGATTAGTTTGTTAAATTTACGTCTTTGACCACCCTTAAAGAACCAACCCAGGAGAACAGATGACATACCTGTGATACCTCCTATTAGGAATACATATTGCTCGGTGGATAATGTGGGTCTAAAATTAGCTACTATGTTGCCATACTCTGCAGAAGTAAATTTTAGCGGATTTGAGTTATTTATTGCTAAACCTGACCATGAATCAAAGGAATATCCTCTTTCTGGAGTGGCATAACAGGTAGTTAATTTGTCCGTTGTAATTACTGTGTTATTTTGATTTAAATTTTTTATCCCATTACATTCTACGAAACCTGAATTAGGGGGTCGAGTTTCAAACCCGATTCTCACAATGCTTTCATCAATCACACCATCAATGAGTGAAAGAGTGTTGGAGGCAGTATTCGTAACATAAACTAGATTCGTTGAGGGATCCAGTGCCACAAAACTTGCAATTAGTGGAAATTTAATATTAGTCGGAATCGCATATGGGTATTCCACCCTTTCTGTAATGGCTGATGGATTTACTGTAATATTCTTAATGTTTTTGTAATTGGATTCATTGATTACATTTACAGTATTTGAACCTATGTTACTAACATACATTTTTTTTGAAACCGGGTTTATATTTATGCCGACAGGAGAATTGCCTACGTCAACTGTCTGAACGACCTGGTCGCTGGTCCCATTGATAACGGATACTGAATCCGATAAGTAATTAGTAACATATACCATGTTTTTCTTTTCGTTAATATCAATACCGACAGGTGCGTTATCTACCTTGATATTTTTGATAAACCCTAAAGTCTCTTCATCTATAACTGTCACGGTGGAATTTCCAATATTTGAAACATATATTTTACTAGTTAGTGGATTAACACTTATCCCGTAAGGGGCATTGATTCCATTTATTGTTCTGATGACCTCATTCGTAATTCCGTCTATTACTGAAATAGAATTGGAGTCAATATTGGTAACATATACCATATTACTTGATTGATCTACCGAAGCCTGGACTGGAGACTTGCCAACAGTTATATTATCAATCACAGAATCGGTCGCTCCATCAATAACGGTAACATCATTTGAACCTCGATTTGTAACATAGATTCTATTGTTAAACTGATTGGAGTCAATGCTGTAAGGAAATATGCCTGTGGGAATAGTTTTTAATAGTTTGTCAGTCTTTGAATCAAATACAGATACCGTGTTAGAATACTGATTTGCTACATAAATTTTTCCTGTAAGCGGATTGATTGTTATTCCAACAGGATAGCTGCCTGTATTGAATCCTGATATGAATTTGCTGGTATTGGTAGTTATACCTTGAACATAGTTGAATGGGCCAAGACCTATGTCAAATTGTTTTGTAATACTGATCCCTTCATGAATTATATTCAAACTAGCAGGTAGTTCATTATTTGATTTTGAACCAATAAACACTATTAAAAGAATTAATACCAGAACAACGAGGATCAGATTCATATGATCTGTTCATTTTAATCAATTATAATTTTTTGTGTTGAGTTTTTGAAGGGAAAAAACTTATTGATGATTCGTACTTAAAAAACATCCTTAACAAATATATCTTAATTTTCCATTATTAAATTAGTCAAACATAAGTTGGCAAGCATATATAATAAAATCTCCTCCATGAGGATTCTGCTGTCAATTGCTATATTGATATCATTGTTCATGGCTTGTTTTGTAAATCAATTTCCTGTTAGTTCTTATGAGGTTACCGATCAGAATAACAAAGGCTTATTCAGTTCCTTAAGCCGTAATTTTGATAAAACCTTGGAAAGTATTAGTCCTAGTGATAATTCTGAAACCTCTCCTGATGATAAGGATGATAAGAAAATTTCAGATAAAAAGAAAGATGAATCCAATGCTAAAGAATCTGAATCAACCATTCAAAACAATAATGTGTTAGGGAATTCTAATGTAACGCAGACAGATGTACGTGAAAATGATTTTATAGAAAAGCCCTCACCAGTCAATTCTACAGAGTCTATAAAAATAGAGCCTCTATTGATTCAAGAACAAGACTTTGAAAATTAAATACTCTTTATTCAAAATACATATTATTCGAAATGTACCTTAACGAAATATGAATGATTTTTTTATCTAGCCATGGCTTTTTTGCGATTTAAAATGTTTATTTTCTGAACAAATTCAATAAAAATAATGGTATTTTGATTTTAAATCACAATGTCAGCCACTGCACTTGAAGTGTTTGGGGTGTTGGAGCTATTTGTTTGAGTTAAACTTACACTTCCTGCTGTATTTCCTATAGGCTGGAGACCCTTCTCTGTAAGAACTTCATCTAAGATTGTCGTGTCATATATACCTGAAAGATTTGGTCTGTCTTTTCCCTTTTCTATGAATCCGAGATCATATGCATCGTTTGCGCTCTTAAATAACGTCAATTTTAATGGATCATATGTGATTTCCAGATGGCTATAAGATTCATCCAGAACAGCCGGGTTTATTTCCTGACCTGTAATCTTTTTAAGCTGAGTGTTAAATTCAGTGGCTGCGGCTTTAGTATCGTTATTTATCTTGAGGGTTTCTTCAACATGAGCCTCAAGTAATTTCTTGATTACATCTGGGTTTTGCTCCAAATAATCTGTTCTAACTATAATGTTACCTGTTACAAATTTGCCATCTGGCCATAGATCTCTTTCATCTAGGAATACTTTGCCATCTGCTTCTTGAACTAAGCGGGATGCCCATGGTTCCGGTACCCATGCACCATCGATATCTCCTTTTAAGAACACCGTTAGAATATCGGCATTAGCTATGGGCAATATAGTTACATTTCCTCCGTTTTCAGTTGTTTTAAAACCGTTATCCTGCAAATATTTTCTTAAAGCTACATCCTGTGTGTTACCTAACTGTGGACTGGCGAATTTTTTTCCACCCAAGTCGCTTGGTGATTCTATACCTGAGTCATTCCTTACAATGAATGAAGCTCCACCGCTAGCAGCTCCTGCAATAACTCTGACAGCTTCTCCATTAGTTTGTAGGTATCCATTAATAGCGGGATTAGGTCCAATATAGGTGGCATCAATTCTACCCGCCAATAATGATTCTATTGCTGAAGGACCGGCATTAAATCTGATTGTTTCAATATTAATGTTTTCACCAACTATTTTTTGAAAGTCACCATTATTCAATCCTATTACTGCTTGTGAATGGGTAATATTAGGAAAATAGCCAATTCGGAGAGTTTTCTTTGAACTGTCAGGTGATTGGGCACTAGCCACTGAAATTGGAGCAGAGATAAGGGCCACAGCAGTTACCACCATTGTCAACAACAATGGAATGGAGTGTTTCTTTTGTTCAGTAACCCTGAGGCTTTTGAACAATGAACTTTTAACTTTATGATTCATTGTTTATTTTATTGGATTAGTCATTTATTATTTATGTTCAATGCGCTAATTTTAAAAATTATATGCAGTTTAAGCGTAGATTTTGTATGTAGCATAAATTATAATAAGGCCCAACCTTGTCTAACTCAAATAATTGGGGTTTTTCCACGATAGCGGAATGAAACGATCTTTTGGGTAGACTTTTCGACGAATACCCTTTTTAAATAATGTCTGAGAAAATTTAGATACATTTTTAGAGGATGGTCAGATATGCATTGAATTAAAAGTTTAAATGATTTCTTTAATTCAAAACCTGAGGCTTCCAGATTATTGGTATAGTGATTTAATGCAAATTTATTTAATTTTGTTTGTGTTCGTTAATAGTTTATTTGTTTTTCTCCTTTTTCCTCTAAAACCTGATTGAGTATCCTTAGATCATATAATTTGGTGATTTCGTAATCCCAATTCTTTCCAGTTTTAATAAATCCTAAATCATTAGAACTATTTGAAATGGAAAGGAGTGTGTCTGCAAGAGGATCAATGGTATAATCGATATGTGAGAGTGCTTCTCTTAATTGATTTTCAGGATAGGTTTTCCCTGTGATTTTTGATAAACCCTTATTGAAGTCAGTTACAACCTCATCTACATTTTCAGTATTGTTTGTGTCTGCTAGTTTTTCGGAAATCCATTTAGTTTCGTCAACATGTGCCTCAAGTAATTTCTTGATTACATCTGGGTTTTGCTCCAAATAATCAGTTCTAACTATAATATCGCTGGTTACAAATTTGCCATCTGGCCATAGATCTCTTTCATCCACAAGAATTTTGCCTTGATAAAGTTGGTGTAGTATAGTGGCTATAGGTTCGGGTACCCATGCACCATCAATTTCTTTATTTTGGAATTGAGAAATTATATCGCCGGGTTTTAGGTTGATTACAGTCACGTTACCTCCATTTTTTAGTGTGTCAAAACCGTTATCCTGCAAATATTTTCTTAAAGCTACATCCTGTGTGTTACCTAACTGTGGACTGGCGAATTTTTTTCCACCCAAGTCGCTTGGTGATTCTATACCTGAGTCATTCCTTACAATGAATGAAGCTCCACCGCTAGACACTCCTGAGATGATTTTAAACCCATCTGACCCTGCTAATATGTATCCATCAATAATTGAATTTGGGTTCACATATGCAACATCGATCTGTCCAGCGTATAGTGCTTCGATAACTGCTGGGGATGAACTAAAAACTCTCTCATTTATGGATATGTTTTTGGAGTTGTTAGCCGAATCTAGAATGTTTTTGAAATTTCCGTTTTGAAATCCGATAATGGCTGATGCATGATTGAGATTTGGAAAGTATGCTACGTTTAGTGATATATTATCACTCGCAGTATGTTGATTACTATGCTCATTAGATCTGTTCGAAATTCCTACAAGAGATTCCCAATTAATGTTAGAAGATGAAGACAATATCACTGCTACTATTATAATTGCCGAAATCCCTAGTTTTGTTGCCGAATTCAATTACAAGTAAAGAATTGTAATGACTATCTATTAGTAATTAGAAATAGGCAAAAAATGCTAATTATATGATGATTTTGCACTTGTAGGAGTCCTTAACTCTAAAATACAAGTGTGATGTCAGTAAATCATATATTTACCGATTATTGGTTTATTTGTTTTCAATATCTTGTTCCTGTCTTAATCCCCATTTTTCTCTGACCTTGTCCTCTAATTTGGCAAAGATTATTTTGTCAAATATCATTCCTAAAGCAAAAATTGTGATCATGGATGCTATTATCTGGTCCATTAACTGAAATTCCCTGCCTATTAACATTATGTGTCCTATTCCTATGGATGCGGCCATCAATATTTCTGCTCCTACCAATGCGTGCCATGCAAAAGACCAAGCCTGTTTTATTCCTATTATTAGCGCTGGAGTAGCCGCTGGGATCATCAGATGTCTGAATAAAGAGAAACCTTTAGCTCCCATATTCCTTGCAGCTTTTAGATAGATTGGTGGTATATTTCGTATGCCGCTATATGCAGACATCATTACTGAAAATACTGAGCTCATGATAACCACAAACAGAATCCCCGCATCATTTAGACCTATCAAAAGTATCGCAAATGGAACCCACGCAACACTTGGAAAAGATTGTAACCCTATAGCAAAAGAACTCATTGTTTTACCAAATCCTGTAAACTTTACCATTGCAAGTCCTATACCTATACCTATAGCTATTGAAGCTGCAAATCCGATCAATAATCTATAAAGTGTCACCCCGATACTTACTAGTAAGGTATTATCTTGAATCAACTCGATAAATGATTCTAGAACCAGCAATGGTGATGGTAATGATACTTTGGGCCAAATGCCACTTAAATATGCCAACTGCCATATACCTATAAAAACTGCAATGAATAAGATTGTGTTAGAAAGTTCTTCTATTTTGATTTTTTTTTTGAATGGTGATTTAATTTTATTATCATTCTTATCTTCTATAAAACCTATATCCGATTCTTCAATACCGCCTGGATATGTTTTTTCATTGCTTGAGTTCTTAGAGGTGGTCCTATCCTTGTCTCCAGGTGGTGAAATCAAATGAGTCTTTATTATTATTAAAACGCGGTTATATCAATTTTTATTACCCAGATGCAAAAGAGGCACTTACAATGGTTATCAAATTTTTAATTGCATTTTAGCTAATTTTATATGATTAATTACAGCATGAGTTTACAAGAGGAAGATTTTTTGAGGAATTTCTATTTCATTAATATATTTTGTACAGTTCTACAATCATGATTACACAATTTTAAAAACTTGTGTCACTACGATAGGAGGTAATCTAAAACTATTCATTTAGGTTTTTTGAAAGAAAAGATTCAATGAAAGCTGTCTAACTATATCCATTCATTCTTGACCAAATTATATACTTTCTTTCTAGTATCGTCTAGACTATTTTTTTCAATAATCAAACCTTGTTCTTTCAACTCTTCAATTGACGCTTGAACTGTCCTTCTTGGGAGATTAGTTACATAAATCAATTCACTTTGATCAATTGGGTGTTTACTTCTTATAATATAGTGAATGAATTTAGTAGCAGGACTGCCTTCTGGTCCTTTCTTAACTGGCGTAATACTAAAACTTGCCTTTGAAAGGAATCCTCTTCTTTGAGATTCAACTGATAATACATTATTTAATCGGATTTCTCCTAGATTTACCCTCTGTCCAAATTCCGCAACTAGTACAGCTTGTTGAATTTCCAATGGAGCTTCAAATATTATACTATTTGGAGAGATCTTAGATGTAATAGCTGATAGGAGGTTCCATTTTATATCGCCTTTTTCATCATATATTCCTACATTATATCCTAGATTTGCCTCAAGAATTATTTTTTCATGACTAATTTGCAAAATTTCGTTCATTTTTTTGACAGTCTCATCTACTGAAAGTTGTCTTCGTGGATCTTTCTTTCCAATTTTCCATTGTCCTCGCATGTCATAGAGGTCGAGAAGTTTGATTATTTTCTTCTTTTCTTCTAAAGATAGGCTAATGCTGTTTTCACTTATTTCTATCAGGTCAAAACCGATTCTTTTAGCACTCTCTAAAAACTTTTCAAATACTTTTTCTCGGATTGCGAATTCAGTTAAAGTGCTGCCGGTAGATACCAATACATTAGAACTATGATAAAAATCAATTCTCTTCATCAGACTGTCTTCCTTTAATAAGAGAGGAAACGCACCATATATTTTGACTATATCAATATAATCTGCTATGGTTTCAAAATTCTCTTTATCAAAACCTTGAAATTTATCTATTATGTATGTCATTCCATCATGACGCGGTTTTTTATGATCAATTCTATCCTCGCTTAAAGCCTCTAACATGAAAAGTTATACGCAGAATTTACATATATTGAAATTGATATATGCATTTTTATTATTTTAAAATACTTTTCTAGCAGTAATTTTCGCATAATAAGCGAATTTTTCATACTGTTGATCAAAGTATTTAAAATCTGATTTCACATACGATAGAATAGTTCCTATAAAATGGCCTACGTATCTTTTTCATACTCTATATCACCCAGTTCATTTGATGTGTTTTGTTTCTACGGTGCAATATTCAATAATGAAACAAATCCAGGTACGTGCATGCTTCAACTTACAATTCTTTGGCCTACAAAAATACAATAAATAAAACGTTTAGGAATCCTGAGATATTGTTTTGTTCTTTTAATCAGGTTTTTCTCTAACAAGAATGAATATAAGTTTGAGTCTATAATGTCTACAAGGTTGTGATACCAAATTCCATCTTCTTTGGATAAAGGGCGTTTTCCGTAGCTTTTGACAGACAACTCCTGACAGAAGTCCTTCTGAATTAAGCATGTTTCTTTCTTGAGTTATATTTTGTGAGAGTATTTCCCTTTATCAGGCTCAATTGCCTTGCAAATTATGATGTATTTTTTAGAACTCACTTTGACTAAAGTTTCATCTACAATATGATCTAGAATTTTTCTTTTCCCAGTGGATATCTTTAGTTACTAATATTTTTGAATTTAATTCTACTTTTTGGTAAATAAAATGTGATTTCATTTTGATAATTGAAATGGTCTTTCGGAGTCTTCTTTAAGAGAAGGGCCTGTAAAAAAACAAATTTAGTCCATTGTAAACATATACTTTGAAGGTATCATGTTTCTTGTAAAGATAATAGAATAGACCATATTTAAGCTATAGTTTTCGCTAAATGAGCGAGTCCATAGATGAAATATATATAGTTAAAAGGCTTGATCAAAGCATATCCTTGCGCTACAGTTGTATACTTTATAATTATCAAAAATTAAATGTTATTCTAAAGACCAATTCCTATTTGAGAAATAAATGACCTGAATCTATTAAATCACGATTTTAGAAGAAATTAATCATGATCTGTGTTGTTTTGCAGAATGGAGAATCGGAATTGATAAATCGTACCTTTAATAGACATCACTACTCAAAATATCAATCGATTATCCCATTTTAAAGACGTTTTCGGGTTAAAAAATGTTCTATGCGCTTTAGTTGACGTTACTTTTGGTAAAGTTAGGTGAATATACTGTTGTGCTTAACATATTTTATTTGTTTTCAATATCTTGTTCCTGTCTTAATCCCCATTTTTCTCTGACCTTGTCCTCTAATTTGGCAAAGATTATTTTGTCAAATATCATTCCTAAAGCAAAAATTGTGATCATGGATGCTATTATCTGGTCCATTAACTGAAATTCCCTGCCTATTAACATTATGTGTCCTATTCCTATGGATGCGGCCATCAATATTTCTGCTCCTACCAATGCGTGCCATGCAAAAGACCAAGCCTGTTTTATTCCTATTATTAGCGCTGGAGTAGCCGCTGGGATCATCAGATGTCTGAATAAAGAGAAACCTTTAGCTCCCATATTCCTTGCAGCTTTTAGATAGATTGGTGGTATATTTCGTATGCCGCTATATGCAGACATCATTACTGAAAATACTGAGCTCATGATAACCACAAACAGAATCCCCGCATCATTTAGACCTATCAAAAGTATCGCAAATGGAACCCACGCAACACTTGGAAAAGATTGTAACCCTATAGCAAAAGAACTCATTGTTTTACCAAATCCTGTAAACTTTACCATTGCAAGTCCTATACCTATACCTATAGCTATTGAAGCTGCAAATCCGATCAATAATCTATAAAGTGTCACCCCGATACTTACTAGTAAGGTATTATCTTGAATCAACTCGATAAATGATTCTAGAACCAGCAATGGTGATGGTAATGATACTTTGGGCCAAATGCCACTTAAATATGCCAACTGCCATATACCTATAAAAACTGCAATGAATAAGATTGTGTTAGAAAGTTCTTCTAGGTCTATTTTTCTGACCGAGCTAACTTGATCTTGTATTTTTAACATGTTAGGCTAAAATGTGGTTGTAGAATTATCATTTTCCTGATCCTTATTTTTTGGATCAATTCCAATTAGACCATTTTTTATTGATAACCCATCTGATTCAGAGATTATTTCTTTTGTAATTGTCTCTACAAAGGGGTGGTCTATACTCCTTGGACGCGGTATATTCACAGATATTTCCTTCTTTATATTGGCTAATTTTGGAGACATGATAATCACCCTGTCACCCAAGGCAACTGCTTCGTGAATGTTATGAGTCACAAACAAAATAGTCTTTTTAGTTTCATCATGTATTCGCAAAAGGTGAGAGTATAGCATTCTTTTAGTTTGAACATCCAAGGCTGCAAATGGCTCATCCATCAAAAGTATTTTTGGATCTAACGCTAAAGCTCTGGCAATAGCTACCCTTTGTTTCATTCCTCCCGAAAGTTGATGAATATATGCATTAGTAAAATTGGTTAGCTGGATCATCTCAATAAGTTTCTTGACTTTTTCATTTCTTTGTTTTTTTGGAACTTTGCCGATCGCTAAGCCAAACTCTATGTTGCCGTAAACGGTTAACCAAGGAAATAAAGCTCCTTCTTGAAATACCACCACACGGTCCGTACTTGGTGATAACGCCAGAGGTTTATCATCAACTTGGATAGATCCTCCAAAGGTTTGATCAAGTCCTGCAACTAAATTTAATAATGTGCTTTTTCCACATCCTGATGGACCAACAATGGTAACAAACTCTCCATCTTTGATATTTAAATTAAGATTGTTAATAACAGTGTGCTTTGTTTTAACTCTGCTCTTGTTATCTTGATATTCTTTTGTAATATTCTTAAGTTCAAGAACTGATTTGTTTTTCGTTTGAATGAGGCTCTCCAAGTTAGACATACTGTATTATAAAACAGGAAATTATTTAATCAAAGTCATGTATGCAATTTAAACTACTATACGCAAATATTGCATATTATTTGTACATTAAATTTAACAAATAATTTACTTATTATACGGGAATTGAAAAGTTCATTATATGCCTTTTAGTTGAGTGTTCTTATCCAATTTATTCGATGGGTTTATTATATCGACATTCTGTGAACAATTGATGTTTTCATTTCTCTAAGCAGCAATTATTTGTTTTAGAAAAAGTGCAAAAAAAGAAGCAAAAGAATGATTAGTCTTACATGTAATCATAAATGGGTAACAACTAAATTTAATTAATATTTGTTGTGTTTTCAGGATTACAAAATAATAATTTTTGAAAATAAACTTGAAAATTACAATTTGGCTGGCCAGAGAGCTTAATGACTATGAAGTGGTATTATTAATGATTGTAAATTCTATCCAATCAATTATCTGTTCATAAAAACTATAGGAATAGTTCAAATTCATTATGGTTTGTATAACGGTGATGGTATACTTTCCTTTTTTTTTGAAAAGTCATTGCTTGAAAAATGGTGTATATATTTTCTCAACATCGGTACTGTGGATAAGGACCGTAAATTTTTTCAACTTTCGCCATATCGTTACCTTATCTGATTCATAACAGTAAATAGGAGACAGAATACTTCAATATTTTGAGTAAAACCTTTTGTCTATTTTTTTTGTTAAAGTGAAGACAACCAAGACATATCTATTATATCGTTTAATCCTAACAATTGTTTTATAGACTCTAACTTAACGAAAAATCTATAGTTTGAAGATGCTTTAATTCTGTTATGTTAAACAAAAGAAACAGAACACCTTCGTCAAATATTAGTCGTGCTTTGTATTTGTATTTTTTGGGTTTGTCAACCAGAGGCGTTGCCAAAGCAATGTTCTTTTTACATAAGGTCAAGAGAAGCCATGTTGCAATCTGGAATTGGATTCAAAAATATAAACCGCAAAAGATATCGATCAAAAGGAAAAGCATTTCAGAATTCATCGTAGACGAGACACTGATTAAAGTTGGACCTAAGTACATTTGGTTATGGGTTACAATTGAGCCGGAAAACCGGCAAATTCTCGCACTTTTTTTGCTAAAAATATCTAAGGAGAGAAACATGTTTGTTGCTGAGAGATTCTTATCAGGACTAGTTGAAATTCATGGAAAGCATCCAGTATCAACAGATGGTGGCACCTGGTACCCACAGGCTTGTAGGTTCCTAAAGATAAGACATCATCTTAATTCCTCCTATGAGAAAAGCATTATAGAAAGAACCATTCAATATATCAAAGACAGGACTGAAAGTTTCGATGATTACTTTCCATGTCGAAAAGTAAACAGTAAACTAAATCATATAATAAATTGGTTGAATCTATTTGTTGATTATCATAATAATGAATTAAAGGTGCTTAAATGAACAGATCCGTTTTATCAGATACGGTTTTTTAGATAGTCTTTATAATTATGATACTACTTTATTTTTTTAAGTCGCTTCTTTAAATGTCAAATAATGGATAATAAATGAATGCGGGATAGATAGTCTCAGGTCCAACTACCTCTTCTGTTTGGCCACAGAAAAAATGGCTTATTTTTTCCTTCTTAGTTTGCTACATACTCTTTATTGACCTAGCAGGAACACCTGCGACAATATCTTCGTCATCGATATTATAAATCACTGAACTTCCAGAGCCTACAATCACTTTATTGCCTATACTGAGTTTATTTTTTACAGTACTATTTAGTCCTAACCAGCAGTTCTCGCCAATATTGGTACTTCCACCTATTATTGTTCCAGCAGTGAGCTCGGTATTTTTTCCTACGTGTACGTTGTGTGCCACATGACAGAGAGCATCTATTTTTGTTCCTTGTTCTATTACTGTATCGCTTAAAGACCCTCTTGCTATTGAACAATTCGAACATATCTCAACATCATTTTCTATGACTACCTTGCCAAAGTGTGGAAATTTTTCTAATTTCAGATTTTCATTTTCACGCTCATATGCAAATCCATCAGAACCAATGACGACGTTTGGTTGAATGATACAGTTATCCCCTATTTTACAATTCTGCAAATTTACTCTAGAATCAATGAATGTATTATTACCAATTTTGCAATCGTCCCCGATAACAACAAAGTCTCCAATATAGCAATCCTTACCTACTTCTGCTGATTCAGAAATTACGGATTTTGAAGATATTCCTATCTTGGGCGGCATAAATCTAATTTCGTATGGAAATCTATCAGACACAAGATATGGAGGTCGCAAAAATTGTGAATTGATATTTTGCTTTACATAGATAAATTCTTGGATCTTTTTTGCAAAGGATCATTTACAGTATTAGACCTTGGGTTCTTAAGGAAACCTTTATGATTTTTTAAAATGCAGGTTGAGATATGAACAAATAACTGGAGTTCCAGATGAATTATTTATTGTGGATTCCGATATTATTTTTGCTTCTTTAACTTGAACCATACGCCTAATTTGATTATGGATCTGAGAATAGATAAATTTCAACTAATTCGGAATCTGTATCAATATTTTATGATGGCTATGTTATGCGAATGTTTGAAATTATTACAAAAGAGATTTAATCCATTCTAACTCATTATTCTTACAAAGAGGACACACCATCTTATGACTTGCCAAGTGCAGGCTCCCTGATGCTTCATAAAAAGATGTGTTCCATAAACATTCATTACATTTCAAGGTATACCTAAAAATTGAGCGGACAAACTTGTTGTCATTCTGAATCCTGTTCTGCATTGGTGCTAATGGATGAACATCTTGTAAAGTCATAATATTTTATAGTGGGGTATAAATAAAAGCAGTTTTGTATGTGAATTCTATTTGCAATGTATGCAAAAAATTCGCATTATTTCTAATGAATTTGTGACTTTGATGCCCATATTAAAATTATTAAACCAGAGACATCCTATCATTTTGGTCTCTTCGGGTCAAAAATAAAGGTGATACTAAACCCATGACGCCAAATGTACATATCTTTACAGATTTACTTCCAAAGAAGTTTTTAACCCTACCGTCTGTTTGAACGATAAAACTGCTTCTTGGCATCGAGTTTTATCACGACAATTAGTAGTTTTTAGTTGTAACGATTAAACGTTTTACAATTAAATAAAATAAAATATTTATAAAATTTGGTGTCAAGAAACTTGAGTAATATTTCCGGTAGATACATCATATATAAAACCCGATACAGATATTATTTCGGATAAGAAAGGAACAGATCTTATGTGTTTTATTTGATTTTTAACATTGTCTTCGACACTCTCAAATGCATGAAACCGGATATTAGTTGTATCGTTATTGTATTTTTCTGAAATTATCTTCTGAAGGTCCTCATCTTTAAATGTCACCATGCTACAATTCGTGTGATTTACAACTATTATCTCTTTAGTTCCAAGAAGTTCATGTGAGATAATTAATGATCGAATCGCATCGTCTGTAGCAATTCCTCCGGCGTTTCTGATAATGTGAGCTTCTCCTATTTTTAATCCTAGGACTTGGTCTACTAAAAGTCGAGCGTCCATACATGCTAATACAGCTATCTTTCTTGAAGGGGGTAACGGTAGATTTCCGTCCTTAAATATTTCTGAATGCTTTTTGTTTTCATTTTTAATGTATTCCAGTTGAGACATTATGATATGGTTCGAATCCAAATTAAACTACTTTCTCATATACGCCATTTGTTGTAGATTTATACAATTATTGCTTACATTTAACAAGAAAATCACACGATTGTAAAACCCTTCAAACTACAACATGAAAGGATTATGTCATTTATATTGCTGTTCTTTTAGAAAATAGGTTTTTACAATTGCGGTTCAGTTTGCAGATCTATTTGTAATTTATGTCGTGGCTCTTAGTCAGTATTTGGAAACTTTGGCCAAGAATTCACTCTTAAAGGCTATAAAGATAAAATTGCATCAGTATTGGTTAATTTTAGAGTTATAGATAATATTTTTATGGTCCGCATACTTCTTTATTAACACACGACATAATAGTTGCTTGATTTCTTATCCTTTTTATCTACCAACACTCGACTTTGTACCTTATAATTATCCCAAAAAAATATCTAAATATATCTAATGGATACCAATCGTCTTACCCCACTTTTCAGATTGTTTTATTATTTTGATTATTGATACATCCAATAGGATCAACATCTGCTTTTCTAACCATTCCTAGTCCCGAATTGCTGAGTAAGTATTCCTTTTAAGGTTGAATTATGTAAAAGAGTCTGATATTTGTACTTGCTTTAAATTCAAAGATACTTTTAGGTGCGTAATAAGCATATAATATACGAATAACTCGTACTGCTAATTGTAAATATACAACAGGCTCAATATTTCTGCTATGAGACGTTTCAAACTTGACACTTTGTCAATGCCAATAGATGAATTTGATCCCTTGGATATCTCCTCAATCAACGCAAGTAAAATTAAATTGAACTCTGATGCGTATGACAAGAAATTTGACGAAGACCTTGCACACATATATGGATACTATTAAATAGAGGCAAAGTCTAAAAAAAGGATCTATCACGAGATCTCGGATATTATCTATTTTTTATTTTGTGTCTTGCGGACTGTCTCAATAATTGAATAGAAGGTCTGGATTTTATCTTTTTTATCACTAACTGACCCACATTGTCCTTCATACCCTTACTTGAATGAGGGGATTAGATCCAACAATGATAAAATTCGGTTGATAAAAGGTTAAAAGCCGGTCGATAGATATAAACATTAGAATAATCTCTCGGTTAATTATAAATTTTTTTCGTTTGAGTAGTATAACCTCACTATTTATCTTACAAGAGTGGACAACAAAATCCATAGTAATTGAATATACAGAGAACATCTATCTAGAAAACAATGGATTATCAAGATATTCAGGATAATTTCAGATCGCAGTTTTATTCTACCCGATAACTTTTAGAACAAAACGAAAATTCATACATGTGAATTAATGACCACTTTGTGGTTACCAGAACACACAAGTATTGAATATTTATTAAATAGAACTAGATTCATTTTATAATACCTTTCGTTAAGAACTTAATCAATTATTAATTTAATTACTATGTTAAGGAAAATCGAAACGATTTTTGAATGATTTTAACTGATTTATTATGAAGTGATTGCCTAAAAAACACTAGTAGTCAGTATAAAGGGAAATTAAAACATATATTGTATTTTTAATACATATTTTAATTTGGTAATTGTGTTTATCTAATCAAAAAGAATAACCAATTCCAAATGACAAATAATTTACGCTCTTTTAATAATAGAAGTTTATTTATTAAGTATTAAATATATTAGCAACCTTATCTGAATTAAGTGGAACACATTAAGAGATTAGTATACAGGGGACAATTTGTTATGTCGACACTGTTTATTTGAGCAATGGTAGTCCAAATTACGAATGAAATTTTTTTTTGAATTAGTACAGTAAAATTTAGTCAGACTTATAAAGAATTTTTTAAATATGGAAATTTTAAATTTGATGAAAAGGGGCTACGCCTTTTATTGTTTATGAGATTTACTTCGTAAATAATCCATAATCAGAGTATATCCTTAACTTTGAAATCCCATCATATCCATTGAGTCAAGGCAATCATAAATAATAATTGTAGTTGGATTGATGAGGTAAATAACTTTGTTAGAATTTAATGTTGTAAATAGGGTATGAAACACTTCATATTTATTCTGGTGCCAAGGCTTTAATGCTCATCCATTTTCGTTAGAGTTGATTACTATTTTGTTCTCTTTCATAGCCATTTTATAATAGCAATTTGTGAATGGTAAATAATTTTCGAGTACAATTATAGAAAATATGCACTTACGATCTGTTAACCTAATTTTAATACTAACCTGTAGTGAAAATTCGTTACCACAGGGCAACTAACTGATTCTCCCTGTAAACTGCTGAAAAAGGAAATTAAGTTACAAAACCTATTACTGAACGTGTTTATAGCACTTATTTTTATTTGATAAGTCAAGGTCTATCATTATAATGAATTCTTGCAGAAATAAATGCGAGTTTAAACTGTAACATAAGCGTATATATTATTTATGTTTAATTTGTAACATTTCTTCATAGGATTCTTTTATTTAATCATCATGGTTCCATACTACAAATTTGATTTCATAGTCAATAAACTTAATTCACTTTCTTTTTAGACTAAAAAACAAAGAAAATTGATCTAAGAATCGATTAAGTCTAAATAATAAATTGTCAATCGAACCCAAAGGTATTGTGAATAGTTAATGGTAACTGTGATGCCAAGTATCCAGATGATTCTATTCACAATATCATTCGAAATGGAAAGGATTGTTTGGTTAATGAGCTTAATCATATATAGTATAAGAAGTTAATATAACTTGTTAAATATGCAAATTAATGAATTAAATAGCCAAATACTCAAATATCTTCTCCAGGTTGATGTGTAAATTATTTACGATACATGTAGATAATCCTATTAGGTGGACTATGGCAGTCCACTAGGATTTTGTATATATTCTAAAACTAAACGATTTAACACTGGATGGATATTTAGGTTATAATCTCGTAAATTTCCGTCCTCAAAAATGAAAACCCAATTGAAGTTTATTGTGCCTAACCATTAGTTTATTCATTTATTTAGTAAAATAAAACTTAAAACTATTTCTATGCTAAACACTGGACAACGAAGTTATTAATCGCCCATATAAGGTAAAATGTCATACTATGTAAAAAAATAAATTTGAAAACAATTCGAACTACTTTATTAAGCTAAACGACTTCAATTATGGGTAAAAATTGCCTAATTAATTCAAGAATTAGAGAGCATAGTAAACTATCAATTTTTTTGCATAAGACGGTTCGATGTTTGTATTTAATTGCAGTAACAAAATTAGCCGTGAAATATAAAATTAGGCAAAGAAAAGTTGGTTAGCTCATCATGTTTCTACATTCTTGGGCGCATTTTCTACACATTTCAGCACATTCTTTGCATGCTGGCATCTTCTCACCCATCTTTTCACATTCTGTTGCACATGCATCACATACTGTCGCACACATTTCACACATTTGTTTTGCAAATTCACTTCCTCTACATATCATCATTGAAGACATCATACACATACTAGCACAGTCTCTGCACATCATCATACATCGGCCCATTATGCCAGACATTTCAGTATTTGACATAGACATGCACTCCGTACAACAAGCTTCGCAAGCACATGCACATTGGTTACACATGTCTATACAAGATTGATTTTTTTGATTCATAAGAGAAATATTCATAACCTTATTGTTATTGAAATTATTGTATAAACATTTCTAAAAAATACGTTAAAAATGTAAAATATATGCAAATATTGCGTATATTTATGGATAAAATATGAGAATTACAATAATTATATGCAGATTATGCGTATATTAATTATCGCCCTATTAATTCACTTACTAAAACTTCCCTGTATTCAAACCTGGTTAATTATTCAAAATGAAAAATCGACTTTTTGACATGTTTGATTTAGTATTTATTTAGAAGAAAAGGTGCGAGAACGGATGAATACATTTTGGATAACAAGTGCCATTGTTATCATGAAACAAATTTATTATTGAGAAGAAAATATATGCTAATCAGAAATAATTGAGAATTTTAACTGACTATTATACCAATTGATGATTTTTTTCTGTGGTTGATGTTCTCGTCCTCGAGTCCCCATATAATTTATAAAATTTATGTCAACAAAAAGGTGAGTATTATCTACTTGATTGAAGAATCTAGCCCTTGAATCTCACTATCTATCAAAAATTTGTCTTCTAGAGAAGCAGGTTCATATAATAGTTTCTTGCACGCTGCTATCTGAGCCAACAGTATCTCCTTTCTACTAAAAAAATAGTTGTTTAACGGGTCAACGAATGAGTAAATAATATTTCTGTTTTCCCTCTTTCCAGTGATTTTAGCTTCTATCATATACTCTGATTCAAGTCCAAAGATATTCAATTATTTATCCTCCACCAAACGTCGTAAGAATATTCATTCTCATTTGAAAGACCATTTAAAAAAAATTGTCCGACTGGATTTCGGATAAAATGTGGAATATCGGTTACTAGCTTTACTGAATGATTCTTTGTCATTATTGTATTATTCAACTAATTTGTTAAAAGGGATCCTAAATACGCTATAAAATCCATTTTTGCGAGGCTATTACGCAAATCTGCTTTCTCAACCAATCGGGCTGGTGAATTTTTGGACCATATCAGTTAATTTAATAAGCTGAAATCAAACCTGTGGTGGAATAATGTAATGTATTAATTTGCATATATTCATAAATTTTTTCACACAACATAAGTGTCTTAAATATCAAACACTATAAGTAAAATGTATAGCAATAATCATGGCATATGGAATTTTCAAAGATATTGAAAGGCTCATCGAGTATGTACCTATAGAAATTTCAAACGGTGGTATTGGAAAATTATCAGAAGCAGTCGACATAGATACCGAGTTGTATTTTGAAGATATCGATCGTATAGCCGTTAGACTCGGTATTTTAGAAATTGGAAAAGATACGTTGAGAGTTAGAGATATAATAAGATTGTTGAATAAATTTCTCAAGGATGCTTCGGTAATTAATTTAGTTGAAAGTCCTAGAAAGTATTTAGCAATCCTTGACAGTGGTTCGGGTGTACCATTAAAGAATCTCTTGTTTGAGTTTTCATTATCTGCTCTAAATGGTGATACTTTTGATGCCAAAATCAATTTGTTACATTCTTATCATATCTTAGGCCTTCGCAGAAATTTGGTATTATTATTGTCTGTGATTGTGAACGAATATGTTCGACTAAAATATGACCCCGAGGTAAGACAATTACTCACACGTTTTGCATTAATATCGGAGCCTGACAATATTGATATACATTTCGACGCGGACGAGACTGGTTTTAGCAAGAGATACAGCAACTATTTAGGTGAACTTCAAAAACTGTCTCATTCTTACCACAGAATGAATCAATACGATTTGCAATCGATAAATTTTAGGTGATCAATCAGAATTATCTTTTAACTAAAAGTATTATTCTTATTTTCGTGTATTTTTTATATATCCCTACTAATTAATCTCTGCTATTATCTTTCAGATAGATTTAACCTGTAAAATTATTGTGCGTCAATAGTGCGTATGAATTTTCTGCAATGCATATAAAATAACCGTATTATAAGGTGCAGAATATTTTACTATGATGACAAACACGATTGTTTTAAAAGACGTTTACCTTGGAACCACTATGGTTTTGTTGGTCGGTATCCTAGTTGTAGGCGGAATTGGAAACGTATTCTCTCAAAATAAGACGGACGCCTCTTCGACTATACCACCATCAAATAATGATTCTGGATTCGGCAATCTGAATATCACTGACGGAGGAAACGCAAAGAACTGGACAGACGCTAATTCCACAATAAACGCTCAATAATAAAAGGAAAATATTTTTTTTATTCTGTGGGTTAACTATGATGACTCTTTTTATTTCTTTCAAATTTTTTCCACTACAATCTATTAAGGAAATAGGATAAATTGATATTGATTTAGTCAATACATTTAAAATAAATAGATAAATGAATAAGCAAAAACTACATCTACATAACAAAATTTTCCTATAAGATAAGAATATTATTCAGCTACAGTATTATTAATCTTGGTGCAGTGAAATCACTGTGCGCAAAATTTGTTCATGCAGTTCTGTAGAATTGGGATAAAATCAAGACTTAAACTTGCTTTTGTTTCAATCCTACAGAATTTTAACTCCTTTATTTACAAGATTGCATTTTACATCTTTGCGGATATATTGAATTCGACCCTTGACTGAAATAGTGATGATACTACCATTCCAAATAATTCGAAAGGGACTGCTGCCGATAAGGGGCATATTGAAACAGAAACCAATTCAGAGAATATTATTATTTATCATAGTGACATCATCTGTATCAAAAGTATCAACATATCCACCTTGAGGGTTTACAAATTAATCCTGATTAGGTACCATAAATGATAATTTTTATCCTCTGTGAATTTCTAATTACAATGATCTCTCAATATATCATGGTTTTAATTATATTGCATCAACAATATCAAATGCCAAATGACTAAGAAAACAGAAAAGGAAAATTCAACAAAATACTTTAGGGGAACCTGAAGACAAAAATTAAATCTGGTGCCAAGGCATTAGTTAACGAATTTTATTACATACCTTGAAATGCAGACACCGCCTATAGGAAAGCAAAAAAAATAAGTAAAGACTTGAATTGATGACTTATATTCTTTAAATTAATAATACTGATCCTTAGCATCGATATAGCCAATCATTTTTGACTAGGCCTGTTTAAATTGAAAATATGGTTAGATATTCTTTGAGAGATATCCAAATAGTTTACCACTGGATGTGCTCAAGTAACTTATCTGATGGCTGCCACAATTAACACATGCGTTGTGATGTAGATTAAAAGTGGTGGTAGAGTGTACAAATGGAGCAAAATCATAACAACCATTGCATCTAACAAAACCGTGATACCATGAAGCTCCATAATGTATTGACTCTTGTTTTGCCTCGGATTTTGCCCTCTGGATAGTAACGATGTTCGAGGGTCGATTGAACCGCGATTTTAGATATTCTTTTGTTCGTTTTGGATGTGCAACTTTTGTTACAGACATGCAATAATATTAACGTGTATTGAGAGATATTGTCTTCTAAAAGTGTAGATTTTTAGAAAAGGGCGTATAATTTGCTCATTCTTTTTGTCTCATAGGTATACTTTGAAAGATAATTATCGAGTTTAAAGTAATATTTCTGCGCATAAATTACATAGATTTGTTCCAAACATCACAATGCGGATCAAAGAAATTCTACAAGTTTATTATCAAATACATGACACAAACATCTGTTCTTGAATACTCTCATCCTGATGTATTGGTAGATACAAAGTGGATTGAGGAACACTTACTCGATAAGAATATAAGAATTGTAGAAGTGGACTATGACTCTCAGGCAAATTATTATTTAGGCCATGTACCTGGAGCCGCTTTGCTTGAATGGAAGAAGGACATTAATGATGACCTGACAAGGAATATATTATCGCCAGAGAAATATGCCCAAGTTATTAGAAGATTAGGTATTGATCATGATGATACTTTATTAATCCTTTATGGGGATTTCAATAATTGGTTTGCAGCATTCGCATTTTGGGTATTCAAATACTATGGTTATGCAAATGTAAGATTGATTAACGGTGGAAGAAAAAAATGGATAGAAGAGGACCGACCAATAACAAAAGAATCGCCCCCCATCACAGAAGGGACCTTCAAGCTTTTAGAATCTTTTAAACCAAATGAAAAAATTCGAGTTTACTTGTCCAACATTAAAAATGCATTGGTTAGTCGAAGAAAATTTCAAATCAGGTTAGTCGATGTAAGGAGTCCTGCAGAATATAATGGAGATATCACTGCGCCACCTGAGTATCCAACGGAGCATGCACAAAGAGCAGGTCACATTCCTACTGCACAAAATGTACCATGGGCACAGGTATTGAATGAGAACGGTACTTTTAAATCAGCTCGAGAATTAAGAGACCTTTATGAAGCCAAAGATATTCGTCCCGAAAACGAAATTATCACATACTCCCGAATTGGAGAAAGATCCTCTCACACTTGGTTTGTATTAAAATATTTGTTAGGCTATCCCGATGTTAAAAATTACGATGTCTCATGGACTGAATGGGGAAACTTGATAGGTAATCCCATTGAAAAACATGCCAAAACCGGCCAAGAAATACCAGAAAAATGAGTGACTTGATTTAGAGACAACTACGTCATCTGCTATTTCTTCCTTTTTTTTAAATTTGTAGCTTGATTTTATTCCAACAACTACAGACTTTTGGACTTAATTCGTTAGTTTAAATTAAACAATAAAATACATGTCATTCTGATTTGGGGATCAAGGAATTTTATACTAAATATAAAGAATATATTCTATTTAATAAGAACATTATCATTTCAGGGATATGTGCTTTTTTTGCAGGAGCCATATTTACTCAGATATATTCGTTATTTGACAAAAGTAGCTTTAACAATTCCTTGGTCACTCTTATGTTTGAGTATGCAGTATATCTTCCCATTTTTGGATATTTATACTATACCGACAATAAGACACGTTATAGTGATAAGATAAGTGGAAAAATTGATAGCAGGAAGGTCCTACGAGATTTTAAAAAATTAGTGGCTGCTTTTGCTATTTCAGAAATAATTTATTCAATTTCAAAGATAATATTTCATTATCAGTTATTGATTATGGGAATTTTAGAACCATATCAGGCTTCCATGATTGGATCGCTTATTGCCTGGGCCATATTCTTAGTGATAATTAATATTAGTGTTAAAGCAGTGAATCTGTTTCGCTCAAAGTGATAAATGGAGAATGGCCATTAAATCTCAAGCACTATAATTTTATCCTTGTGGTTTTTTTATTTTGCAAGAAGGATAGAAAGAAACACTGTAAGATATGATCATCAGTTATCAATATTACATGTTATAAATATAATATGACAATGAAAGTGGGCGCGGGAATAGTTTTTTTTGAAGATGCGAGAGGACTAGGAAGATGTTTAAAATCCATAAGTCCAGTCGTCGATATAATAATAGCAATAGATGGAAGATTCAGGGATTTTGAGGAAATCCATGATACCAGTAAAGATGGTTCTAGGGAAGTGGTAGAATCATTTCAAAATGCAAAATATTATAACTTTCCAAATTTAACCGAGATTGAAAAACGAAATAAATATTTGGAATTGGCCCAGGAACATAATCTTGATTTTTTAATTGTAATTGATTCTGATGAATATGCTGTTATCGATGAAGATGTCTTCAAGACCAATTTGCAGGCAATTCTTGTGCAAAAAAAGTATGACGAAAGTATTTGCGGTTCTGTCCCTGAGGTCTACGGTATTAAGATGTATGACGAACAGTTTGAAAAACAAAATTACATCGTCGAGCGCTACAACGAACGATTACTTTATAAACCAGGTAAATTGAGATATCATCAAATTCATAGTAACTTGATAGATATTTGTGACACTAACCGAAACTTTACCACTGCGAAGTATACCTCTATTGTAGACGGAATTACTTTATATAATGATGATAGATTACGTACACCTGAATATATTAAGAAAAGCATCCAATACCAGACTTTGCTTTTTAGCGCGGAAAGATTAGATAGAAAAAGAATTGTGGGCTATGATACATTGAGGTACAAATGATCCAAAGATAATATTCTTAGATTATTGGCTGCATTTTACTGCAATTAATATTTGAGATATAGGAAAAAGATTCTTTTATTGATTTTATATCGTGCTTAATAAGATAATTTTTGCTAGCAAAATATTATTCGTAATTCAGATTTTTTGTTATGAGATAGATAATGATGATAAATAACTGAACTATTTAACAATATTTTCTCTACATTTTTCTACCTTCTTAGATTGAAAATTGCAACACATATTAGAAAATTTTACAAAGTAGTATAGGAAAAACATTGTCATTATGTTGTCCTTTGGAAAATGGTCATCCTAAAAAAAAGATTTGTAAAGTTGAATTGACAACTGAAATACTTTTTTAATGCGTTTCTTCATTCTTCTCAAACGGAGTTTATTTATGATCAGATTTTGTTTTAATCGACTATCTATGATACTAAAACAATTAGTTTAAAAATAGACTCAAAAAGAAGACTCGATCTGTGGACGCGGGCCCGAAGGGCTTCGATCCCTCGACTTCCGGCTTTCTTCCAAAATTTGTATGTTAGAAGGCAGGCGCTCTATCCATGCTGAGCTACGGACCCACAAAAAAAGGTGAATTGGTGTTCCTTATAAAATTGTTGGGCTTGGTGGCAGGAATATTGCAAAGGATGATGTAATTCTAAAAGTGCCTACTAACTTGAGGCTGATGGGGTACTAAATTTATGGAAATCGTTTCCTTTTAATCACGCTATCCAATAGGTTACGAAATAATTCGAAAATTTTTATAAACTAGTGCTAGAATGCTGCCTTGGAAAAAGTCTTTCATATAATTCAATAATTCTATGGTAAATGCTTCAAAATCTCTTGTTTGTTCTTATCAATACCAATTTTGATTCTTTATAAATAAACAAGCTATGTCTTAACATATATGACTGCCTATAGTCCAGGTATGGTGAATATTCTACAATAAATTTGATAGATTAAAATTATTAGAGGCTATTTGCATATGATCACAAGCGTATTTACCCTTGACTAATCACGAGCTTAATCATTGACAGTTAAATTTTGAATGTAGTAAATGGTTAAGGAGTCTATCGAATATTTATACTAGAAGGCAAATCTTATTAATTATGAGAATAATGATTACAAAAATGAGGTGAAAAGAATATTGGAAAATAAGAATAGTACTAATAAAAAAATTGAAGAATTTTCATCTGCTTTACCTTTTGTTAATGAAAAATTTGTCGAATTATTCGAAAATTTTTATAATCAACTTACAGAATTAAATAAAATTTCAACTATTGGACCGTTTATCTCTCTGATGAATGATCCTCAAATTAACTTAAATAATATGAGAGAGTATGGAAATGTTTTAATTAACTACCAAATTTTTCTCAATAAATATCTCACTCAAATGATTAACTCCTATTTCCAGGCCCTTGAAAGGGTTTCTTCAAATATACAGGAGAAAACAACTGAAGAGGCTAGAAAACTTATAATAAATTCTTTCGAAGATGTCTTTTCTAAAATGTTTGAATCAGCGGAGTTTTCAATAAATTATAATAATTTAATTAATGTTATTATTGATCTTAACAAGAGTTATCAAAAATTTGTCGATGCTTCTAGCCCTTTGTTGAATAGACAATCATTGTCAAAAGAGGAAAAAGATTTATTATTCAATAATCTATATGAAATAAAGAAACTAACTCTTGAAATCAAGAATAAGATAAATGAACGCAAAAATGACTAAGACGATTATAGATTATTATTATAATGAGTATTTGAGTTTTGTAAACGAAAAAGAAAATTTTAAGAAAGTAGCGGAAATGAAGCGATTGCTATCAGATATTGAAAAAATAGAAACTGGAACCACTGACTATGAGGTAATTAAAGAAACGAATCTCTTCAGATTATTGCATTACAAATCCGACAAGGAACGAACGTACAAATATCCACTACTGATCGTATATGCATTAATTAACAAATCATACATACTTGACCTACAGCCAAATAAGAGCTGGATCAAAAATCTTTTAGATCAAGGAATAAATGTATATTTAATTGATTGGAAAGCACCCAACAAGTTTGACAAATACACAACCATAGATGATTATGTGAATCTTTTCATTTATGAATGTGTAGAGTTGGTCAAAAGTATAGAGAATATAGATAAAGTTTCACTTCAAGGCTACTGCATGGGTGCTACTATGTCTTTGATATACACGTCACTTCATCAAAAAAATGTAAAAAATTTGATAACCATAGCACCGGTTGTGGACACAGAGAAAGACAAAACCGTAATCAAAAATATGGCACAACATATGGATATAGATAAGGTTTTATCACATTATGAAAATTTTCCTTACGAGCTGTTGTACAGCACTTATGCTTCTTTAAAGCCTTTTAAACAAGGCTTAAACAAGTATCTAAATCTATTTGAAAATTTGAAAGATGATAACTTTATTCAAAATTTCTTGCGAGTAGAAAAATGGCTCTATGATACACCTCCAATAGCTGGAGAAACTTTCAGGCAGTGGATCAAAGATATTTACCAAAAAAATTTGTTTGCTAAAAATAAGCTTGTTGTCGGCGAAAAGAGAATAAATTTAGGCAACATTAGAATACCTCTGCTGAATTTAGTTGCTGATCAGGATCATTTGGTATCTCCTGAATGTAGTATTTCGCTAAATACTTTAGTATCTAGCACTGATACTAATTTAATGAGATTCTCAACAGGACATGTTGGTCTTATTGCAAGCGGATACTCTCAAAATGTTGTTTTACCAAAATTAGGTAATTGGATAAAAATCCATTAGAATTTTTGCTAATTTTTGTTTGCTGACTTCTGCTTCCTTGCAAGGGGTATTATGATTACCTGAACTAGATCTCCCTCTTCTATTCCTAGGGCCTGCCTCTCGGCTTCAGGAATTGATATTCTTCCTCCGCTTTGAACTGTGGTCTTAAACATCGCGTTGTAATTTGTGAATCCTTGTAGTGATGAAAACATATTTTGAAATGCATTATATTGAAAATTTGTAAATTGACGTAACATGTCTTGCTGAAATTCAGTTGTTTTTTCGATGGTTTTTTTTAAATCCATGTCTTTTTCATTATTTTCACTGCCGCTTGCCATTCTAAACTAAATATTGGATCAAACATTATTTTAATGTTGTAAGTTTCAAATTATCATTCTGAATCAATGAACTTTTCTATAATTCTGAAAAACTCTTTTGGTTTTTCCACATATGGGGTATGCCCGCATCCTTCCATTACTAATGTTTCTACCATTGGTATTTGTTTGAAATATTCGATGTTTTCAACCGGTATGGTTGTATCATCACTTCCCCAAATAACCAGTGCGGGAATCGAGATCTCTACCAGTCTTTTTTGCAAGGATTGGTCCCGTCGCATAGCCAATAATGTCGATATCAATGCATATTTAGCATTTGGCAATTTCATTCGATTTATAAAATCCTTAACAGTATACGGATCCACTTTATAATTTTCATTGTTTGCCATTCTTTTAAATGCACTTTCTACATTTTCTACCGTGGGGTAAAGACCTGAAAAGATATATTGACTAAGTACAAAGGTTGGTCTCTCAAGAGTACCTGCTGGAGAAACTAAAATTATTCTATCAAAGAAATCTTTGTGTTTTAAACTATATTCTATTACTAATTGACCTCCAAAAGACGAGCCTACAATTATGGGATTTCTAATATTGAGCTTTTCAAAAAATTGTTCTAGCGATTTAATAAAAAAATCTACCGTATATTCGACCAAAGGTTTTTCACTATAACCAAAACCAATTAAATCTGGGATTATTACATTATATTTTTTCATTAAAGGCCATAATTCTGACCAGCGCTCAGCAGAAGCTCCCAATCCGTGTAACAATACTATGGTTTTTGTAGATCGTATTCCACTAAATTGTAAATATCTTAAATTGTATCCCAGTATTTCAATGAACTCCATCTTGCTATCTTCAGAATTATGGTGATTGAAAACCAGGCTCATCGTTGAATAACTAAGTATGATTAACCATGTTTAATATAGATAATTTTTGAATAAAATTGTAATATTGATACGAAAATTATAGGATAAAAAACCATCAAACTTTGTTACATATAACATCAATTTCTTTATAATTTTTCTTTACGCATGTGACAAGAGATCTTGTGTGATATTCTTGTAGTAGTGAAGCAATAGGCCACAATTTTTCGAATCAGGTGCGTTGGGCTATTGGTGATGGCAGGCTGAATACCTCGCCCGAAGGCTTGATAATTACACCTCCATTCCATCAACGCCATCTTCTATGGCCGCCCTTCTCCTTACGGA
>NZ_VUYS01000043.1 GCF_008389435.1 Candidatus Nitrosocosmicus agrestis | reverse complement strand
GAGTCTATCCCAAAATTATCTTTCTATAAACAATCATAAAACAAGAGAACTGTATCAGCCCAAGATAGTTCTCAGCCTTCTTCTCATATCTGGTAAATAACTTTCTAAATCTGTTATGCCATGAATTAGTTCTTTCTACAACCCATCTCTTGGAAGAATATTGTTTTATGGTGGCTATCGATGAAGGTATTTCTTTTTTATTGTTCATACCTTTCTTCTTGTTGTTCTTGTTCTTGTTCTTGTTCTTGATTGGTATATGTAATACATATCCTCGTTTGATTAGTTTCTGTTCTTCTTCTACAGAATTATACCCTTTATCAAGACATAGATGTTGTATCAACCTTCTACTTTTTGTGCCTCGTCTTGATTTAGATGTGGATGATCTTGGTCTTTTGATGACGGTATTATCAACTACATCTGTAACCAGTTTTATGTCATGGGTACTGGCGGGTGATATCACAGCAGATAAGACGATACCTTTCTTATCTGTCAAAATATGTCTTTTTGTGCCTAGCTTGCTCCCATTATCTGTGGGATTATTTCTAGTCTTGTCCACCCTAAAGGCGACTTTATGGATATAGAATCAAGAGATTGCCAGGCCCAGTTGATATCCAACTTTTCATCATAGATTTTTAATAGTTTGGCCCATGTCATTCTAAAAATATCCAGTTTATTCCATTCCTGAAATCTCCTATGACAGGTAGATCCAGAACCGTATTCTTTGGGAAGCATTTTCCACTGGCATCCTGTTCTAAGTATGTATAGGATTCCATCAAGGACGCTTCTGTATGGCACAACCGGTCGACCAACAGTCTTTTGCGGCTTTTCTTTAGGAAGGAACTTCTTAAACTCATCCCATAACTTAACTTATCTGGAATCCTTTTGATAGTAGGAAGATGGAAGATTATGGTTATGGACAATCCTTGCTTTCACTTCCTTCTGGATACAGGTCACAGTTTAGCAAGAGAGATAAGAAGCTATATTTCTATCGAATTTTGGGATAGGCTCTAA
>NZ_VUYS01000042.1 GCF_008389435.1 Candidatus Nitrosocosmicus agrestis | reverse complement strand
AGAAAAATACTTATCATTTTTTGAACATTTTTTTGATCTAGTAACGCATTTTCATTGCTCATTTGCTCCAAAGTTAAGGTGTGGATAAGTGTATACTCATAAATATGTTATGTATAGTCGATCCGAATTCTCTTGGAAACTGTGTTAAAAGTCTTTGTATTATAGTTTAAACTCACTATCTCTGGAACGATTCCAATTATAGGAATATTTGTAAACAATTTCAAGTATTTTGGTGTTTGGCTTTCAATAGTATTCTTTTTCTTTGGCATCCTGTTAATTATGATTCCTTTAATAGTTATATTATTTCTTGTGCATTCATTGATAGTAAGTAGTGTATGATTGATTGTTCCTACCTTTGGAGTTGTAACTAAGATGACTTCAAGGTTGGAAAGTTTGATAAAATCAATGAGAGTTTTTGTCTTGGTAAGTGGGACTAGAACTCCTCCTATACCCTCAACAATAATATAATCATACTTCTTTGACAATCGTGTGAGGTTCCTTAAGGCATGATGAAGGTTAGGTGGTTCTTGCTTGAGGATCGAAGCGGCCATGTATGGCGAACATGCAAGTTGATAATAATATGGGTTTATTTCATAGTCATTTTCCTGAAGAT
The DNA here is from genome assembly GCF_008389435.1 of Candidatus Nitrosocosmicus agrestis. GTDB lineage: Archaea > Thermoproteota > Nitrososphaeria > Nitrososphaerales > Nitrososphaeraceae > Nitrosocosmicus > Nitrosocosmicus agrestis. The sequence continues at coordinate 418 of NZ_VUYS01000042.1, read as the reverse complement.
TTATCGAACTTGCAAGTATGGAAACATCTTTGGATCTAAAATTCTTTGAGTATACTCCTGGCCCAGTAGCGAAAGGCTTCATCACAACCACTTTTTTGATCTTTTTTGAAAGTTTCCATGCAAGAGAAGATGAAATTAAAGTTTTGCCAACATCAGTGTCTGTTCCAACGACAAATATACCACTTGTCAACCCTTATCGACCATGTGTTAACACATTACCTAATTATAGACATATAATTCATAAGGACATAGTTAGCAATTTGGAATTTTGAAATTGGTTTATCTCGCAAAGAATTTTGTAGATCTATAAAAAATACGGTTTTATAAAATTCATTGTAATGGGCCAAAGAATAACCCTGACGCCTTTAATTTGTATTATAGGTAGTCTTACCCCTTTTTACACTGGATAAAACAATAT
>NZ_VUYS01000041.1 GCF_008389435.1 Candidatus Nitrosocosmicus agrestis | reverse complement strand
AATGGCCTGTAGATTCTTAAATCTCGATCATCACATTCATTCCTCTCTGGAGAAAAGTCTGATTGAAAGAAAGATGCAATACATAAAGGATAGAACCGAAAGTTTCGATGACTACTTTCCTTGTAGAATAAAGAATCGCAAGTTAAAGCATGTACGGAATTGACTGCGGCTCTTTGTAGACTATCATAACAATGAAATAAAACATATTAAGTGAACAGAGCCCATTTGATGCTTTACATTTGAGGATGAATATTTTAGATTTGATATTTAGCAAATTATTAATGGGTTTTTTTTACTATAAATAATATTGTACGTTTCTTAAAGTAATGAGTTATCAAACTCCTTTATTATATAAAGCAATTATCCTTTGAATGATAAGGATTTTAACATTCAATCTGCTATTAGTATTGATAGTATTAGTTACACTAAATCCCTCGATTCAAGGAACTCTTTATCATCCCGTCGCGGCTCAATCCACTGGCGACATGAAGTTTGATATGAGTAATATCTTCAAAAATGTCCAAGAAAGTTTGTCAAATCCATTCGACAATTTGAATAGGAATAGTCAATCTGAATCGTCGCCTCAAGGCTCTGAAAATAATGACATGAAGTTTGATATGAGTAATCTTTTTAATAATATACAAAGCACTATGACGGATCCACTTGGACAGGTGGATATTGTATTCCCGCCACAACCTAATGACTCAACGGGAGTACCCACACAACCAAGCTCAACTGACACTACCTCACAACCAAATCCATACAGCTCTTCCACACAACCAAGCTCAACTGACACTACCTCACAACCAAATCCATACAGCTCTTCCACACAACCAAGCTCAACTGACACTACCTCACAACCAAATCCATACAGCTCTTCCACACAACCAAGCTCAACNTACAGCTCTTCCACACAACCAAGCTCAACTGACACTACCTCACAACCAAATCCATACAGCTCTTCCACACAACCAAGCTCAACTGACACTACCTCACAACCAAATCCATACAGCTCTTCCACACAACCAAGCTCAACTGACACTATGGTGCCTGTAAACCAACCAAGCTCAACTGACACTATGGTGCCTGTAAACCAACCAAGCTCAACTGACACTATGGTGCCTGTAAACCAACCAAGCTCAACTGACACTATGGTGCCTGTAAACCAACCAAGCTCAACTGACA
>NZ_VUYS01000005.1 GCF_008389435.1 Candidatus Nitrosocosmicus agrestis | reverse complement strand
TATTGTTTGTAAAGGTGCTTGTTTAATTTCATTTATTATTAATGCGTTGGACATACCCTGCTATTACGTAGTGATGTATATCTTGAGGTTGTTTACAAATCTGCAATTTGATAAATATAGTTACAAATGGTTACAAGTAGTACCAATTATCCATTATATCTAATAACTAACACAATTATATCTAAGCAGGATCCTTCTCATAAATAATATTTCATGATCAGAGAATGAAATTGCCTTTTCATTTGCTTGATTGGCTGTATGTTATTTTTGAAGCAATTCGATTAATAATATATGTATATAAAATACAACCTAAAGGATTATAACCATCAGTTTAGGTAGGGTATGGATATCCGACAAAATGAAATTAATATCCCCGAGCAAACGAAATCTTTAGCTAAAAATTCTAATTATACTGCTTCATTCTCTCATTGACGATAAATATAGATATATAAATTATGTTATTCAAATAATATGTATTGGATGTATCATAATGTTCTCTAATTTACTTCAAGGTAGTAATGAATCTTTAGCGGTCACAAAGAACCTATACAAGAGCAAAATCAATTCCGTAGATTTTAATTTACACAAATCAAAGTCTCAGTTCAGAGAAAAGGAAACAAATAACTTTCATAGTGAAAAGCAATATAGTAACGAAATAAAAGCCTCAGGGCTTGAAAGCAAACAAGAGCAGCAGACACAAGTCTTGATTGCAGAAGCTGAAAGTGAATTACTAGTGTTATTTAGAGAGTATTTATCTTCCTTGGGCTTGCACGCAGATACTGCAGATAAAGGAAATGAGGCATTAGACCGTTTTCTTGATAGAAGCAATAAAGAAAAACCTTATCGTGCCATCATTTTGGATACTCATTTGTCCAATCCCAGCGGTATTGATGTTGCGAAGAGGATACACTCAGAAAAGCCCGACCAAAAGATAGTATTAGTTACAACCACGCCGAAGGAAAATCTTCCCAATGATTGCTTAAAGTCTGCGGGCCTAAAAGATAAAGATATCCTCACAATGCCTTTTAAACTATCGAAACTTGTTTCAGTATTAAAAAATTAATGAATATTTTCCATCAACTTTTTGCCAATTGAGTAAATTATTTTATTTGTTAGTTCATTAGCACTTGCTGATTTTAAAATGAAATCGTCAGATCCGTTCAAGTAAGGGTTATAATACATCTGTTATATTGGCCACCACGATAATTTTTACTTCCGGTTTTTTTATTTTGGATTTGCAATGACCTTTGAGTTTCTTATTAACAGCTATATTTTGTTTCTATGAGCACAGTCTCCACTTCTTTATGCTCCTCAAGAGGTGATTACATCTTCTGCTATGAGCCACGAAGCATAAATCCAGTTAATGCAAACACGCCACTAAATAAATTTTCGATATCAACATCATATATCACTATTATTATTGTTATTGTTCCATTAATGTAATTTAGGTCATCATAATTATCCTCTATTGACAATTAATTTCAATGATAATAGGATTTTACCCTGACAATCCTATGGTTATAGTTTTTAGATCAGTGGAGAACAAATCCGATAAAAAAAGATAAACCTATTGGATACCTCAGGCACTGGTTTAGGTATAAGTATTGGTTAAAACCCAGAGGTAGGTAAAGCTCCTGAAATGGCATGAATGCAGACATATGCCTAGAAGACATAAGATGAATGAAATAATTCAACAAGACTTTTAGACATCCTTTTATTTGAATTCTATGCTTTTGTCTCACAAAAGAGATTGTAATTTCATTTTTAACAAAAACAACGATTTCGAAAATAAACTTTGTAATTAGTAGTTGGTTCATACTTTTATCTGTTTATAGATATCTTGTTTCCCAATTCAAAAAATAGGAAAGCGTTCAAAAGTTTACGGCAGGTGATTCCCCACAAAACAAAATGAAAAATCGTGATTAAGTAGAATCCAAAGAGTAGTGCTGTACAAACTATTCTATCTTTCACCATATCCTTTTGAAGAGAATTTGAGTTTTTTATACGATTTGTGCAATTTGCAGGTCTTCAATATTACCTAGTCCAAATCAATAAATTAGATAATAGTCAAGGAATATTTAGTTGATTGTTGGTAAATTATTAAAATGAAGAGTTTTACAGTACCAGTAACCACTTGCTTTTGTTGATTTCCCCATCTCCATTGAAACGACCCACATATTGACTTGTAAAATTGTGCATTGAATAATATTTCATAAATAAGAAAATATCATTAAATATTAAAAGATTTTGGCAGTGATTAAAGTAAATAGGTAATGGTAATGGTAATGGTAATACAATCATTGGTAGGGATTATTGAAATAACAATATATACCACGATATTTCCAGCTAGTTCTATGGATTCTTTCTTTATCATGATAACCATTTTTCCAGCAAAATCAACCAATTTCACTCTTTGAGCATGCTGCTGACTTTCCAACATCTATCTTTACTATATATAGAAACGATTGGAAATTAAAATTTATGCATTATTTGACCTCAAAACCTTATACTTTCCTTTAAGTTAGATGCATGTAACAAAATACTCATCTTATTCTCTACTATATTCTATGGATTTAGGAATGCGACTCAGTATGACACTACCTAGGTTTGGAAGGAACATTACTAATATCAAAAATTATCTGGTGATTTAGACTTTAAATGGAAGACACGGACCATGATATAGACTTGATCTCATTGTTATATTTAGCTACATCTTAATTAAAGAGGTAATAATGACTCATGAATATAGGCATATTATTACCAGAGTAATGATTTACTATAATCAATATACATAGTAAAATTGAGAGCAAAATGGATTAAAAGTAACAAAATTGGGAAGTAAGGACAAAAAACAGAGCGCCATAGCTAAATTTACTAGTCCTACTCCCCAATAGAACTAATGATCCTGTATATCAAAATAAATAACATATTTTAATAAGCTAATAATAACTCCAACTTCGCAGAAATAAGCTGATAATGACTTTTCAAATGGCAAACTCGGTCACTGCAATTATCACCCCCGATGAACATTGGTGAATGTTACAATGCAACACATCCTTACCAATTTAATAATATTTTAAATTTGAGCGAAAGGTAAGGACGATCATGAAAACGGGGTCATCATAGCCCTTACCTTTCAAATGTCGGAGTGTTTAGGTGCGCTGAGGTCGCAAAATCATATTGACATCAAGGTTTAAAAAGATAGAAAAAGATACGCTATATCTGTGAAAAACAATAAGAATATCAAGGGTGAGGCTATTATCATCCTTATCGTTCCATCATGGTTTAATAATTTCTTGGCGAAGGCGAATCATGTTGAATAATATAGCAAATGCAGAATTACAGTCAGATTGATAGGATTCAAAACTTTTACATCTTTATTAATTTTTTGGATCTTGAACATTTAAAAATAAACCTATAGCTTGAAGAGACAGTATTCCAATTGTGTATACAATATACAAAACATCTCAAGAATACTTCTGTCAAAATTTCTGTTAGTACCTTTTCAGCATTATCTTTGAGAAAAACACCTGAAAGATAATAATTTGTTTTATTAAACGAAATATATCACACTCTAAAACTGGATTCAACAAAAGTACAAAGCCAAGCTTTTTGGGATAAAAAAAGAAAGATATCAGTGTTTATATCAGACGAGACTTTACTCACGTTGATTCGTTATATATACGACTATGGATAGCTATCAATAGAATCAGAAAATAAGCGGATCCTTGCACTACTTTTGCTAAAAATACCTAAAAAGAGAAAAAACATGTTTGTTGTCCAGAGTTTTCTATCAGACCCCATCAGAACCTATGTGACCTCTGGTGGTAATATGTAGAAAAACATCATATTCTCTAAACTGACAATATACTATTCCCGAATACTTTTGGTATAGTCTTTTTGCAACTTTGTCAATAGTAATCTAAAATTACTTGAAGTGCATAGTGCTAGAATGTTCCTTTAAATCTTGTCGAGAGTCAAAAGTCTTTCCGCATGTTTCACACGAAAATGTAGCCTCTATATTTGTGGAACTTTCGTCTGAGTTCCTTCCGTTATCCACTTCAAAATTACTATTATTGGTTTGATTGACTAATGAAGTCGAAAAAGGAGAAAATGAATTAATAATATCCTTTTGAATTTCCTCGCATCTGTTTACATTATTCTTTCCCATCTCTATAAGAAATTTTGATTGCTCCTTTGCTTCATTTATAGCATTGGTAAAAAAGCCGATATTTGATAACATAATTTCGTTAAAAATTCGATTAAATGCAATGGCGTTTTCTGTAAAGTATCTTATCACTTGTGAGTAGGTCTCCGGCATTCTTCTGAAGAGCTCTTGATTGCTCGATGATTGATTATACACATTTTCAAAGTATGGCATAAATACTGTTTGTAATGAATGTAATGCCTGATTATTATACTCTAGAAAATTTTCTGTTATTTCCCTATTTGTCTTTGCCATTTGTTGCTGCATACCTGTAAATGTTTGGGTGTAGTCAGGAATTTGGTTTTTTAGATCGTTAATACTTTTCTCGGTGTTCTTTTCAGATTCTTCAGAAGCCTCAAGAACAGATTGGGCGGCCTCTTTTTCATTATAATTTTCAACAAATGGGTGCTGATTATTGTTACTGTTTTGATTAATGGACTTATCATTGTAAATATCATTCTTACCGGGGATAATTTCTTCAATAATATCTGGAGACTGTGCTTTATTTTTATCGTTATTAGACATAGTAAAATATGCATAACAATGTATAAAAGTATAGCAATTATCAAGACATTTTTACTTTATCAAAATATCCGATGCAAGTTAAGCAAACTGAATTTTGCCGATAAAAAACAGAGACAAAGAAATGGTATAATCAATCTAAGGATATTAAAAATATGTCCTATATGGCTTTAACCCCCTTAAGTAAATAAGCGAAAGAACTTGTAAAATTTATAGTCCTATTGAATATTAGATGCGCAATGATTGATGAAGAGATGATTACTCTCAGTATCTTGCAAGTGGAACTCAACAGCTGCATCATTAAAATAAACCAGGTCATTGCTTATGACATCAAATATTGTATGCACGATTATGATTTCCACCTAAACGAGTTTTAAAAGACTGATTATACTATATAGATGCCTCTTTTTACAATTTTGTTTATTTTCAATAGTAAAAGAATGACAAATAGTTTAATATACTATAAATTTTGTCATTCCTGTCAATGCAGAGGTCGTTGTTAGATCGATAGAATATATGGCAACATTATTTGGAAAATAATATCGCTAAATAAAAATTCTTAAATTCTGAAAGAATCTAAATTTTGTTTAACTAAATAGTAATATAATATCCAGAATAAGATTGGAAATTGCTTACCTTATTTTTGAACTGGTTATTTTACTTTTTTATTTTTCTTGGCATCGCTAATATTTAACCGACAGTATATCCCTATGTCTTCCCAATTAATTGGTAACTGGATGTAATAACCCTGCAAAGCAATAATAATTCATGTTGAGGTTTTTGTAATATAAGAATAATTAATATCATACAGCCGAAATGGTCTATGCGAATATCAGGCATCCTTTTTTACACTTCAATGGCTTTTGCTTGCAATAAGCAAAAAGTTTTCTGCACAATATTAAAATATTATATTTTCACAAGCTTGCGTCATTTTCTTCGTCTCTCATTCATAACTCTGTTAATTAACATCTGAACACCCTTGGTTCCTATATAGGTAACAATCCATTTTCTCACAGTCATGAGTTACATCTCCAAGTAGAGAAACACATGGTGTTGGTTTTTGTAAAGATAGAAGGAGTTAATGTATCTTGCATTAAATCATTCCTTTAATGATCCTTCGGTGCTTATTCTCTCGGAAGTGACTTGTTCGGTAATTTCTTCTTTTTCGGTTACGGGTTTTTTGTTTACAACTATTTCTTCTCTTACGAATGATTTTTTTGTGATTACTGGCTCTTCCCTTTTGACAGGTATCAATATTTCGGTCTTAGAATAGTTAGGTTCTTTGTAATTCATTGTATTGCGTTTAGACGTTAAATTGGTTGAGCCATTTTCGGTTTTAGTATTATAAGAGGCACCACCGTTGTTATTGATCTTTCTTCTTTGAATGGTTATTTTTTCATGCATCAGTTCAACTTGTACGGTTTTTGTCTCTTTGAAAGGCTCCTTTATTAATTTCACATTATCCTGTGTAATTTTTTTAGTGACGTCTAAACGTTCACCAACTATGGGAACAACAAACTTCTCTTCTTGGGACAGGGTATCATGAGATTTTACAAGAGGATCGGTGTTAGAATCGATAGAACCGGATCTTATTTCATATGCTGATAAGTCAGTTTCATTTACTGAAAAGTTCAAGAATACACCATTAAAAGATTTTGCCAATGACTTTGGAAGTTTGTATACTTTTTTAGTAAGACCCCCCATTTCACTAACTATATAATCGTCTTCTACTTGTTTGATTGTACCTAGGTCAAGCCCACTTTCACCCATAGCCTCCTTTTCCATTACTTTATTCCAATCAATTTCTTCGCTCTGATCAGATGACATAAAATATACAATTTAACAAATTATTTATTTTACAACAAAAAAATTCTATTGAGTGAAGAAAATATTGCACGCATTCGCAAGATGTTGGAGAGTATTGCTCGTTTTTCACATACATATTTAGAAATATGAATTAATTTTTTGTCAATAGATTCTATAAAGGCATCAGAAGGCTACAAAAAGCTCCTATAATTTACCTTCCAGGTAGAGATAAGATCATGTGTATGTTACATTGTATCAAGATATTATAAAACTCTCGAAATTACAATTTTTACTTCAACAATGTGCAAATAATTAATGCATTGATACGTCATCTAAAACTTCTAAAGGACTACATAGTTATAGATCGAATAAGCAAGTATTAATCGGATTTCATAATCCTATCTAAATTCAAATGATACGGACGATATCATGTTTCATTAGTAAACATGTATCTGAATTATAGTAATTGGATATTGCCATTAAATACTTTATTAAATATTTTACAATATGAGTAATAACACGGAATCAAGCAACTTCGACTGGAAAGACAACAGTATAGAATGGAAAGATATTATAAAAAAAGAAGCAAGAGGATACGAGAAAGGTGACGATTTAGGGGAAGTACAGGAAATTGGACAAGAATTTGTTGTAACTGAAAGAGGCAGAGTTAAGAAGAATAAATTCTACCTACCAAAACAGTTGGTGTCAGGTTATGATGGTGACGTATTGTGGTTTAACATAACAGAAGAAGAAGCTGAGGATAATTTTAAGAAGGACCATCCACCAAAGGCAGGGGAATATTCAAGGTACAAATCAGCATCGGTAACAGAGCAACCAGACGTTCAAACCCAAGATGGATCCCGTTCTTCCCGAGATCTTGAAAAATATATTCCTCTTATCGAGAAAAGGAAAATAGATCGGGTGGGCACCGAAGCATCGTACACAAAGTCTAGTGCAGGTATACAAGACTGGGATACTATTCTTCACAAAAGTGCAAGAACGATGGATTCTGTAGCAATAGGCATTGTCACAGCAGTAAACGATAATAATGTAGTAATTACTTCAGATGGAGCAAAAGATGAATATAGTATTCCCAAGAATGAAGTTCAATCCTTTAATGGTCAAGAAGTAATCTTTAATACAAACTATGATAGATTTGAACAATTCAAGGTAAAAGTTCCCAGATAGCAGCATATACAATAAATAAAATTACTATAACATCTATCTTTTTTGTTTCTCTTTCACGATATTTTCAAAATAATAATTGGCCAATTTCTTCAATTAGGGAATGAATAACAGAATTCAATTTATTTGGGGTACTCAAAGTTGTTGTTTTGATCAGAAGTTAAAATCTAAAGGTAAAAGGTAAAAGGTAATAGTAAATGTTCAAACCATATCTGAGGTTAATTACCGTTAACTGTTTTGATCTTTAGTTAATTGCCCTGTGGTGTTATATACAACAGAATCTTTGAGTTCTAAAGCTTTTTCTTTGGCCTTGTCCAAGACACCGATATTCTTGTGCTCACCCTCATCTTTCACATTACCTTGCTTCTTTTGTGCGTCATATTCAACATATTCGAAATCCTTAGACATTATTACAATAGGATAGTTGTCAAATGACCGTTCTTGTTTATTATCTGTTGTCACCCTTATTTTTTGTAGTTCGTTCCTATTCTGATCATAATATTCTTCGGTTATCTTAATCAACAAGTACCATGGTTTAACAATTTATATATTCACTATAGATTTTAAATTTGGGTTTTTGTATTTGTTTAATTTTATGGCAGGCCGCATAGAATTTCTTTTATATGGATCCCTCATTCTCTGCACTATTTAACTTGATTAAAAGTTTTATTATTCATTATTAATTCCGTTGATGTTGTCAATAAACAAAAAGAGGAAGTAGTGTCAATACATGGATATAATTCTTTAATATTCATCGTTATAATTATAGTAGTTTATCGATTAAATTGGTAATCAATGTTTGAGATAGAAAAAAAATAAAAGAACAGACAGGCATAAAATGTATAATATTATAAATATTATTACTCTATAATTCCTGTGGATAATGCTTCAATAGCACCTTCAAATAATAATAATATGACGCCGGCTTCGGACAATGTTTCCCTTAATGATACCTCTTTGCAACATAATGAAGAAATCGTACAAAGGATTCCAGTTTATCAAGAAGACTATAGCATTACAAAAGAAATCACAAAATCACAATTGCTCTTTGAAAAAAAATGGATGAATTCTACAAAAAAAATTGAAATCCCAATAAAATACGAAGAGATGTATATAAATGGAAAGGAATTTGATTCCTATTCTAAAAGTGAATTAGTTGAGGTATTTTCAAAGATAAAAGAAAAAATCTCAGAAGTGATTCATCCCAATGAGAATACAACAAAAGACGGCGAATCACCCGACAAGAATGGTGAGGACAGCACCAGCCAAAAAAAACAATACCCTATCGATATTGAAATTAGATACAAAAAAAATGAAGAGAAATCCGGGGCAAACAGATCTCTGTCATATGCCAATTTAGATAAAAATACGGCACTAACTATACAAGCCTCAAACAAAAAGACAAGTCAGAACCAAATACAAGTTTCTAGCGATAATAACAACAATACCTCAAATTTAACTAGAGAAGGACCAGAGGATCAGATCATACCCATCTGGGGAGAACAAATAATCATAGACAAGAAAATGGTCAAACTCGGTGAAATAGTGATCAGAAAATCCAAGGTTTCTGAAAATCGCAAAATTGATGTAGAAGTGCGAAATGAAAAAGTTACTGTAAAGTATCCTGACGGTAACAAGGATGAGTTTGAATAGAATTTCTTTTACAGTATTATATAATTTATTATACATAAGAGACTGTGTCAGATAAAAAAGAGGCTATAAACCCAACAAATATTAATTTTAATGATATGGTGGGTAAAGAAGCACTTGGATTGGACGGGTTAGACCTAGGAAAAGTAGTTGAGATAGGAAATACATTTATTGTTACACAAAGAGGCTTGATAGATAAAAAGAAATTTCATCTTCCAAGCTCAGCGGTAGAATCTTTTGATGGGGATTTGGTAAAATTTAAGATAAGTGACAATGATTTGGCAAGTTATGAGCAATTCGAAAAAAATAACTTTGAAGGATACTCAAAGTTTAAATCCTCTGACATGTCTGGCAAATTACAAACAACGATCCCTCTGATAGACGAAAAACTGGACGTGTCTAAGAAAACCATAGAAGAGAGTGTGAAAATAACAAAAGGGCCTAAAAAGAAAACTATAAGCGAGCAAATTAACCTAAGTTATGATGTGGTTACTCTAATTAAAAGACCTACAGGTGTAGATTCTGATGCTCTCAAATATGTATCAAGCGACAAATCAATACAAAGAGCCAATTTAGCATCAAATAACAAAATTGCTAAGAATGAAGATCTACCTCATGCTGATAACACTGAAATAATAGTCGAACTGGAAAGAGAAGAACCAGTAATAACAAAGCGATCATACATTAAGGAAGAAATAATAGTAAAAAAAGAACCAGTGATTGAAACAAAAACAATAACAGAACAAGTGATCCATGAACAAATAAAAACAGACGATAGTAACAATATAGAAAATGGAAATATATAACTATAAAAAAATAAGAATAAGGTAAATAAATATACAATTAATTGTAACAGTTTTTTTTACATTTATTCTTAAACCAAGGTCATAGAGTAATAGTTGCAGATTATAACTTATGGATTTTTGAATCAAGCAGTTAGCAGAGTAATAGAAGAAAATAGATTCGTATCGTCGGTAAGACCAAAAATGCTTGATACTATTACTATTTTTGGTACTATCAGTGTATTATATTTAAACCATGTTAATCAAAATTTTACATGAATTCAAACATAAATTGGAATGACATGATAAAAAAGGAAGCTGAAGGCATAAATGGAGAAGATTTTGGAGAGGTGCAGGATGTAACAAATGGTTTTGTACTAGTCCAAAGAGGCATCATTAACAAGGAAAAATTTCTGATACCTCAAGAGTTAACCGAAAGCTATGATGGTGATACCGTAAGGTTTGGAATAAGTGAAGACGAAATGTTAAAGAAGTATGGAGAAGGATCAAAAGCTTTTACAAAAACAACAAATACTGAATCAACAAGTAGTCTAGAAACTGAAACTGCTCAGGATGCCATAAGAGATGAGATGACTGTTCCTCTGACTGAGGAAAAGCTTGATGTGTCAAAGGATGTGTACGAGGATCAGGCGACAATATCAAAAGAACCCGTGACGGAAACTAAGACTATAGAAATACCCATGACCCATGAAGAGATATCCATTGAAAAGAGGTCTCCTCCAGGCGGAGAGAGGCAGGTAGCTTCGGAAGGTCCTATAAAATCCAGAGAGGAAATTAGTATTCCCCTAAAGAAAGAAAAAGCTGAAGTGTCAAAGACACCGTATGTAAAAGAGGAAGTGGTCATAAATAAAAAACCAGTGACGGAAACTAAAAAAGTAACGGAACAAGTTACCTCTGAAAGACTCGCTGTAGAAGATTAAAAAAATATCTTTAATTTCTTTTTATTTATATTCTATCCAGACATAGACAAACACAGTAAGATATTTGTAGTATTAGAATATTACTAGTACTATATTCAAGGATAGTAACAGCAATACGATAATTTAAAATAATAGTATATAATATAGTATTGAGGAAACTTCCAGAGCAATAGATCATTTATTATGATAGTATTAACATTATGAATCCCATTCTGTGTTTGATAGCATTACCTTATGAATCTCGTGTTGGTATATGCACTTTTAAATATGAGGCAATATGACTATTACTTTAATTTATTATCAAGTATAATCGATAATTGATCTAGATTTCGAAAAACTACATATATATCTTCAAAAAATGATAATATTTGAGCCTAAAAAAAGATAAAATCCATTACTGTCCAAATGGTGGCGGCAGGTCAACTCCTCCATATGTTCCCGCAGCATTCGGATCAACATCATTGCGTGGTTCTTCGGTAATAATGAATTGGGTATAAGTATATGGATTCAGCATTATTTCCGAAGTCTTTAAACTATTACCTGCAATCGCACCCAAGCTTAATTTATAGTTAGATCCGTCTGCATCAACAAGCCATGCTTCAAATACTTTGTCTTGTTTTGGTACCGCGGTCATATTTACGGCAACATTCAATGTATTATTGTGTGCATCAAAGGAAGCTGTTCCTATAGTTTCATTACCAAATCCAGGACCTGGATCCTTAGCTTTATGTAAATCTAAAGTAACAGTCTGAGCATTGACGTTGTTAGAACCGATCATTATTGAAATTGCAGCTGCAAATATTGTTAACAGAATAGACATTTTTAGTTTAGTCATTACAAAAATAATGGCTACAAAGTTTAAATAAATAATTCAAATTAAAGACAATTGCTGCTAGGATGAAGATAGACTAAATAAATTTTCAATTTAGTTGATGACAAGAATAAGTAGAATTATTTAATCAAATAAAATATTTTTTTATAGTAATAAGAGCAGATCAAAAAAATAAAAAAATGTTTAGCCAGATTCTCCGTCGTCTGATTCATCTGATGACGATATTGCCGGAGCTGGAACTATAACAACTTGTTTACCTGTTGCGTTAATTAATGCACTTTGAATTTGTTGTAAACTGGTTTGAGCAGCCTCTGTATTATCGTCGTTCAAAGCTAAAATAGCTGCATTTGTGTAATTAAGCAGTTTTTCATTCATCTTTGGATCTTGCTGTTGAGTCTGATTTGCTTGTTGTTGAGTCTGATTTGCTTGTTGTTGAGTCTGATTTGCTTGTTGTTGAGTCTGATTTGCTTGTTGTAATTGTTGCTGAGCCTGTTGTTTTTGTTGCTCAGCTTGTTGAATTTGTTGATTGGCCTGATCCAACTGTTGTTGAGCTTGTTGCTGAGTAAAATTTTGTCCGCTAGTTTGATTTGTAAAGTTTTGTGCATAAATACTAGAGGTTCCAGTATTTAGTAGTAATGCCAGACTAATTCCTAGTATTACCAGAATGTTGATCCTCATATAGTTCTTCATTATTCAAAGTTATTGAACAAAGTTTAAATAATATTACACTATTTTGTACTGTTCTTTTTTTTACGATCATAGTATCAAAATAATAGAGCAATACTACATTAAGGTACATTTAGGATATATAATCAGGCAATTTAAAGAATTTTTTGCTAACACTTAATTCAAATTGAAGGCTTTATTAAGATATTCTAGGGAAGATGTATGAAAGAATTTAATCAGGATCTAGTTGAGTTTTGTTAACATATTACATTATTAAGGGGTGACACCTTATCTATAATAACGAAATTATAGTTTATACAAGAGAATGTTGATAAGGAAAAATTTTCTTTTATAATTGCGTTTGTATACATATTGCAAACAAAGTATCAAATCTATGTTTCAAAATCTAGATCTATAAAGTTGACCTTTAGATTTTGAAAATTAAAGTTAGACGAACTTTTCTAAGAAGCTATTAGTTATCGCGTATCATTTGAAAAAAATAATTGAAAGAATCCTTTTAGTCCATACTGCCATGTAAGTTAGGTATTTACTATAAGAGAATTAGTACCGGTGTTTACAAACCACAACATATAATCTTGTCTATTTTCAATTGGTTATACTTTTGTACCATAATTTTTAATAAGAGGAATATTTTACTATCTGATATTACTTCAAGATATTTACATAAAAGTCTAAAGTATCTGTTATATGCTGAACTATCAGATTACTATATACAAGTATGATTCCAAGTAAAACAATACTAGTATCAACATCTGTAATACTAGCATTAGCCATGATTTTTGCACCAGCTGCCATGTCAGATAATGTATTTGCTAAACAAAAATACAAGAACTGGGATGATTGCAGAGATGATCACAGCAAGAACTGGTGTAAAAAATACTTTAAGCATCACCATGATGACGATGATGACGATGATGGCAACAGAGCTTCACAAGGTATCGGACAATCTCAATCTTCAAAGCAAAACTCACAGTGTGTTTCAGGAGGCAGCACTAGCGGATCTTGTAACAACATAAGTGTACAAAACCAACAAAATAGTGGAAATAATGCCTTAGCACAAGATGGCCATGGAAAAGGAGGTAACAAAGCTTCACAAGGTATCGGACAATCTCAATCTTCAAAGCAAAATAGCCAGGTAGTATCAGGCGGAGATACAGTAGGTTCGGGTAACAACTTTAACTTTCAAAATCAGGTAAATACAGGCAATAATGCCTTAGCTCAACAATAACCCTTTTTTTAAATACGGCTATTTTCTACTATATGAATTAAAAAATAATAACAATATTTTTTAGATTATAAAAATTATTTTAGCAATCTCTGACGTCAGCACCTATGTTAGACAGAAAAAACAAAATATTTTAGTATATTAGAGAATCTAAAATAATACACCTTAAGCAAATCGAAATGATGTAGTAAGACAGGATTTAGATTGACCGAACAGAAGGTAACAAATCCAGTCTACTATATCTCCTTGATGTTCATGAGAAGGACCACTGTTAAAGTGATTTTCCAAAAAAAAAAGAAAAATAGAAATTATTTGCACTTTGATATTTGTGTCCGACTATAAAATCTACTTTGATAAGAAAAGAGAAACGAATTAGCCTCGATTCGGTATTATGTCTTGTGATAAATTCTATAATAAAGAATTTTTTTAATATTGCAGGTTCACTGGGTATAATTTTCACTAATCGGCAATTTGAACTACTATGAGATATATTTGCAGATTCATTACAGAAAAAAATATAATATTAAAAGAAACAGAAAAGTGTCTGCCAATAAATTCCCATAGTAAAATAATACATCATAGAGTTTTAGAATTTCGATGTCAAATGTTTAGCTTAGCTTGTGAGGTGCGGTTGGTTTCTATGATTAATTGCTGTATATTTATTTTCATTAATAAATCTAAAAAGAAATTCCTAAATCTAACGCAGCTTAAAAATTATTTGCAATTTTATTAAGGTAAATCCAATAACCCTATTCAAACAGTAAATCTTATTATGTCATCCTTTAAAAGAAAAATTACATTGAATGCAAAGGCATTATTACATTATTTTTTAATCGTTTTTTCACTATCTGTATTGAGTATTTCAATAAACGAAGTAGCACAAGCCCAAGAATCTACTCAAGATGGCGAGAGCTGCATTAATTATAGTGTGGATGACGAAAGAAATACAATTTCTATTTCTTGCATCCATCCTATAGCCCTCACGGATATAGACAAAGCTATACAAAATCCAGATCTATTAAAAAAAGAGAATAACAATACTTGGATACTCGATTCACGAATAGTGGTAGAGAAAGATGCTACTTTGGTCATTGATTCGAAGGATATCAATTGGCTCAAGATTCTTGCAGGAGATAAGAATGGAGGAGGTGACAGAGATAATGTAAACTCAATTACAGTATTAGGGAATTTGATCATTGATTCGGTAAAAATCACCTCATGGGACCCAATAAAAAGTGATTATATCAAATTTGAGGTAGATATACTGCCTGACAGGGAGCATGAGCACACAGGCATTGACGCTATTCCTAGACCATATATAAAAGCAGATGATGAAACTACCGGAAC
Organism: Candidatus Nitrosocosmicus agrestis; assembly: GCF_008389435.1. Taxonomy (GTDB): domain Archaea; phylum Thermoproteota; class Nitrososphaeria; order Nitrososphaerales; family Nitrososphaeraceae; genus Nitrosocosmicus; species Nitrosocosmicus agrestis. The sequence goes on along the minus strand of NZ_VUYS01000005.1, from coordinate 191,901 downwards.
CACAAATATAACAAACTCAGAGATAGCATATCTTGGTTATGAATGCGGTAGTGGTTGTTCTGGCATCAGCTATTATGGAAATAATGGCACCAGTATCATAAAAAATAATGAAATTCATCATAATCGATTCGGATTTTACTCTGTAGGTGTTGGTAACATTATCTTGGAAGGAAATCACGTCCATGATAATTTCATGTATGGATTTGATCCTCATACTGCAACCCATGATATGATAATAAGAAACAATACTGTCTACAATCATGGAGCTATGGGAATAATATGTTCACTGGATTGCTATAACATTACAATAGAAGGTAACGAGGTATCTAACAGTGCAGGATCGGGAATCATGTTTAGCAGGAATATGTATGATTCTATAGCACGAAATAATAATATCCACGATGAAGATAAATGCATATTCTTGTCTCAATCTCATAATAATGAAGTGTATGGAAATACTGTAAGCAACTGTGAAAGCCAAGGAGTCTACCTTTATCATAATTCTGTTCAAAATAAGGTAAACAATAATACCTTGATTAATGCAACAGAAGGTATAGAATATAGTGATGACTCCTTAGACAATACAATAGATGATAATAAGATCGAGTGATACAAAATTCGGTTTACATACTCATGCTCTTCTTTCACTAATTCTTTTTCCATAACTTTGTCTAGAAAGAGTAGGTTCACAATCTGATTCTTGTGCATTTTGATTTGATGAGATAAAAGTACGCTTAGTAACATATCATAAATGATTTAGAAAATAAATAATTATAAAAAAATAGATAACAATGAAAACAAACTTTCTATGTTAAATATTTTAAGTTAGAAAATATCCTAGTAGTTATATTACAATAAACTTACAATAAATCATGACTCTATCTCTAAAATTCTCACCAGATTTTACAGATAACAATTCTTCCATGAGGCAATCGACCGGAAATCATTCAAAAACACATCGTATTATGTTACCCGGTCTTGTGATGACTCTCTTGGTTGCAACTTGTATGATGTTCGTGCTAACTGCATATGTTCCTAGTGAAGTTGGTAAAGTATTTGCCGAGGGTCAACGAGATGGGCAGCAGAACAGTGATTTTGATAAACAGACAAAAACTTCTTTTCCTTCTACAGATACTAACATAGCCTCGAAGGACAGAGTTACAATCGATTTGGTATCTGCAGAATTTGCCCCGCTAAAAAGCAGTGAAAATAATCAGTTAAAAATAATAATAAACTATCAAACTAACGATCCTTCGTTGATTAATACTCCAATGGCTGGGACAATGAAGGTATATGACTCTGACGACAATGTCATAAAGACTTCAAAAATTACGAAGGGATATGTATTAGGAGAGGCTGGTCCAATGCAATTTGCAACCTCTTTTGCAGATAAAACAATAAAAGATGTTAAAGCCGAAGTTTACATGACAGATACTGCTGGAAATAAAATATCAAATACCCTGACCACAGAAGCATCTTTATCAAATTAACTTACTTTCTACTGACCACACTTGACTGATACTAAATAGCAGGTAAAGTTGGTCAAAATTATAAGGCAATAAGCACACCCATTCCTTTTCGGGGAGGGGATCTAAACCTAGTCTGCTGTAAGTTTATTTTGCATAATTTCCTTTTTATACAGAGATTTGCGGGAAGAACGATCCATTTCTTTCTGAGCTACTTTGATCATTAGATAAATATTTTTAGGAACACAAATCTCTTTTATTGCCTTCTTTAAACTCATACTCTGTTTACTTTTGAGATACTGAAGTGCAAATAAATGGTTCATTTGCTTAACACCCGAAAAATCAATTACAATATTATCAACGACTATTTCAGATATCATGTTGGTAAAAAACCGTTTAGCACTTTCACTATCTGACAAATCAGATGTCAAAAGTGCATTCTTAATAGAGATTACATATATTATAGCCATGCAGCATCCTACTGACTAAATTTAATTCGACTTGAGATTTTAAGAATCATTCTACTTTCACTTCTCCAACCATAGAAGGGTGATATACACAGTAGTAGTCATATTCCCCTGGTTCATCAAAAGTTGCACTATAGTGTTGGTTTGGTATTATTGCGTCTGAATCAAACAATGAACCTTCATCATCATCACCATCCTGTCCGGAAGTAACTGTGTGAGAAATAGTGTCTCCGTTATACCAAGTTACGGTTTGACCGGCTTGGATTTCAATTGGATTAGGGGAATATGAATTACCTCCATTGATTCCGCGAATAACTACGTTTACAGAGTTGCCCTGTACCGAATCATCCTCAGTCGCAGTCTCGGCTTTTTGTGAGATCGGTAATGTGCTATCGGCTTTAGGCAATATCTTGTATAAAGAACCAGTATAGGTAAGAACATAGAGGTATCCATCTGGTCCAACCTGAATATCGGTTATTCCACCGAACCCTTGACCAAATATCAAAGGTTGATTCTCTTTCGGATCGTTTATTTCATTATCTTGCAGGGCTTTCAAGTCTCCTACATATGTATTATTTATGAGGATATTGTCTCGCGCCTCGTTAAGCGTAAATCGATAAAGCAGCCCGTTGTTGATGTCACCCACAAACATATTATTTTGATAGGCTTTGCCTAGTTTATCTGAATTCAGAAATTTTAACGCGGTTATACCTATAGTAGTATCCCATACAAACTTCGGGTCAGCATAATGGCTGTTACCAAAATATACGAGATCATTTTCTGAAACACCATTTTCAAGTAAATCCTCGCTCATATAACCTTGAACCTGCACCCAGCCGCTATTGAACCCAGGAAATACTAGATTTATTTCATCTCCTGTATCGGGACCATTTTCGGTATCCCATAGATTACCTGTTAGAGGGTCAAAATCCATTCCAAAACTGTTGCGGATGCCCATTGCATAGTAAATATTTAAGGGTAATCCCTCACCAAAGATAGGATTATCCGGGTCCACTATTTTTCCATCTTGAGTTATACGTAATACTCCACCTAAGCCATTTGGAGCAGGACCGTCAATAACATTCTGAGCCTGTGTTCTATGGCCTCCCACTTCTCCTACGATTAGATACACATTGTTATCTGGACCAATCAGAACCTTTCCACCATTATGCTCAGGCCTGTCATTTGGAGGAATAGCAGAAAGGTCTAATAACAAAACCGGATTTTTTAGTTGACCATCAACCAATTCATATCGATATAACCTATTACCTAGTGGTGGTACCTCATCATCCACATCACTTTCATCCACGCCATTTCCGGATGCGGTATAAAAGAGAAAAATAAAAGTTTTTCCCTCTTGATTATTTTTAGATATGGCTATTCCCAGTAATCCCCGTTCTATACTTGCAGCAACAGGTACATCTAATACCGGATCTGGCATTAATTTACCATCGGTTATTCTCATCACTTTCCCTGTCTCTTTTTCAGTTACTAAAATATCATTTGGTCCTAAAAATGCCATGCTGGTAGGTATATCCAAATCACCAGCTACTTTTTCAACAGCGAGGTTATCATCATTTACCGTTGGACCCGTCGGAGATTCTGGAGCTTTAGCATAGGCTCCATATGCTGAATTAATTTGGCAAGAGGTAAATGAGGAAACTAGTATCATGAAAACAAGAATTATAGGAAATGTAAGTAATAATCCCTCTTTCAAATTTAACTGCAATCTAATCAAAATATCATCCTACCTTTAAAGTTAAACTTGAATAATCTACTTCTCGTATATTTCTCTGAGAATAAACGATATCTAGTAAATCGATTCCATTTTGACTAATATAATATGTTTTATTTTTTCCATTATAATCAATAAAAGAGCTACTAACAAGGTAAAACAAATGCTCCTTTACTTCACTTTTTGTTATATTTGGCGATACTCTTTGAACATATGTATAGATGTCAGCGAATAAAGTCTTATCAATACACGATACAAGAATTGGTTCAACAATGAATACTTTAAGATAAACAGGATTTCTATTAAATATGCGAAAGTCATTTTCCATCTGATTCACCTAATTTTTCTATTAGCATTGATACCGATTATGTCGGCGAAATTTTGCAAGTTTGGTTTAGAAAATGATCTAGAGGCAATATTCAAACTGAACATACACGAAACAATATAACATCCATATTCTGAGGAATATTGATAAAATGGAATAATAGAACAAAAACATGAATTTTTGTAATCATTGTTTTTATTCAAAGGATTCAAACATGGTAAAACTTTCCTGACTTAAAAAAAATATGATACAATTAACTAAATGTTTTGCCAAGATTCTTTAGAATAAAAAATAATCAGATAGAGGTTTGTACAAAAACATTGAAATATTTTATCCAGTTCTTTAGTCAATAGGAATCAAGGAAAAGAATTTGATATATGATTGAATTTATACAACTACCTTCTTCCTCCTTACTTTTAAATTCGGTTAATAATCTAAATTTCGGTGATTTTTTGCTTCAAGCTGACATCGCGATAACAGTTGAGAGTTTAGAAAGTATTTTGATAGGAGTTATTTCAATCGCACTTTTGGTGCTTTCACTGTCTTCTTATCGAAAGACAGGTGTAAAAAACATCAAGTATGCTGCAATTGCCTTTGGTTTGTTTGCATTTGATGTATTTGTAGAATTAATAATGGAAAAATACTACTATTCTAACTATCTCTTACAAGATCTATTCCATACGTCAATAACATTAGCAATATTAAGTCTGTTCTTTTTATCAATTGTAAAAAAAGCATCTTAATTAATTAATTAATTTCTCATATCACATATATCTCTCTTGCATAACACTTTATCAGTTCAATTGCTTTTCCAAGTATAACAAACAGACTAATAGGAAACATTGAAAAACAGATGAACAATCAATATTCTTTGTAAGCATATATTTATCATGTTTGTCGGCTCTACATAATCAAAAAAATACATGATCCGATATCGTTGAAGGAATAATACAGTGAACATTTTCTAACTGCATAGTATTTTCAAGAAGTAAAATATTTCCATTTAGTGAAATTACAGATATAGAATTCTTTTAACTATATGGAATTCCTTCGTTATATCTACAATCGGCTGAAGCAGTTGTTCCACATTATCTTTATCAGAGTCCCATACTATTCTTGTCTGTGTAGGACCGGCTCCCTTTTGTCCGCATTTTACATCATTAAAAGCATGACTTCCAAGCACCTAATAACCATCACTAGTCCACGAGGAAGTTATTGCATCCGAGTCTTTTGATGGCACCTTCTAGTATCCAGCCTTCTTTATAGGAGGCTGTTTGTTAGTTTCAGTGCCATTAGTAGACTCTATAACATGCACTGTACCCGTCATCTTGAATGATTTGTCATCGTTAAGGTCGCCATCTTCAAAATAAGGATATTGTCCGCTTTATTAAAAACTACTGTAATATACCCTAAATAAGGAAACGTTTCAGGTTCAAAAATATTTCATTTACCGGGCTTACAAATTTTATTATAGGGTCATAATCCACACCTACGTTATGCCAGGTTACGGCTGTATCTTTACTAACTAACAAGTTTTGTGGAATTTAGGACGCAATGGCCAATGGCCAATGGCCGCTGACTTTTCTTTTGATTAATTGATTCGTAGGCTTCAGTTGGTATAAGGATTACAACATTATGAAGGTATTTTCAATTTGTATTGTTTTTTGGTCGTATACTTCCCCAACATTAATTGAAGTTTGGTTGTTGTCGAAGTAATATTGACTGCAACACGGCAAGATTATCTTCATTTGTATTGCTTAAAAAATACACGAAACAGCAAATGCGGTCAAAAGGATGAACATTAAAGGTATTCATTCATTTACTTGACCTTTGACTTTAGATGGTATTTTGGATGAATTACTATGAAAAGATTCTTTTTCTTTCATATAATTTCAGAAAAATTTTGCACAATGGAAAAATAATAAGGCATATGAGATAAATATCTAAATCAGCGACGGCAGAATAAAGCAGTAATAATAATCAAAATCTCTAACGACTCAATCCCTTGTTTTAACTATGTTAGATAATAGATAAATTCTTTTTTTGTTTATTGCGTTTTCTATTCTTCCCACTATCTATTTCGAAATCCAATGGATGAAAAGTTAACACGATATTGTTACCATACAAATTGTCTACAGTATGCTTGATCCCTACTAGGTCAATTCATATTCACTATGGAGATCTGGAAACTGATATGTGTGTATTGTGGATGAATAAAGATGAGTTTCAAATAATATGGATACAGCAAAATCTAATCGAATTCAGTGGGAATTTGACAACAGCCTATGAAGCAAATGTATAGATGTTAAGATCTAAACCTTACAGATGTAAAGTATTGTAATAAATATGGAAAGAATTGGAACCATGTAAACAAATAACATGGTTTTTTGCCTTACCAAATTTGTTAATATGCCCTGCACAGAATGGATGAAAAAGTATTAATTCTTTTGCGGACAACTTTTTGCAGACTTATTCACAGTAGATTGGACATATGTTTCCCATCTGTTTTGATAGCCAATAGTAAGTTTTTATCCGGATAAAAAACAGGCCAAATCAACACAATCAAACAGCTGAGGTAACTTATATTTTAATGAATGATATAACCAATGTAATGTTACATATGTTAACTAAATATCAGTATGCTCACAAAGGCGAATGTCAGCAGATTCTCATTTTTTTCTCAAATACGCAGTAGTTATTCTTTATTTCATGTGAAATGGACATTGTACATTTATTTAAAATGAAAGTCACTAAAATAGTAATATTATAATTGGCAGTAAAAATAATAATTAATTTTTATTTTAAAAATAAAAAGTTTATCGTTGGCCTAAAGCCAAATTACCAAGCTGTTCTTGTAATTGTATTCCAACGTTATTGCATGAAGCTAAGGTAAATTCTCCAGAAACACATTGTGCATTCTGTTCGTTTGCTTGTCCTTGTTCAATTTCTTGCTCAGCGTCATTGTGTTTTTTTGTGGCAAATGCCATATTGTCGTTACCGAATGCAACTACTGAACCTACTAAAGCTGCGGCAACAAAGATTGCTACTATGCCCATTTTATGGTTTTTTGTTACGTTACTCATTATAATCATAATGTATAATTGAAAAATAACTTATCATAGTTTGGATATTTGATTCTGAATTCTTTTTTTATAATAATATTATACATTAATTAATAGATTGATTTTTCTACTAGAGTTTAACAAAATTATTGATTAATTTTTTTTGACTATGACTTGTAAAAAAGATATAATCTAAACATCAATAAAGTTAAAAGATCCATTCTATACGCGTTAACAAGACTGCTGTGTCTCCTCCTTGATTTGCTTCATCCACTTCCAGTCATTATTTGAAGCACAGTTGGAATAACTACTAATTTAAATACGTATTATTTGGAACAAAAATTATATCTTATTTGTTCATTTACCAAAGGGATAAACAGATCTCATCTTTTTGTGTACAAATAGTTTGACCGCATTATTTTTTTGTAAAATATATATTACTTATTGCTAGACGGTTATACAAGTTCTAAAAATACTGCATTTTTCAATAATAAAAAAATAAAGAAAATAAAATAGTTCCAAAGCCTCGAGGTTTCGGTTTCGAAATGACTATTAAGAGAAGCTAGAAACTGAATTTAGTCATTATGAGACATATTCATCATTAATCAAAAAAAATCGTCATATTTAATATTCACTTTGCAAAGATCGAGTCAACAGAAGAATTTTTCACTCATATTGTACGTGTGGTAAAAGGATATCATTTTAAGAAGAAATCTATCTAACCTATAATTATTTCTCTCTCAGTAACATTTTGATACTAAAGACTTGTTATTAAAATCAATTACATGTTCATCAATATCTTGCAATCATCAATATTCCATTCCTTAGTAATCTTATTAGATATGATTAGAGTTATGAATCAATACACATCTCAGTTTCATATGTTCCTCCATAGAGAATAGGTCTTTATTGTAATTAGCGTTATTTAGTACACCTCTGCAAAATTGTGAGCTAAACACTCGATCAAGAATGAGTATTGCAAAAATATCATAATACTGTTAAAGTCCCCATCCAAAGATACTTTTTTCATCTTTATAGAAATTCACATCTTTTTACGATATCTTAAATAGGAAAGAAACAACATTATCAAAGAAATCTCCTACTTGTTCTAGGTCATAACTATAGTTGAAGCTACCTATATTAAATACAAATAAAAACATGAACATTAAAACTTGTTTCTGTGCTTCTAATTCCAAATTTTTCTTTCATCTTTTGTTTTATTTGTGAATATTAAGAAAGTAGCAATATAACAGTGGGCCAGACAGTGGTGAAACAAATTTGACCATCATGGATTAATTTTTCCATATACTCATATATACAGAATCTTGAGTAGACTAGCATAACTGAAAAGGCCGAAAAGTAGGAGATTTCAATTCGTATTGCGTATTTACAAGCACACACTTTGACGACAGTTTACAACTAAGATTATTTGTAATTTTAAAACATCAAGTGGAGACAAAGGTTTTGCTATTGTTAATTCCGAATAGTTCTTTTAGTTTTATTATATGTGCATTTTTGATATTTGCTTTGCTGACCATTTTTTTTACTAATTCTACCGCATTATCAAAATCCATTCCAAAATGTTTTACAAGTACACCTACAGCAATAGCGTTACTACGTGATATACCATAACTACAACAAATTACTACCTTTCCATGCTGATTAATTGTGGCTATAGCCGTATCAATACATTTCTCATACTCTTGTAGGCTGTTTGAGTCATCATCAACTAGATGTCTAACACTGACTACTCTCCAACTTTCAGGAGAATCTTGATCAGGCTGATAAAGTCCCTCTTGTAGAAATGAGTAATGATATTCACCCATGCCTGCAGTAGATAATTTATCAGGTATTATGATGGAGATAGTCATCTGTAGATCCCTACATTGTTTGTTATAATAATTAGATATTAATCCATCTATCCTTTCTAATTTTAAAGGAATTACTATTGCAATATTAGCAAGTAGGAGAATATTCGAGTTAATTTCGTATACCTTATTCATGGATCTCTTACAACATTAAAAATTTAAAGACAATAGACAAAATCATAAACTCAAGTCAATTCAAATTTTTTTCGATATCGAAGATTCAATTTAGTATGATCAATGGGCCAGAGGTTTGTGAAACAAATTTGACACAAATGACGGATTCTTTTTTAATTATTTGTCTATATACTGGCCTAGAACGGATTGGGATATTGCTAGTATAAGGTCAAATAATTCTGGATTTATATTCAAGTAGATCAACTCTTTCCACATTCTTCATAATACTATGGAGGGATGGGATTTGTTCGCATATTAGGTACCGCCGTTGTCATCACTACCGCTTTGACTATCATCACTTCCGCCGTTGTCATCACTTCCGCCGTTGTCATCACTACCGCTTTGACTATCATCACTTCCGCCGTTGTCATCACTTCCGCCGTTGTCATCACTTCCGCCGTTGTCATCACTTCCGCCGTTGTCATCACTTACGCCGTTGTCATCACTTCCGCCGTTGTCATCACTTCCGCCGTTGTCATCACTTCCGCCGTTGTCATCACTTCCGCCGTTGTCATCACTTCCGCCGTTGTCATCACTTCCGCCGTTGTCATCACTAATATTGTCACTAGATTGAGAATTGTCAAGCCTATCATCAGAGTCTGAAAGCGGCTGTTCAGTTGTAGTAGATTCGGCTGTAGGCTGTTCAGTTGTAGTAGATTCGGCTGTAGGCTGTTCAGTTGTAGTAGATTCGGCTGTAGGCTGTTCAGTTGTAGTAGATTCGGCTGTAGGCTGTTCAGTTGTAGTAGATTCGGCTGTAGGCTGTTCAGTTGTAGTAGATTCGGCTGTAGGCTGTTCAGTTGTAGTAGATTCGGCTGTAGGCTGTTCAGTTGTAGTAGATTCGGCTGTAGGCTGTTCAGTTGTAGTAGATTCGGCTGTAGGCTGTTCAGTTGTAGTGATAAAAGGAGTTAAAGTAGAAGGTAAGGATACCACGCTAGAGCAATTAGATTTAATAGATGTCAAACTTTCACATGGTGCAACTGTACTTATTGCTAGTGTGGCAGTTTCAGTTGTTGCTAGTGTGGCAGTTTCAGTTGTTGCTAGTGTGGCAGTTTCAGTTGTGGAGAGTGGTGGCGGAGGGGCGTCAACTGGAGGACCTGTTATGGGAGTAGAGACACATCCTCCACCTGGCGCACAATAACCGTGTAAAACACCATTCCAATAAGTGTAAAGATGAGTGTTACCTTCACTATCGGTAAAATTACAATTAACAGCAGCAGGAAGTACAGGATTCTGCGTACATTCTGCATTATCAGATTTACAATTACCTGAGCCCACGTTTTCAGAGGTGCACGGGGGTATTGGAGGAGTCTCAGGTACACATTGGCCATTCTCCAAGACCTCGCCTTCACCACATGTTGGAGTCTCAGGTACACATTGGCCATTCTCCAAGACCTCGCCTTCACCACATGTTGGAGTCTCAGGTACACATTGGCCATTCTCCAAGACCTCGCCTTCACCACATGTTGGAGTCTCAGGTACACATTGGCCATTCTCCAAGACCTCGCCTTCACCACATGTTGGAGTCTCAGGTACACATTGGCCATTCTCCAAGACCTCGCCTTCACCACATGTTGGAGTCTCAGGTACACATTGGCCATTCTCCAAGACCTCGCCTTCACCACATGTTGGAGTCTCAGGTACACAACCCTCAAATGTTAGAATTTGACCAGGATTACAAATTGGAGGGAGACTTCCGACGTTATCTGGATTATCTGGATTATCTGGATTATCTGGATTATCTGGATTATCTGGATTATCTGGATTATCTGGATCCACATCATTATTTTCAGCAAGACAGGCACTATCACAAATTCTGGCTGATACCGATTCTACTACAGATCTGGGACTATTGTCCTCGTTATTACTGCTTCTAGTATCACTTACTCTTGTAATGGGGTTGGAATTAGAGACGAAAGGAGCTTTTTTGGCTTCAGCTTTCAACGAATCCATCATCTTTAACCCGCCCTTAAAAAAGAAGAAGGCAGTACTTACAATTAGTCCACCATAACTTAGCACCTTTCCGGCCGCCACTATTTCCGGCTGCACAGTAACAACGCCAGCTATAGCAATAGAATCACCTAATACTTGCATAGAATCGCCTATAGCCGTACCATAATCTCCATTTTGATAAGCAGCATGAGCACTCTGCGCTGTTAGTAACAACCCAGCAACTGCGAAGATTGGAACAATTGTTTTCAATCCTTTGAAAATCTTAAAAGGATTCTTTTTTACTACTGAAGAAGGCGGTTCAGGAGTTGATATCTTAACTGTATCCCCGTGGATTTCAGCATTAGTAGGAGGGGTGGGAGTTGTTGTTGTTACTTTTGTATCCCCGTGGATTTCAGCATTAGTAGGAGGGGTGGGAGTTGTTGTTGTTACTTTTGTATCCCCGTGGATTTCAGCATTAGTAGGAGGGGTGGGAGTTGTTGTTGTTACTTTTGTATCCCCGTGGATTTCAGCATTAGTAGGATTTTGTTCAGAAATAGGAAAATCCTTAGAGATAAATTCATCTGCAGGCGGCCCAGTTCGAATTTTTGGATCTGATTCTCCAGAAGATTGACCATATACATTCTCCATGACATTCATACCCACGAGAGATGGAGAAACTAATAATGAAATTACTAAAAAAAGTGTTAAGCCAAATACAAACAAATGATTATTTTTTTTCATTCACTATGAGAGCATTTACATTTGTGGTATTTATCCTTACCGCATGCCAATTAAGCTCAAATTCAAACATTCTTCTCCAACAACTCAATTGCAAATACAATCTTACTGAAAAATTTATAATTCTAAATAACTACATTCGATAAAAATTAATTGAATCTAATTGATCCAACTATTGAATTTATACTTTGTATTTCCTGTAGTTCTAATTCATCATTTGCAGGATATTGTATAATAAACCCATTAGTACTATTTTTTGTAACATACAGCTGAGTCAATACCGTATTGCTAACTATATCGGTTAAGTCAACTTTAAATGCTGCTAATCCCCCTATTGAAGTCGACGAAATATTACTCGGTTTTATAATATCCACAGGTAAAGACATTAATGAAGAATTCATGAAAGAATGAGATGTCATGGGGGAAGGAAGTTGTTGATACATTACCATAATATTAGCTCCAGTTGGTTGCTTTGGATATAGAATTAATAATGGTTTACCAATTTCTTCGATAGTCATATCAGTATTATTATCTTGCAATTCTTCTATAGCAGGACCGAATATAGTTTCTAATTGTTGATTGGATGCAACTTGCCAATCTGATGGATAATGTATGGTAAAACCTGTAGAGTTATCATTAAACGTATTTGTTAAGTCTTCGAGTTGCGTCTGAGCATTTGCACTATAAGGGAAAAGCATCAATCCTAACGAAAGGATAACTAAAATTATAATTAAATGCTTATTCATTACATCATTGAATTGCAGGTTATTTAAAAATCTTTATTTTTGCAATCAACTCCATTATCATTAACTATTATAATTAACATATTGTGAGTAAATGAATATGGTCCGATAATATAGTTTGCATGTTAAGCATAGTCCATACTTTGGAAATAATGAAAAGACAATAACTTCAGACTGGTTAAACATATGTGGAAAATAAATAATTATAAAAAATTAAGTGAACCTGATAAACGCTAATTATCTGCAAACCCTTGGCCTAAGTCATTTGGTACTGCATCATCAAATTCTTGTATCGCACGTTCCGTATTTTCAATTTGCTGTTCTGATTGAAACCTTGCTGCCTCTGGATTCCCATAAGTGAATGCTGGATCCTGTATTTTAGGACAAGGCAAACCACCCATCTTAAGTGTTGTGCAGTATCCCCCAGGATCATCAGAAAATAGCATGTTATTACATCTCTCCTGGCTAAATCCTGATTTTAAACAATTATCATTTAATCCCTTGCCAGATTCTTGAGCAGGAAGAAGGTTATCATTTTCAGGAGTATCAGGGATAGATTGGAAATTGTCTTGCTGTTCTTGTTCTTCAGGTTCTAATGAAGGTTGAGAGGCTAGATCTCCATCATCATTATCTGTTATTGCTGAATCATCTTGTTCATCGCTACTATCGTCGGAACTTGAACTAAAGTCATTACACCAGTCGTCTCCAAAAAATTCTCTATCCTCAGGATCACAATCATCGTCATTGGCATCAATATCATCATTGGCTTCTGAAGAGGAGCCAAAGTCATTACACCAGTCGTCTCCAAAGAATTCCCTATCCTCAGGATCACAATCATCTTCATCATTTGAATTACTACTGGCATTACTGAGAGGCATAAAAGGTTCATTTAAGCATGTTGTTCCTATTAATAGGAATAATAATAAGAAAATAGTCTTTATATTATTCATAAACTGTTACAGAAAAATGTTCCATATTAAGATTGAGTATTTTTATAACATTGTTAGTTCTTTAAGTTAACGTTAATACTCGCTTTTATAAAATAGACTAATAGATTAATAAAATTTGGCTTATTTATCTCATGACTTGAATTCGAACATGTATTGTCTAGCAAACTTGGGAATTAGTTTTCCACTGCTGTTGACTATTATATCATGACAATTAAATAATCTAGAAAGACAGACATTAATTGGAAACTGATTCAATAATGATTTTGGATATGCACAAAGAATAGAACCTTCTAATGGATTTTGGTTACACCATTGTTCAACTTGAATACATTGTTCTAAATGCTTATTTTGGAGTAACAACGTTGTGCAATCGCCAATTATTCGAATAAACTTGTCAGATCTATTTTTGTCCTTACTGACAATATTTGTTATTGCTTCTTTCAATTCATCATAAGATTCTAAGTTTCCTGCCATTGCATTAACATAATGAGGTCTCATATCTATAAGAATCAAATTTCCTTCCTCTAGATTTTCTTTGTAGTTTGTAATTCGCTTCGAAAAATCGTCCAAGTAACCTTCATTTGCTAAACTAACCGAAGCATAAATGCATAGTTGACCTCTCTTTAGTCCTTCATTAATATAAGTCGCTATTGCTGTATCTAAATCAAACTGATTTTCATGAATTAGGATTATATGTGCATTAGCGGTAGGGCTGAGAAGAATGTTTTCATCATTGTGTTTGGATATGAATTGATTACTCATCTTTCTCTCCTTTTTTCATTCCCACTAGTTCATGTGTCGATATTGGGATAGACATGAAATTTGGAGAATACAACAAGATTTATCGTTATGATTTAACCGTAGTTAATATAATAGCATTACTTTTAGACATAGGAGATATGGTCCAAACTCTTTCATTCAAATAGAGCGGTTAGGAAATGGTGAGGTTAAAAGACGATAGATCATTTCACTTAACAGTACCAGGGCTATCGCCAATGCACGATAATCCAAATGTATCTTTATTCTAGGATCAAATAGAATTATTAGTCGATGAAATTCATTAAAATATTGTTAAATGGATGAACAGATTACTCTTTTGGTTTATCTTTTTTATAGATCTTTAACCACGGTGGAATTTCTTTAAAATTTTCTATTTCTCTATTCATTTCTTCCTTTAACGTTAACTCCTTTTCTTTCATACTTACTTCACATTCCCAATTAGCCTTGAACATACCTACACAAACTCAGTGTAAGGGAGTATATATCATTATTCTGCTAATTTCTTCTTTAGAAAATCAACTGCCTCAATGACTTCGTTGGCTTCTCTCGATATATAAAATTCAGGGATTTCAGAGTATCTTAATTTAGGATGAGTTCTATTCCATGAAATTATTTTTCCGTCATCATCCTTACGTTGCATCATTCTGAATAATTCGATATACTTTCTTGGAGAAATTCCAATAAAAGATTTAAAGTATACCTTATCTTTGTTATTGCATTCGCTACCTATTTGAATATAGTCGGAATACATATCTGCTGTCAGACTTTTTGGATATGGCTCTATGTAAATGACCTGCTCTATACCTGCTTCAATAATGTGTTTTGCACAGTTATGACAAGGAAATGTAGTAGTAAATAATTTGCAATCATTAGTACTCATACCATTTCTTGTAAGAGAAAGTATTGCAGACATTTCAGCATGTATTTCTCTATTGTATTCAATAATATTCATAATTTGGGAATTCTTTAAATCAGGTTTGATTTTTTTAATCAAATCAGCAAATTCATTATCCTTGTAACACTGTTTTAACAATTCTAATTCATTCAATTTGCGAAGTAGATCTCCCAAAACGAGAAGCTTTTTTTCATCACTTGTATCATAACTTGAGGTATAGCTTCTTTCATCATAGTTGTTGTTTTGAATGTCTATATTACTTAATGGAATATCATTCATCCCAGTTGAAAGTATGTCTCCGTTTTGATTAGTGATTGCGGCCCCCACTTGACGTGCCAATGAGCTTGAACGCAGTGCGGCTGAATAGGCATTGAACATTCCAAATTCATCATTTGTAGGAATATGAAACGTATTGCCAAAAATAATTTCGATAAAACGCTTCAGCGATTGTTTTAAGGTTTGATCAGTTGTAGCATCAATAAATACATCCGCTTCAGGATATGTGTCCCTTATATTTTGTCCATGAGGATTTCGTTCTTTCTCCGATTCATCACGTTGAATCAATTCTTCAGCTTTTACATTCATTCTGTCATATGGTTGACTAAACTCGGATAGGCTCATTTTTTGAGAAAGATGATATAGTCTTTTTTCTCGGGAGGTATAAACGGATATAGCATAGAATGACGATTTATACACATCTCTCAAGAATTTTAGTTCTGATGGATGCTTAAGAGAATTAATTATATATACAGTTCTTTCGAGGGGCTTTTTTAAGTCATTTAGAATGTTATTTCTATAAGTTCTTATTTTATATATCGACAATCTGGCTAAAATATCATCCATCTTGCTTTCTTTTCTTATAGAATTACCCAGATTCATGAAACCATTAATTCTTTCAAATTCCATCGATGAATTGATCTTTTTCGCTTCGGGAAATTCACCCAATATTCTACTTATTTTGAACTCTTTGGTTTCATATTGTATATTATGAAATAGTGAAGTAAGAACAGACAAAACAGTTTCAAGATTAGTCCCAGCTGGACCAATTAGTCCTAAAAATAATTCCAATTACTTTGCCATATTTAACTTAACTACCTTTATTTAGATTTTGCAATTCTGTTTTATAGAAACATACCCGAATATAGATTATTATATAGTCAGTTCTTGATGATAGCATCCTCTAATGATCAGATGGGCCACCGGTTCCCAAATTCCTTATTGTAGTTCTCAATTTCTAATATCTCTGTACTCTTTATGAATACGTCAATCACCATATCTAAACATCAATTATTTCATTTTTGAACACGCTGCTCCAGATTAATTGCTTCAATCTCTTTTGCATTTTCTTCGGCCTTATCTATTTTCTTCGAAATATCATTAAGCATTTTCTTTCTTATTAAATACAATTTTCATCTGTTTCCTCACTTGACTGAATTTCATTTCCAATTTTATATCTTGCTTAATAGCCGGCATAAGATCTATTAGGGCTTCCGGCTTAAACGCCTCCTATATTCCTCCCATGCCCCCAGAGTTATTACTAGACATAAGTTACAAATAGAGAAATGTGAAAGGAGAATAGAGACCCAAAATCATACCCTGCGATTCTTTAATATACTTTAATAGCGGAATTAGTAGTATGTCTTTTGTAATTCCAGTCTCCAAAAAGGATCCAAATTCAATAGAAATTATGCATACTTATCTAAAAGATCAGTCTCTATATGGTCATGTTGGAAAATATTATCATTTTTTACCGAAAATAGTTTGTACTGATTGTGACCAAAATTGCTCTTACAATCCTATAGCCTTGGGTATGACAACTCCTATTGCGGTTGTATGTGGTAGGTGCGATTTTGTATATTTTGATCACGAAAAGCAGAGTTAATATCAGAAAATAAAAAAATTAATTATTTCTAAAATATATCCATCAACAGTTTTGGAAATATCCATCTATTATAAATCTCCGTGTAGAAGATCTGTCAAAGGATCAATATTACGCGATTAAGGATTTAGCTCCTGATACATCTAAGCTACCTGTAATTATAACAAAAATGAAATTGATAAATTCTTATTATAGCCAAGACCAAAAATTCACAAACTAATGGCAGAAATGCTTCAATGAATTAGTGAAGACAATTTCATACACCTATCTCTAATTGTCATTGAATTTCGATGGTAAGTGATCTACAATAAAATGCCAAATTGTAAAAAAACGAGCATGGTCTATTCCAGAAGTGGATTTTTAATTTGAAATTGATTTTCGATTCTTTGAATAGTGACCTCGACATGAGGAATCAACTCTGCGGCAGTTTGATTGATAAAAATGTTATGATCAATTACAATTTGTCTTTGGTTTGATTGTGGAAGAATAATTCTAGAATTAAATAATTCATTTTCTAGGTTCATTCGAGATATTTCTTTTCTAATTAGAATTAGATTCCGTAATATTCCTGGATCTTTTCCTAGGATACTAAATAAGTCAGAAACTAATGATGTAATGGTTGTTGAATCCAAAATAAATTGGTAAAAATTGCTGTCAGGAATACCATTATTATAATATTCTCTAATTCCTTTCAACGTTTCTAAATTTAGAAATAGCTCTATATGAAGTAATTTAATTTTTTCTCTTCGTTCTTCATATCGTTGAAAAGACATTCTAATTTCCTGATAAGTCATTTCAACGTTTCCCTTGTTTGTTCTTTTCCAAAATTTTCTCTTATCTGAAACCGATGGTATATGGGGCCTTTCATCGCTCAAAGGTATATGAAAAATGGCTATGACTTTATCCGAACTTGGTAGTTTTATTATTTTCGGCAGGTTAAAAGGCAAGGATGGTTCGGCGTTGACTAATTTTTGACCAAATTGATGGGCCAATTCAGTGTGATTATTTATGCCCACTATTTTCCACTCATTATTCGATTGCCCTATTCCCAATACAATAAAGCCTCCATTTGTATTAGCGTAAGCACAACATGTTTTGGTAAGAGTTTCTGCCTCTGGAAGGATAAGTTTGAAATCGTGTCGATCGCTTTCATTGATTTTGGCAGTAACTAGTTCTTCTATCACTTTAAGATTCCAGTCCTCTAATTTCTGCGGTACAATCATTCAAATGATAAATCAAGACAAATAGCTACATTTATAGTTAAAATTATCTTTATTCAAATACTATTGAACCTTGCTATTCGGGATGGTTCACCACTTTTCATACAATAACTTACAGTAATGATCAATGCACTCTTGTCGCATCCTTTCTCTATCATAACTATCATCATCTCGAATTATCTTGTCAAACAGTTCTTCACCCAGTTCTTCCTTGTATTGATCGAGATCTACTATCGTCTTTTTTTCCATCCATTCCTGTATTACTTTATCATCCTCTATCATTCCAGTTCTATTATAATATTTACATTCAGGAACACATTTGTCTCCTGTACATCCATATGCTTTACTAATAGGGATAACAACATCATGATTAATATCAATATTCAGATGAGCTATTCCGACTTTACCATACGTCGTATGCTCATGGACAAACCATTCAGATTTGGCTTTGTCATAACGTTCTTCCGGCGTAGTTTCGTACAAATAACGCGCCAAGTAATACTCAAATTCATCAGGAGTCATTTCGTATGCGTCTAATGCATGATCCCAGATAATCTGACCATGCTTTTTTAATCGCTCAAACTTGAGAGGCTTATAACCATCAAACTTTACCAAAAGATCAACCTCATTTATCTTTTCGGCCTTCCCTAACTCCTCTTTTCTATCTTTTTCTATTTTACCTAATTTCTTATTGAATTTGTCTAGATATCTATCGATTTTCATCTTCGTTAGCAAAAGCAGAAGATATTTTTTCTACTCTCTCTTCCAGCGCCTTCATGTAAACCAACGATGGACCTTCTGATACCAGTTTGAACATAGACTCATAGCAAGACTTTGTTATCTCCAATGCTTTCAGTCTATGGGACCAGGTTAATTCCAGATCTTTCTCTTCATTATTATATATTTTCCAAGACTCTTTTAGAATACTTCTTATTCCTTCTATTGAACTTTGATACATAAATGGTAAGGTTTCCTTTGCAAGAGAATTAAGAGCATTATTAGATTCTTTTGACAAGTATTGAATATCACGACTTACAGTTGAGGGGTCGATATTCAGCTGCTGAGCTATCTGATATCCCTTAAGCCCTTTTGTCACCAAGACCATAACTTTTTCTCTTCTTTCAACAATTAACTTGTTGTTTGTGTTATTATTGGCTGACATAGTGATTGCAGATATTGCATTTAATCAAGTTCAAAGCTATAAAGATATTGCATGGTCTGAAACGGTGGTCATCTAAATTTCTAAATAATAGGAAATATATCGTAGTAACCGTAGTATCGTCGTAATTATTTGAGGTTATCTATCTAGAATTTATTAATTGTTATTATTCCTGCAATTAGGATAGTGACTTAACAGATCCCATTTGTCTCCTCTATGATCACAGCGTTTGCATTTCCAAATATCGCTATGTTCATGAATTCTATCAGCGATTTGATATATGTTGATTACTCTGTTGATATTCTTGTCGTCATTGTCATGGACATCGGGAATTTTATTATCAGAGTTTGGGCCTCTATGTCTTAATTCGGACTTTCGTTCTATTTCTATGTTCTCTGAATTTGTGAAATTAAAAACGTTCATTTCAGTTATTGTTTTACCAGACTCACGGTCACTACTACGATACGACGATAACGACGGTATTTTTTCTGTATTTGTAATTCGGATAACCCGACTTTTTGTTTTGTTATCATAGCCATGAGAAATTTCAATACCTCTATTTTTCAGAGTGGACGATAGTTCGTTGATTTTTCTTGAAAGCGAATTAGAAGAATTTGGCCATGATTTGCTTCTTGCAAGTCTTTCGTCTTTGTCGCTTAAAGCAGATGTCAATGTAGAATGCAGTTCGGTTGCTGATCCATTCCATTCAGCTTTACCCTCCATGAATTCAATTAGGACTTTAGCAACTACAGACGATTCTATTATTTCTTCAAGTTGCAGATTTAAATTCTCATAATATATGTCTAGAAACTGTCCTTCTTTATTTCCAAGAGATTGAGATACGGCCTCACACCAAACAGCATAGTCTGACATCCTTGGTAGTATTCCCTTTCTTTTCAGCCTATACTTGACATCGTAATTGATAGTCATGGCTTTTGCCAAAGTGTCAAAAATGACTTTGAGAATCCAGGGTTTTAAATTGTTAAACTCGTTAAGTATATCTTCTTCTGTTTTTCTGTTCTTGTTGTCTATTTCTTCAAGCTTGATTATAATACTTCTGTCTAATACATCGGGTTCTGAAAAGGCGACGTTGATTCCGTTAAAAATAAAACAATGTTTGTATTCATATATTTTGTCCTCATCATTGGTATAAAGGGCTCTTTTTGTTTGACCCACACCTGTTACTGCCTTACATACTTCGTCAGATAGCCACTTTGGATTGTATTTTAGATTATCATATGCTGGTAAATAGTAGTGAGATAATTGCTGGATAAACTCGCCTGAATTATTATGCAGGGTTAAAAGAGATGGTTTTGCTGGTTCTACAATGCTTTTTATCATATACTGAAAGGTTGACTTTGCACTTCCCTTGCTTCCATGAACTAGCATGACAATGTGTGGAATATCCGGAACAAAGTACGATATCAAAGATATTTTTACCAATAATTTTGATTCTTTATTTTTGATATTGGTCAAATTATCTAAGAAAATGTCTAAAGCATCTTTCTTGTTTTTGTCCTGCGAATGTTCATAAACATGTTCTTGATAAGTGTCTAAATCATTAGCAACAACTGGTAACACTTGAGGGATTTGATTATACCTTCTGAATAAGGGAACTGGAGTTTTATCTAATATCTCCCATTCAGCTATGCCTTTCTCTTTATTTTTAAATATTCTGATAGATTGATGTTTATCATTGGTCAGGTCATAATACAAATCATCATTGTATTTTGCCACCTTTAGGAACAAGTCGTATTTTGTACCTCCGAATTCGGCTTTGGCTTGAAGTATCTGAGACACATCCTTTATCGTTTCTCTGCTTAATACATGGCCATAAGTATCATAAAACGACTTTGAGATAAATCTGGTGAATTTGTTGCTGTTTATAGGAATTATTTCAAGGTGATCATTATTTACAAATACTCTAACATGACCTTCACCAAATTGATCCTTAAACAAGGTTTCAATTTTCTCTAATGCTACTTCCATTAATAACTCTGAACTGGTTTTTTTATCGTTTGAGTCATGATTCATCAGTATCTGCCCCGTATGTAATTCTCAGAATTCTTGTCTAATCGCTATCGCTCCCGTCTTTGTCCTGCGATGATGACTTGCCGTCGTTATTGTCTGAATCGTTTTTTGTAAAAACCGGGTCTTTCTTTGGTTTTACACCATCACAAAATAATGCATCAAGGACCAATTGAAAAAAGATTTCTCTAGTTTCTTTTGGCAATTTTTCTAAGGCGGATAAGAGAGAGACATCTTTTTCAAAAAATGAAGGGTTAATCAGTATCTGTGAGTTGTCTGTGACTATATGATTAGAATCCAAAATGCGATTGCCCTTCTTATCCGTTTTTATACCAAATCTATGAATATAATTCAAAGCAGAGCAAATTAAGTCATCTTTTTCTATATCATATTGGTAGGTTTTCTTTACCGCATCGTCTATTAAGAAAAAGGGAATACCTTCTAGGTCAACTTCGACTTTGTAATTTATATTATGAGCAACAGCATTCTCAAGGGCCATACGAATTATCTCAGACCTCTCATAAACTGGAAATGCAAGTAACATTTCTAATAATGAAGGGCAGGCTTTAAAGAGAGAATGATTAACGAATGCTTTAAAGTTATCCTCATCTATTTTTCCAGAACCTGGAAGCCTGTTAGGATAAATGAGCTTTGTATTTATTACCCTATTTCCTTTCTTATTTATTCTAGTACCGTAGGTAAGTATATGATTGCATAAAGACGCTATTTTTTGCTCGTTCTGCTGCTTAAAAATGGAAAAGCCTTTTGATTGATTATTTTCACATTGATTTCTATTTTGTATCTCAATATTTAATACTTCGTCAACTGCTTTACTTTCGTCGTTATCATTCTCAGGATTGATACCCTTCCGTTTGAAATATGACAAAACTTTCTCGATGGATTTAGGATATTTGTTAAGATACTCGGTTATCGTATGAACAACCTCAGGTCGTATGAACTGATCATTATTTATTAATCCAATTTCAACCTGCTTGATAAAATCAAAAGCATTTTCACAATCACTTAATTCAATTTCAATTTTTCCTTCACCAGTCTCAATGATGATATGATATGTAGTTATGGTAAGAGAATGAATGAGTATATTTCGTAATGTATCATTAACAGCGAACCCAAATGTATTCTTGTTGATTTTAAAAGCAATAGGATCGGTGAAAGGGTTATTCTTTGAAGGATTATTGTTGTTATTGTTAGAAATTTCTTTTTCCAAGTTTTTCATCTCACTTAAGCTTTTTCTATGATAATCTTGTTATTTTCTTGGAATACTTTTACAAAGTCTCCCTTGCCAATGCCCAGGTTAACTGCGTATGATTTTGGGAGAACTAAAGAAAATGAGTAGTCTCCTACTAATCCTTGTATTTTTCTATATGCTATCTCACGAGGCGGATTCTCAGAGATAGACTCGCTATTTTCCATAAGATACAAACCATAATTAAGATATATAGTAGAGAAGGATTATACGCCTTGTTACGCCATGGCCAATTACGATAAGTTACTTCTTGAAGGCAAAATCCAAAAGTTAGACAATAGAATTCTGAAAGAAATAGAGATTACCGGAACAGTGGGGATCGCGCATTTCAAACTAGCAAAGAAGTTGAAAATAGATAGGGATACTCTTCGAAGACATATAAAGTCATTACAAAACTATGACATAGTAAAAAGATACGGCGAGAGAGGAAATTATTATATCTTACCAGAAATATCTAATGACGAAATTATTAAAGGGAATGGCTTAAAGTCACTATTTGTAAATAAACTATTAGGATCTGCTTCATCGGTTACGTTTACTTCTGCCTATACTTCTCAAATGCTATATACAGGAAAGACTAATACCGAAAAAGCACAGATAGAATATTCGGAGAGAATAGTGGATAAAGATACTTAAAATTTATAAACCCTCAGTTTAAGAGTTTCCTAGAAAGGATTATTTTTGAATTTGTTAATCAGATCGGCTCTTATAGTATTTTTGTTTTCTTGAAAACTTTTGAGAATTATCATGAAAAAGATGACATATACAGGCCTTTGAAAAGCGAAGGAATAGAGTGGTTAAAGGCGGCCCTTAACGAAAAAACATTAGAAACATATGACAAATTTTTAAAATCAGTTTTGTTACATGATTTGAAAGACAACCAAGAGAAAGAAGTTATGAAACATATTGAGAAAAACAGTTTGCATCTTACTAAATCAGATAAAAAGAAAGTAATAACAAAGGAAGCTTTTAAAAATTTGTATCCAGTAATTTACAATCAATTACAACAGTTCTATGAAGAATCATGGGATGAAGGAAGCAATAAGAAAAATATTTTATTAAATTTATCAGAAGAAAAGAGACTATCCAGAAGAAAAGAGCATTTAGGGAAGTTTATCTGATTTACTCATCTTATCCATCAATATCTGGACTTTGTCAGATAGCATTAACAGAGTATCATTATTTTGTAAGTTTTGCTCCTTTAATATCCGTATTTCCTCGTCTTTTTCCCGAAGTTTTCCTTTTATTACGTATTCATTATTTTGATTTTCTTCTCTAAGCTGTTGAACTTCTTTCTTTAAAGTAATACCATCTGAATTTACCGTAAGCAAATCAACAGCCTTTAGATAATCATCTGAGACTTCTCTTTCTGTAGGTCTATAGTAACAATCAGACAAACCAATATTATGACCCATGGTAATCTCTACATTAATAGGTCGCATAACTTGCTCTGCTCTTGATTTATAAAACTTCCTAAAACCATGTGCTGCTTTAAATTCATGTCTTTTTGTTCCATCTTTGAGTTTATTTCGTATACCTTGATCCCATAGTGCTCGTTCTAATAGTCTCTTTATACCAGTATTCTTAATTTTTTTAGGTATGGTAGCAAGTCCCCATCTAGCACCATATCTTACATTAGTTGTTTGCCAGAGATCTCTCATTAGCCAACTCTCGCCATTTATGTCCTCTCCATATGAGGCACGGAAATCCATCCAATCCTTTAATGCCTTATAGGCTTCATGAGTAATAAAAGAAAAATATTCTTCAACATCACCTTCGTAAACCTTTAGTTTGGCCGCTACTACTACTGTTTTATCATCATGGTCGTAGATAGGAGTTACATGTTTCCATTTGAGATAATCCCAAGCGCCTAATCGTATTCCTGATGATACCATAGTATAAACAATAGGTTTAATCCTTCTATCGGGATATTCAACAAGTTTTTGGATTTCTTCTATTGTGGGTGCTCTGTCATTTGCAGCTTGTACTGCGCGTGGAAGGCCTTTCATCAGTTTCCTCCAAGGGATATTAAGGTCTGAGGAATCACAGAATAATTTTATTGCCTTAATAAAGTTCCTTAATGTAGACGCAGTTATTTCTCCGTTCTGGACTCTTTCTTTTTGAAATTGTAAAAATATTATCACCTGTGCAACAGCCCAATTAGCATCATTTTTTCCTTTATTGGAAAAATTATTGCATCTTAATTCCATATTGGTATTATTTTCCAAGTCAAAATTGATATGATTAAAGAAATGTCTAAGTCGTCTTTCATAATATTTCCTAGTGACTTCAGATCTGATTGAAAATACAAACATTCTGTATGCACTTGTCAAATAATTGTTGCCTTCACTACCCGTCAAAGAATTTAGTTCAACGGTGGAATTTGACATATCCTCTATAGAAAGCGGTGCCTATTAAAGCGACAATATTGATGTGGGGCCAGAGGGATTCGAACCCTCGACCGCCAGCGCCCCGGGCTTATACCCAAAAATGGATGGTATCCTGCCAAGCTAGACGATAGCCCCTCGTTTTATCTAGAATATGCCTCATTTTTAAACCTAAGGAAATAGCAAGTTACGTTTTCTGCCTATTCGGGTCAGTTTTACTTATAAGCATAAAAAATTTTATGGAGGTAATCTTGTTAAAATACCTGATTTTGCATGGTTAATACGTATTAGGCATATCTACTGGGATATCTTTTTCTTGGCACTACCAGAGTTATATTTTATGGGAAACTCATGTCGAAATTGCATAAATGACAATTGTGTAGCATTACTTATGGGACTACGCGACAAAAAACTTATTTGATGGAGATTCGCCTTTTATGTTTTCAAAATTGCAAGAATTTTTCCCTGTATTTTGAATAATAAGAAATTACTGATTAAAACATTCGGCTAGCAAATCGTGACTGTGATTTTATTTTTCTGTCATTTAGGATATCAACGAGTAAAATGTCGAGGGGATATTCGATCACAATTAGCATTAACTGTAGATAAACAGTTATGTCTGATAAAATAATCGTTGAAGGATACACTTTAATAATTAAACATTACTCTATAGCACATCACTTATGCTGGTTAATGAACTAGACGTCATAGATAAGCAGATATTAAACGATATTCAGTGGTCATTTCCCTTGGTCGAAAGACCCTTCCTTGAGATGGCAAACAAATACAATCTAACCGAGACCGAAGTGCTTAACAGAACCCAAAGACTAAAGGATATTGGTATAATTAGACAGATAAGTGCGATATTTGATACCCGTAAACTCGGCTACAAAAGCGCTCTAGTAGCATTTTCAGTTGAAAACAACAAGATAGATTATGTCGCTAATGAGATAAACAAACATCCAGGTGTAAGCCATAATTATGAAAGAAATCATGAGTACAACATTTGGTTTACCTTGGCAGTTTCACCCGATGCTGATATGAAAGCAGACCTAGATAAAATGGCTGCTTTGGATGGAGTCATAAAATACAGAGTACTTCCTACGCTGAAGATGTACAAGATTGGCGTTAAACTAGATATGGTAAACGCGGATGCCGAAAAACCAACACCAACAGACAGCGTAAAGAAACTGGAGGGAAAAGCAGAAAAAATATCAGAGACAGATAAAGATTACATCAGACAGCTACAAAAAGACATTGAAATTGTCAAAGAACCATTCAAGTCAATGACTGATAATCTTGGAATAACTCTTGAAGAACTATTTAGCAAAGTAAAAGAATACCAAGACATTGGGATAATGAGAAGATTTGCCGCTATTTTGAGGCACAGGCAAGCAGGATTTACTGCAAACGGTATGATCGTTTGGAATATCCCAGAAGAAAACATAGATGAAGTCGGATTAAAGATTGCATCGTTTCCGCAGGTCAGTCATTGTTACAGACGTCCGATATACCCTGACTGGCAGTTTAATGTGTTTAGTATGATTCATGCAAGATCGATAGATGCTGCAGAAAAAATTGCAAAAGAAATTTCAGAAATAATCAAGATAGACAAATACAGAATATTATTTAGCTCTAGAGAATTTAAAAAGGACAGAGTAAAGTATTTCGAATAAAAAATCTACTACTACTTTTTTTGTTAGCAGTTTTGAAAATAAAAATAATTAGTTATGCCACCAATTTTGGCTCATCAAAGTTATTTTCATACATTTTTTCTATTTGGTTTTTCTCATTTTCACTCAAATAGTTTCCATCAGATATCTGAGCAAAAAGATCAATCTCTTCAAGACTCGTCACTGTGGGTAAAAGCACAGAGATTTCTTTTTGAGATAAGATATATTTCATAGAGATCTCGGTAATATTCCATCCGTGTGCATCAGCTATAGGTTTGAGCTTTTCTATTTTCTTCATTGCCTGTACAATCCACTCTCTTTTCCTGTTGTTTCTATGATCATTTTTATCAAAAACCGTCTTCTCGTTGACTTTGCCTGTTAAAACACCAGAAGCATCCGGTACTCTAACCATAATGCCCACCGAATTATGCTTCTTATTAACTGCATTAAAAAATACTCTACCTGGATCCTGTTCTAAAATATTGTAAACTGTCTGCAAGCATACAATATTTCTATTTTCTATTGCATACAGTCCTTCCTTTTCCCATCCAATTGCAGGACCTAGTGCAACCCCATGACTCTTGATCTCACCGGTTTTTACAAATTCGTCTAATCTGTTAAATAAGGCATCATTTTCAATTGCATCCATCTTAGGATTATGTAAACTATAAACATCGACAAAATCAGTTTCCAATCTCTTTAGACTCTCAGATAATGCGTATTCTAGAAATTCGGTATTATGTTTTTGAGGAATCTCACCGTGACCTACTTGTCGTTCGCCATACATATCGTATCCCCATTTCGTGGAATAGATAACCTCATTACGCATATCTTTAAAGGCCTTTGCCAAAAGTTTCTCACTTTTTCCTTTGCCATACATGTCTGCAGTTTCAAAAAAGTTGATGCCCAAGTCATATGCATGTTTTAGCATCTTTATTGACTCATCTTCCTCTAATTTTTTCCCCCACCAATCTAAAGCCAATGTCCAAGTGCCAAAACCAATTTCACTTACCTTCATCCCGGTATTTCCCAAATTGCGATATTTCATTAAATTACACTCCTCACTTTTTCAGATAATCTATTGAATTTATCGTCGTCTATACAAGGTTTACTAATGGACCTTAGATAATCAAATGGATTATTGGGCAGGTTATGTTCAAAATATGCACTTAGGTCCTGGTCATGTGAATCAATTTGAATCCAAGATTTGCAGCCAACCCACTGGGGTTTATTTACCATTTGAATGGGTTTGTTCAATTTGTATGCTCTAAGCAATAGCATGTATAGGGGTTTTTTTGGATTATAGTTAAAGCGCATTTTAAGATAATCTTCGGTCCAAATTTGAAACTGCTCTAATTCCTTTAGACTATCTAAACTCGGAACTTCTTTAAAATAAGTTATTTCAACAAATGAAGAAATTTCGGTAATATTGTTGCTGCTGCTGTTTGATACGTCAGCATTATTATTAGAAGCATTATTTTCTCTTTCCAATTGATCCAGTGCGGTCTGATACTCTGGTCGAACAGACTCTTTGGTTTGATGCTCAAATGTAGGGAATAAGAAAAAATTCTTGAATTTTAGCTCAAAACCCTTTCGGAATTCCATTATCCCACCCTTTCTAAATAACAAAACCTGATCTCCTTCCTCGATGGCCTTACAAACAATAGCCCATTCCTTTAGGGCACCAAAGAAATCATTTTCTGGCTGCAATGACGATTGTTTACCTGCACTACTGCCATTGCTTAAGTTATGGTATATCCTGTCATTGTGGGAATGGGGTGAGGAGGAGGATGGACTACTAGAAGCGTTAGAAGATGTCGAAGGCAAACTTTCAGAATGGACGGTATTATTATGCATTGACAATAAGGATCTCCCGATGTAATCAAAATTGTTCATGACATCACCTAATAGAGAATTAGAAACCATACAAGCACCTGTATTTACAGTTCACTTTGATTCTAAATAAATTTTGTTAACTTTATTTGAACTACTAATGACTGCTTCCTTCCTTTCATCTTGCTTCCCGGTAAATTTTGACTGGTATTACCCATATTCCAACCTGCCTAAATCGATATCCAATGTTTTACTTGGTTTTTTGTCGTCTGAAACTCTGTGTGGGCATCGTTTGATTCCGTGTGGAATTTATCCACACGGGATATATAATCATAATCAAAAATTATTTTCGACATAAGGTGAAACCTTATCATGGATTTAAGATTTTACTACATTATTTGTAATTGGCTGCAAAATATTCGACATTTTGTAAAACCGGATAACAAGAAACAATTTTTGTTTTATTCGATAGGTAGTAGACTACGCAATATATCATACATTGTTTTGGTTTTGTTGTATTTTTATTAATATATTAATATATTAAATTGTATATCAGAGATAATATATCAATAGTATTGTCATTATTATTGCTTCACAGTTTTAATTTTTCTGGGTAAAATACCTGTGTCACTTGAGACACAAAAGTAGAATTAATCACCCTTAATATATCTATATAACGAATTATATATAAGCATATTGAGATTGTGGATAAATACTATTAGTCAGAGTCATACAATTCAAATTATAAACAATACATTAATTCAAAAAATTAATTTATTGCTGATAAATGATTCAGCAAACTCAATCATGTATCCTTCATTCTCATTCTTTAGACAAGATTGTTATCCCAAGCTCTTTACAATGTCATCTATATTCTTTCTAACGCAAGGAATCATAGGAGTATCTTTGACTATATATCTACTGACTTCAGTTTCCCGTAGTTCCATGATAAGGTTTTGAAATTCTGAAAGTGAGTTTGTTTCAAATGCTAACATAAAGTCTTGATCATCTATACCGAATGAATAGGTGGTATTTAGCAAAATTCCAGGATACTTTCTCCCAACCTGGATGTGCTCATCCATCATCTCTTTTCTTTTTTCAAAGGGCAAGAGATACCAGTCCCGAGATTTAATGAATGGATACACCACTACATATTGCAACGGATCTCCATCTAGTTCATATCCACGTTTGATTTGATTCGAATATACGGACTTTCGAGTCAAAGAGAGATAGGTAGAAGTTGGTTCGATGTATTTTCCCAAGATCGTAGTATAAATCTTTGAAGCAAGTACCTGAATGTTTTCTAGAGATTGTGAAATGGTCCAAATCATAAATTCACTTTCATGTCGTAATCCCAAGGTAGAATACGTTCTAATTTTCATTCTCTTACTTGCTGCATCAAGTAATTCAGAAAATTCACGTGATGCTTCATCTTTACCCATCTCATTAAGCCAGCGCCATTTCGGATCGACCTTATAAAATGTAAATGTGAAAAAAACTTCAGGATTGTCATTTTTTTTGATATTTGTTTCACCAACAGAGTGACTGTGATTATTAAGTTGAGCACCATTATCAGTGACTGTAGTAGATATAGGATTGGAAGAAGGATTGCGGATAGATTCGTTATCGGTGTTTTTGTCAGAAGAGGAAAGAAGAGAATTATGGGTATTATTATTTTGATTAGCATTAGATAAACCATTAGTTTCTGTCGAATCCTTGTTCTTTTTTCTCATGATTTTCTTGGGATTTTAAATTAATAAATAGTTTAACATGTCTACTGGAGAACAGATTTTCCTCCCAAGATGTCATTGTTATTTCAAAATAGATAGTTTATTTGATATTTGAAATGATTTATTATTTATCTAAAGGTTACAAATTATTCATAAACTGAGGAGTGATTTCTTTGTGACGGATTCAAATACTTTAACCCCCTATTAGATACATTATTTTTATTCATAACTTTTTTCTTTTTATACTTGTCATTAGGTTCACCATCATTCATCTGTTCAATAGAGTTATTTTTGGGATCATTTACTGTTTGAATAGATTGTGGATCCATCTCATTTAGAAAGGTTCCATAACCCACTTTTTTATCATTTTTTAGTATTCTAATTTTCTTTATCATTTCAACTCAATTTTCAAATCAAACACTACCCGCTTGTTTAGTCCTTTCCTATACATCAATGGTACGAGTTTGTGTGCTTATAATACAATACAAGAAATAAATATTATGATTCGGGTAGATGCCTTGTTGTAATATCTAGCTCTGTGAGTCTGAGCTTTGACAGAACACATTGAAAGTCCAGTCAAAGCAGATAGATTATTTGGATTAGGAGGTAGGGAGTTGTCAGTTTTTTACTGCTATTGTTATTGTTATTGTTATTGTTTCAATTGCTGACGATCATAACAATACAGGTTTTAGAAAAAAATGTAAAAATGCAAGATATAAGATATAAGATATAAGATATAAGATATAAGATATAAGATATAAGATATAAGATATAAGATATAAGATACCAAACTATTAAAATAGACCGGAAATTTCGCAATCTTGACAAAATTCTTATATACAAACATATTTTACGGATACAAGAGTATTTAGTTAAGACAGTTTAGAATATTCTGTCTCTTTATCCTGTATTGGTTATTGATTTCTCATCATCCTTATTTATGGCGCTCTACGCAAGCAACATATCATTTTGCATGTATTGGTTGACAAACAAGAAATGAAATTAAGACTGGCAGATCCTTATCTTTTGGCCTTACTCGAACTTCTAATGCTCAAAGAAAAGAAGGAAATTACTTGGTATCGTCAGATAGTCCTAACCATGCATAGCCTTTAGATTCCAGTTCTTCTGAAAGTTCCTTGCCTGCTGTTTTTATAATTTTTCCCTTTGACATGACATGTACCTTATCAAGTTTATTGAGATATCGCAAGATCCTAGCATAGTGTGTGATAACTATTACGCCTGCACCCGTTTCTATGAGTTTATTTATGGCCTCAGCCACAGCTTTTACCGCATCAATATCTAACCCCGAATCGGGTTCATCCAGTATTGCCAAATTGGGTCTTAGAACTAGCATCTGCATTACTTCAGACCTCTTCTTTTCTCCACCTGAAAATCCTTCATTTAAATATCTACTTAAAAAGCTTGGATCCAATCCAACATTATCCAAATTTCGTTTCAGATACTCATGGAACTCTTTTACCGTAATGAATACCTCACGATCTTTTTGCTCTTCACCGAGGGATTTGCTTAGTAAATTATATGCATTACGTAAAAAGTGACTGTAACCCACACCAGAAACTTCGGTAGGGTATTGGAATCCTAGAAATAGCCCTTTCTTTGCCCTTTCGTCTGTCTTCAGGTCGACTATACTTTCATCGTTTACAAGTATATCACCTGAAGTTACAGAATACCGTGGATGTCCAAGCAAAACATTTGCCAAGGTACTTTTTCCTGAGCCATTTAATCCCATAATGGCATGGACTTCACCTTTGTTTACTTCTAAATTAACACCGTTTAGAATTTTTTTATCATCAATATTGACATTTAGATCTTTTATCGTTAAGAAAGACATAAAATTTTATGTACGAATACATTATATAAATATTCGTCAGAATAACGCTGTTATAATTATAAAATTTATATGACATATATATTAATATTAAATGTATTATAATAAATCTGATATTTTTATGAAATTATTAAAAAAATAAATGCAAAGAAATTAAATTTTTAAAGAAATTAGGTAATTGTGATTTTTCCTTGCATGAAGGGGTGAACAGTACAATGATAATCGTGTTCGCCTGCACCTATTTTTTCTGCCGGGACACTAGCCTTATCACCTGCCATTATGATTCCTGTATCGAATAATTTACCGCTTTCAGGGTCGGAGGGTCCAGCTCCGCTAGTTGCTGTGTGAGGGACAGTATCGTCGTTAACCCATGTAACTAATGCATCACTTGAAGCAGATCCAGGATTAGGATCGTATGATGGATTACCCTGTGTAGAAGAACCCTTTAAGATTTTAATTTCAACTTTATTGGCATATGCAGACTCATCTACTGCTGCACCTGCTGCACCTGCTGCAGCATCTTCAGAAGCCGTGGCCTCAGGTGGTAATTCTTGTCGGTAAATAGAATCAACAACGCCGGATTTTGGAGTAACCGCTCCGAATGCATAAAAGGTAACTATCCCAGTTATAACTGCCAACACCATTAGTGCAATAAATGCTCTCTTGTCGGTCTTATCAGCCATTTTGACAAGAAAATGTATTGGATCGCCCCTATTAATGTCTTTTATGTACAAAGTCAAAAATTCAGTTTATTGACAAGATTCTGATTATATATTATCAAGGAACTAATCGAATGATATAACTTTTATTCCTGATATTTTCATTCCTACGAGATAATGCTTAGTCGGAGGGAACGGATCAATTGCAGCATATGCAATGAAAAGATAGGCGATTTCAAATATGAACCAATGAAGCAATGGAACGTTTCAGGAGTTTTATGTAGCAAATGTTATTCAAAAAAAATTGCTGAATATTATATAGGAAAAACTCAAGAGGACAAAAAAATCTAAGCAAACGCCAACTAAAATCTGTGTATTCATCTGACCACCTACTAGACCATTCTACGTATTTCTCTAGCTTTATTATTTTCTATCATAGATCTTGCATTTTCGAATGGCAAAATCGCCACATCGTCTTTTTTGTATGGACCATAATTACTCATATTTACTCCAACAAATTTATCCATCGAATCAAGAAACCTTACAAGGACGAAATTTTCCTTTACCGAAGAAACAATTCTTTCTAGAGTTTTTGGTTTACCTTTAAGCAACATTTTCAAAATAACTTCAATTCGCTTTTCTCTTTCTCGATTGCCAAAGAATACATATTTTTCTTCGTCAGTAAGGTTGGAATAGTCAAATACATCTGATGAGGAATTGGAGCTGTTAAAAATTTTCTTGCATCTTATAGTAAAAAGCAAAGTAGTTAATTTGGTAAGAACAATTATCAAATTGGATTTAATTTCTGCAGATATTTCCTTGGTGGTATCATCCTCGTCTGGTAGTTCTAGATAATCTACTTCACTTTGTTCATTTAGCAAGTAAATTAGTTTGGCTATATTTTGATAAAGATTCTGAGGAATAGGTTGGGGTCCATTGGGAAGCTGAATTTCCTTTTTTAAAATATTATGAATTTCATCTATGGTTATCAGATTTTGTGTCTCATCTTGGTCCATCAGCTTCACCTTAGTTATCTATACATGATAAGCTTAATTAGAGGTTTTTATTTTACTATATCGATTATTTCATTTGCCTTATAAAGTCATAGATGGTAAAATAGAATCATTAAATTTTACCGCAGAACAAATTATGATGAGATTAAAGGATGAGGAAATTAAATTTCTAGATTTACAATTTACAGGTTTGACTGGTAGGTTCCATCACACGACAATGGCCGCAAATATGTTTAAAAAAGAAGATTTCGAGTACGGATTGCCAAAGTTAGATGGTTCTTCAATTAGAGGTTTTACTGAAATCCATGAATCCGATCTGATAATAAGACCTGATCCCTCAACTTACGCGATTATTCCTTGGATAGAAGAATACAAAACTGCAAGACTGATTTGCGATATATTGGGAGGCGGCGAAAATAGAACCCAGTTCAAAAAGGATCCGAGAGGTATTGCTCGAAGAGCCGAAGAATATGTTAAAGCACAGGGATTCCACAATTCGTTTTGGGGTCCAGAGGTAGAATTTTTTGTTTTTGACAAGTTAGAAGTAAATACAATGACACCTTATAGATCACAAAGTTATAGCATAAGCTCCAAGGAGGCCCCATGGTCCACAGAAGGCGTAGGCTATGCATTGAGACTAAAGGAAGGTTATTTGCCCAGTGCCCCAGGCGATACCTTAATGCAGTATCGCAACCAATGTGTTGATGTTTTGAGTAACAATTTTGGAATTATTTGTGATGCACATCATCATGAAGTTGCTACGGCTGGACAGTGTGAAATCGATATCAGATTTGATACTTTGGTAAATGCTGCTGACTCTGTACAAAGCTATAAATACATTGTAAAAAACATTGCAAAAAAACAGGGCAAAATAGCTACTATGATGCCCAAACCAATTGCACTTGACAATGGTTCAGGTATGCATGTAAATGTTAGTTTGTGGGATGATCAGAAAAATCTCTTTTACGATATTAACGACTCTTATGCGGAAATGTCGCAGTTGGCCAGATACTTTGCTGCTGGAATTTTAAATCATGCATCGGCCTTGGCTGCAATTGTTGCACCAACCACCAATTCTTATAGAAGGCTGGTACCAGGATACGAAGCTCCCGTTTACATAGCATGGAGTACTGGCAATAGGTCTGCAATAATTAGAAATCCTGCACATTATAAAGGAGAAAGATTTGCGCATATGAAGAGAATAGAATTCAGAGCTCCTGACCCGTCTTGTAATCCATATTTGGCATTTTCAGCCATAATTTCAGCTGGTTTGGACGGAATAAAGAAAAAGACAGCTATTCCTGACCCAATAGATGAAGATATATTCAAGATGTCACCTCAACGCAGACGAGAACTTGGAATCAGACAATTACCACCATCTCTTAGAGAAGCATATGAAGAGCTAAATATAGATAGAGAATTTCTAAAGCCAATATTTGATGATGAAATCATTGATTCTATAATTTTACAAGAGGCAAAAGACCATCAAGAAGTTACTATACGACCTCATCCTCACGAATTCTCCATTTATGCTGATGTTTAAATATATACTTGACAAAAAGGGCCGATTGTCAAGTTAAAACAAAGGTTAATAACACTGGCTTAATACAGTTCTAAATAATTTTTCGGAGGGGTTGTCTAGACTGGTTAGGATACCTGCCTTACACGCAGGTGGTCATGGGTTCAAATCCCATCCCCTCCATTCCATTCACGGGTTTACACATAATATTTTTATCTTAAAAAAGCAAAGTTTTTGTCAGTCATCTCAAGAATGTCAATAGAAGAAAAATATAAAGGTCGATCTATACACAATTTCAATAGCAATAATTGTAGTAGTTCTCACATTGTTGAGCTTACTCTAACTCAAACAACTTTGTCCAATAAACTGCCTTATACGCAGAGATAAAAAATTATACAAAGTGGAAAATCGAATAGGAAAATCTACACTAAAAATATATTAATAAATGATCACATTTTCAAAACGATACAATATACCTCAAAAACACCTATGTTGACAATTGTGTTATCGTTAGGATTTCTAATAACAACCTCCTCTCTTATTTCGACAGTTAGTGCTCAGAGTGGGATGGATGAACTAGTCACTCAGTTAAAAAATGATGGAGATGTGCTAAAAGCCGAGATAGCAAACACCAATTTATTTAAAACTGGATTAGCTGAGGGTTTGATTAGCAAGGTATATTATTACGAGGGCAGAGTAACAGCCTGGGGTGGTGGTACCTGGGCATATCTACATGATGTCCAAGATGCGCTAATTGCAAAGATTAAGGCTACAGGACAAGAAGGATTTACCGTGTCAGAACAAGCATCGATTAATTCATTTGCAACCCACGCGTCCCAGAGCAAGATAGATCATCCAATCACTAACGTATTTGGTTAGACCGACCAAATTACAATTTATTATATTATATTATATTATATTATATTATATTTTGTTTTTCAAGTCGCATTATTGATTCTGCAGTTTTAATTTGATTCGATTTTATTTAGTATAATGATTAATAAACTAGAGTAATGTAAGAGATCATTTTTTACTCGACCTTGTAAATAAAATAGAGCAAACTGACAACTCATCTCTCAAAGTAGGATTCAGTTGACAATCCGCCCTATAATGAAGTTCTTCTAGATATCAGGTATACTTACCTGGCTCGCCCTAACGCAGTTTGGTATACAAAAGCAATAGCAATATTTTCAATATATGAATATTTATTATTTTGTTATAACTTTCCTTGATACTTTGCTTACTCGACAGATCTTAATACTTTTCCACATTTATTGAATTATTTTGCATAATTAAAGTCTAAGGCTTCACAATCTAGGCATTTACTGTTCATTCTATTGTCAAATTCTGTTTGAATTCAATCAGACACTATAGATTTTAAATTATTTGATATTACATCTATACTGTTTTGCAAGTTGCTCCAAGAAATATGGCAGTAAATGGATTAGCGGCTAAGTGATATTTGTTATCCTCAGGTTTTTTAATACTAAGTGAAATCTGTGCGAATTCTTCATCGGGCAAATCAAACAGATTTGTCGAGTAAATTTTATCCAGATTTTTCTCTATTGTGGTAAAGAAGTAGTGTTCTTGAGTAATTTTTTTATACCAGGTGACAATTTTTTTCTGATCTCTTCGGTAGGCATTTGAAATGTTTTTAGAAATGAAGTTATATAAAATACTCAGAATTTATATATACCAAAACAGCCTCTATGCAATTTTTTCATTTTTTATTGTAATTAATCTCGGAATCTATTTAAGATATTCATAAAAAATTCTTATATACATAATAATGCTTTATATTGTGAACGAATGTAATCTCTGTGCACTTTTTATAGCCAAATATATCAGGATAGTTTTATTAAAATCCAAATGAATTAAGTTTTCTAATAAATAGAATAATTACAAAACTAAGTTACTACTTGATAATATTTTGATGAAGTTTTTGTAAATTTTTCACACATAAGGATTATAAGATCGAGACCACTTAAAAGGATCAACTTTTGAGCAAATATTTGGCCTTTGAAGAAGGAAAAAAGGCTGCTTGGTCATCTATTTGGACTTTATTAGGTATTGGTGTTGCCGAAGTTGTAATATCTACAACTACAGGTAGTTTAACCTTACTAGCTGATGGTCTTGATTCTCTAGCTGATTCTCTAGTTTCATTCATAGTCTGGTTTGGGATAACTATGATCCAAAAACCCAAATCAAAACTGTTTCATTATGGGTATGGGAAAATAGAAAGTTTTGCAGCGTTTATCGCAGCAATAATCGTTATAATTTTAGGTATCTTTATTTGCTTATCATGCTTACGAAAGAATACTTCATCCGGTAGAATCTATAAATCCAGAAATCACTATGATTACATTACTTGCAGCAGGTGCCATATCACTTCATAGAGCCTTTAGGGTCAGAAGCATTGCAAAAAAATACAATCTTATATCTTTAAATCTTGATGCAAAGAACTCGATTAAAGACGGATCAGCATCATTCGTTGGATTTGGAAGTGTATTAGCAGGATACTTTGGGATTCCATACATGGATGCTGTTGGTGGACTAATTATCGCAGGATATATTTTCTTTATGGCTTACGTTGCATTAAGGGAATCCACATTGGTTTTACTTGATGCAGTTAACAATCCCACGCTAAGTACTGAAATTATAAAATATGTCCATGAAAAATTCCAATTATACAGTTCTGATGTTAGAATCAGACCTCTAGGACATTTGATAGAATCCCAAGTATATGTCAAAATAGATCCCACATTGACGCTTGACAATACATTACGGATTACTGATGAAGAAGTCTGTTTCTGAGAAATTCAATATAAAAGAGGTAATTGTAATTCCCGTCATCCCTTCATCTTAAATTCAGAAATACACTATGGTTATGCGTGGAGGTAAAATAAATCACTATTATTTTTGTTTTTCTAAATTGGTAACTCTAACATTTTAATATGAGAAACGGATTTATTCTTCTACGCAATATAAAAGGTCTGAATAGTTTGTTTTTACAGATATTACCATCTAGAAATACAAAATTATCTGATCCACTGTTCCAGCACGGTGTTAATTCAAAAACTTTGGTTTGCTATTTTGTGTTTTTTTATCTATTGCATTAAATTCAATGAATTTGTAAATAATCTCAACAAAAAAAGTCATTTTTTAAAGTAGATCTCAATATATGGCAAAATTATGAAGTTATTATAGTTTTTTATACAAGGATTAAAGTTGGGTGTCAACAAGTCTGGTTATTATGATTCTAATTCCAATATTATCTCAACTACCGTAGATAATGCTATAAATTCTATTTTAGATTCTTTATCTGGACTACATGCATTAGTTGTTTATTCAGACAGGTCGAAATTAAAAGATTTGTGGTCCTTGTACGCAAAGAAAAGTATTGAGGAAAAAAATGAATTGGTTTGTGTTGCACCATTCTATGATACAATTGATTCTGTAAGAAATTCCTTATCTGGAGGAGAAGTGTCAATCGATGTAGCAAAATACGAAAAGGAAGAAAAGTCGTTGATACTTGTTGACTCTTTAGAAAAATATTACAATGCAAATTCCAATCATGTATTGGATTTAAAGTCCTTATTGAAGGCTAATAATGAATTAGTAGAGTATGCCAATTCTTTGAACAAAAAAGGAGTGTCTATTTTAGGTGATGCTGGTGCATTTTTGTTTAAAGATCATATACAAAGTCTGATTGATTACGAATCTTCTCTCCCTGCTGAATTTGACGCAAATCTTAGGGGAATATGTTTATACCACCAGAAAGATTTTGACAGATTATCTGTAGATCAGAAAAAAAAGATTATAGATCACCATAAAATCGCAATTAAAATTTAAGATACGTTACATATGCATCAGAACTAAAATCCTAAAATATAGAGTAAACGATTTGACTAATGAAATTACGGCTCTTGATAACACAGTTACGATCAACAAGGTTTGGAGTGAATGGAAATCACAATGTCACAATTTGAGAGAGTGATACACTAATCTTATTTTCCTAAAGAAAGCGAGACAATACACGGTATTCGAGCAGGAGAAGATCTCAAATTCTTAATCGAACGGTTAATAACATGAAAAAGTCAAACCCATGATTGCCTGACACGTGAACAAATCTCATCCCTTCCTTTTTGTATATAATTCCTTGACAATAGAATATCAATATATGTGGATTATGCTTGAAAGACGCAGATTCGAGTTCCTCTTTATTAATATGTGTTGTAATTTTTATCAATTAATCTCTCGCCATTTTAGAAAGACAGTTAAAGTAATATATTGCAGAATAATCTTAATCAACTCTAATATTTAATATTCATCTTATTACATGTACTTCAAATATTATCTATATGAAAGAACGTGTTGAATGAGAGGACCAGATTCTGGATATGACTACTAGTGGATAATATTTGTTATTCATTCAAACCTTTTTTCTATATATTGATGCAATAACAGAGGTACCCACAAATGTTGCAGTCCAGTACAACCATAGATTAGTCCATATTCCAGATAATAATGCCGGAGCAAGTGAACGAGCAGGATTCATAGATGCTCCTGAAATAAAAGCAAAAAAAAATATGTCTAATCCAACAATACCTCCAATAGCGACACCTCCAAATCCTTTCAAGCCTTTTGTGTAAACTACTGTCAGTATTACTGCCATCAAAAGAGCTGAAGCTACAACTTCAATTCCAAATATTAGTGGTAAAGGATATGAATAATTTGGTGCATTAGCACCCAAATTTGCCTCATGACCTATTATGATACTCACAAAAAGACTTGCAAGGAAGGCACCAACAATCTCAGCTAAAAGGTAAAAACCTAGTAGTTTTTTTGTGATATGTTTTGATATCCAAAACCCTACAGATACGGCAGGGTTAAAATGAGCCATAGAAATTTTTCCAAAAAGATAAACCCCTATTGCAACACCTACAAAAGGAGCAAATGCAATAAAAGGTAGTCCAAGAATACCATTTAATTTTGCATCGATAACTACTGAACTTGTAGCTAAAACCACAACTATAAACGTTCCCGTGAGTTCTGCAAGAAATCTTTTTTGGTTAACAGTCAGTCTGTCAACTACAGATTCAAAAATAGATTGCTTTGACATGACTATTCGTTAGTTACGTTTGGGTATGACTTTAACTGATTTGGATAGACATATTTTAAATTGGAATCTTATTATTTCGGGCAGATTCAATTACTTCCAATACTCTTCTTTCAATTTCATCTCTTATTTCTCTCACTTTCTCTATTGGTCTATCTTGTGGGTCTTCAATACCCCAATCTATAACTTTTGGAACATATAAAGCAGGACAGAACTTGTCATCCATACAGCCCATATTGATAATAGCTGTTGCATTTCCCATCATATCTTCTGTCAGATCCTTAGGTTTTTGTTTGCTAACGTCTATTCCAACTTCCTCCATTACCTCTACTGCAATTTGATTAATTTGAGAAGTAGGAACCGTACCTGCACTAATAGGCTCGTAGCCTTTTGGAGCATATTTTCTAAAAAAACCTTCAGACATCTGACTTCTTCCAGCATTTTGAACACATACAAAAAGGACAGTTTTTACATCTTTGTCATGATCTCGTTTTCCAAATGAAAATGTCATCTAAATCACTCCTTTGTCTCGCTAATCTTTTTACTCTTTAACTGCCTTGATAGAAATACTAGTGATTTGTCTTTTTTCTTGATCCTCTTTGTCTTCTAATTCCATGTATAATTTTTTATCTAATATCTCAATGTTGGTAAAACCCGCTTTTTTAATACTATCAATATAGTGTTCCTTTGTTAGTGCACCATCGATACAATTACACCAATTGTCTGTATTTACAGAATCTCCATCAATTTCTTTGGAGGTGACCAAATCTGATATGACCATTTTTCCTTTTCCTTCAGGTTTAAGGATTCGGTAAATTTCTCTAAAAGTACATTC
Source organism: Candidatus Nitrosocosmicus agrestis (assembly GCF_008389435.1). Lineage (GTDB taxonomy): Archaea > Thermoproteota > Nitrososphaeria > Nitrososphaerales > Nitrososphaeraceae > Nitrosocosmicus > Nitrosocosmicus agrestis. The sequence goes on along the minus strand of NZ_VUYS01000005.1, from coordinate 150,599 downwards.
CTTATTGGTTGTCAGATTAATAACACAGTTACTTATAACTAAATCCACAGAATTATCTTCAACCGGTATTCTTTTCTCAATATCACCATATCTAAATTCGACCTTTTTATATCCATATTTATCAGCGTTTTCTCTTGCTTTTTGGAGCATATTTTCTGTCATATCGATTCCAATAACCTTTCCACTTTCTTTCACAAGATTGGCTGCAAGAAATACATCAATACCTGCTCCAGAACCTAAGTCAACTACGGTATCACCTTCGTCAATATCTGCAAATATAGTAGGGTTTCCACAACCTACTCCTAATACTGAGGATTCGGGAATGAGCTTCAATTTGTCAGGATCATATCCAACAGCCTTTGATGATTCAAACGGAGTTAAGAAAATTTCAGACGGAGTACCACAGCAATCACTACAGGGCATACAACATGAATTAGAATTACCATCCAAAGCAATTTTTCCATATTGCTCTTTGATTTTATCTTTTAATTGTAATGGTTTACCCATAGATATAGGTTTACTAGAAAAACTATTTAAGTTGGTAAGAGAAATGGGGTAAACTAAGTGAAGTTACAGAAACTAAAAGAAGGATGTCTAAAAAAGGGTTTATTTGAAATTATTCATTTAATTTGTGCAAGAAGTTCGTATCCGCTTATTCAATTTTTAAATGCCTTTACAGTAATACTTGTTATATTCCTAGTCTTCTTTTCAATGTCCTCATTTAGATCCTCAACTACGTTACCTAGTCTCTCCTCTAAGATCTCGATGCTAGTAAAACCCGCTTTCTTAATACTGTCCAAATAATTATCTTTTGTTAAAGCTCCGTCAATGCAGCCACACCAATTAGCCTCGTTGATTAACGCCTTTTCTACTTCTCTGGAGGTCACTACATCTGAGATTATCAATTTTCCTACTCCATTTGGTTTTAAGATTCTATGAATTTCTTTGAATGTGTTGACCTTATCTTCTGTTAAGTTGATAACACAATTGCTAATAACTACATCGACAGAATTATCCTCTACTGGAATTTTTTCCTCTATATCACCCTTCCTAAACTCTACGTTCTGGTATCCGTGAATTTGGGCGTTTTTTCTTGCCTTCTCTAACATAGCGTCTGTTAAATCGATACCGATGACCTTTCCTTTTTCTTTGACGATATTTGCGGCTAAAAATACATCAATACCTGCTCCAGAACCTAAGTCGACTACTATATCACCATCTTTAAGATGAGCGAAGGTGGATGGATTACCACAACCCAAACCTAGGATAGACGACTTAGGAATGGAATTCAAATCGTTCTGATTGTACCCGACTATTTTTGATGATTCTATTGGTGAAACTACCGCTGTCTCACTGGTGCCGCAACATCCAGAAGATGAAGAACGACATGTTAGCGAACCATCTGCTAATGCTATTGTTCCATATTGCTCCTTAATCTTGTTTTTTATATTTGATTGTTTACTCATTACCTTTAGTTTACTAGGTAAACTATATAAATTGGTAAGAGTAAAAGAGTAAAGTAAGTGAAATCACAGAAACCAAAAGAAAAGGAACATGCCAAAACAACCATAAAATTATCGAAGCTACCAATACTTGAGGACGATAATAATCCTTGCAATTTCTATGGTTATGATATTGAAAGTTTAATGAAAGAAACATCTCAATTGAGAAGTATAATTACTAAAAGAGGAACTCTAGAAATCTTGATACCACTATGTTGTTCCACTGATCCTGTAAGATATGTCACATTTAGAAAATCAATGAAAGGTTTCAGTAGTAAGACTCTTACAATACGTTTGAAAGAACTAGAAAAGAGTGGCATTCTAAACAGACAATCCTTTAATGAGATTCCACCTCGAGTAGAGTATAGATTAACTCCAAAGGGACAAGAACTTGTTGGATCGATAATCAACCTGCTTCAATGGATGAGAAAATGGTCAAACAAATAATAATCATTAAATTGAAAAACTAACTGAGTTTATTGATTAGGTTTAAAGATATCCTGTACTCTTTATTCTTCTTCTTTATTGCAGGGTTATGTGAAATTGGTGGAGGATATCTTGTATGGTTGTGGTTAAGAGAAAGTTATAGTTGGATTTTTGGTGTACTAGGAGGATTTGTATTGTTTATGTACGGAGTGATTCCGACCTTTCAAAAAACTCATTTTCATAGAACCTATGCAACATACGGAGGAATTTTTATCATAATGGCTATTAGTTGGGGTTATTTTTTTGAAAGAATAATTCCTGATATGTACGATATAATTGGAATTATAGTTGCTGTGATAGGTGTAATTATCATATTCTATTATCCACGTAAAGAGAAAGAAAAAATTGGTATCGATTCCTCCAATTGATCATAGCTTCACATTAATTCTTTCCACAGTAGGTCTTTTTGTATTTGCTGCATTGTTGGAAATAGGTGGGGGATATCTTGTATGGCTTTGGTTAAAAGAGAGAAAAAGAATCAGTTTTGGATTAATCGGAGGTGTCTTTCTCTTTATTTATGGAATAATTCCAACACTTCAACCATCTAATTTTGGTAGAGTATATGCAGCATATGGTGGAATATTTGTGGTTATGGCAATTGCTTGGGGTTTGCTTATAGATAAGAAAAGACCCGATAGATATGAGATTATTGGAGGAACAATTGTGCTAATAGGTACTGCAATAATTTTTTATGCCCCTAGATAGTGAAATATTTAAAATCTCATGTTTTGATTTCCTTCATTAATAATATAACAACAATACCGGACGCTACTCCAATCCATGCAACTATTTGAATTGCAATAAACATATCAAATAAATCAGAGATGAATCCGATTACAATCGCTCCAATAACAAATCCCATGTCTCTCCAAAATCTGTATACTCCTAAGGAAGTAGCTCTCCAGTTAGGATGTGCTATATCACTAATTGCTGCCAGTAAAGTCGGATACACCAAAGCCGTTCCTAAGCCTAAAAATGACATTCCTACAACCCAGCCAAAGAACTCTTGCGAATATAGTATTGTCCATATTCCTATGCTCTGTATAAACAGTCCTGGAAATACGAGAATTTTCCGTCCTACTTTGTCCGACAGAAATCCTGTCGCAAGTTGCACTATACCCCAAATTCCTGGATGCAGTGCCTTCAATAATCCGATATCATTTGTGCCTAGTCCGTATGATGAAAAATATAAAGTAAACAAACCCCATGAAACTCCAAATATCAAATTATTTACTAGTCCAGCTTGACTAATTGCTAACAAAGAACGGTTTTTCCAAGAAGTTTGTAAAAATACTTTAACAAACCCCAAATTCCTGTTTACATTACCATTATTGATTTCTAAGGTCTTATTTTCATCTTGAGTTTTCATTTCTAAAAAAGTAAATTCTCTCGTATCCTTCACTATTAACCAAGAAATCAACAGTCCGAGAACAACAAAAGTAAATCCAAGATAAAACGGATAGGGTTTTAACCCGTACATAGAGGCGAGATATCCGGTTATAAAACCTACAATAGCTACTGCAAAGTATCCTGAAAACTCATTGAATCCAAGTGCAAATCCTCTTTTCTCTTTTCCTACAAGATCTATCTTCATATTTACAGTCATAGACCAAGCCAAGCCCTGATTGATACCGAGAAAGATGTTTGCTATTATTATCCAGTTCCAATCCGGTGCTGCCAATAATAAAACAGGAACAGGTATTCCAAACAGCCATCCAAGGATTAACACATTTTTCCTACCCCATTTGTCAGAGATTTTACCCGCAAAAAGATTCAGAATTGCCTTTACTAGTCCAAAGCTTGCGATAAAAGACACTATCAGAGCGTTTGATTGAATATCGAATTCCTTTGCTCCAATGAGAGGAACCACGGTTTGTTCTAATCCAATCATAGACCCAACGAAAGCATTGACCAACACGAGAACTAAGAACTGCTTGATGTTTGGACGTAAACCAAGTTTAATCGGTTTGTCGTTGTTATCCGTATACTCATCGCTAGTCAATCAATATTTACCTAACCTTAAACTTTAGCAAAGTATAATCTAAAAAGAAATAGCAAATTTTAAATATATTTGGATTTATTACAATTTAGAATAATTTGCTAGACTTTCTTCCTTGAATTTTTCTGTTTAGTATTTTTTTTAGTTCGTGATCTAATTGTCATTGTTAATTAAACTTCAGTGGGTTTATTTCCAATTTGATTGCCTACAGCTAAACAAATTCTAAGAAACTCTAAAATTGTTCGGAAAGATGAAAATAATGAAAAAGAAATCAAAAATTAGGGTATTAAAAGATAACCAGAAAAGTGATGATAGTTATACATTCGTAACAAATGATATCGGTTTGTCTTCTATTCAAAATGCAAAAACCTATCTAAACAGTAAGAAAGCAGAAGATAATACTGGAGCGACAGATGTAGATAATCAGAATAAAATTCATAAGAAGAAAAAGGTATTAACAAATGAGGATGTTAGAAAGGAAAGTTCCAAAGGTCTAAAATTCAATAATCCTTCGCAAAGAAATCATTCTTCTATATATGAATAATTGCCAAGCCGTCTGAAAAACATCTGGAATTTTCGACAGACTCTAGCCAAACTCAGATTTAAACGGTGAATACTACATCATCTTAATTCTTTTGTGATTTATTCAATGACCTATATGCTCTGTTGATTGATATGTCATAAATTGATTAATAGAACTCATAGACTTAGTTATTTGTAAATAATAACAAGATCGAGCCATTTTCTTAAATTTTGTTTCTGCCTAATTAAGTATAAACCCGTGAATGCAAGAAACGGATTGAAATCCCATCCCCTACGTGGTAGTCATTAGTAGTGACGCAGAGTTTTTTAATTTAATAAATTAGTAAATGCTGAATACTACCACTTACACTATCGCTGTCACTTCTGATAATGACAAGCAAATAAAGGAGTTAGAGAAAAGTATTAATCTAATAATTGCCGAATCTTTACCTTATTACAAATCCATTTTTAAAGCATTTGTAGTTAATAAATTCAAAAAAATACAAATGAGGGCTCTAACTAAGCTATTATATCATTATTGTGTTTACATACAAATAGATTCAACCAATTTATCACACGATTTAGTTTGAAATTCTTTACTCTGTAAGGAAAGTAGTCATCGAAACTTTCAGTTCTGTCCTTTATGTACTGCATCTTTTTCTTTTTATCCCCTGGGCTCTTCTCTTATTTGCCAAAAAAAGAATAGATATAGTGTTTCAGATTCAAAACCCTGCAAATCATTTTTGGGTGCCAGGCTCTTTCACCGTCGGTGAAAACTGGATAATGCTTTCGATGTACTCTGACTAAACCAGCAAGCAAGGAATCTTTGGACAACAAACATGTTTCTTTTCTTGGACATTGTTAGCAAAAAAGAGTGCGAGAATTTCCTTACTTTTTTTAGGCTCTATTGCTATCCAAAGCCAATATGTATTCTGAGTCAGTCTTGATCAAGGTTTCATCTATACAATGAATTTAGAAATCCTTTTACTTTATGTGGATATTTTTAGAGGATGGTATTTTATATCTAGTTCCACTTTTTGGCAAATAAAACATGGTTTTGCTTTATGAAATAAGATAGTCTCTCAGAGGTTCTCCCAAGCCTAAGATATAGTCCTGAAAAATACAAAAACTGCCCAAATAGACATATTCTGGAGGCGTTTTATTTCTGGTGAGCAAACATGGAATAAAATATCTTCAAGCTATATCATTTTATTAGGTTAACAGAGCCGATCCTATTGAATGGACTGCACTAAATTGTTGTTAGATATTCCTTTGTTTTAGCGAGGATCTCTTTGTCGTTATCCGAAACTATAAGGAAAATATCAAATTTCAACAGCAAGTTAATTATCAGCTGATCAGGCTCATTTAAGGAAATTACAATAGGAGTAATATTCTCAGATCCACTATGCAGTGTTTCGATATGATATAGCAACTCTATATTATATTCTAAATGTGATGTCAGAATAACAAAGATCATTGTTTGATCTGCTTTTCTTGCTACCAAATCAAAGAATGTTTCTGTTGTGACATTCTTGTTTGATTTTTCATTATAAGAAACATTGTAACCTGATTGGGTGAGATAATCACTTAATCTTTGTAAGATAAAAAAATTCCTTTTGAATTCCATTTCAAACAATGGATTAATATCATATCTATATACCGTTTTCAGTTTTCCTTGTATATATGTAAATGGCCCGAAGTCGCAGAAATTGCATCTATAATTTGTAAAGGGAGTCGTAAAAAATGCAGAACACTTTTGACAATGGTAGGAGGGCTCTTTGATACAGTCATCCAAAATAGAAATTTTTTTATTACACCCAGGACAATAAAAATTGTTTCCTACTGCGAAGACATGTTTAAGACCCGCATAATTACAACTTCTATGAATAAATACTTCATTGTACTTTGTAAATAACAGATTATCACATGAATTGCACTGATAATTCAGATCGAGATCAATAGAATCACAATTAGGACAAACCAAAACATTTTTGACTTTTTGTTTAATCAAAAATCTTTCCTTTACCAAAGAATCTATCATATCTGAATTTGATTTTATCAACTCATTGATCTTCAAATCATAAGATTCTTTAATTGCATGATTCATATCAATCTCATTTGTAAAAAAACTTCTTACTCTTTGAAAAATTGGTAATTCAGTTAACAGCATATCACTTAGGACTACCCTCGTATTTGGGTTTTCCAAAACAGGTCTCAGTAAAATTTTCTTTTTTTCCTTGGTCCAGTCCACATATATTCGATGTAGTGTTTTTACCAAGTATTTTACCGCCATTTCATCTAATGATATTATTTTTTTTATCCCAAGTTTGGCTGCTTTTAAAACTAGATGTAAATAACCGGCTCTGTAAAAAATTGCTATAGGAATGGTTTTGGAGTATCCCATAATAAAATCCTCAGTTAATGTACTATCTTCCAAAATATCACAAACTACAATATCAAAAATAGTCGTGTGCATGATGTCAAAAGCTTTGTTGTAATTTTGAATTACAGTTAAATCAATAGAAGTATCGACATTTTTTAAGATAAGGTTAGAGAGAAATTCATCGGCGGATATTAACAGGACTTTTAAATTCTTTGTATAAATAAAATCCTTTTCATCTGCTTTCATAATATTATAATTCATCTTGATTTCTTCAATCAAATCCAAATCCAATACATGATTTTGAAAGCTTATGTCATCTTTTATTTTTTTTAAACTTCTGGTAAGAATATCCAGAATTATCGATGAGCTTAAATGTCCTGCTACTAATGAGTCAACTATATACGTTATTTTATCTGTAATAATTTGAATATTTGAATGATCCTCTAGTTTAGAATAAGAAATAATCTGGTCAAGTTCATGGCGTAGTTTTTTATAATTTTCATATGAAGGATTATCAAGCAAAATAAAACATTCATCAATAGATCGTGTAATAAACTTACTATATTCATCCGAATATTGCATGAAGTATAAATTTTGATTCTACTTTTATTTAAATGATTAATTTTTGCCAACATAATTTCTTACACGAATTAACTTTGTCTTGTTTCTGTAACCATAAATGGAACAGAATTAAATAAATATATGTTAATTGGATAAAAATAGAAAAGTAGATGAATATATTAGCTGTAGGCGCGCACCCAGATGATATCGAACTTGGATGTGGAGGAACTCTTCTTAACGCAGTCCGACAGGGTATAAATGTTTTCATGTATGTAGTTACGAGAGGATCAAGTGCAGGATCAGTTGTAAAAAGATCTAATGAAATTATAAATTCAGCAAAATATATAGGTGCAAAAACATTGTGGATTGATGATTACGAAGACTCTGCTGTATACCTCACTAAAGAACTAATAAATTCAATCGAGTTTTTTATAAAAAAGTCGAATGCCGATATAATCTTTACTCATCCACTTAAAGATAATCATCATGACCACAGATCAATAGCTGAAGCAACTGTAGAAGCAGGCAGATTTGCTCCTAATATCTTGGGTTATGAAAACCCAACAACTAGAAATTTTCTACCAGCAATTTTCAATGATATATCTAATGTAATAGATGAAAAGGTAAAAATAATCGAACTTTATGGATCACAAAAGTCAAAATTATTCCTTAGTTCTAATTCAGTAATGGGTTTGGCAGAATACAGGGCATTTCAAACAAGGTTAGACCCAAAAATTACACATATGGAGGCTTTTGAGGTAATGAAGATGACCATCAATCATGATTTTACGTTATTTCATACTCGAATGAATAAAGATCATAGAATACCATCTAGAAAAATTATTGAATTTAATTCTGAAAGTCAGTAAGGTTTGCTGGCTTCTTTAATAAATTATAAGAAACTTCTCTTCTTTGCCAATAAAAGAATAGATATGGTGTTTCCGATTCAAAAACCTGCAGGTCATTGTTAGGTGTTAGACTCTTTCACCGTCGATGAAAACTGGATAATGCTTTTGATGTACTTTGACTAAACTCGCAAGCAATGAATCTTTGGGCAACAAAGAAGTTTCTTGGATATTTTTAGCAAAAAAGAGTGTGAGAATTTCCTTACTTTTTTAGGCTCTATTGTTATCCAAAACCGTTATGTATTCTGAGCCAGTCTTGATCAAGGTTTCACCAGTACGATGAATTCAGAAATCCTTTTACTTTATGTGAATATTCTTAGAGGATGATATTTTACATCCAGTTTCAAATGGTAATATGGTTTCGCTTTATGAAATATAGCCTCTCAGAGGTTCTCCAAAGCCTAAGATATAGGCATGAAAATTACAAATACAGGCCCCGATAGAAATATTATGGAGGCGTTTTATTTCTAGCAGACACACATGGAATAAAATACCTTCGAGCTATAATATTTCGTCAAATGGAGAACTATTGCACCACATATATCTATTTATATCATAATGAACGGAATCATTAAATCCATCTGTTTTTGTTGTGAACATGAACTAGTTGAAACAGATAAGTCTGGATTAGATCCATCAAAAAAGGAAAAAATATTACTTTTGAATTAAGTATAAATCCGGACGGTAAAGTTCCATATGATCCTGTCCGAATTAGTCAAGTGTAATATAAATTGGTAAATAATATACTAGATCATGTTTTCAATGAGAATGAAATTATTAAAATAAGAATTAATGAATCAATACCTAATACTATTTATCGTAATGAAATTGGTAAGAATATTAATAAAAAATTTTTACTACAGAAGATAACAAAGTGGTAATCAATGAAGAAAAGAGATAAAATCTTTTTAAAAAATTCTATCAGAAAGATACTGGCTTGCTAAAAAAAATTGATAGATCAGGCTTAAGTTAAGCCTTTTGTAAATGGATAATAGAGTTTCATTGTAAAAAAATATGGATCGATCCGGCTTATCGGAATGGTGTGTCATTCAAATTTTCACTAGATTCGCATTTTTGTAAATAAGTATTAATAACAAAATTTTCCAAGAATATGCTATTGATGAAGGTATTAATTGTGGATGATAATGAAAGCGTGACCGAAGTGGTAAAAGACTTTTTTGAATTAGATAATATAGAATGTATTTCGGTAAATAATGGGCGAGAAGGCCTTACAGAAATACAAAATAATAATTATGATTTGATTTTACTTGATATTGCAATTCCAGAGTATTCAGGATTAGATATATTAAATGAATTAAAAAGACAATGTATAGAAAATAAAAATATTGTCATATTTACTGCTTCAGTATTTAAAGATGAGGATGCAGAAAAATTTCTAGAAATAGGTGTAAAAGAGGTTTGTTTGAAGCCCATTTCTCTCGAAAAGTTGGAGGCCATTAAACAAGAGTATTTGAGAAAGTAAGGAGGCCAGAACAAACAATAATCTTCATCTTATCTAATAGTTACTACATGATTTATTTTAAAAAAGTTAAAAAACTGGACTCATAATATTTATTACCAAACCAATAGGATCCATTATAATTTTTTCTTTCTTTGTTGTCAGACGAAATGGTTCAGTTAATGTAAAAAGTATTTAATCCAGTTATCATATACCTCATGAATTCAAAGCCTCCGAACCAATTTGATTCCATCTTTTTACCTTTATTCGTCTTTCCTATTTCTTTATCATTATTGAGGACATCAAAACTACATAGTAATTCAACAAGTATTATAGATATTTATTGTGAGGCTACTAAACCTTTCAAAATTTGGGTTACATCAAATCTAAACAAACATTGTAATTATTTTATTAATGAATCATTAGACACAACATGACAAACTAATGATCTTGAAATAACAGAATACCAGATATAAAATAATGATCGAATAAGAAACAAAAATGTAATTCTTGTTATTCTATAGTAACGACTCGCAAGTTAAGCCATAAAAAGCGATATGCTTAATATCTTAATTAAAAGATTGGAATCAATGACATTAAGCATAAACTGTAAAGATGCAGGAGATCCTGTTTGTACCCATACCATGTATGGCGAAACTGAGGAAGAGTTATTTGAAAATGCGAAAAAGCATGGAATTGAAGTACATGGCTATACCGAAGAATCATTCAACGAAGAAATGAACAAAAACATTGATCACTTTAGAACACTTATAAAAACCTCTTAATTTTTTTGCCTAATTTGAAATATAATATAATAAACCCTTGACAGAGTGTAGTAATGGTCAACGATTAGCAACAAAATATTTTTACAAAAGATAACATAATTAAAATAAGTAACCGTGTAAGAATACAACCTTTACTTAATTTACAGCGAATTATCAGAAAACAAAAATAAAAGTAAAATGTTTTTGTTCTCATTATCATCCAAATATCAGTTACTCTGTTTTCTTTGCATAGTCTCCCATTCCAGTAAAGTCAATTGATACACACGGTTCATCACCTACTACCCATGCATCATGGCCTGGTGGTATTATGGCAGAATCTCCTGGTCCTCCTTCAAGTTCTGTTCCATCATCCATTCTTACTTTCATTTTTCCTGAAATAATAACGGAGGTGTGAGGGGCCTGACAACTCTCTGTATTTACCAATGGTTTTACGCATTTTGACCAACTCCATCCTGGTTCAAGTGTTGCTTTACCTATTATAATATTGCCTAGGTTTACTATCTCCACCTTCCCCTTTTCAAAAGTCCTTACTTCGTCAGGTTTGTTAAAGCTTTTTGCTAAAATCTCATTCATTGACAATTTATATCAAAAGTTGATTGCCAGAATTAGATAATAAATATTATTCCAGATCAGTTCCAGATTAATACCAGATTTCAAACCAATCAAAAATCTTGACTGTAGAATGTGAATTTATACATATTTTTCATTGATAGATATAGATTCAATTGCCAGACATAAACAGATCTTATGGTGCTTTATAACCAATTTATAAAAATCTAAAGTTCCGACTAATTGTCATACATTAGCTCACAAAGGCATTGATCCTTTCAATAGAGAGTAATGAGCATCAATAAATCTCAGCGATAATAAGTATTAAGAAATGATTCATTTACCTACTATTCAATCATCCCTAAGAGGGCTAGAAACGATGTAAACTTGACTTATTTGATAGATATCCTACAAGTCAAATGATTCAACAATTTATCAAAGAAACTGACAAGATCTTTAAGGTCAACATTTTAGAAGAGATGAGTCCAAAGCCATATATTTGCAGATATTGATTACATTTCCTCTTCAATAATGACCTAGTATATTTCTAGCAAGATATACAAAATTGTTACCTTGAGCAATCGGTGTATATGTATCATGAATCTAGTTCAATAATATTTTAAAAATATCATTTAAATTTATTTAAGTACGCTAAAATTAGATGGATTAAAACTAATGGAGTCAACTAATGACAAGTTATTAAGATATGCACTTGTATTAATCATTATTTTTGATGAGATTTGCAATCTGGAATTTAAAATAATATATTAGTGTACTAATTAACGCATACAAAAAAAGTTAAATTATAAATTTCAACTTTGCCATTTTTATGTTATGGCTAATTATATAAATCTCAAAGTATAACTATACTGATGATTCTTCTAAAAGCAAGTTGCATTTTGCTATTATTGGTTAGTATCTTTTGGTTTTATGATTTCATCGAATCATCAAATTCAATTTATGCTCAAGAAAGGAATTCAAATGAGACGGTTATTGCAATACCAAAGGGCTCTGCCAATCCAGAAGTCGATATAACTAATTTGGCTCCTAAACAATGGTACTCACCAAAAGAAGTCACAATTAATGTTAACGACACCATAAAATGGACTAACAATGATACAGAACCTCATACAGTGACAAGTGGTATTGGTGGTGGAATAAACAGTTTATTGTCAAATTCCAAAGGGCAGCCAGATGGTACATTTGATAGTGGATTATTTGGCCCTGATAAGACTACTACAATAAAATTTAATCAATCAGGAACATATCACTATTTTTGTACAATACATCCTTGGATGGAGGGCATAGTACATGTTCAAGGCAATAATACAAATGTTCCTTCATATCCTGTCGATGAGTTCCAAAATAAAATTGATGATTTTCCACTGTATAACTTCACTGATGACGGTAAAGTTGAGATAGGGCTTACATGGACGCCTTCCTCCATAACAACAAATGTACCTATAAATTTCATTATGGATTTTTTTGAATATCCTCAAAACACTAGAATGCACTTATGGCCATATAATTTTGTGATTTTGCAGAACAACACCGAAGTCTTTAGAACTTCAGACATATCTCAGGTGGGATCATCTTCAAAGACTTTTGCCTTCAGTTCAACTGGACCAACCATTATTAAGGTTGAAAGTGCCGATAACAAGAGTTCATTTGTACAATTTGGTACGTATGTTTACGAAAATCCATATAATGTTACTAGTGAATTTCAGAATGTGTCAAATTCCTTCGTATTGTTATCGCCATTAACCTTAGTATACATTGTGTATGCAATAATCATTGTTTTGCCAATTTCGCTAGTCGTAATAATAATACTATATAGGAAAAAGAAAATATAAAAATGGTAATGTCACAAAAACTAAATCTTTAAAACAATGATCCAAATTTTAATGGATTAAATTTCTTTTGATTATTTTATTTATTAGGATATAGTTGCTCCATCATGTTTGATCTCTACATGGAGAATGTTACTAACTGCGGTAGGACAATTGTACCCTTATCAAGTGCTTTTCGATTCACATATATAAAACTTTTGTTAATGAAATCATCCTTTTGAGTGTGATCAAAATGTTATAAAATGTACGAGAAACGCTTGATTTGATGAAGGATAATGTCTTATTAAATCAGTTTAACAATAGATGAAGATTTTTACGTCTAATTAGCGAATCAGCCTACTACACTAAACATATTTTGTGTTCTAACAACAAAATTTCAATTAGGCTATTATCATCTTAAAACTATCTTACGGTACCGCAATATTTCTTAAAGTATTTCTTCCTTGCGTTTAATAAGAGATCAATTTGATCATGAATTTTGTTCTTTTGTTCAAAGAGCAATTCTTGTATCGCAAAGTCGTTATTCTTTTCTGCATCCTCTTCAATTATAGTTATTATCCTACTCATAGCTATTTTTAGTACAGAAATAGACTTGTCAATAGACTGTATCTTACTTCGGTCCTCAACATCCATTGACTCTTTTGTAGTTAACGTGTCATCTTTCATGATATTCCGCAACCGTTTAATCGTTAAATGTCGTCTAGCCACAAGTCTGGCTAATTCTGATTGTCGCTTCGGGTCCTTTATTGGAATTAATTCTTCAGCAATGCTAGGGCTTAAAGCAGAATTCCTAATATCTTCTAATACTTCATTTGGCAACTCCAGTAAACCTATACGTCTTACTATAGCACTAGGACTTCTGCCTATTTTCTGAGATAATTTAGCAACACTACCCCACCCATGGTCAGACACATAAGATTTAAAGGCCGTTGCTTCTTCTAAGGGTGTAAATGATTTTCTCCTAATATTTTCAACTAACGCTAATTCAAATGATTGCGGTTCATCAAGATAAACTACATGACAAGGGATTTTTTTCCACTTTAAATTTTTACATGCCAAATATCTTCTGTAACCTGCCACAATTTCAAAGCCGCCATCTTTTGGTCTTACAGTAAGTGGATGTATCAGTCCATGTTGCCTTATAGATTGAGAGATTTTATCGATATTTAGTTTGTTTGAAATTCGCAGATTATTTAAAGGAATTATCAAATCTGAGATAGGAATATCCTCTATTATGCCTGACAAGCGACTACCATTTCTCATGTCAGCGTTCATAATTATCAATATACATCACATGATTATATACTGTGCACGTTCGATTACCACATCATTACATCGTACAATTCTTGAATTTAGAAAATAAAATTTAATCAAAATTATTTAACCGAAGAATTCCTAGATACAATATAAACAAAGAGAAACAGAGTAAACAAACAAAAAAAAATTAAGGAACTGATCTGCTGTAGAGTTTTCCTTCTAATGCTAGTTTGTACAATTCTGCTACGTATGGATTTCTTGCAGGCGTTTCCGCACCAAGCTCCACCAAACGTGCGTATACTCTAACAACGAAGGCTAACGCACCCATGAAAGCTACGACTACACCCATGTTAAACATCCAGTGGTTAGGTACTGAGAATATTTCTTCTACAAACCAAAAGTGCCACAATTCGTTGATACCAATTGTGAACATGGTTGCCAAATAACCGATAATGGTTATCTTCAGACCTGTGTTCATTGAATTGTTCGGTCCTCTTAAAATAGGAACCCGTCTACTGTACATTGCAACCATGCCCCAACCTAGGGGTAACGCGATAAAGTGGCTGTATAACCACCAGTGAGATGGTGTGAAAGCACTGTCTCTGATGGAAGACTGATGAAGTGATCCATCAACAAAGTTATCAACTTCTACTGACGCAGCAATAGATCCTAGCATTATGACCATTATATAGATCTTTTTCAGTCTTTGAATTTCTACTTCCTTTGGAATTAATGCTGGCATTTGTGCCATTGTGATCATCTATTCTTCAAAATTCTAGTATATAGAAGAGGAACCTTTCATATATATTTAGGTAACAATAATTTTATATACTTATACCAAATTCTAAACTTGAGAATCTACTACACCATTATTATCTAGTTTAGCACAAAATGAGGTATAAAAGATATTATATACTTGAAAAAATCAATCAATAATGTGAATAGAATCAATTGTACACAGTTGATTGCAACACTGTTAACAATTGCAATAGTAACTGGTAACACAATTACCTTAAACACGGTATACGGCGATGGTTTATTCATGGAGCAACTATCAGCATCATTAGGTGATCGTAAAGCAGATTTGCTGATAAAGATGAATCCTCCAGTAGTAACAACCCAAACTATTCAGCAACAGGGTGAAAAACCAACAGTACAATTTCGATTATTTGATTCAAAAACAGATCAAAACTTTAAAGAAGTAACGTATTTGATTACAGTTGAGAAGGGAGATAAAACACTAATGTCTGACTGGTTTTTCAACCCTGATGGCAATCTTACGATAGAAATGCAACCAAGAAATCAAAGTCAAGTTCGGGTAAATGGCGAGCTAGATCCTATACTTAATGCATATACTAGCAGTGAATCTAATCCGGTCGTGGCATCGGGTCCAATATTCTTAGACGGTGGTTTATATCACTTTAATGTTAGAATAGTCACGGTAGACTTTTCCCGTACCATTATTCCAGATGACCAACAACCTGTATTTGACGGTTGGCTGAGTATTGGAGCGACAAATAATGTAAACCTAAATGTTGATGGCAAACCTATGCCAGTTACGTTAATTTCGTATTATGATAAAGTAGGTAACGCCACATTCCATCCAAACAATAATTCAATTAGCTTTACAATGCCTTTCAACTATGATCTCAAAAGACTCAATGATCCTAAAAATAATGTATTTATTCACGAAGAAGTTCACGTTCCGAAACCTAGTATCTTTACCAAACCTGGTAGTTATGTCGCATATGCAAATAATAAAGATGTAACCAACAGCATCATGGTTGATGGAAACAATCAATCTAAGGACGTAGTACATTATATGATTGCCAAACCTCTAGCCTTGCAAATAGCCGACGCATATAACAAGAGCCATCCAAATGATCCTAACGGGATGATGACATTTTCTCTTCTTCCATCTACAAATGGATCAAAGTCCATGGCTGGAAATATGAACATGAGCATGCCAACAGGAGTTGGAGGAGCAAAATAACCAGTTCATAAATTTATTTTAGATTGGTAATACGAAAATCTATAAAAAAATTATTTTTTTCTTATTGTTAGACCAAGTCTACTATACGATCTTATTCGTTTAAATGGCTATGAATCCCATTCTACTGTACCCAATAACTTTTAATATCTTCCTATGTATCCTTGAGTTCAGCACTACCAAATAGAACTGAAAATGCTTTACACCAGATTAAAACGGTATTATAATTAGATAAGTCAGTACCAACAGGAATGTTATAATTTTGATTGCCATTATTAGCTTTTAATTTTCCCAGATTAACAAAGTCAGTTGCACTTTTATCTGTGGACAAATAAACATAAAGATCTGGCCCATTCGTAACCTTTAAGTTTTCTAATCTAAGTATATTTGCATCATCCTGAATTGGAATAATTTTTGCAATACCTTCTGCATTGTGGATTCCATCATTTACACCTATAAAAGACCCTGAAATTATTGAATTATTCATTTCAGATGTCCTAGCTGTATCGTTTATGAATTCATCAATTTTATTATTCGAACTACTACTACTAATGTTGGCATATTGAATCATTAACTGGGTTTTCTCACTTTTGCTCATATTTTCTGCAACTTCGGCCCGTTCAACCTCAGCCATATTATTAAATTTGTCATATGAGATTGAAGTAGCAGTATTGAGTGGAAATGGTTCATTTAGTTCTGTTGATATGAACAATGGTGAAGCCAGATAATATGTCACCATTGCAGCAACTATACCTATTGCGAGGCATGAAATTTTTTTATAAAGACTAAAAGACCTTTTATCGTTCATAATAAGTAGACTACCCTGGAATATTATAAGCGATTTTCCATATTGTTTCCAGATTTATACCAAATTACTTTGGAAAAGATTGGATGAACAAGATCTATTTGAGGTTTTTAAATAACACTATATGCAAAATAATACAGTGGGAATGTTTAGTATTACTATATTATACATTGCTAATTACAATTCCACTATTTCCCTCTCTTTCTGCCTTTTTCACTCTTTCTCTGGTGATTTCTCCCTGGTGCAATAATGGACCTGAATTCGTAGTTTATGATATCTCAAATACGCATGTATATCAAATCAAAATAAAAGAAGTGGAAGATACAACTAAAAACTCAAGAGTCAGCGAGTTTAGATTGCCTATTTTGGATGGCCCTAATTTCTGGTTAGAATCTCAATATAGTATTTTGTATGCTGCAATAAATCATTGGCTTTTTTCTTAAACTGCAGATGTAACTTATAATACATCTTTGTAATAAATCACAATTCTCATTCACAATAAAATTTCAAATTCAAAAAATAATACTAATTAATTAATACATTCTTGATATAACTTAAATAGGACCGTATAAATCTAAGTTCAGAAAAAAACACTTTAGCAACATACTCTCGCACCATTACAATATTGAATCTATTGACATGTTGAAAAAATAAACCTTATTTGATATGGTAATTGCTATTTTATTCGTATCATTGCTATTATTTGGTATAGGAATGACAGACACAGAATTGCTTCTAAACATAATTGGTCAAAATGAAAGTTCAAAAAACCCTATGAATCAAAGCGGATAGGATGAAAGTTCAAAATATTACAAATACAAAAGTTCCTGATATTTTTCATCTAATTAACGGACATGCTGATTGACATAAATATTTTATATAACAATGGAAGTTTAAGACAAGAATATGTTGTGGAGCATTTGACAAACCTTAGCAAATCCAGAGTTATTTGCACACCATCTTTGAATTTTATGCCCCGAAGATCCATTGCCAACAATTGCATAGAGGTGACTACGAAACAATCCATTTTGAATTTTTTTAATAGACGAGATCATAGATTGCCAACCGATCTACAATTAATCTACCTTCTTGTGATTCATTTAATATAATTGAGGTAAAGTGAGTTAAGGAAGTTTAGATGCAATAACATCTACCTTCTTGATAATAGGTGAACTACCAAATAATTCTGCAGACTTTTCCATTAACGCAGCAGCAACTTGTCCTGAAAGATGCTGCTGTCGACCATTCTCATCTGGAAATGCATCAAATATACCAAATGTGGTTGGCCCTAATCGAATTGCAAACCACGCTACTGTATTTGGCTCCCCTTGAACGATTGATAACCCGCTCTTGAGAAATTGCTCTACTTCGTCTTCCTTACCGGCTTTTGCTTCTAATTGAACGTACAATCCTACTTTAACCATATAATATCTATCCTCTAAATACAATGTTTTAAAGTTTGTTTGTGCAACTAGAATCAAAATGATATTTAAAAGTATTCTGATAAAGAGTGCTCAAGAACTAATACTCTTAATATAAAAATGAGAAAGCAACTTAATTAATTATTACTCTCAATTGTACCGATACTCGTAGAAATCATATAAGAAATCTAGATTGATAATGTAGTACAGGCCTAATATTAAAAGACTGATAACTGACATTCTATCCATGAAGGTATCATCTTCATTAGCTATGAATAAAATTTTTGATTTAGTATAATATAAGACAACTAGAATTACAAACAAAATTTATTATAGTAAAAAATATTTTATTGTTTTTGTGTTCAGAGTCTAATTACGTGGTAGATATAGTCACTGGCTGCCTAACCTTTTATGAGCCAGCATGCGAGTGATCATAAAAAGCTACCCTTGTCATTCCTCTTTTACGATATCGTCATCTATACATCAAGATCTCGAATAATATGATAAATTGAATCAAAAGAATTTAATGGGATTATAGTTATTTCACCATTCTGCAGAACAATGGACTAGGTCAGACCCAACCTTAGCAGACCATCTTATTCACTTGAAGTAGTCAACTAGGAAGATGATAGAATATTTACCATTGTTGATGCTCATAGCCCACCACAAATTAAAAACTGCAATTTTCATAACTAATATGATAAAGATGATAGAAGATATGGAAAAGCAAGATGAGAAAATTTGATACAAAGATATAAACATACAAGATAATTGTCTTGGGATAATAATATTGCAAGAAAAGGTAAAGACTTTAACAAACAATAAATCCGTAAATCTAAATTCTTCATTGTTAACCAATAATATTAGTACACAGGTAATGTATCGTTTAGATTTTAGGATTGGGAAGCTACACCTCATACAGATCAATTAATTAATATTCCGACATGTTTTTATTGGTCGGATTCGATCTAGTTCAGCTTAGTGTGATATAATATGAGTACTCATTATAATGATGATTTAGATGCAGGATACGTAAAATTCACCGATAACAAAATAGTAAAAACCGAACCTATAAGCAAAAATATCTATGTAGATCTGGATAAAAACGACAAGCCCGTAGGAGTAGAAATTTCTGGTATGAGAAATAATATTAAGAATAACATAGTAGGTAGACAGATAGAAAACAGCTTGTCTAATTTAAGATCTGACAGATTCAAAGAATTTGCTATTGATGAATATATAATTGATTTAAAGAACAGGTTTGGAAAGTTTTAGCAAAACCAGAAATGGATAATTACTTGTTTATTTTCCTAGTATGAGATATTATTATGATATAAGAAGAAAGAATCTTTAAAATCGATTGTATAAGTGTAGCATATATTAGGTGAAAGGTGATAAAATGAAAGAATTAATAACTTAAAGAATCATTAAATCTAGAAAATGTTAATTTTTTGGTGCAATTATGAATAATAAAATCATATATCTAATGTATACCTGGACCCAATAGTAATTAGTTATTGGAGGTTTTATGGATTAATTCTAAAACTGCTAGAATATTAGAGTATTGCACCTAGTTAGCAAATTCAATATATTTTTTCTATTATAGCAATTATATGAATAAAACAAATATTCACAACAAGAAATACGTAATTACAGCATCAATCGCTATTGTGGTCGCATTAGCTTTGATAGCAAGTCCCCTAGTGGCTATCGATGACGCCTTTGCAACGCATAAGAAAGCAAATAAAGCAAAACAGTCTATATCACAATCGCAGTCATCAAGTCAAAATGCTGGGTGTGTCTCTGGTGGAACAACATTTCTCTCATGCAATAATCTAAGCTTCCAACATCAAAAAAATACTGGTAACAACGCATTAGCTCAAAGTGGTCAAGGCGGCAACTTTGCAGACCAAAGCATCAGCCAATCACAATCCTCAAGCCAAACAAGCAATGTAGTTTCTGGTGGAGATACAATAGGCTCTGGTAACTACATCAACGTCCAAAACCAGGAAAACTCTGGTAGCAACGCAGCATCACAGAGCTAGATAAATATCTCTATATTTTTAGCATTTTATCTGATTTTTTAATTATTATTTAATATCATATGTTGAATCGACTAAAAATTGGAATCATTATGGCAATATTCTTTTTGACATATCGCTTTCTGTGGAGCCCTATTTTAGGTTCAATCAAAATAAAACAAAACCAATTCACCAAATTATGAAAAAGATCTAACTAATTAGTAACAAAATTTAGACTCATTTCCAACAGAGTCTAATAAATAATAGAAATATTGATACTTTTATTTAATCATCAATTTATGTTAATTTTATTAATATTACTAAAGTATGGTATTATACTTATCAACTTGTTTGCACAAATAAAATAGCCTATAGAAATAGCAACAAAGGCAAAATTCATGTAAGAATGTTGCATGTGAATAAAGTAGTAGTAATGACAATTTGATAGCGCTTTCAGCAATGATATTGGCTAAGACCTGTCGCAAACTACTTGTCCATTGTTGTTGCTGCTGCTAAACTATCATTATTGTAATTGTTATTACGAACTTCATATAACTACAAGAGCATGAGACGAAAACCAAAATGAGGTAACAAAGAGTTAATTAATGTCCTTGTTGCTTCTAAATTAGGTTTTATTCAGAGAAGGCATAGATAGTAGTTATGATTGTTAACTATTATCATCCATTTACTGACCTTTTTGTATTACGATATGATCAGAGTCTTATTTTGATGCTATAAATAATACATACATGGAAATATGGCAGTATGGCGACTGTATTCATTTTTGCCAAAAATATATCTTCACATAAAGAAGATCAGGAAATTGATCAAATAGTTAATATCGAGCTGGCAACTTTTCTTTTCTGAGAATCAGATTTTAACACAATAGTTGATTGGTTAAAGAATTGCTTACTACTTCTATCATAATTACTCTGAAATTATCTTATATGTATATAGGAAAATGACCTACTAATAATCACAATAATCCTCGGATTAACGAGTAAATTCGAGCTCAAATTCAATGTGCAACTATGAAGTCGAGACTGTCAAAATTCCTTGAACTTCAGAAAGGACATTATGGAAAATATTTACCAAGAACATTCCACAGGACACATCAAAGCATGAGAATTATTGGTTCTGTGAGACTAGAGTAAAGGAAGAAAGAATTTAGTCTTGACAATGAAAGAAATGTTAATTTCTATTGTTAATATCACAACTTCTAAAATTGTTTTGATCTTTACGGATGATTATAAAATTTATTGCTAAAGTTGTATATCAGATTGTATTACATTTGTAGAATTACAGGGATCAGAAAGAATCTCGATTATCATGACTATTACAATCTAATGAAAAGTATTTCTCATGAATCCTTTGAATAATACAGTCATTCCAAGAGTATTCCACAAGTAAAAAATATTGAAAGGCAAGAACATATTCATAGATATTGTAGTCAAATCATTGATTTTATTCACTTTTAGTATTGCTCAGACTTTCTTGGTCAACATTGCTTATAAGTAATAATAAGATACTGCACTATTAATTGATGAGATGGAATAAACCTATTTGCTTTGAATTAGTGGTGAATCAACAATGCACTAGAATCAATATGGAGACATGTAGAAAATTCTTTTAGATTGATCTTAATTATGATATTGTAAGAGTCTGTTAACATATTATACAAACATAAAAAAATACAACCAGCTGTTCCTAGTTAGTTAACATGTTGTTTAGTTAATAATATATTTAATTTATATTTATATAAAATAAAGGTATTTATCGAATCAAACATCAATTTTTAATATTGTCACTATTTCCTTTTAAGATTTTAATTTTTAGTCATTAAACGGTGGCATTTAAAAATATTTTTTGCATATTTTTTCTTTGTTCTCAAAACGTAATCTATTTGATCGCGTAAAACTCGAGCATTAAATGATAACATCTCATTAATCAAAAAATTTTCCTTATCTTCTTTATCACTATTATCATCATCATTCATCATATCAGAAATTCTGTTCAAAGCAATCCTTAAAGCTACCACAGTTTTATTAAATGACTGCAATTCGCTTCTTACATCAATCATCTCAGAATTTTCACAGTAATAGGGATCTTCTTTTATCTTTTTTCGAATTTGTTTGATAGACAAATGTCGCTTAGAAATCAAATTTGCCAATTCGGACTGCTTTTCACTATTTTTAATTTGAAGCAATTCTTCCGCAGAACTTGGAGGTAGGATCATCTTTTCTATTTTCTCATGAATGTCATTGGGTAAATCCAAAAGAGCGATTCTTTTTGATATATAACTAGGGCTTGTTCCCATTTTGTTGGCCAATTCTGTAATACTACCCCATCCATTATCATAAACATAGTTTCTAAAAGCAACTGCTTCTTCCAAAGGTGAGATTGAATTTCGTTTTATATTCTCAATTAAGGCAATTTCATATGCCTGTCTGTCATTTAAGTGCATAATATGGCAGGTAACCTTCTTCCAGCCTAATGACTTACAGGATAGGTATCTTCTACAACCTGCGACAATTTCAAACAAACCGTTATCTTTAGGTCTGACAATAATAGGCTGCAAAAGACCATCTGTTTTTATTGAAAGTAATATATCCTGGATATCTGAGTATGAATACGACATTCGTAGACAAAATTCGGGCAATATAATATCTTTAACAGATATCTTGTCAATTTGTCCTACAAACCGACTACTATATGTTTGAGGATGTAGTGTCAACTGTAAAAATATAATATAGAACAAAAAATAAATATAGACAATATATTGTCCACTAAATGAATTTTTGTTAGCCCTTTTAACAATCTTCAATGTGAATGAATTTGCCTTGGAATAGAAGGGATAAATAGGTATAAAGCACATAACGGTAGCCTCGGGTCATGGATTATTATACCAAAATAAATTCGATAACTCATGCCTTATCTGCTATTAAATAATAGTCTCAGAATCTACTATGAAACTTGTGGAAATGAAGGCCTTTATCCAAATATTTTGATTCATCCTTTAAGTGGAAATATACCGATATGAAAAGAACAAATATCACACTATAAAACGAGTAGGTACAGAATCATAGCCTACGAGCTTCATGATCATAGAGATCTAAAAAGGGCAAGAAACTTAATTTCACAATCGATGATCTGGATAAACTGACGAAGTATCTAAGGGTAGTAAAATGCACTTTAATCGGACACTCCATAGGTAGAAATAGATTCTGTTTTTGCAAAAAGGTACATCAGCATGGTAGACGCAATAATGTTTATCAGTGGTTCTCCTATTCCTCTTTCTAATAACGATCTTGAAGGCCCTAAAATGATAGAATTAGCTTACACAAATTGAATAAATGCAGTAACAGAATACGAATGGAAGATAAACTATCAGAAGGAAAAAGCATTTCAAAATGAAAATGAAAATGACTGGAAATGATTTAAAGAAATATTTACTAAAACTACGGTAGAAGGATTTATAGCTTTAATATAGTTTTATTGCCATTGTGCTGTCAATAAATAAAAAACTTAAACATGAAGTCAAGGATAAAACAAGTCAGTTTTTGAAGAATCTCCAAGATTTAAAACTATCAAGTGAAAAACTCGTTCAAAGTGAAGAAATGGGAAGGGAGTTTGTTAATACTGCTGCTCACGAACTTAAAACCCCAACTCAAGCAATAACAGGATATTCAGAACTGAACGATGAACTGTTTGATGACATTTTTAAGAATAATAATGTTTTGTTAGATAAGAAATTAGAAAGATTCCTAAGGCAACTTTACAAACATCATGAAGGGATATCACGAATCGCTTTGAGACTGGATACTTTAGTAAATAATCTTTTGGATGTAGCCAGGTTTGAGTCTGGTAATAATAGTAATAGTAACAAAAGTATTAACTTCTAAATTAGTATCACAGGTTAATTCGACCGAACATATTTATTTTATTTATTCAAAGCAACTGGCCTACTTAAACATGTTTTTTACATTAGAATCGATGCTTTTATCTTACCCTATAACAGGTAAAATTCAAACTTAGTGTATTAACTTCTCAGCCAAATCTGAAAGTTTAAATGGCATTGTCAAAATATTTCTATCTTTGATAGATTTTAAATTTAAGATTTCTTTTGGCAAATATTGCTTTTTGATCGTCGTTACCAAAATTATCATTTGTGAATTACGGTCTTTAGACATTTTTGTTCTTACATTATCTACTAAAACTCCTTCCGAATGAGTATCTAAAACTACCATAGCATAATTCTTTCCATTCCTCCTGATTTGAATATACTTTGACATATTCCTATCTTTGCAATCAATTATATCTGACTCTAAACCTAACAAATCAAAATATATTCTAAAAAGGGACAATATTTGGTCATCTGATTCTACAAACAATGTCCTTTGTTGAGATAATCCCTTGGGTACAAGACATTGTTGCATATGATTAGAATTTGTTATTAACGAATTCTGTCGGTCCAGACTTTGAAATTTTAATTGTGTATTTTTAGTTAAACTATCTTGGTCATGGTCGTATACAACTCCCTTTACAGTAGTATATGGAAATTGATTTACTTTACTTAGATTATGAGTATGATACATATATTTTTCCCCGAACAGAAATACAATTATACCATTGTTTATATACCACTCATTTTTTTACTGAAAAATAATAGTTTTTTGAATTTTGATGATTTTTATTTATAATGCTCAAATCACTAAAACTTTAACCAACCACATTGATTATAGCAAATAGCCAAAAATCAATCCCTATCTCAAGTCATGGATATCAATTCGCTCATTTTTGAAATTCATTACTTTTATCTTAATATTTTAAAGCTCAGGTCATTCTCTAAAAGTCATTACTATGTTGCAAGGAATTAAATGACCGCTCAAAAATCTAACTTGGAGATAGAATAGAGAATAACGTTTAGAATGTCCATAGGCATATGAAAAATACCTGTTGTACATTATTAAACTACATGCTACAAATAGGATAATACCTAACAGAAATATTTTGATTATCGTAAATTTATTATTTAATATAGGTTGTCTGTTGACAGCTTACCTCCTAAACCATTATTCATATCAAGTATCCTACCGGGTAAAATTTACATATTGTTTTTATTTGTCAAAATCATACAATTCGGTTAATTGTAAATTAACGATTATCCAAATGATAATATAATTGACCTGTAAAATCACTAACTTAAATTTTTTAGATGTGTCCATGTAATAACTACATACTGAAAATAATTGGATTATCGTAAATTCACTGTTTGGGTTTTTCCTGGAAAAAACAAGAAATTTAATGGCAAACTTTCACTATATGAAAAAAGAGGAGGGATATTGATACTGTTCGGCGATGTTAGTCTTCTTGATGAATTTACCGACAACAGGTCAATGCAGGGCCATGAGAAAATTAAAAACAAACATGTTTGTCTATGGGGAACCACACCAGACTTTACATTGGAAGATGGCATAACCATCGATGGCTTTGAAAATCACATACACATGGAAAACCATGTCATTATTAATATAAAGGTCCATAATTGGTTACGAGGTCACCACGTATTAAGACCAACAGAAGAATACCAATCCGGCCAAACCATTTAACATATAAAATAAAACCAATAAGTGAGTAACCCGAATAAATTAAAAGACTATCATCTAGATTAAGAAACAATATGAGTCATACTGCAAATTAGGCATGTCTTTTCACTTTTAACTTTTATTTTATATCATATTCTCCTGCCATATGGTAGTTCAAGAAAGTGAATTATCAAATAAAGAATCATGATTCTATAGAGACTTTCTTGATGATGCTAGAAGAATGCCAAAGACATTCACCCTGAAGTGAAAGATTTACATACCCGGTTAAGGTTTAATGATGAATTCAATATGGAGTGTCGAAATTAGAATTGAGTTGTGCGGACAAAAGATCAATATGGATAAAAAGAGTAAAAAAATCCATAGACGAAATTGACGATATCAAAAAGGGACAAAGAGACGTCTAAATTTAATAACAAATTCTTTTTGGTTTATCCAATTCTGCTAACGAATCAAGAGGCAAATTGAATACATATTATTTCTGATATCGTGATAACGCTCGACACATAATAATACAATTAGACAAGTATTCGCAGCGAGGTATAATGTGGTCCTAAAACACTAAGTATGTTATAAAGAATCGCTCTTAAGAAATAATAATCCCCTTGTTTGAAGATGTAAAACTGTTTTTCCAATGTAAAAAAGGACTGATAAATTTTTTCATCTATACTGGACCCGCTTTGATAGTTAGCGTTGCATACATGGATCCAGGAAATTTTGGTACTGCAATACAGGCAGGAGCATCTGTGGGCTATAGTTTACTTTGGGTAGTTTGGCTTTCAAGCGGCATGGCAATGTTGCTCCAATATTTATCAGGAAAGTTAGGTATAGCAACGGGAAAATCTCTCCCAGAAATAATTAGAGAAAAATTAAACAAGAAAACCATTATAATACCATATTGGTTAGCAGCAGAAACAGCTGCATTAGCAACAGATTTGGCAGAATATTTAGGAACAGTTATTGCACTTAATTTATTATTTGGAATACCATTACTGCATGCAGCTATTTTTGGCGCTTTAGATGTTATACTGATACTAATAGCTATCAGAAATAAATTCCGTATTTTAGAGCAGATTTTTGTATTGTTTGTCTCCATAATTGGCTTTGGCTTTTTGTATGAATTATTTATTGCCAAGCCGGACTTTTCATCTATATTAATACACTCAATAAACCCCATGTTTGCTAGTTCTGACGCTATTTTACTATCAGTTGGGATTATAGGGGCCACGGTTATGCCCCATGCATTATTTTTGCACTCTTGGTTAACTAGTAAAAAGCTTGACAAACACACCATTGAAGAAAAGCAAAAATTAAGAAAATTACATCTATTAGAAAACGTAATTGTCCTTACTGTAGCTGCCATGGTCAACGCAGCAATAATGATCATGTCTGCTGCAGCTTTTAGTGCTGATTATTCAAGCGTTCAAACAATATCTGATGCGTATATGATCCTAATCCCTTTGTTTGGTACCGCCGCAGGAATAGTTTTCATAATTACTTTACTCTCATCAGGGATTTCATCGTCAGTAGTTGGCACATTAGCCGGACAGGTGATAATGGAAGGACTGCTAGGCTTAAAGGTAAATTTATGGACAAGGCGAATTATAACTAGATTTATTAACGTTGTTCCCACCACTATTGCAATTTTACTGGGTATGGATCCCCTTAGTATCTTAGTTTATAGTCAGGTTATACTCAGTTTGATGATCCCGTTGCCAATCATACCTCTCATAGTAATTACAGGAAGTAAAAAAACAATGGGTGAATTTGTAAATAAAAATATCACTACAGTAATATCTATCCTTTTTGCTGGGATTATCCTGGTGTTTAATTCCTATTTACTACTTTCAACTATTATTCATATTCAAGTATATTAATAGAGAAAGTTAAAACAATAATACGTTACTTTCCAGTCTTTGTTAAATGACTACAAAATAGTTCAATCCTTTGTGAGAAAAATCTTAATGCTGTTACCAAAATAGATTCTTAATAGTTCTCCAACTACTTCCAAATGCAGTGCTCATTTGTCAATGTGTGTACCATAAAATCCAAAATTTCTTAGACTTGGTAGGATTCAGAAATTTATGTCAAAACTAAGATAAAATGTATAGAGGCCTAAATTATATTATTTATTACTATAGCATGTAGAGAGCAAAATATCAACTAAAAAATGTTGTTTGATAGAATAACTTTCAATGTAATGATTTGGTACTTTTGGTTTTATTTAAATTAATTAAATAGCAGGTTAGAACTCATATACCTTAATACAATTAATATCAATCTCCAAATCATGTAGAATTTCCATAAAAACAATTTCACCCATTTTTATCACAGGCTCATTATGTATTTATAATTTTTATATTATGTAGGATAATTTCTCTTATCTACTCTGAGATCTATCCATTATTATATTATTTATATAATCAAATAGTAAAACTGGTACCTATATTTTCGATCCTCTTTGTTTTAATGTTTATTGTAGCAATTTTCATGACAGAAGATAAAGAAGTTGCGATTGCAAAATCCGCTGCAGAAGATCCAGTCTCAAATCCTGAACAATCATTAACAACAGTCTGAGACCGGATTAAAAAACCCGGCAACTTACTTTGATATACCTATAGGGGAGACTAAAAGTACTATGCAATCAGGAACAAGCTCTTCCATTTCAAATTAAGGTAATGTATTGAAGCTAAGTAAGGTAACTCCATTTTCTCAAATGATAATGTAGGCAGTAAATTAACATATCATTTTGTAGGCACAATAGACCTTACCTTTTAACACACCAGGGAACTTAACAATCGACATTTAAATAAACCATCCCATTATCCTATAGGGAGTTTGTAGTTGATAATTTTTGTCACGAGATCGATTCTTTTTGCTTATCAGAAATACTTGGACGAAAAATAATGCAACCCGATTTATGATTTAATTTCTGCAACATGATTTTTGAATATTATTATAAAGCCAACTATGATCATACGAACCCTTTAATAAATAGGAATGTGTCAAAAGATATCTGATCGAATTTTCTTTTACATATTTTACTCTGCGATTCAGAAGAGTTAGTTAACTAAATTGTAAAAACTAGATTTACTAAACATCTTTTACATTTGTAAAGTTTTATAGTTACATAAGATACCAATACTATAATAATATATGGCCAAAGGTCCAGTTTGTAACACGAATGTAGATAAAAAAGCCGCAAAATACGTATCAGGAATCAGCAACAGTAACAAAATTGACCTATGTTCAGCAAATTGTAAATAATAATGGAGCAAAATCCACCAAAATATGGATATTAATGTAAAATTAATTATAGCAAAAAATTAACTTTTATTCATCTATTTCAGATTTACCTTCATATTTTCTTTTTATTGATTCTATCCTACCGTGATATTTTTGACTGTAACCGGATTTACAAGAAACACAACAAAAGAATCTTTCAATATTGGCAAACTTTAGGATTTTAGGTTTGCCGTATATCGGCCCATCACAAAAATCACAAACAACTTTTATTGCTACACCTGTCGTAATCTTTTTCTGAACTTCGCTTATTTCCTCTTTTAAGTTACTCTTTGGATTTCTTGTAGTAATAGCACTTCGACTTTGTACACTCTTTGCGAGTTGCTTCTCTAATTGAATATGAGCATCAGTATCATTATCTTCCGATCCCAGTTTTTCAAAGTCAAATACTGGCAAAACCCCTTTAATAAATCCAATATTTACGAGTCTTTCATATCTGGCTATTACTGTCGGAGTTGTTATTCCTGTCTCCCTTGAGATCTGTCTGAAAGGTTTTCTACCATCCTCTAATATTGATTTGATGATAGATACGTCGATTTCATCCAAACTGACCGGCATATAATTACTATCCATTTTATAATAAAATAATAATTATATAATATTTTACATTTGTAAAGTCTAGTTATTATATATGCATTTATTGTTATTACTGGCATGGCAAAAGATCCTATATGCGGCATGTTTGTAGATGAAGAGGAAAATTCAATTCATCATACAAAAGACGGAATTACTTACTATTTTTGTGCTTCCCAATGTCTTAATGAATTTCTTGAGCCAGAGAAGGCTTTGAGAAAATTAAAGATCCACGTTACGATAAGCATCGCTCTTACTATACCAATAGTTTTTCTTAGTTTACCACACATGATTCCACAACTTGGTCATATGTTCCCTATGGATATGATGCACTATACTAACTATCTACTATTGGCCTTGGCAACGCCAATCCAATTTTGGATTGGATGGCGTTTTTACAGAGGATTCTTGGATGGCATTAAAGCTAGGGCATCTAATATGGATACCCTTATAGCCATAGGTACAACCGCTGCCTATGTCTACAGCGCGATAGTTACAATAATTCCAGGATATTTTCCATTTACCACAGTATACTTTGAAACTGCAGCCATCATTATTACCCTTATTTTGATAGGAAGGTTACTTGAAACAAAGACAAAAGAAAAAGCGTCTGATGCGGTTAGGAAGCTCCTAGACCTAAAGCCACGAACTGCTCGTGTATTAAGACCTGAAATAAGGGAGAAAAACAATTCGAACAAAAATACTAATGACTTTGAAAGTACCAGGAATAACAATAATATTGCTCTGGATGACTCTCGATTAAAATTAGTAACAAAGGAATTTAAGGAAATAGAAATTCCAATCGAAGAGGTAATTGAAGGAGATATAATGATCATAAAACCTGGCGAAAGGGTTCCTACTGACGGTATTGTAGTAGATGGCTTTTCTTCGGTGGACGAATCTGCGATTACAGGGGAAAGTATTCCCGTGGATAAAGTCAAGGGCGATCAAGTTATTGGGGCAACTATCAATAAGAATGGTTTATTGAAAGTAACGGCATCCAAGGTTGGTCAAGATACAGTTCTTTCACAGATAATCACTCTAGTGGAAGAAGCCAAAACTGGAAAAGCAAAACTGGAAAAAATGGTTGACCAGGTCGCCAAATATTTTGTCCCTGCAATAATAATTATAGCAATCGGGGTGTTTCTTGGATGGTATTTTGTAGGTAATGCAGGATTAACCTACTCCATATTGGCATTCGTATCTGTAATGATAATTGCATGTCCCTGTGCTTTGGGGTTGGCCACGCCAGCTGCTCTTATGATGGGGTCGGGCAAAGGTGCTGAAAATGGCATTTTGTACAAGGGTGGTGAACATATAGAAATAGCAGGAAAAGTTAATACCATAGTATTTGACAAGACAGGAACATTAACGGAAGGAAGACCTTCTGTTACAGATATCATATCATTTGATCAAATGGATAAACTTGAATTACTAAGTTTAGTAGCAGTGGCAGAATCTGCATCCGAACATCCATTGGCACAAGCTATCCTATCCAAGGCAAAAGAAGAAGGAGTCAAAGTAGTCCCACCCGAATCATTTGAAACCGTAGCAGGATATGGTCTTCAGGCTACATACTCCAACCAAAGGATAATAATAGGAAATAGAAAAATGATGCATGAAAACAATATTCCAATTGATGTTTCCATAGATTCAAGGCTTTCCCAATTGGAGTACGAGGGTAAAACTGCCGTCATTGTTTCGATAAATAATAGATTATCGGGAATAATTGGAATAGCTGATACAATTAAAGAAGGAGCAAAAGAAGTCATTGAGAAATTAAAAAGTCAAAGTATCGAACCAATAATGCTCACGGGAGATAATGAGAGGACTGCGAAGACTGTTGCTTCCAAAATTGGTATTGACAGGGTAATAGCACAGGTATTACCACATCAAAAAGAAGAAACTATATCTGATTTAAAGGTAAAACAAAACAGGATTGTGGCAATGGTCGGTGATGGAATAAATGATGCACCCGCTTTGGCTAGAGCAGATTTGGGAATTGCAATTGGTTCTGGAACAGACGTTGCCAAAGAAACGGGTGGCATAATCTTGATCAAGAATGATTTACGAGACGTAATAACTGCCCTGGAATTAGGAAAGAAAACAGTTTCAAAGATAAAACAGAATTTGTTTTGGGCTTTTGCTTATAATACTGGATTAATCCCGGTAGCAGCCGGTGCGCTTGTTCCTATTTTTGGACTTTCAGTATTTGGATGGTTACCAATCCTTGCAGGTATAGCAATGGCAATGAGCTCTGTAACAGTGGTTACAAATTCACTACTACTCGGAAGATACACCCCTAAATAAATTCATGGGATTAATCTGCTCCCTATAATCAAATGTGGAAATAAAAATAGTTTGTAATATACTTTACAAAAAAGTTCACACATTTATCTTTTGGGAAGAATCTCTATTATTTTCTGTTGGGAGGACCTTATTTCATGGGCATTATCTGGTTTTGGATATCCCACAACTTGAACCCATTTACCCACAATTTGAACATGATCACTTCAATTCAAAGACGAAAGTGTGCTCGGACATTCGCATTCCCACAAGAATTTATTTTAAAAGATTTGCTAATAGTATTGAACATATACATCTTCTACAGATCCCAAATTAAAGTAAAAATTAAATCAAGATTTAGACAAATTCTAAGATGCAAATTAGTTTTGTATTTGTCACATATTGGTCTATAAATCTTAATTTGAAGATTTATACTTAATTTTGAAAATGCCTCTTTGGCTTTGATTTAACTCGACCAAAATCAAAAAGCATTAAATACGATATTAAACTTTGATTAATCACCTTCCAGAATTTGGTAACTTTATATCAATGATCTGTAGTAATAATTTCTAAACAGCTGCCTAACAACTATTAATTTGAAGTATGAAGCAGAGCCAAACTCTATTTTGAATCTTAATTTAAAGGCAGCATAATATATTATGAAATTCGTAGTGAGCATAGAGTTCATTACAAAGAAAGATTACACTCAGATTGATCAACATTAATGTCATCATGTTTCCAAGACATAATTATTATTTCATTACCGATAATTTCAAGTTTTATTGTTCAGTAAAATTCTAAATTCCATGTTTCTTATATTAATCCAATCGACCTTCATTACGTAAATCAGCGATAATCTTCATCAATGTGTCATAATCAATATTAACTTCATTCAAAATGAATGAATGATCAACTTTTCCGTGTTTTTTGATAAACCTCAAAATAATTTGTTTTTTCTTTTCGAATGATCTGTCCTGAAGCAATATAGTGTATTATAACAGGATTTGGCATATAATATAATATGATATAATATAATATGACCTATATAGCATACGAAAACTTATTTTTCTATTTTGTGACTAATTGAGATGTAGAGGATGATTTGTTCACAAACGATAATAATTATTACTAACGATTTTGTTATATGATATTCGAACAATATAAAAATATAGTTTTAAACAGATTTTAATGAGTTACAATTATGGTAAATGATTAGAATATAATTCGATTTTATTTGTAAATAGAAACATTTTAAGAGGATACATTTTAATCTCTTATCATAGATTAATCGGATAAAATTGAGACAGTGTTTGAAAGCATACAATATATGAATTTAAAATAGAAGAGCTGGATGCAACTATGACCACTATATCCAGGAGCCCTACTTCTTTTATGCTCCCACCATTACCTGGGCATAGGTTTTAAAAGTTATAACTTTCAATGAAATTATTCCATAGAAAAAATCCCAGATATCAAGATAAAACCTGTTTTAAGGACAGTGTATCAAGATCAGGTATCGGACAAAATCATAATTACCTTTACCTGTGACAGTGAGGTAGATCATATATCTCTAGGGGTTGTCTCCTGCTTAAAAATATGTGGAAATTTCTTATATAGATATGATGAAACTTTTAGAAAGCAAGACGCCACATAAATAAAGCATATTTATTAGAATTAAATGTCTATTTTGGTACGATTATAGCTTTTAGATCCTAAGATCTTTAGATAACAGGCATTCAATAACCAGAAAGAGTAAGTAACTTGCTTGTGGAAATTAGTATATATAAATATCTCAACTGCACTATTTCGCATATCGACAAGACAAGATTACGTAATAATGATAATTAATTATTTCATTGTACCGTTATTTTATTTGGATTAATATTCAATTAACAAACACATTATATACTAGAACTATCTTTTTTTAGCAATGAAAATCAACAACCATATTTTGACATTTATCATGTTGTCTAATGCAACAACTATTGCTGGAGTTGCAACAACTTCAAGTTTAAATGCACAAGACGTTTACGCTAACCATGAGTTTGTCGCCAATATGACTGGTAAAGAAGAGGTACCTCCGGTTGACACACAAGCAATAGGCCAAGCCATATTTGTCCAAGATTTGCCCCTGAATCAAACAATTCACTATTTCCTAAATGTCACAGCAATTCAAAATGCTACCCAAAGTCACATCCATAGCGGAGCTCAAGGTCAGAATGGTCCAGTCGTGGTAACTCTGTTTAACTCTAGTTCCCCACAGAAGGAGTTCCTGCAAAAAGGTATAATTAATGCTACAAATCTGGAAGGGCCTATGAAGGGAAAAACAATACCTGATTTTATAGCAGCGATGGAGAACGGTAGCATGTATGTAAATGTTCACACCGAACAAAATCCCAAAGGTGAAATACGAGGACAGTTGGTAGACATGCCATAATACAAAGAGATGTTAAAAACTTTTTTTTAATGAAATTTCGAGATGAATTGAGATTCTGCATAATAAAGATCACTCATTTAAAGTTTCATGCATATGAATCAATATGAGGGGTAAATGTGATGAATGTGGAATGGAAAATGTAGAAGTGATGACTATTAAGAAGGACAATAGAGGTGAAAATATTACTTTATGTAATCAATGTAGACCTGCTGACGGAGCATATGCTTATTAATAATCCATGTTTATTTTAACAACAATACTCAAAACGACACCAAATTTAGCTTAAAATAGGCTATTAGAAATTATTATTAACACATTTGTATTCGCGACCAATTGTTACCATTTATATTAAAAAAAATTGAATTTTTTATTATAATTATTGAGTATATAACTTATTTCAACAATCCCCCGATTACACCAGTAGCTTTATCTTTTAAAGATGATCCGCTAGAAGTAGAATTATCATTTCCTGATGATGATGATGATGATAGATTGTTACCTGTTCCTTGACTGTTATCATTTCCACTCAATAACTTTGTTGCCTCGTCCTTAAGAGTGGATAAATCTTGGGCCAATACAGTCTGATCCAATGTTTTGCTCACTAAAGTGGCTGTCAAGATAAATGACAGTGCAAATGTTGCAATGACTAGAGATTTCTTCAAATTTAATCAAATTTTGTTGTTCATGATCTTATTTAACGGGTATATCAATACACGCATGATTAAACTTATGTATCATCTAATAATTCCTATTTCAAATTGGGAATTAAATTTTTTTTGATACGAGAGTAACACCTGGATTCTGCATAAGGTCAAATAAGAAGCAATTACTTTAATTACCAACAGTTTATTTCCTAATGGCGTGAGAAGGGAATATAGATTGGTTTGATATAATAATAAACAATAGAATTTTTTTGCTTGTATAGTACAATCGGTTTAGCGAGATAAAACATCTCAATAGATGATTAATGTCAATTTTTCAAACACATCTAAAAGAGCATCCCTGGGCCGCAATTTTACGAAATACAATCGTGATTTTGATAATCATAGAAAAAAATACTAAATGAGATATTGAATCCAAATTGCCATTAGGGTATCAGTTTTTAATTGCCCTTGAAATTGGCTCCCTGTTAGTATATTAGTGATTCGATTTTGCATATTCATAGATCTTTTTCTCATACTTATATTATTTTGATTATAACCCTTAACAGATATATGAAATTTGTTGTCTAATTTCACCCACAAATGACTTTATTTATCAAAAAATTAGGTAAAATGAACATTTGTATATTGTTTTTCAAAAGTAATCTATTTCTTCCTACAAAGTCTTACATTTCATAACACTGAACAAGTACCTGGTTTTATCTTTGTATAAAGAATGGAAAATAAAAATGGTAACGAAATTCAGATTTTAAAGGTTTTTATCCTTTTATAATATGTTCTATATGACCATGCATGAGTATAACCTCTAATTTTGCTTCTACGCAAAAGATACCGCGAGAGGCCATGCAAATTAACAAGCTGACCAAAAGTATTGCAGGATATCTAGAATTAAGTGCTTTTAGAAAATCTGATCACCATACAGGGTATTTTTGTTATAATTGTATCTATTTTATAAAGCCTAATCACTGTGCAATTGTTACTGATGAAGGACAAGATTTACATGGAAATATATCCAATGAAATAGCACCACATGGTATATGTTCGCTTTGGACACCCAACAACGATGAAATAAAGTGAAACAAAATGTCTGACAAAAATATTATTGAAAAGGCCGCAGATGTGGTAGGAAATATCACCAAATTTCAAAAGCAATCAAAGTTGCAATCAGGCTATATGGAAAGAGAAGAGTTCAAGGATTCTAATCTGCATACAGGTTATTTTTGCTACAATTGTATTTACTGGATTGACTCAATGGGAGGAAGATGTATGATAGTATCTGATGAAGGTCCAGATGTATTTGGCCAAGTATCAAAACTAATCGCTCCTCACGGATGTTGTAATGGATATGAACCAAATCCCGACAAACTCCAAGAATATAAAACATAAAATAATACGATAACGTATATAGTGGCAGTTAGATGCGAATATAATTATTATAGCATTAAAGATTCATTTCTATTTAATGAAAGTAATAGAACTAACAATAAAAAAACAATAATAGTAATAACATCCTGTAAATTGCAGGTTCAAAGGAGAACTATCACGATTACACAATCAAACAAAATCTCAATTATCGATTATCTTCATGGATAGAGATCTTTGGTATTTACTACTAGTGATATTGTCAAGATAAATTAATTGCCAGAAATATATCTATGTCAATATTACAATTTTGTCATGCCAAATTGCCCTAAATACTTCTGATGCAGATAAAGATTTGAAAGAACAAGAGAAATCTATTTCGTTGTTTTCAATAATTCGAAATTTGTGACGACAGAGAAGAGTAATAGACTACCATATTCTTTTGATTTTGAATATATGTCCCTTATTTAGGATTTGAAGTCGCTATGTATACAATTTTAAATAAATCCATAATAAATAATAATTAAAAGATCAAGTCTATACTATATTTAATATTTGTTGATCGCTTTACTATTATGGCATATACAATAGGAGAATTTTCAGACAATCATATACCTTTTAATTATTTCCAATATGCGAATAATACTCACGAATTGGTAATAGATGTGAAGGGACAGATTATCAAGTTACAACCTATTAATACCAATACGGATCCAAATTCAAGTGATCACCATATTGTATTTACTCGCTCTGAATTGCAATTTCGACACTATCGTATAGACTGTAGTGAATCGGACAAAGTGATTTCGATCTATCATGAAGATTCGGTAGTTCTAAGATTTTGCTATACAAGTTATTTTCATATCAATAGGAAGGAGTACCAAGACATTCAACAATGAGATCATTGTTTCCGTGTCAGGTTTGTTAGATCTAATTGCAAGTCCACTTTTGCATATATACCTTAATCGAGTATATTTTACAGACAAAAAAACAGGTTTTACTAAATAGTACGAAATAAAGATAAAATTTCGGTCGAAAGTAGATTTACGAGATTATTTTCGAGGGAAATCTTAAGCCTATTAATCCATAACTGATTTGTAATATCATGCTATGTTTTTACAATATTTTTTGAAATGTTTAAGCATCATATTTGTTCCCGGTGTAAATTATGGATATGTTTATCTAGTTCTTTCTCACTTTGGGCAGCATAATTACAAAACATACAAGTCTTTTTATCCTTGCGTTGTTGAATGTAATCTGCGAGGCGCATTAACAGCATAGTAATTCCCCACATATTTAATTATGCACATAAAAATATTTAATCTTAATTATTTTACCTCTTTTGCAATATTTTTACTTTGAATAATAAAGTGTAAATATCATCACCATATAGAAAAATTAGAAAGATTATCCGAGAAAATAGAATCCTAGTGCAATTACTATGTATACTGCAGTAAGCATTACTCCTTCAAACCAATTGCTTTTTCCGTCATGCGCTATTAAATTAAGTATAATTGCTGCCAAGAAAAGAGTTACCAATTCATATAATGTAAATTCTAGTGTGAAAGGCTGATCTAGAGCTATTCCTGCAAAAACTAGGATCGGGACCACAAAAAGGGCGATTTGAGTACCTGACCCAGCAGCAATACCAATAGATAAATCAATTTTTCCCTTTCTGGCCAAAAGAATCGCACTACTATGTTCAGCCGCATTACCTACAATACCGACGATAATGGCACCAACAAACATTTCACCAAAACCCACATTCTTGCCTGTTTCTTCTACCGAGCCAACAAGAATTTCACTTACTACGACTACACCAAGCATACTAAGTCCAAGTATCAAGAATGATTTTCTTTTTGTCCAATGTTTTATTTCCATACTAGTTGAAGTATTATTTTCATTTGAATGTGCGGTGTATGTAAATAGATACCTGTGTGTGACAAATGTAAAAATTATAGCAGCTGCATAAACAAATATTAAAATAATAGCAACCGAGTCACTAAGAAGTTGAATTTTTGTTTCTCCATTAACCGAATCTGATTGAAATACAGTTATTGCCAACAAAGTTGGTATCGCCAAGCCAATGATAGATAGAAATATCATTGAGGACTGTAGGCCAGCATTTTCCCGATTAAAAGATTGTTCTTTATGACGGAGTCCGCCTACTATCATGCTCAAACCAAATATAAGCATGATATTTCCCAAAATAGCACCTATGATAGAAGCTTTTACAAGATCTATTAAACCTGCACTTATGGCTATAGTACCTATAATAATCTCCGCTGCATTCCCAAAAGTTACATTTAGAAGAGATCCTACTGTAGATCCATAATGAGAAGCTAAATGTTCTGTGGAATCTCCTATTAGCTTTGCCAAAGGAATCAGCGAAATTATGGACACTAAGAAAAGTAGAGTAGAATCTGACCTAAATTGATCCAGAAAAAAAGAAATTGGTGCAAATATTAAGAATAGATATAGAATTGAGGATTTGTTAAATTTTGTCATACTTATAAAATCTATTCATATATCTTTGTCTATATATATAAAATAAGGCTAGTGAATCTTGTTAAATAGACAAAAGTAATTATCTCGCTAATAGGAACAATCTTTCTAATAAAATTTGATCAAAAGAACAAAGTACAAATATTTAGATCATAAAAATGGTAGAAATTAGACACAGAGGTATTAAAAAATCCAGTCCATCGCAAATTCTGTAGATTTTTATAGTTCAGATAATAATAGGTTAATTCCAGTAAATAAGTGTTCTACATATAGTGACCTAAAGCGAAAGCTCTGACTTTTTAGGCATAAAGAGTCAGAGCAGCTAGTCATGAAAGTCAGTGATGTTTTTTTTTGCAACAAAGTAAATTGTCACAAGTATATAAAATTCTGGAAATTTGCAATTATTTTATGATATTGTGAGCAAAGTTTCAAAAGAGGCAAATATAATTATTAATTCACTACATAAGCTAATATTACGTTTGATTTCATTTTTACAATATTATCTAAGCAATACGTCATTATCTCATTTAATTAGACCATATAACCGAAACAACGAAAAACACTTTTTCACATTCGCATATTTCAAAAATTTTTAATATACTACTGATTATAAAAAGATTGATAAAGCATTTTTTGGCTTTTCCCTAAGGCTTTAATACAATTTTGGTCGCCTCATCCTTACTATTATTGAACATTTCGTATGCTTTTGGTCCATCTTCCAACTTTGCTTTATGACTAATTATTTTGGTGGCATCTATTCGCCCGGTCTCTATTAAATGTAATAGTTGTTCATTGTATTTCTTTACCGGGCATTGACCCATATGGATTTGGAGGCCACGGTTAAAGAATAGGCCAAGTGGAAATTGATCATATGCAGAGCCATATACCCCAGGTATCGAAACGATCGAGTTCTTTTTTGCAGCTTGAGCCATCCATGTGATTACTTGTAATGGATTAGATGGTTCATAACCAGGATTTGATACATTTTCATGACTATGATAGGGGCCATTTTGATGTTTTTCCTTACTATGGTTATTGTTTTTATCATTGCTAACTTTAAGCATGTTACCCTCTCTACTACAAATATTTCCAGCCATGTGTCCTACAGCTTCATATCCCACCGCGTCAATACAAATTACTCCTTTCTTATTAGTTTCTTTCATTAGCGTTTTCATCGGATCTTCATTGTCAAAGTTAATTATTTCAGCCCCCAATTCTTTTGTTTTGTTCAAGCGATTTGGCCAGTGGTCTATCGAGAATACCCTGGCAGCCCCCTTTAGAAAAGAACTCATGACGGCAAAATAACCCACTGGTCCTGCTCCGAAGACTGCGACATCATCACCTGGTTGAACATTCGCTATATCGGCTCCGAAATATCCTGTTGGAAATATATCGCTTAAAAACAATACTTGTTCATCTTTGGATATACTATCTGGTACCTTGAGATTAGCTTCAGTATTTGCAAAAGGAACTCTGACATATTCTGCTTGTCCGCCATCATATCCTCCTAATAGTTGAGTATAGCCAAAGGTTCCACCTAGTTCTCCTTTAGGATTAGATCTGTCGCACTGTGACCAAACTCCCTTACTACAAAAAGAGCAATGTCCACAACTTATGTTAAAAGGAATGACAACTCTGTCGCCTATCTTGACTTCATGAACCGCAGGTCCGGTTGCTTCTACAATGCCCATAAATTCATGTCCTAGTGTTTGCCCCGGCTGCATTCCTAAAACATTTCCATGGTATAAATGCAAATCCGATCCGCAAATTGCTGTGGACGTTATTTTTAATATAATATCCTCCTTATCTTGAATTTGGGGTTTTGGTTTGTCATCTATTCTAACGTCCATGGGTCCATGGTAAACTATAGATTTCATGTCGATGAAGCGGTTGCTATAGCAGACTATATCTGTGGCCAAAGTTGTGCAAGCATTCCTGGAGAGTTGGTCTTTATCCAATCCACCATGGACTGTTCATCTTTTAAATTTAGCGAGAGTGGTTCTATTGCGTTCATAAGTACACCACCAGCTATCTGAGCCTTTTGTAATAATGCAAGATAACAGCCAACTTCTGCATTCTCCACAATCATATCATATTCCGATTTTTTTAATTCCCATTCTTGCATGGTCATAGAGCTATCCATAACCTGTTGTATGGATTGTGGATAGGTAGGAAGTGGTAATCCCAATTTTTCTGTAGTCACATTTCCTCCCAAATCTGTTATTAGTTTTTGTAACCTTTGCTGATGTTGTTCACTTTCTTTTAAATGATGCTCTAATCTCTGTTTTGCTTCAGGTATACTGACCTCATTAATTCGCGTTTGCAATCGTTCTACTCCTGCATTCTCCATTGCTAAAGCACTATTTAGCTCAAGAATGAATTTCTGAGTCACAATTTCATTTGAATTGATCTTTTGCACAGGAATAAATTAGCATCATATAATTTAAAGGCTGATCCCTAGAATTTTTACATTATATTAATGAGATATTTATTTAAAAATAAACAAAGAATATGGTTTTATAACCTTAATTTTTTAGCAAGAGACGCAGCGAAATAAATATTGAAGAAGATAATAAAATAAAATACGATTGATAAACCGAATTCATTACTATAAATAGA
This sequence comes from Candidatus Nitrosocosmicus agrestis, assembly GCF_008389435.1. GTDB lineage: Archaea > Thermoproteota > Nitrososphaeria > Nitrososphaerales > Nitrososphaeraceae > Nitrosocosmicus > Nitrosocosmicus agrestis. The sequence continues at coordinate 108,754 of NZ_VUYS01000005.1, read as the reverse complement.
AATGTTGTTGTTTAAACCAATAAACATGGCAAAGGAAATTAATCTTTTGTTTGAAAACGATCTAAAAGATAACAAAAAGAAGGATTTTTTTATTATTTATAGGAAATATAATGATGTAAATATGCTTTGGATGGCTAACTATACTTATGGACTCATCACCTATTCACATGCATGAAATAGTTAATCTAGGATACGGTCTAAAACCAAAGTTTTATACTGATGCTATCATTGTTATTAAGGAATTACCAAACATAGATTTTATATTATCATACCATTTTCATGGAGATCCTTTTGACCAAGATGCAGAAAGAGAGTTAGATACATCATTATTGATTGTTACTGCATCACATGTAGCAAAACAACTAAGAAAGCAAGTTTTCCAACATAGAAAAATTAGAGAAACGAGATACCTTAACAGTAGTGAAAGGCGACGTAAAGGTCAAAATAATTTCTACTCCAAGTAGGCATGAATCACTACCAATATCATATTATTTTCTAAAGTAATTGAAGTATATTGGACTTTATAGGTAGTAGGAATCAATTAATCAATCAATCAATAAAACTACACATAACTGGCCACACATTAGTTTATGACCATATAAGGGAAATATCAAAACGGTTTAGTGATATAGACATAACCATTTTGCACCTTGTTGGAGGTGATAGAATATTAGAAATCCGTGTTACAATGTATGTAAGACAAGGTCTTTGTTTAAAAAATAAATCTGAAACTAGCTATTCTGGTACATTACAATGATTATGACGTATTTAAATCCCCACTAGACGATTTTAGTAGAGAAATTTCTGAAATCGGGATTGTCATAGAGCACATTTTCTTGGGATTTGTTTAATTTTAAGTTTCAGTGACAATAATAATTGCAGTTTATGATAATTTAAAAATCAGACTTTTTTCTTTATAAGAAAGATTCAATTATTAAATGGTATTATTCCCAGTTAATTTTTGGAAGACCAAGAGGTTTGTTTTGATTGCCTCCATGCTTTATAATCTTTTAGAATTTTCTTATGGTCAAAACCAAAATCCTCCTGATCAAAGTCATCAAGACTGATCCATTTTGTGCTTGCAACACCATCACCAGATATTGGTTCCTTAACCTTACTATTAGAAGATATGTTACCAATAAACACGGTCGATATAATATGACCTCTAGGGTCTCTGGCAGGATCAGAATACACGCCCAATATATTATCCAATTCGACATCCAATGACGTTTCTTCCTTTACTTCACGTTTAGCAGCATCTTCAGCGGTTTCACCCTTTTTCATAAATCCACCAGGAAAAACCATTTTACCTACAAATGGTTCTTTATTTCTTTTAATAAATAAGACTCTGGAGTCATTATCAATTATTGTATCAACGGTAGGAATAGGGTTTTCACATTCATCTTCTTCTTTGGAGTAGATCACAATTAAAAGTATTTAACAAACAACTTAAATCATATATAGCTTATCTTCATTTAGCATTAATTATTTATCAAGGATATACACAGCATCTGATCCACCATAGATATATCCCTATATTTGATAGAGATAACTCCACGTTTTCTAAAAGACAACTAATGAACTGATAGTCTGGATGTTTGCCACAGACCGAAGTCTGGATGCATTCTGTTGCAAGATTTAGTAACAGTTCATTTTTTCGGAACTTAAGTGTTAATAGTGTAACATCCCTATATCCTGTGATAAAATTCTCCTACTAGCTGCTTTATTATTATAGCAGAATAGAACTTGTAAATTATATTGCCTATATTTCTATTTAGGTCGTTCTAGTTCCACATAGATTTTAGAAGATACAGCATAGGGAATAACTTGTTTTATTGTATTTTCGATTTTATCTATGACTAACTCAATGGCATCGGTGTCAAGATTGTCTATAAGGCTTACTTCTATAGCTATCAATACATCTTCAGGAGCCAAGTGCATAGTACGAATTGAAATAATTTTATTTACTTCTGAAATACCAGATACCGAATTGAAGAGCAATTTATAATCTCTCTTTGAAATAGATTCGCCAATCAGTAATTCCTTGTTCTCTCTAGCCAAAAAGAATGCAAAGGCCATTAACGTACATCCAATCAAAATAGAGCCAACAGCATCATACATCAGATTTCCCGTAATATCTGAAAGGTACAAGGCTATAGCAGCAATTGTAATTCCCAATAGTGCAGCAGAATCTTCTACAACGACGGTTAAGATAGAAGTATCTTTGCTTTCTTTAAATTCTTTAATCACCGACAGGATTGTAAATTTTTCACCTCTATCCTCTATTGCATTCTTAAATAGGCCTAAAGCTATTCTAAGTGCATTTCCTTCAAATACGAACGATATTGCCAATATAAGATAACTTATAGATACATTTTCTAACCTGTGTATTTCACTTCCTAGTAGCGATCCTAACCCTTGTTCCAAAGATAAAACACCTGAAATTCCAAAAATTAGAGTAGCCACGATAAAAGACCAGAAAAATTGCTCCTTGCCATAACCGAATGGATGCCTTTCAGTTCCTTTTTTCTTGCTAGTTCTAATACCCAAAAGAAGTAAAATTTGATTGAGTGTATCTGAAAACGAATGATATGTTTCAGCCCACATCGAAGTACTTCCTGTAAGAAGAGCTGCTATCAGTTTGGATATGGCAATTCCCAAATTACCAAATAAGGCTGCGTAAACAGCAGTTTTAGAAGTACTTCTGCTACCAACCATGCGTAATTATATATCCTAATATATGAAAAATATATAAACAGTAATAGCTTTTTCTAGAAAATACGACTGTTTGTGTTCTAAATATTATTCCATCTATTACTTTGGTTTTTAGAATTGTAATAATATGAGGTCCGATTTTCACAATTCTGACAGTGATAAAAGATATGATATTGATTAATAATAAGGAATGAGTTTATTTCAAAACGAATTGACTATTCTGTAGGTATATTGAATGCCACAGACAGAGTATAGTCGAATTACCTTCTACCACTCATTTTGCAGTAATTAGTTGTGTAACTTTATGATAATATACTAACTTTTTGAATCAATTTTCAGAGCACGTCGGATATATAGTCCATGGTAAGATTTACAATTTTTGTTTAAATGACATACAGTAATGGAATATAATCTTCAGCAGACTAGCGAATTTATTAAATTCTTTTTTAAAACCACTTTCAATATATATGATCATTATATAGATTATTAATCATATTTGCACAAAATAAGTGAACGCGACAGTAAACAAAATCAAATCCAAAGTATCGAAATCCTATTGCAGATACTACAATACAATCACTTTAAATAAAAATTTAATAATTTCAGGAATAGGAGGTTTTATAGCTAGTATCATCATTTCCCACTCTCTAGTACACTATTCTATTGATTCAATTCTCAACTCTGCTTTAACGGTAATTACAGGATTTCTTATATACAAAACGATTTTTGCCATTCTCTTTCACGTCGACAATAAGCAAGCCTATAAAAAAAGATTTTCTAAAAGAAATAATCTTAAGCTACTGAAGAACATATGGATTAGAATTATACTAGTCAGTTCGGTATTTGACGGAATAAATAATATAACTAGATTTGCTCTTATGTCGTACTTATTAAATTTAGATTATTCTGCAATCGAATCCACAACAATTTCATCAATGAGCGCATCCCTTTTATCCTATTTAGTTTTAAATTTAGTGATAAAGTACTTTCGTACATTCAGTATGAAAAAATGAAAAAACAAACATGAGTGAGATGGATATAAGTAAAAAAATATATGATATACTACCTATCAGGTATATCCAAGCTAGCAAATAAATAAACTTTTGAAATTGTGTATATATTTAATTAAAAACATGAGTATTTATACAATTAATAATTCTCTTTTTTGGTATCTATAAAGAGATGTATATACCAAGAGTATATAATTTGATACTTCATGGGAATCTATTTAATTATTGATATAGATAGAGGTAGGTTATTAATATTGAAACCAAATAAGGCAATATAGATCTCAATTAGTAACTATTTGAAAGAATTCTAGATATAATACACGTTATCATAATTATCAGAAGATATTTCATTGTGGGGGCAAAAGCCAAGTCAACTGACAATCCAATTTTTCAAAACATCAGATTCATAGATAACAGTTTCAATTATTATATCAAGAAAATACGAATGTCATTAAAAATCTCAATAATTCAACACAGCAAAAGAAAAAGAAGGGTTAGGCTAGATTTTTGTAATCTTCCTTTTCGAGTTCATCTATTCCAGACAATGTAATACGGAAATCTTTTCCATTATTCGGACTCATGATATAATCTCGCTTGGTTAGTGAAGATATTGCATTACTTGCCATCTTGTTGGTTCTTTGTACATCTAAAGTAATGTCATTTCCAAGCTTGCTAAATATAATTTCTATTAAATCATTAAATGTTAATCTTGGTAACCCGATCTTATAAGCACCGTAAAGTGATGATAAAACTATTGACTCTATTCTTTGGATTATCAAATCATCCTCCTCAAAATCTCTATTGTAATTTGTAGATGATTTAATCATATATGTTATGATAGAAATGAATTAACTTATTTGTAATTATTCTAATTTACCTTCCATCAATGGCTTTATGGGCACATTCTGATTCTCAAGTTTAAGTTTTCTAATAATATCAGATTCTTTCTGTCTGATCTCTTCATCAATATCGATTCCCAAATCGCTTTTAATTACATTCTTACCCTCTCTAGCGCCTATTAGAATAACTTGAGAGTTTTGATAGTCTATTAGATGTGTATCTGATTCCAAAGATACAAACTTTTCTTTTTTGTTAAACTCCTCTAATACTTTTTCTGGATATTTCGGAGGTTCTTCGCTGCTAGGAAAACCCTTTGGTGCAGGGTTTTTGGGATTAATTACTGAGATTATAAAGCTTGCCTCCTTTTCTATCCCTAATTCGTCTTGGGCATCTCCAGGTTCTTGGGGAGTTATCAAAACATATGCGAGCTCGGCATGGCTTTGATGCCTTGCGATGATGTATTTGCCTGCTCCTACAGGTCTTGCACCATCTCCTTTTCTAAACTCGTCCGCAAACAATTCGTTAGTAATATTATCAAGTTTATCAAATATACCCCCAACACGAGCCCAATATCTTTCAGAAGATCTTGCTTCACTTTGCCTCACTTCCGGTAGCGATTTCTTGCCAATTACAAAGAGTCTATAAAATTGCTTTTGTGTTTTTTTAATTTTATAACTGGCCCTATCATATTGTTTGTTAACAGAAGTTATCATAAAAAATCTCCTAACATCATCAATATCTTTTACCTCTGTAGAATTCTTTTTAGGCCTATAAAAAAAGTAAATGTCACCTTCTTCAAGAATACAAGAATCATTATCATTTTGATCATTTGATTCAATTTTTTCTTTTGCAGTCAATTTTCGATTTCCAATATATAATTGAATACTAAAGTATATCAATAAGATAGATTTCCAATTGTTAATTAATATTACCTTATTCTCATATACCTTTTGGCGTCTTTAAATATCTAGCTTTTATTATTAGTAAATGCATTACATTATATCTTTATTATAGCAACATCATGAGTTTCACAACAACTCATTCATTATTTTAATGTGGCCTCAAAAAATCGTCTAAAGACGCACTATACAAACACAATAGAAATGAGGATTCATATAGGTAACAAAACCCCCCTAGAATAAGGTTGGAATGCAATTCATGTCTACATACCAGGATTGTCAAATATGCACCTAGTATTTGTAACATCTTTCAAAATTAATAATAGATTACAGAAGAGATAGTCCAATACCTTTACATTTCAAATGAAAGACATATGGTAGTAATAATAAAAATAATAAAAAGAATGATAATTTATTCTTTATTAAAGAAACATATACTGGAATAGTCATCATCTAAGGTAACTAGTAGTTCAATGATTGATTGATGCTATCTCCATATTTCTCGACATCATTTTTGACCGTTTGATTCAGCATAAACGGATCTTAAACTTGTTGTATTTGAGAAGAATATGTATGGCACCTAGTCTCAGGATTCCAAGTTCTTACGACCTTTCCACAGGATTCATGGAGTTTCTCTAACCATCGTTCTTGTTGTTAATCACTCAATAATGGAAATAAAGATTTGGATATTTCTAGCCAGAAAAGTTTTCATTATTTAAACTATCATTGGTAAGTATCATTATATGAATTGTACCGACAACATACAAACCAAGTTTCGAGAGTTAGAAGAAGCAATGCAAGGGTGTCTTCCTAAAGTAGACAAAGATATGATAATCGAATTGCTGAATGAACTCAAAGAAGATGATTATCCTGGTTGGAACCTTCAAATAAAATTGAAAGAAGGATTTAATGAAAATAATTTTAGAGAAACAATCTTACGAGATATGGATGTTGTACCTGGTTTTCACCAACGTGAAAAATATGGTGGACACGCAGCGATAGAACACAGAGTTAATTTCAAAACACTTGTTTATCTAAGTACCCTGGATGATGTTGAGTTTATAATGGGTTCTAGATCAGGACCAGGGCGATCATCGATAGGCCCTCGAATGGAAAGAGATGAACATGACAAAATCTATGGTCCAGAAGGAGGAGGAAAAGCATAACACATATACAATAATAAAAATGCAGTTTTATGATCTAGTAAAAACAAATTCTTCATTAGAACAGTTACAAAGTTCGAAACAAGCAAAACCAGTATTAAAACCTACAGTAAAATTATTTGTTATTTCAAATATTGATGATTTCTGTTTATAGGCATTAATTAATTAAGAGATAGGTCATACATATCCATTTTGAAAGCGTTTGCAAAATTGTAAATCAAATTAATTTTAAATATTAATATAAAGAGAATATGAGTGGTAACAAACAAACTTGACAACTATATTAGCCTCAATGCAGACTACCCTGTTAGTTTTATGCTCTACAAAAGATGGTTGGAATTTTCAACAATGTCTAAATAATCTAAATCCAACCAGTGTAACCTTTGATTCTTTTAATACTAAGAGAGCCTATTGCGGAACTTTTGATAACGGTCTTTGGAAAACTGACGATAATGGTCAATCTTGGGAGAAAACTTCTCTGAATACATCTGGTTCAAATATAATGTCGCTTTCAGTAAGTAAAGTAGAAAAAACAGAAAGCGGATTTGGAAAACTCATGGTAGGTACAGAGCCTAGTTTGATCTTTACTTCAACCGATGGTGGCGATACTTGGAAGAAGATCGACGAATTTAATAAACTACCTTCTTCTTCTACATGGTCATTTCCTCCTAGGCCTCACACACACCACGTTCGCTGGATTGAACTCGATGTAAATAATGAGAAATACATATATACTGCTATTGAAGCTGGAGCATTAATCAAGAGTCTTGATGGTGGTAAAACATGGATTGATAGAGTAAGTGATGGACCATATGATACTCATACATTAAGGACTCACAAAATGATTCCAGGAAGACTGTATTCAGCTGCAGGTGATGGATACTTTGAAAGTCAAAATTATGGAAGCAGTTGGAAAAGAATAGTAAACGGATTAGGATTCCATACTTATCTCGGAAGTATTGCAATTAATAGTAATGATCCACAAAACAAAATTTTATCTGCTGCAAGTAATGCATGGAAAGCTCATTCAAGACAAGAAGCTGAATCATTTCTATATAGATGCACCTCAGATAAAGATAAGAGTTGGGAATTAATAACAAAAGGTTTACCCAAATCAAAAGATACCATAATCTCTCTAGTGGAATCTCACCCTTACGCTAAAGACGAGTTTTTTTGTTTAAATAATCAGGGGATATATCATTCTAGAGATTCTGGATCCTCATGGGAGAGGCTAGAAATACCATGGCCCAAGGAAAATTATTTGCAACATCCATGGGCACTGGCAGTTACAAAATGATGAATAAATGCTGAAGAAATAATTCATTTTCACACAAGTACTCAAGTTAAGGTTGGCAAATTGAAGATATGGGTTCAAAAAAAAGAATGTCAAGTAGTAGAAGAAGTAAAAGGGTAACATAATATGGTGTTAATTAAGAGATCGTTTGTTTGGAATCCTGAAAGGTTTTTTACTAGTCAATGGACTGTAGTACCATAATAATGAGTGTATCTATCTTACTGGAAATATTCTAAATCAATGACTATATCTATCCTATTGATAGCATAGATACATGTCAACGAACATTTGAAATTGGAGTAGATATATTAATTAAGATTCAGCACTCAGATTCCCTTATACTAACATATTACAAAAATCTCTGCTTGATAGATTATACCATCCACAAATTCTACTTATTGTGATTGGAAATCAGCAATAACAATATCTGTGTTATTATGTAACCTAAAGTATTATATATAAATCCCATACCAAATGCATTTGATTGATTATTGGAAATGCTTCTACCACTATTTTCTAATGATCTTGAACGCTTCAGAACTATTATTCGGAGAAATATGTCTATAATTGAAACTAGGGATTTTTAATTTTTGGTAAATATAGATGAAAGCCTAAAGAGATTGGATGAAGTATATGATCCTGTTACTAAAGTAACAAATAGTGAAGACATATTTTCTAACTATTTTGGTTTAGTAATCGAATCAGAGGTTGAAATTAGTTCTTGCTGTTAAACCTTAACCATGCTTATTAATGATACTAATAATAAAGAATATACAACCTTCATCTAATTAAAACCAAATATCTAAAATCTATTGTCATTAAGCATATTCAATAGTCAAATTGCAATTTGAGTCATATCACAAAGTCTTTTTGGATAATAGAAGACTCAAATTTACACATTTAGCACTTTTCAAAAGTTTTTATATTTACACACTTAATCCAATAGGGACATTGAGATCATTGACAATAAATTCATCTTAACTTCTCTGGTCTTATCAATTTAGATAGTTCTTTAGCCATCAAGGCAAACTTGATATGCTCGCATTTTTGGTCAGATCTACGTGTATCGTGATACTTACAATATATGCCCCTTTTTCCGATCAATATTTCAATATTTTCTTTCAGTTTATTATCACCAATTACTAGTGCATTATCATATTGATACTTAAGAAAATAGTCACCATATTTTTCTTGTTTGTCCTGTTTGCCCATGTACTCCAAAGATATAATTAATTATTTAAATTCTTCCAATATTCCTACGATCAGGAAATAAGTTTTTCAATCATATTTTGTAAATCTTAATTTTTTAATATATAAAGCAAATAACAGGCAGTTTTGAATGCCAGATTACTTATACGATATAAAATAATTATTATTTGCAAATCGAATTTTTCTTTACTATTTACTAAATACCGTAATAGGAATGTTTATAATTTATGTGACCAATACCAATTTCGTAAATATTTCAATGTCGGCTTTGGTCCAATATATTGCTATCACCTTGGATATTTTGTAAAAAGGGTTAAGTGTAACTGGAAACGTCGTAGTTGTTACCATTACATTAAAAGCACCATAATAGATTTTTTCTTTGACTATATTTTTATAGAACAGACTGTATTCAAAGTTCAAGTTTAAAAGGTAAAAGCAAGTAACCATATAGTGAATGCAAAGATATAGACCTTTTGGTGTTACAATAATTGCTGTACTTCTAGCTATTGCAGGTGTAAGCTCCTTTTTAAGTGGACTGACAGTTTTAGCTTTGCTACCAATATTAGGCATAATTCTTGCTGGAATTTTCTTTATAATAGGACTAGCATATTTTGCTGTGGCATATGGACTATGGAGCGGATCAAGTTTGGCATGGCTTATTACCTTGATATTATGTGGCATAGCAATTATAGTAGGTTTAGGCTCTATTGTTATTGGACATGTCGGTTCATTATTTCTCATAATTATCAATGGTATAGTAATTTACTATCTATTCCAGTCTAATGTTAAAACCTATTTTGGAAAATAGTCGGACAAATCAAAAGCAAATCTAGACCCTCCACATCCAAAATCATTTTTCTTTACTGTCCATTTGAAAAGAGGGAAATATACTGTCCAGAAATTAAATACAAGGAGAAAATATTGTCCTTACTGCTCAAGCTCTCATAAAGCGTTTTCAGAGTACATACCGCATTAAAAGAAATCATCCGATTTGACGACAATGCCAGAAGGGGTTGTATTACTAAGAACAAAGATAAAGAAATTTAATTATTTTATCTCAATCGTCTTCATTCATATTATAGCGAAATTATGGTTATAGTGATTTTCTTTTCGATGGGCGTAGATTTGAGAAGTTATTCTATTTTGAGAGCAAGATCAGTATAATTTGCTATTCCTCGTTTGCGTTGGAAATATATTATTTCTAACATATCCAAACCTCTTGGTGTTACAAAATACATTTTCATGACTCCTTTGTATGAAACTAAAAGACTATTTATTAGATGGAAAAGATAATTTCTTATAATACGTTCAGTAATTGCAACTGTCTTGTACACTCTTATATGGATCTCTGGTAGAGATGCTCCATCTATACACGCTAACAATATTGGCTCTGTAATAGATACCTTCAGATAAATCGAATCAGCTTTTTTGTTAGTGAATACCCGATCCACTTCTATATTAAGGACATTCCTATATTCTATTTAATGTTGTCATCCAAAATACTATTACTATTATATTTATCATAAATCTCTTCGTCTTACCTATCAAATTTTGTCAGAGATTTGTTATATTTCTCCTCAATTAATTTATTATAATAGTCTTAAAAGAATTAATTGATAATTGTATTGTAGTTACTTAGGATTCATTACTAATTAAAATCCGACAAGATACAATGAAATTATGATCAATATATACACCTGTTCCGCCACAACAAAATGTTTATTTCATTATTTTTCATAAAATTATCACATCATTCTTTATCGCTCTATCCGGGCGTATTTGAACACACACTAAAAAGTCACTGACAAAATTTTATCAAGATGGCAAATGATTTTGCTAATAAATCTGGGTAAGTATGTTATTTCAATTTCTATTATAGTGTGCAGACTAGTGTTGTCTACGACATACTATACGATATCAGAAGAGTGACTTGTACAAATTAAGTGCTATGTTATAATCCAAAACAAAAAATAAGGTTATTGTTCTTCGGTATCCTCTTGTAATTGTTCGCTAATTATTTGCCCACGTATCTCTCCATTAGGGTTCTGTTGGGTATGGATATTAGCGTACGCATTTCCGTCATTAAAAGCATCGACCAAATCAGAAATCTGCATTCCTTCTAAAGTACCAGATAGGTCATCAGAAGTAATTGTTCCACTCTCAGAAACTTCGTCTTGGGGCGAATCAAAGTCAAATAGAGTAACTACTATGGGCCCATTCTGTCCTTCAATCCCAAAGTGAATGTGTCCTGCTGTTGCTCCTTCAATATCGGATGCAGTGATAGTATAATCGATACCATTTCCGTCATTTGATGGACTAAAATCTGCGATTCCAGTAGCCTCAGTGTCTACTGGTGGAACTTCTTGATCTCCTGAAAGTACCGTGCTGTAATCTACATTGGGGATGTCATTACTGTCATTACTGTCATTACTGTCATTACTGTCATTACTGTCATTACTGTCATTACTGTCATTACTGTCAGTGCTTGTATCGTTAGCTTGTGCAAAAGTTTGAGATATTGTAGACAACGATCCAGTTCCAAGCAATCCTAACAGCAGGATAGCGATTATGGAAGATATAAAAAATGATTTTGTATTCATTGATATAAAATGAATGTAATAATATATAACTAGATTGTAAGGTAATTATTTTATATAGATTTTTTTATATTCTATAAACATTCTATCATTCTAACTAGCTTTGTATATTTTAATTTGTCATCAGTAATTCTAAGGCAACTAATAAAGTTAAAGGGGGAATATTATAAATGATAAAAACTCTTCAAACAAGCAGTATTCGAAGACAAAAGATAATCAGGTTGTAGTCATTTTCATATTTTCTATTCATGGCTTACTCGCCATGTTTTATGTATATAGAACAGATAGTTTTCGGCCCTGTACTATTTCGATATAGAATAATCTAACGATCATTTTTCTTCAGTCTGAAGAATAAATAAGTAAAAATTTGATTAGTAGATTCTAGTAAGAAAAATAATAATTTAGAATTTTGTTTATAACTAAGATCGAATTTAAAACATAGAGTGATATTCTATTGACTACTTTGCATCTACGTTTATTCTACTTTCAATGAATTATTAGTTAGAAGAGTCAAACTGCATTGTAATTAAACCTATGGAAATCAATTAGTAAAAGTAAAAGTCTTAATTGCAATTGTTTGCATTTGTTTGCTTCAAATACATTAGTATTATTTAGGGTTTCAGCAATAATATTATCAATGCATAATTATGAATTCAAACTATCTGTAATTGCTGTTTTATTTATCACTATTGCATCAATAGGATATATTTCAAATTCTGTGAATGCCATACCATCAACTTTTCTAGACAGAACTTTTGTATTTGGACCGTTGATTGGAGTTACAACAAATGATACTGGAAATGTAGATTGGCTATTGTCTGGTACGTGGAGATCAAGTTTGACAAATCTTACTGACTCGGGCGTTATTACAAATAGTACTCAAGATAATCAAACGGATGGAAGGTTTGTTGCAGCGATTGAAATGATTAAACCAAATGGATTAAGCAGGCATACACATACTCTTACAGATTTTGTAGTTACGAGCAGTTCTCAAAATGAACAAAATGGCTCAACTATATACAATGGAACTTCTACTATAAGTTTGCGCGACGGTCCCGCCCTACAAGTCCCTACGATAATCCAAAAATCCAATAATAATAGCGTGTTTAAAATAACAATTGATCCTGAAAGTGTAGACTATCATTTTGGTAAATCACCTGTGATTTATGGTATCACTGCACCCAATGATTTAATGCAAAAATCTCATACAGAAAGATTATACTAGCAGTCTAAAATACTCAAATCTTTTTTATAATCTTTAATATTTACCATCCCATAGGTAAGGTTCATTTTCAATGTTAAAATCCGGCACAAAATCAAGCAGATATTGATACATTTTATTTGCTTGTGGAATTCTGAATACAATTTAAGATATACACCCGTACAAGAGCTAACATAATCCTAAATTATGCAGATAGTATACCTAGATTAAGTGCAAAGGTTATTTCCTACTAAATCAAATGAGGGAGCAACAGATATTCCAATTCATAGCCAAAGATTTTATCAGGTACCAAAAGAATCTAAATCACAGGAACAAAAACATAGTACTAATAATTCTAAACTTCATTGATTGGAATTCACTTTTTCCATTATTAATCATTCCCATTTCACAACACAAAAAAATCTCTCATCATTTTATTGAACTAAATAATAATGGATTGTATGAGGCAATAACTTTGTTGCAATCAACAAGTTCACTCTCCCTCTGATTCTCAGTTGCTTGTATCTACGAGGTTAGGAATTTGTACTATTATTGCAAGATTAAGTTATAAAGAATAAAAATGGTATATGCATTGTGATAAGTTCTTGTTTGCCTAATTATTCAACCATTTTAAGGTATAGTGTATGAAAAAATTGTGATCCCTATTGTTGAAATAAGTATTGGCTTAGAACCGTAGCAATTTATTTGCGGACTGCATTTTTACGATATACCGGCTTCTTCCTTTTTTAAAGGATTTTTTTCGGATATGTTGGATTTAATTGAATTTTCATCTTTAAACAACATATCTTGACCTTGCTCTGATTCTATTCGCTCTATTTCTCTTGTTTCATTTGTTGAATAGGTATTACTAGAGTTTGTAGTTTCGTCAACCAATGCAGTAAGTTCTTTTTCAACCTTGTTTTCGAGTCCTAGTTCCTCGGAAGTTGGAGTGGTTAAAGCTTCTTTTAGAGAGTCATCCACGGATTTATCAACTACCGCATCAATTTTAGAGGCTTCAGATTCTAAAGTAAAATCACGTTTAGATTCACTAGTACTAGATTCTAATATGGTAGAATCCTTTTCAGTAAATTTTTTAAATTTGTTTATAGCATCTTCTTCGGAAACCTTTAGTCTCAATACATTTCCATCAAAACTTTCAACTATACTAATTGGAAAACTATAGATTTCTTTATTCACAATTCCTTTCTGAGTTAATATTAAGCCATTGGAAACTTCTTGAACTTCCCCGAGGTCAAAATCACTTAGCCCTCGGGCCTCTTTCTTTATTACATCAACCCAATTAGTAGTGTTACTCATGATATTATTTAATAAACATATTATAAATACATCGTAAATATAATGAAAAAAGGTCAATTATAGATAATTGCTTTACTATGTTATTTACCAAAATTAGAATCACCAGTTAATTAAATATTTTATGCGTAATTGCTCCAAGAGGATCTTGTAATATTTGTAGATAAAATTGTTAATAGTCAAATCTTTATAGACTGTGGATAATTACTGGTGAAAGTAAATACTATTTGAGTAGTCTAATAGCTTCTACCATGAATTAATTACAATGAATTTACGATAATAATTTATCTTTTTTTGCATATCCACCTTTTGATCATATAATTAAGGGATTATAAAAAATACAAATCTTAATGTGATATCTTATCGTAACACGATACATATTATTGCCAATATCAAGATACCCATATTTTTACGGTTATTAGCCCTTTTTTATAAAATATAAGTGCTTGTACATCCTCGCAAGTGTCTTAAATGAAGAATGTTTAAAGACCAGTAATTTTATACTGGGAAATAGTGATTTTGGACAAGAATGGAGTTCCAAATTTTCAAGATAATCAGGAAGTATAAATAATAACTATAAAAGAAATATCAAAATAGTGCCTATTCTTCACTCTGCATTGTAATATATATTAGACAATTTGTATATTGATAACTAAAATCTGAAAGAATTGATATATGTAGAAAGAAGAAAAATATCGATTAACCAAAAAAAAAGAAAAATAAAATGAGAAAAGAATATTTTCAGATTTTGTTGAAGAATATGGATTAGATATTTTCGATCTTATAAAAAATGATCCTTGAAGGTGTAATTGCAAAACCTAAGAAATACAAATATCATTCAGGAATGCATTCTATTAATGCTTAAAATAAAAACTGTCAATATTCAAGATTGAGTTACAAGAGGATTTCCTAGAGGCGAGGGCGATAGAGAAAAATATTTCGAATCTCTTTTACTTGCTGCAACAATTTAGCATCTAAAATAAGATCACCACCACTCAGCATATAAGCAATGGTATAACTCTAGAATATTATAATTAATTAAGATTCATAGGATATGTACTGGAAGTGATTTTGATCTTGAAACTTCATTGCGTGTATAGTGAATTGAAAAAGATAAAAGTTGTAATTTATCCTATAGGAAATGTACCATATCTAAACGGGGAAAAAATCATAGATAAGACCAATGAGAGAAGTCGAAGGAAAATTTAATGATTAGACCAATGATAAGACCATGAGAGAACCCAAATTTCTCAAAATTAGACAAGATAAACTTCCCCCCAACGTATCATCGAAACATCAAATCACATTACGAATGATGATGGATTGTCATTCAATACAAGAAGAAATAGAAATGAAGTGAGCATAGATACAAGTAAGAAAGACCGTTACCAAATAAACAATAAGACGCAATTTTTAAGTCAGAAAAAAGAATTTTGGACTGTAATATGTAAGATAACCAAAACTATATGACATATGGCAAATTAAAGCGATTTGAAATACTGAGGCATTAATTGTTGATATAAAGCCATTCCATGTAGGATCTATAGAAGTCTTATTGAATCAATCATTCTGTGTAGTGTCTTTTGACTTTCTGTGGAATCAAATAATTCGGGAGTATTACTATATTTCAATATTGTTGCCTTATCTTTTCTATCCACGATGAATTCTTGATATATTCTTTTTTGATCCTGATACTCTAATATTGTCGAGGATGTAGGATAACCACTAATGGTATAGGTAAATAAATCAGGGCCTTCAAGTAATGTAATATTGTAATGTTTTTCTGTATTGCTCAACTTGCTGTAACTCGCAGACTCTAAGTTCGATTGAGATATTTCTTTGGCGGTAATAAAGTTACTGTATTTAATGCTAAATGCATTATCTTTGTTCGTTGGATTTACGATCCGAATGTCTGCACCATACGAATCAATAAGATTATTTGAAGTTTCAGTTATATTCCACGCAGAAGGTAGTTCCAAGTATACATAAGCATTAGAGAATGTTTTCCACTCTAAACCAAATACGCTATTATTAAGGTATAGCAATATTCCAACCAGAATCAAAAAACTTACAAAAATATATACCATACTTATGCAATGAGGGAGATTACTGTATATATCTTTGAGCATACAGATTACCAGTCCTCAAATTTAATCGAAGAAAAGATTTATTTGATTAAAATTCTTCTTGGCGACTTTATGTACTTTTTAGCTCAATTGATTATTAGAAACTAGTTTTTGTTTGAGTTCAAATCGTTTCTCAATTTTAAAAAGGATTTTGTATATTCATTTGAAGTTTTGGAAGAATACTATGGATAACAGGTCTATGAGTAACATTCAAAAATAAATTGCCATGAGCAGGATGTATGGATACGAAGTTAAAAAAACAGTTAAAATCACTATTAATATTATATATTTGACATATGATCTAACACCGATGTAAAAAATATCAGTATCACAAATGTAGTAAGAAAAATAGATAAATATTGATTGTTACCAATATTAATATTATAAAATGAAACCATTCATAGATTATTTAATTACAGCTTGTAAAAAAGAATGGGAAATCAAAAAGAGTATAGAAGATAAAGCTTCTAAGTTAATTCTAGCAAGTAGTATTATAATTTCAATCATTGTTGCAGTTGTGATTGATGGATATTATATCAGTAGGGATAATCTAGACATAATTCAAATAATTCTGTTGTTGTCAGCAATTATTTTTGGAATGATGTCCATTCGTCATGCTATAGATTCATCAAAACCCACTTTGTTTCCAAATTTGATAGATATATACAAACTCTTTGATTTGACAACTGGAAGGATTAATTCTGCAGAGATCACTAAATTCAGGAATAATGAGTATACGGAATTTGAAGATAAAGTAGTTGAAGATTATGTCAAGATACTTGATTTTAATAAAAAGTACAACAAAAAGAGTGCATCCTCACTAGAAAAATCATTTGGTGCATTCAAGTTCTTACTTTTATTCATTTTCTTATTTGTACTTGCAGTACTTTTCTTTTAATGTAATGGCACTCTATCGCTTCAAATATTACAAAAGTCAATATTTCACCAGCAATATTAACAATTATCAAAGGACTGTAAATTTATGACGAAACAAAATAAGCAGAAAGATGATGACAAATATTTCCTCAAATATCACTACGATAGTACTTTAGTGATAGGTGATAACAATCTGAAAGAAAACGTAGAAGTTTTGATCGGAAATGATGCACTTTATTGTGCATATCATAACAGCCATAAATCAGACAAACATTGTGAACACATTAAATTTGCACTCACACTTAATGAGTTATCCAAATTAAGGGAAGTGGGAAAGTTATGGTAAAACAGTGAAAGTCTCTAATTTTCTCATAAAAGAGACATTCCATAGATTGCACTAGTCTAAAAACATTTCAATGTCATATAGCTATAGTTGAAGAAAGATGAGATCTTCATTTCGTATTTTTTAAAATCCTACTAGAGTATAATCATAATAAGATTTGTGAAATGCAATTGATATTAAGTCAACATAATTACAAATCGTCATATTTATTATTTTCGAACCCCGGAATTGATGTGCCAAATAGGGGATCATTATTGACCTAATAATTTTACAAGTACTCTTTTGTTTCTCATCCCATCAAATTCTCCATAAAATATTTGTTCCCAGGGTCCAAAATCTAATTTACCATTTGTAATTGCAATTACTACTTCTCTTCCCATTATCTGTCGCTTTAAATGAGCATCAGCATTATCTTCACCAGTATCATTGTGTCGATATTGATCAATGGGTTCGTGGGGAGATAACTTTTCTAGCCATTTATAATAATCATTATGAAGGCCATTTTCATCATCATTTATGAATACACTGGAAGTAATATGCATTGCATTTACGAGGCATAATCCTTCTTTTATCCCACTATCCTTTAAGATTTTTTCAACCTGTTTTGTGATATTTACAAGTTTAAATCTTGATTCTGTATTGAATTGTAGATATTCTGTTGTGACTTTCATGTGCAGTTAAAAGGTTTTACAAGGTTTTATACTGTTCCATTGTTGTAAGATGCTAATTAGATAATTTATTCGCTGAAGACAAGATACATATAAAATAAGAAGTCTATCATAATTTTGAAAATATCATGCTCAATTATATGATTTAAATATAGTAATAATAAATGTAATGAATTTTATGATAGCATAATCTTGTTCTTATTTGAATGATTTAGAAATAAGTCATGAAATTCCTAATCCCGTTGAGTCAGGTATAAGAAAACAACAGGTCAAGAAACCCTCTGCGTCACCAAACAATGATCTTGGATTATATGAGCGCTTTTCCTATCTGTGCTTTTGGTCATTATACCATACGTTCCATAGTAATTAAACATCATTCAAGCAGGAAATAAATAAATAAATTGGTAAGCTATACATATAGAGAACTAAAAAGCAGACAGAAAACGAACAAGAGTGCCTCCTTACTTCTAAATGGTAAAACATATTTAGTAATTTTTTTTGACTTTGTATCAAGGCATATTGAGTTATGCAGTCGCATCAGTACATCATACAGAGTATGAAATCTTGTAGTACAGTCAAAGAATTAAACAATTTTATTAAAAAAAGGCATGCAGAAGAGAGGATCAGTCTCCTGATGCTAGATCATAGTATTAAGATTAATTAGACAAAGACCATGGATATTGTCTGTTGCCGTTGCGACAGGATTCACAATGTTACCTTGAAGGTAACACCAAATTTGCATGGTTTCCAAATAAAAGAGTTAGAATTATTTTAAGGTAAATAACAATGGCCAACCTTAGCAAGTTCAAATTATATCATATCAAACATATGTATTTTGTATTGGATTTGAGGCGATGGGAATGGATCATTAAGGCAACACGTCAAATAATAACGCTTAATCCATTCCACATCACTAATGAAACATTCGTGTACGTATGCAGGCGTACTATTAGAAATAAAAGATTCATTTAATTATTAATTGTGGTACATTTGTCTAATACTCTCCAGTAGTCTCGTGCATTACTATCAATATTACACCCGATATCCTTAATATGCAGACTAAGGATGTTTTATTCAAATGAGATGGAATGAGTAAAAAACTCAAGTCTTTCTAGTTGCATATTTAAATAATCATATTAATATCTGCAAATTATTCAATATTTGCTTTTATTTTCCTTTTAGTAGCTGTCTTGTATAACCATCTATCGCCCATGTCATATAATTCTGTTACAATCTTTTCTTCTATTTCAATCTAGAATTTCTAATGCTACTACAGTCTAGAATTTAGTAGATTAATTCATACTGCTTCTCAACAGAGTTTGAATCAACTGATGAATCAAAAGCATTGATAAAGGATAGAATAAACAGCAATAAATCTAATGCTGTTATAGTTGTAGGATTACTTACTTAATCCAAATGAAACTCAATTTTTTGGTTACGAAAAATTATCCGATAATAGCAATGTCAACGTAGATCTAAATACGACGATTTTCTTAATTGGATCCACTACTAAAGTATTTACCACGATTCTCTTGGCAGATATGGTAAAGGAGGATTTGATCATCATAAATGATACTATTAAAGTGTTCACCTATCCGAAGTCAATGTTCCCCCTTTCAAGATGTATAAAATAACTATTGAAGATTTAGTTACATATTATCAAGATTGCATGAATTTCAAGATAATTATTGCGCCTCCTTTAATCCTGCTAAAACTGAAATGCAAGATCCTACAGTTTAGATCAAAAGTTTTGACTGCCCCAAAGACTTAGGTATGGACCAATTTTATCAAGCACATGAGGATATTACACTAGCAAAAGAACCGCCCATAAGTAAAATATCTAACCTTGGGCACAGACTTGTTCGTTAAGATTTTTGATTCTAAAATCAAAAAGGCAATCATTTGATGAACTTTTAAACATGATATTTCAGACACTTTAGGGATGCTGACACAGGTTTTGTTCTTTCAGACAGACTGCAATCCGGATAGCGATTGGACATTTAATGAGGAGAAAATACTAAAAATGAACTGGAGTCCTATTGCCCCTGATGGTGCTCTTCATTCTACTGTAAATGACATGCTAGAAATTTTGTTGAAAAATATAGGATTCATCAAACTGATATTAGATGGATTTATGCGAGCCCATTAGATAAGGTATAGCACTGAGCAAATCCCTAAGGCAATTCGCAATGTTGGACAAGTGCAAATACATTGGGATATAGGTGTTGGTGGATCAGGATGGCTCATGACTTTGAATTTTGATCACAGAATCGTAGGACATAGTGGAGCAGCCATAGGAGGTTACAATGGCTACATAGTATTTCATCCAACTACGGAAAAAGGCATCGATATTCTATGTAGCACGGATGTAGAAAATACAACTTTACAACCATTAGTTTCAAACAAGATGACAATTCACCATCTACTTATGCTTCTTTTATATGAATAATGGTTTGTGGTAAATCGGTAAGACCGGCTTTTTTTTCAAGCATTTCCAATTCAATATCTGCGTATGTAAAGTGATTTGCAGTAAGACATGTTATTCTGATCCTATATTTTGTAACTTAAACATATGGGCAGTTATGACACTTCAACAGATTAGATCTGCCATTGTTGTATTCTTGAATCAATTTATTCCGAAATTGTAAGGAAAATTATGTTTGGCGATTTATACAAAGATTGATTTATTTTATTGACTGATGATTTTATAATAATTTATATGTTTATAGCATGAGCATAGACCTAGACTAAGAAAAATTGGAATTATCGTTGCCAAGTGGTGGCCCCGAAACAACAAGAAGAGCT
Source organism: Candidatus Nitrosocosmicus agrestis (assembly GCF_008389435.1). Taxonomy (GTDB): domain Archaea; phylum Thermoproteota; class Nitrososphaeria; order Nitrososphaerales; family Nitrososphaeraceae; genus Nitrosocosmicus; species Nitrosocosmicus agrestis. Next base: position 87,694 of record NZ_VUYS01000005.1, on the reverse strand, counting down.
CCCATTGCTACTGTAGCTGGATTCGCTGATTTTATTTAACGTGACATTTGAATCAATATTCAAGATCAGTTTACCATAATACATGTTGCTACCCATAGGTATATCAGTCCAATCGGCAACTATCGTATTATTATTTTCAAAAATTTGTCCTCTTAGTACATTAGAAAATGTTTTCCCAGCATCTTTTGAGCTAATTCCAAGCCACCATACATCATCGCCCATATTTCTTATATAATACGTTCCTCCATCATTAGCTTTCCAAATACCGGTCAAGTTAATATTTTGAGTAGATAGGGCAAGTGAATTAGACATGTAAAAGCTAAATATATAGGAAAAGCTACCAAGAAAAATTAAGGACACTATTCCTAATTTCAATAATGAATCATTTGAAATGAATATATCTGTTCGGCAGAATAATATAATTATTAGTATAAAAGGTTTTATGATAGAATCCTACAAGGAATCAGGTTTTATATTATGTCTCTCTATTTGTAAGTCTTAAATCAAACATCAAATAAATAGAATATTTTTGATTAATATAAAAAATACAAGTAATCTCAAAGATTACTGACAAGACTGAGATATATATACTGCAACACGCTTAAGGAAGATTCTAAGACAAATCAAAATTTCTGATATTAGTTAAGAAGAGTACATCTAATAATAATAAACTTATTTTAAAATAGTATTATTAAATTATCTATACCAATTAGAGTAGAAATCTCGGGGTTGTTAGTCTTACTATAACTATATGACATACACTAATGCGTTAATCTCAATTTTATTTTCATCAAGAGATTCTAGTCATATATTAAATATATATAATGAAAATTCATATTTTTTGCTCTAGCACTATAACCTCAATACATTAATACGATAAAGAAATAAAGTCATATATTTACATAAATTTTTTTAAATTTTTTTTTAAATGTATAGTTGACTATCGACTTTTCCTTTTGTTTTAAGTATTTCAAAATAACATAATTATTTACATACACCATTTATTACACATGTATCTATAAAAAAGAAGCTAATTTTGATATTTAGTAAAATAGTTTATGATATATGAGTGATTTTGTTTTTACGATTATAATCATTATAGTATTTGAAAGAATTGATAGGACTGGCCGACCTCCATCGATAAATGCTTGGGAGTCAAGGCCACGTGAGACAAACAAGGAAATGAATATTAGCATCTCAGGATTTGTCTTCTTAAAACACCTACATCAATCTGACACCAATTGTCTACATCTGAATGATAAACCCGGCTGATAGTCAAGTTTAGTCGAAGAAGAAATAACAAGAATTCATAGACAAAGTAAGATAGTGGTCCTATTTACTCTAAAATAATCTACTTAATACAGTATTTTTTTATAATTCTCTGTCAATTATCAATAACAAGAAATGATTGAATACTCAGAATCTGCAACAATTCTTGCTTGGCTATTATTTATAATGGCATCTGTGTCAATCTTGTTCATACGAAAATCACGTATTATGGCCTTTTACAAGAAGATTAAATCAAAATATTAGACATCCTTCTTTATTTCCTCATCATGTCATATTTATCAATGCAATTTAATAATTCAATTAACGACAAGAAATCAATATTAGAATATATATACACCATACCCAGATTCCTTGAACTAGTCTACTGAATTACATGAATGAGATCTCGATTAAAACTGTTTCCAATCTATCGAAAGAAATCTTATCAGGATTATATTTAATGTATTTCCAATTTTCTATTTTTTTAAATCACTTGCTTTCAAACTATTAGTAGCAATATAACTATGTTACTTTAGTATAATCATATAAATATACATCTTACAAAGGATACGCTCTGGATAGGCAATATACAAAAGATAATATTCCCGTATTCTTTTTGTAACTTATTTCATTAATCTAAATAGTTCAATTATGACTATCATCTTGTCTCGGATAAATGAAGAAAAAAATGAAAGTCTATCAGGATTATTTGTCCCTTAATTTTGAGCTTTTATCAGGTAAATAAATAACTCCATCTTTTTATACTATTTTGTATAAGTAAATCTATGAATATCACCTATATCCTGCTGGGTTTGTTTTTGCTGCCAGTAATACAATTCGCACATGCCCAAAGTCTTACAGACACTATCAATAATGCCGTAAGTAACAATATTGAAAATACATTTGACTCGATAAATCAGGCCTCAAACAGCAGTAATAATACCAACCCTGGAAATAGTAATGACTCACACACTACCACTACCACTACCACTACCCAAGGACCTGGTAATTCAAATTCTACAACTACTACGATGAGAACAAATAGTCAATAGCAGTTTATTTAGGAACATTACTTTAAGCAATCGTTTTACTTTTTATATATATTTATCATGTTTACCAATTATAAGTGAATAAGACTGTATATTAGAGTGATGGTTATCTTTTAGCACAGTATTTACACACTTTTCAAGAATTCAAGGTTTTATGAGAAGCGGATTATTATATGTCTTCAGTAACCTACTAAAAACATACGACAGAATTTTGCACTTCTTTGACAGGTTAACTAGTAATCTATTTTAGTTTTCCAAGTTGAGAATGGTCTTAACTACTCTAAATACAACTCCATGTTATATTATTTATCTAATCATCAAATAGTAAAGTCATATAGTAACTTAGAATGAATCAATTTGGGATTAGAATCTCAAATGTAAATGGAGTCATTGGGTTCTCTAGATCAATCAATATTTCTATTTCGCTTCTGTTATGGAGCCACTTATATTTTCTTAAGGATCTGGTGTAAAATCGTTTGGGATCATTTTATGATTATTCTTATTATATTCTTTAACTTTGGTAACAATTATCTCATCATTTGAATATATAATTCATAACTGCAGACAAATCCAACATTATGACACGTGAAACTAGGCATCGGGACTATATTTCCGTATGCTTAAATACCATATTCCTTATGAATTGAATTCTTTAAAAATACTGATAATCGAATTTAGATTGGATATTAAAATTGCGATTTATTGTTCTCGATAATCTAATAGATAGGTTATCATATTTCAAAATAGGTTTTATACGATGAATATTATTTATATAATTATTTAACTATATGTAAATATTATAAGAAATAGAATCTTAAATAGGATAGTGATAACTAAATTTACATAAACGTATATAAAATATATCAACTCAAGCTTGGTATTGGCAAAGAAGGTAAAAATTGAAATGATCATTCCATCAATAAGAAGGACTAATAGGAATGTACTGCGGCTATTACGATAAAAAAATTGAACTAAAGTAGAGAGAGTGTTTATTGTAGTTTTTCCTTCGATTGATATATGTTACACTAAATCTCATACCTCTAAGGCACATACAGAAACAAAATCACATTGATCTAGCCTTATCAAAAATTGTCAATTATAGATAGGGATATAGTCATTCAAAAAGTATTGATGTAAATCCGATAAAATAAAAAAAAGATATTTCCTATCTTCAATAACCTTTAATTGCTTGCATAAACCATACCGGTATAGTATTTCTATTCTTTCTTACAAAATACCTAAAAGCTGAGTCCAAAATGTATGTTCTTGCCCAATCTTCCCTAGATCTAACCGACCTTCCATATGCCTGTATTAATCTCAACGCAGTCTGCCAATAATACCATTCTGCATCAACTTCTCTTTTTGCATTTGTCCATCTATCACTTTTATTTGGATAAGGCACTTTAGTTATGATCTGAAATCTTGATAAACCATCTTTTAGGTCAAGCCCTGTATGAAGTGAGGGTGAAATAAGTACAGTTGGTTTTGGACTTGAAGTATGTTGAGAGATTATTTCATCCCTTTGTATTTCTGGATCAGTAATCAAAAGTCTTCTAGCATTTTCCTTAGACAAATTCTCTTTGATAAAATTAAGCTGTTCATAAGATGTCGTATGGATTATTCCTTTATCATTTTTATGAATAGACATTATTTTATCAATAGTCGTAGAAATTTTAGACACAATATCCATTGATTGTAAGTTACTGTAATTAAGGTATGCAATATTTAGTGGATAAATTAGTCTATTTTCAATTGGAAAATCCGAGTCAACCTGAATAAACTTTACCTCGTCAGGAGTTAAACCAATTCCTTTGCAAAATGTCTTGTTATTAAGAATAGTAGCACTCATTATTAGTATTTTGGATCCCTTCTCAAATACAGCATTGCAATATGGCGAGATATCTAATGGCTTTAGTTCCACTTTCTCTATCTTATAATTAGTTTTCTTAATCTCAGAAACTATCCAATTTCTTGGATTTGCAAGTATGCTGTTTATAGTTCGAGTTAATCTATCCGTATCTTTGACTGCATCAATAGCAATCTCATTGCTAAGGTTCATCGTCTTAGCTTTTGATGCAATTTCATCATTGGAATATTTTTTTGCTATTTCAACATCACTTTCAAACAACTCATTTGCAGAAACTATTCTTTTTTTGTTATCGGGATTTTCTGATGACATATTTCTTGAATTATAGTATGCATATTTGATACTTCTTTCGATATCAAATATACCTGCCAAATCAGCATTACCAATTAAAGACAGCATCTTGGTTTCAAGATCTATCAAGAAATCAATCCATCTTTCTACACTGTCATAACCATAATCAACAATTTCAAAATTAGATATATATCGTTTCCATCTCTTTTTAGATATCGATAATCCTCTAAACTTTACAATTTCTGTTTCTAAAAGATGGCCTTCATCCAATACCAAAAGGTCCCTCTCGCCCATGCGTTTATTATAGGATAAGAAAGCGAGGAAGATAGAATAATTGAATATAGAATGACTCGATGCCAATGCAATATTTAATTGATTAAAATATTCACAAGGCTTCCACTCTCTTCGTACTTTCAGGTTGCTAATAGGTAACCATTCAGAATATTGTTTTTGATAGCTCTGTATAGTGTCATTGGCAATACAAATTTTTTCATCTGTAATTCCTTTATTACTGATCTGATAATCTTTTGCAAAAGTTCTGTACTTACAACCGTCTTCTTTAAAGGCTTCGTCAGTCATACAATGGCCGTATTCAACAGTTGTGTGGTAACATTCATTGGGGTGAGAGGAACCACATATCCCACACTGATAGGTCCCATTGTCTATAAAATCCTGCTTAAGTAAACAAGAAAAGTTATTTTTCCCCTTAGCTGCCTTTACATATGGAAAATCATTGCAATACTGAGTTTGCAAGTCTTTTGTAGAAGTACATATATAGCTAGAACCTAGACTTAAAGCAACTGAAATGGCTACTGCACTCTTTCCAAATCCTGTGGGAGCTTCCAATATTATGCATCTATAACCAGAATTAAACGCATCCAAAATATCATTCAATACCCCTTTCTGATTTTCTCTTTGTGTGGAAAATGGAAAGTTCTTTAATACATTAGACTCCGTCAGAGGTTGCTTGGCATTATTCAGCTAAAATCATTTTATATTATTATATTACAATATTATAAATTTCTATAAAGTAACAGATTATACAGCACATATCAAAATCCAGTATTTCATTCAATCAAAGCAGTTCTTAATGTAATATTCCATCATACCATAATAATGGTTGAATCAATGTCAAAAATGTGAATTCAAATTATAAAAAGATAATTGATTGGTTAAAGAAAGATCCCATGCAAAATGTGAGAGATTTTGGAATCAAAATCTTCTTAAGATATTTTTATTTTTTTGCTTGTAATCTATTCTAAATTATTATGAAACGATATGATGACAAAGTTATTGTTTTAGATTCCAACTTCTAAATATCATTATATCTTCTAACTAATCTATACAATAACATCATATTACCTATATTTAGAACTAATAGTTTAAAAAACTGATAGTAATAGTAAATGCAATATAATAGTAAATAGTTATCGTTAAGTAATTTATCTAAATATATTACCAATGTTTAACCACTACCCATCACTTTGGAATAAAACTCGTATTCGGAGAACTTAACTTAACCTCAAATACTTCTAGACTATATTCTACTTTTCCGAGTGATGACATTATCGATCACTAGAATCGAGTTTGATTCTATAACTCACACAATTTAATTATAGATTCAACCCCTTGAGTCGTATTTTGAACTGCTAAATTTGATTTGTCCAGCAATATGTGAGAAAGAGAAATAGTCTAATAGATAAATAAGTGAGTTAAATCATTATCAATTAATAATTGGGCATTACAATAAAGGATATTTTTTATTCATTAATTTTGTTTTTTCTGGCAGGTTTATGTGAAATTGGTGGTGGATATCTCGTATGGCTTTGGTTACGCGAAAACCATAGTTGGATATTTGGAGCCCTAGGTGGTTTTGTTTTGTTTCTATATGGAGTAATTCCTACATTTCAAAAAACTCATTTTCACAGAACTTATGCAGCATACGGAGGAATTTTTATCATAATGGCTTTAGGTTGGGGTTATCTCTTTGAAGGAGTAGTTCCGGATATTTATGATATAGTGGGAGCAATTGTCGCTGGAGTAGGAGTCCTCATTATTTTTTACTACCCACGTAAAGAAGATGAAAAAATTGGAATCAATACTTCCGGTTAACTCTAACTTAACCTCTATCGTCTCAACATTTGGATTGTTCTTAGTTGCAGCAGTAGCTGAAATAGGAGGAGGATATCTCGTATGGCAGTGGCTAAGAGAGAGAAAGAAAATAACCATTGGATTTGTTGGAGGTATCATATTATTTGTGTACGGAATAATTCCAACTCTTCAGCCATCGAATTTTGGTAGAGTGTATGCGGCTTATGGTGGAATTTTTGTAGCAGTGACAATCGTTTGGGGATTAATTGTCGATAAGAAGAGACCAAATAGATTTGAAATAATTGGTGGTTTTATAGTACTTTTGGGAGCAGTAATAATATTCTATACCCCTAGATAGTAAATAATATTTGAGTATACTCAAAAACCACTGGCAATGATGTCAATTGTATTCACACAACACAACACAACACAACGCACCAACATTTAAAATAATTCTTTAGCTTCAAGCTCTATGGATAGAATATGATGAAGGAGCAGAACGACAAAACAATGCTGTTTGGATGAAGGGAGAAGAGAGATCCTTTAGTCGGAATAACTCATTTGCGGGGTTAATTGCCCTTTCTAATTACCTAATCTCGTTCCTCAATCTTACCAAATTGTAAAATCATGTAGTATAATTATCAATATGGGTTCAAATAGAAATAGATAGTCAATATCCACACATCATGAAAAAATAGGTTAAGGTATATTATTTGATTATTTCCAATGACTCCATTGAATGTTTATGTAAAAATGCATGGTCATAACAACAGTATTCTAAGCAAATTGTGCACCTTGCAGTCACACTGTTTAAACAGTTTTCAGTGGAGCACAATACCAATATACTATCTGTAAAGGTTCCATTAGTCGATGAAGGATTCGGCTTGTTCTTTCTTACAGTAGCAGTAGCAGATACATTTACTAATGCTCGTGCTTTGACCATTGTAACAACTATATACGTTAAAGTTTTATATAAACATCTTCCTGTTGTTTTATTTGCGATCTTATAATAGTATTTTTGTCACCTAGGTTGTCTAAAAGTGTGTGCTGATGTCATTAGAAATAGGGATGTGATTCAGTTCAACATTTGTTTATTTTAATTATGGATAGATAAATCATCCCCATATTCATAAAATTAGTTAATTGTTTTGAAATATATAACATCCCATGCTTTGACTAAATAAGGTACTGATTTGATTTCTTTTTCGATATACCTCAACAAGCTTATTAGAATTTGATCTCCTATTAAAATTTACACATTGGAACTAGGAACGTTCGTCTTGAAGGTTTTTAATCCAAGATTCTTTTTGTTTTAAATTATCCAAAGAAAGCAACCATAACTGAAAGTACAGCTTAACCGACAGTAACCATTAGTTATTCAAAAAGAGAAATATGAATCCTTTTCATTTTGAAAGTTAAATTCAAAACAAAAGGCTGAGGAAAATTTCAATTTAAATATTTTATAATATGAAGCATTCATATTAGAACAAATAAATTTAAAATATCGGTTTTGCAAATAAATGGATAGGTGATGATGTGAGATGGATTATTCCAGCACACAAAGTCATGAGTAACCAACAATCATCCTTCTATGGACATTCACTGTAGAAATGTAGAGTAGAATTCTCCCTTCCCTAAATGGATTCTATTGACATGAGGGGCACAAATAACTTAAGGATCCTGTAAATGTGCCCTTCATGTTTATAAGTCCTAATACTGAAATTAGTAAAAGTTTGGTTGAACATTTATTAGAATAAAATGCAACCAGAATAACTTGATACAATTATACACTTTGTCCTTGGCTAAAAAGAAAAAAGTCTGAAAAGTCATGATGGCTTTTAGTATCTTTTAATAAGTTTTTCTCTTTGTTCTCTGCTCGTACCAAATCCCCTAAATGATCGCGTCCTTAGCTTATAACTACAACAAGGACAGTATAGACTATCATTCCATTGTATGAAAATCTCACAAACACTGCACCTTTTTTGTCCTTGAGCATATCTGGAAGAAATAGAAGGATTTTTTTTCGCTTTAAATCTTTCACAAATTCCATTGCAACTCATAAATCATCCATCTACCAAAAATCTAAAAATTGAGGAATAAATTTTTTTTCCATTTCTTTGGCAAAGATAGAAATCTAATGATTAATGGTTTTGGGATATCTATTAGAATCTTTTTGGTCACATTGTCTCTTTGTATAATAGATTTGCTTTCCAAACTTCTGATTTGATTAGAATTCATCTTTTTATTATCCCCATAAATAATCGCATTTAAATAATAGTTTATAGATAAATGTACCAACATCCATAGTAATTTTATTTAATAATAACATTCTACACATTTTTCCCTTATTAGTATGTTTAAGTAACGTTCTGATCGCCCTATATATGCAAATTCCTATTAAAACAGACATTCTAAAGGCCACTAGTATATCAGCTGGTGTTAGATGGTGTAACCTAGGAACACCATGTCCGAATGCTCCAAGAGAAAGAGCTGCTTGGACTTTAGATTGTGCTATCTCTAGTGATCGATACCATGGATCAGTTATTGTTTGTGTTTGACCTTCCTGTTGTTGGATAAGTTGAGCATATGTTAGCGCACCTCTGGATTTAACTAACGTCAAATGGAGTAATCCTAGTATAGAGAGTAATTCGACTGATAGTAGTTTAGTTAGAGTTTTTACCCTCTGTATGGATTGATTTTGACTTGTGCTGACGATTTTGGTTACAGATTCGGTTATAGCCATTAGTTGATTACCAGCCCAATAAAGTAAAAATCTGTAATTTATTTTTTACTTTAAATAATATAGAACACATATGTTAGAAAAATATATATTTGTAATATTTATAACATAAGGAGTGAGGTGGATTGAATGTTTGACTATTGGGAAAGAGATATAATACCAAGAAGAAATTCATTCAGAAACTTTTTTGACGAAATGGACAGGGAATTTGCACAGGCTGAAGAAATGATAAATAGGGTTTTTAATACTGCAAGAGGTATTGGTCCTTCTAATGTAGATGCATTTAGAAAAGTATCCACATTTCCATATTACTACGGATATCAAATAACAGTAGGTCCTGACGGGAGGCCTCATGTCAGAGAATTTGGAAATGTTAAACCAGGAGCTAGAGGACTCGTAGAACAATCCAGTTCAAGAGAACCTTTAGTTGATACCACCATAGATGAAAAGAGTAATACTTTGATCATCACTGCAGAAATGCCTGGGTTATCAAAAGAAAATATCAAAGTAAATGCAACGGAGAGCCTCATAACAATACATGGGGAAAATAATCAGAAAAAATACCATACTGAGCTGCCTCTCAATGTTGAAATTGATTATACTTCGACAAAGGCCAGTTACTCCAATGGTATATTAGAGTTGAAATTAAAATTAAAGAAACAGCAAACTAAATCAAATGGAAAAGAGATTAAAATAGAATAACAGTAACGGAAGGTGAGTGCATATGTTATCTACCTCTTATTTTTTGTAAAAGAATAATGTTTAAGGTGGTTATAAAATATGGTTGATCTTGATAACAATAAAAATAAAGACAACATAAATCAATATCCAAAATCAACACTGAAAATTGCTGAAACTGATCCCAAGTTTGTAGGGAAAGGAATGGCTCTAGTCGACCCAGAGATAATGGAAAGTATGCAGCTAAAGACCGGAGATGTTATTGAAATAATAAGTAAGAAAAGGAAAAGCACTTATGTTTTGCTTTGGTCAAGTCCTCCCTCAGATTACGGAAAGGGCTTGATAAGAATAGATGGTTATACTCGCAATAACATAGGAGAGGGAATTGATGACCGTATAAGTATTAGAAAAATCGAAAATGTAGAAAAATCTGAACAGGTTATACTTTCTCCAACTGAAGAACTCAATGTAGTAGGCTTGGAGGAACACCTTCCTGAATTACTTGATGGTCGAGTAATAACTAGAGGGGATGTCATTCCTGTAAATATGATGGGAAGAAAGATAGGATTTGTAATTAACAGCATTAGTCCTATTAACAAGGTAACCATAATAGATTCACATATAACCGAATTTATAATTAGTTCTATTTCAAAAGCCCCATTAAAAGGACTAATGCCTAGGATTACCTATGAAGATATTGGAGGATTGAAAAACGAGGTACAAAAGGTTAGAGAAATGATAGAGCTTCCTCTAAGACATCCAGAGATATTTGAAAGAATTGGGATAGAGGCCCCCAAAGGTGTTCTTTTATATGGACCTCCAGGAACTGGAAAGACATTGTTAGCTAAAGCCGTTGCCAACGAAACAAACGCAAACTTTTATTCTATTGGCGGGCCTGAGATAATGAGTAAGTTCTATGGTGAATCTGAAGAACGATTAAGAGAGATCTTTAAACATGCTGAAGAGAGTTCCCCATCTATCATATTTATAGATGAAATTGATTCTATCGCACAAAAAAGAGAGGAAGTCTTCGGTGATATTGAAAAAAGGATTGTATCTCAGTTATTGACCTTAATGGATGGGTTAATAGGTAGAGGGAAGGTAGTAGTAATCGGAGCTACAAATAGACCCAATGCTATTGACCCAGCTCTAAGAAGACCCGGTAGATTTGATAGAGAAATAGAAATCGGCATACCAGACAAGAATGGAAGATTAGATATTCTTCAGATTCATACTAGGGGAATGCCTTTGATGGATGATGTAGACCTTGAATACTTTGCTAGAGTAACTCATGGATTTGTTGGGGCTGACTTAGAATCTTTATCAAAGGAGGCTGCTATGCGATCACTTCGCAGGGAATTACCTAAGATAAACATGGAACAATCAAAAATCCCAATTGAGATCTTAAACAAAATAAAAATAACAAATAATGACTTTGAAGACGCCTTAAAGGACATTCAACCTTCAGCTTTGAGGGAAATTCAGATTCAAAGACCAAACATATTATGGGAAGACATTGGGGGATTGTCGGAAATCAAGGAAGAATTATCACAAGTGGTAGAGTGGCCACTGAAGTATTCCTATTTATTTACAGAAGGCGATGTAAAACCACCAAAAGGTATCTTGTTATATGGTCCACCCGGTACTGGAAAAACTTTGATAGCAAAGGCCGTTGCAGCCACGTCAGAATCCAATTTCATTAGTGTTAAAGGTCCCGAATTGTTGTCTAAATGGGTCGGAGAATCTGAAAAAGGAGTAAGAGAAATATTTAGAAAAGCGAGACAAGCCTCTCCCTGCATTATTTTCTTTGACGAAATAGATTCTGTAGCTCCTAGAAGAAATACCGGAGCAGGATCGTCTGATACAAATGTTACTGATAGAATGGTATCTCAGTTATTGACGGAAATAGATGGTCTTGAGGATTTAAAAGGGGTTGTCATAATTGGAGCTACAAATAGACCCGACATAATAGATGAAGCATTGCTTAGGCCAGGCCGATTTGATAGAATAATGGAAGTTCCACCACCTGATAAAAATGCTAGACGCCAGATACTTTCAATACAAACAAAGAAAAAACCCTTGGACCCTACCTGTGACTTAGATAAGATTGCAGACAAGATAGAAGGCTATACTGGTGCTGATATAGAAGGATTGGTCAATGCTGCAGCTATACTAGCGATTAAAGAACACATTAATTTGATGGAAAAGTTAGATAACGCCAAAATAACTTCTCAAGCTATCAGTCATCATAACAACAAAGAGACAGTAAATATTATTAGTCCAAGATCTATGAAATTCAGAATAAGCATGCGTCATTTCGAAGATGCACTCAAAAAGATTAAGAAAAAAGAAATGTTACATAATATTGCGAAATAAATTCTATTAATTTAACTATTATTTTTCTTTTTCTTAATTTAATCTCGTATTTGATAAATGAATGGATCTTTATTCATTGATTTATTGATGATTCTATTTTTAAGAAATTTTGTAAGGTTAGGTGGTTATGATATTCAAACTACGCACCATATAAAAATTACAACAAAAGAACAATTTCAAAAAAAATTAGAATTTCAATATGGAAATATTTATACTATTGTGATCTAATAAATTTATGATCAGAGTTGTATTGTTTGTATTAGTTGGAATTTTTAGTATCACCGCAGTTTTTAATTACAAACATATAGTAACAGCCCAATCAATAATAGAAAACTCCTCGAATTTAACAAATCCAAATAACCCAACTCTAAAATTAGACGAATCCTATAATCAAACAAGCAACCAAAGTAGAAATTCTAATGAATCCGATACTAATTTACCCTCTCCAATGTAAAGTAAATTATTGATGATACATCAATATTAGATTTTCATTTTTAAGATCTAGCATAACTAATTTATTTATTTCGAGATTAAAGACGTTATCTATTTGTAAATCTTTTTAACAAATTTCGAGTCTTAGAATTGTAGATATCTTTTTAAGGTATAAATCTATAAATTCAGTTAACAATATACAGATATTTATACAGACATGAACATGTTTACTCACGATAGTAATTAAGGCCATATATCTAATAGAACTCTTATAACCAGTGCATTTTTAAGCTCAAGGCCTTCTGCCAGTATATTATATTCCATCCAAATATTTAGACGACCATCAAAGATATGTTAATATTGCAAGGGAAGCACCAAACGATAAAAATGTTAGAGGCTATGTTAGAATTAATTATAGTTATAACATACTAATCCCTATATGAGACAGGGTCAGTAGTAGATTAAACTAAATTTCGACCCCAAAAATTCAAATGAATGAAATAAATCTTGTAAAGTATTTTTGTATGTGAATTTTACTAATTTATAAGAGAATATTCTTTTTGAGGCGAGTTTGACAAGTATTAGCAGTAGCTTACTCGACTTATCTCAATTTCCAAAGTATTTTTGATATACTTGTTAACAATGATAAAAATTACTGATACTTTATTTATATATCCATATTTTCTTAAATGCAAAGGCAGTGATAATCGATATTTTTATATTTGAGAAATATGATACAATAACCAACTTTACAAGTCAACCTATATGTAGTCTCTATGGGGATAGGAAAGATAGAAAAAGCCTTGTGCTTATTATATCCATCCCTATCTTCATTTTAACAATTAGACGAATATTTCTTGACTATTAGAAATTTTATTGATTTTTACGTATATTGTAGGACATACTGACATGCGCTAATTGTATAGACACATGCAAAATCGCATTCGAAATAAGCATGTGTATAAGAAGTTGTTACATACGTCTTTGGATTTCCTTTTACTACTTAATTCTTCTTTATTATATGAGTAAAACCCTGCAATGAAATATAGTTCTCAACATATATCCTTAAGTCTGAATAAATGTGCAAGATATTTTCAAATCACTCAAACAGCAAAATGATAGAATTTAAATTGTATATCTAATAGTATTAAAAACTCTAAAGGAAAGGAAAATAGTTATGTTATCAGAATCCCCTACTCGCATGTAACAGTAGGGTTTAACTCTGCTTCTGTATCTGATGAAGATCATATTGCCATCGAATACTATACAAACCCAAGTCTACATTACATGAATAAATCCGATATCAATAAAGGAAGGTGAAAAGTATAAAACTTGAAGATATTGAGTAAATCTTTTGTGATGACTTTGCGATTACACGTTGAGATTGGAGTTCCACCACTAATCTTCAAAATAGAAAATAGGAATTTTCTTCTCCTATCAAGATATGTATCGATGGATGTAAGAAATAAGTTAATATTGGATTTGAAATGACCTCATTGATCATATAAACCAGTAAAACCAAATGATAGAATTAACGGTAATTGATAACTTAAGGACCTGTCATTTCTAAACCATTATAGTCGTCGGTACATCTCTAAAAAAAATAATCGTTAGTTGGCTATTTCATTATAAGATTTGCAGGAAGGACACCGAAAAACTATATCGTTATATGTATTTGGAATAATATTTTCTGCCAAGACAAATTCGCAATTTCCACATGTATAGGTTTCAAGTTCAATACCTTTAACTAATGAGTCTTTATCATGAGTAGCAAAGATTATTCTCGATCCTTCAGCAGGCGGAGAAATGACGTTAAGCTTGACCTTTTTTGTCATTCAGTATCATTTATCATAATGAGTATATAAGCCGTGTCCAATAGTTCAGCATCATTATTAGTAAGAAAACTAATCATTGAAAATATCAAAATAGGGGAACTTATCTGCATTTCCATGCTAAGATCTCCACTATTAATAAAACCATCCCTGAACTGCCTTGTCGAGATTAAAACCATCAGGATAGTCAATAACTTTGAATGTTTGATGGAAGGTCGATGGAGATATAAGCATACTTTTTGATAATGGTTTAAGCATATACAATTGGTTTTGGATTGAGGTAAAAGATTTCATTGACTAAGCAAAATCATCTAATTTACTTTAACTCGAGTTGAAAAATTGTGACTGAGTCTTGCTAATCCTATAATGACATTTTCCTCGCATTTTACCATAATTTTCAGGCTGAACGAATTAGTGAACAAAGCGAACGGTTCAATGAACAGTGCAGAAATTGAAGTCTTATAAGCATTTGAGTAGATAGATCTTATGTCAGAAAATAATTATCATTATTACAGAGAAGTAATTCACTTGCACATCCATGTTATTCTATGGGTAAAATTGCAAAAATGGTCGGGATTTCCAAAACAACAGTTCATACTATCACTCACGATTGGAATAGAAGGGTTTCTGCAGGGAATATCGAAGATATAAGATCTTTTTTGAGAAACCTAAGAGAATCAGGTATCACCATAGAGGATTGTATAGAGGGTTTTAGGGTAAAACAAATGCTAATGGAGTTTGGAATTCCAGATGAACCGCATGACTGGATGCTGAGAAGCGACTATACTGACAGCAATATTAATAATATTCTTGATAATTCCGGATCCATAAGGCCGACTCTCAAGGAAGAATCACTTTTAGATTCAATATATCCTGGACTCGCTAGGAAAAGGACAAATGAAAAGAAAAATACTAAAAAGACTAATAATACAAGACCCGATCTCAATCCTGTTTCATACTTTGTGCAATTATTGTACGGAGAATGTAAAAATCATCAGATATCTCCAACAATCGCGGTCAAGTGGATAACAGATATGTTGGGGTACTTCAACTCCTCATCCACCACCTCATCCTCCTTTGCCTTATTTTCCCCCTCGAATAACCAAATCCCATCAGATTCACCAAATGATGATCATGATAATGGTAACAATAACGTAGTTCGAAGTGATAATGCCATAGATTCTAGATACATCAGTTTTCCAAGTATTCAAACAGACCTAATTGCTAACTCTGTCGCCGATATACCACTCATTTCAAAGGTCTCTTTTTTTATTGATCGAAAAAAGAATGAAATCAAACGACTATGGGAGATAGAAAGTGAAATAAAGAATAGAATTCAAAAAATTATCGAGGAAAAGATCAAGTTAGAATCAGATGTAAATGATCTATCCAAAAAAAGTGAAAAAAAACTTGGTTATTTTAGATGGTATGACAATCTAGGTGAGGAATTATCTGTCAAGTACAATCTAAATATTGAATACGAAATAGAGGCTTTTTCCAAATTAATCAATGATTTCAAAGGTTATGGATATGATCCTTCTCGAGTAATATTAGAATACAAAAGTATAGAATCCCTAAATCAAGCTAAAATAAAGATACATGAAGATATTAGTTCAAACGCCCCCATAAGAGACCATTTACTAAATCAGATTTCCTATCTTAAAGACCAATTATATTCTTGTAATCAGACAATCAATGTCTACAATGAGCTATATAATTATGGCTTTGGATTAAAGGAGCTAAAAAAATTACGACAAATTTTCATGGAAATATCAAATGCAAACAACATCAATCCCATTGAAGTGGGTAATAAATTTCTCAAGGATATAGAGGACCAGTATGACGACAAAGTAGGATTCGAAAATGTAATAAACGAATATAGAATGGAAAAGAAAAAGTTAAAGAAGGAAATTCCTGAATATGCGAGTACACTAAAATTACAAGCTATAGCCAGCACTTCTCTTTTATTTTTACATAATAATGGGGTGACCAATCAGCATATTATATCTATGAGAAATCTATTTTTAGACTTTAAGAATAACGATTTTCTTTCGGATTTTGTAAATGACAGATATAACGATAATTCACAATTGGACTCGCATTATAACTACAACAATAATAATATTAATAAACACAATAGTAAAAGCAAGAACAAAGATTGGGATATATTTATACAAAAATTAACAGAGTTAAAGAACACTAATTATAAAGTAAAGGATCAAAGATTACTTCATAATAATCTTAGTAATGAGAACAATGAACTGAAAATCAGAAAACGAAATCTTTATAATCTTTGTCTAGAATTAAGTTCCTTACTAAATTATCTGCTTTTTGAAATCTCTAATGCGACTAGATCATATAATCATATATGCGATAGAGCGAATAGAGACATGACTATGAATCCAAGATTTATTCCGATATTTGTGTATCTAAACACTGCTAATGACAGTAACGATGAAGAAAAATAGGATTGTTAAAATTTGATATCGATACAATCCACTATTAGCACAATTACTTAATTCTTTTTTTACAACATTCTATTTTTATATAATTCATAAAGTAAATAAAATTTCTATGTAAAAGATTTAAACAAAAAAATTATATGTATCAACTTATTTTTCATGTATATTAAAATAAACCGCAATATATCTGGTAATAATAAACACATGATGAACGAAAGTCCATATGAATCAATTCTATTATATTATATTATATGAAAACTGCATGTGGTCAACACGATTATTAGAATGTTATTGATGAAAAGCTTATTTCTAAAATACATATTGATTAATCAAATATCTATCTAAAAGGTATTGTATTATTCAATTAAAAGATAAATATAAAAAAATAATAATAAAAAATTTATAACAAGTTATATTATTTTTAAGTACCTTTCCTTTAATTAATCAATTGAATAATTATTACGTAGGTTGTTCAGGTTGGAGTTATGAAGGTTGGAAAAACACCTTTTATCCCCGTAACATAGACAATAAAAATTACTTATCTTACTATTCCAAATTTCTTAAGTTTGTTGAAGTTGATTCTACTTATTACCATATCCCCTCTAGGGAAGCGGTAAGAGGTTGGAAAGACAAAACACCATCAGATTTTAAGTTCTCTCTCAAATTTCCCAAAGTAATAACCCATGAAAAAAAATTAGAAGATGTTTCTAAACCCCTATCAATACTATTCTATGCCCTGGAACCACTGGCAGAAAAAACATTAACCTTGCTAATTCAACTCCCGCCCTTTCTGTCTGAAAAGAAAGGATTTACCTCTCTCCAAACCATGATTCGTTTTTTAGATAAAAGGTTCAGATATGCTTTAGAAGTACGAAATTCCTCATGGTTTAGCAATAAAGTTTTTGATTTTTTGAAAGAACACGACATTTCATGGGTGTGGAGTGTCCGTGATGAATTAGAATCACCATTTATTGTGACAACCAACCAGCTTTATGTGAGATTTATCGGTGATAGAAGTATCTCTGATATAGATTTTGGTAAAACTGTAAAAGATAGAAGCAAAGAAATGCTTGAATATGCAAAAAAAATAAGAGAAACGCAAAATGAAAATACGGGAATTCAAGATATTTTGATCGCATTTAATAATCATTTTGCAGGATTTGGTCCTCAGTCCGTCAATGATTTCTTAAAATTAATGAATTTGCCAGAATCAGATTGGAAAAAAGAATTGGAAAGACAAAATAATAATCCCGATTACATGAAAGGACAATCTCAATCAAGCTTGTCTGATTTTTCCAATTAGCAATAGTTTCAATTATCAGTCTATTTGGAATATTTTGGACTTTGTGTGCATAATTTTTTTATGACATGATCAGATCATTTATTGTTGGTAACTGCAAAAAATCGATTTTTAAACAAGATTTAGCTTGTGACCTAATCAATTTTAACCAAAGTTCTACCTACGGTTTTTCCATTAAAGAGACTAACAAAGGCCTTTGGTGCATTTTCCAGGCCTTCAAAAATAGTTTCTTGAAGTCTTATTCTATCTTCACTGATCCATTGAGACATATTTGCATTAAATTCATTCAAAATATCAAAGTGATCGCTCCATATAAAACCTTGAAGTTTAAGTCTATGTGAAACAGCTAATGAAAGATTAGAGGGACCATCAGAATTGGATTTAGTGACTTTTTTGTTTTGGTTATTATAAGAAGCATTACCGTCATCATTGTATTGAGATGTAGTTCCACACAAAGCAACCCGTCCAAAAGTATTCATGTTGTCAATAGCAGCTTCAAGGTGTTTACCTCCAACATTATCAAAATAAAGATCGATTCCATTTGGGAATACTCTTTTTAACTCCTCCGATATATTGTATTGGCCTATCTTTCTGTAATTAAAAGCATGATCTATACCTAGTTTGTCAACTAACCACCTTGCCTTCTCGTCACTTCCACAACTTCCTACAACAAAACACCCCTTTATCTTGGCCAGTTGACATGCAACCGAACCTACTCCTCCAGCAGCTGAAGATACAAATACAGCATCTTGTCCTTCTTTCAGATTGCATATTTTAAACAGTCCAACATATGCAGTCATGCCCGTGATTCCAAGTAATCCAAGAAAAGATCTTAAAGGTGCTATTGTTGAATCAATTTTAGATATGGAATTTTCTACACTGTCCATATCTTTGCCAATCCAATATTTTCTCCAACCGAAATTGGCTTTGACATAATCACCTACTTTAAACTTGGAACTTTTAGATTCTATTACTTCTCCAATGCATCCTCCCGTGAGTGGCTTATTTAATTCAAAAGCCGCTGCATGCTTGGTTCCTGAGGCCATGTAAATACGCAAGAATGGATCTACTGACATCCAAATATTTCGAACTAAAAAATCACCTTCTTCTTTGAGCTGTGGAATGTCTGTTTTCACTAATCCAAAGTGGTCCAATTTAACAGGCCCTATTGGACGCTTCTTTAGATGGATTTCATACCCTATGCTTTCGTTTTCCAATTTTCAAACTATTATAGGCTGGCGATTCCAAAGAACTTTGCTTTAAATAAAATGGAAATAGCTGTCAAAGCTATGAGATATGGCAACACAGTCTCACAATTTCCATACAACAATATCTACTAAGACCAAATTGGATAGATCCAGAAATGACATCATGTATGAATAAGAATAAATTTGAAATACTATGGGAGACTATATCCAGAGAGTTTATCTATCTATAATATTATATGTTCAAGATCTGTGTAGATTTGAAAAGAAATATCTGTAAAGAAATAGAATCATGATAATCCTCATAGCATTATTCTTTTCAATTAAAACAAGGCAGATTTCATATCATGTCTTTGCTCCTAGGGAAACCTGAATTGTTGACATTGTAGATCTTTGGGTTTTACTAGGAGTATTTACACCATAATTCAATTACTAGCACTAAATATAGGCAGGATCAGACCTTTCTGCCCGATCAAATGCCAAGCATCATCTAATGGGCAAATATTGACACAGTAGACCTAATTAATGTTGCAAAAATTTATGGATAAGCATAAAATTTTTTTGCGCTTGCAATTTAACTCGACAAAATCATGATCGAACTTTTATTTGTTCAAACGATACAACAAGTATTGATGGCAGATTACTTCAACTTAAAAAAAGTGTCATAAAGCACACAATTTAGGTTTTATTAAGTTAATACTATTTAGACAAGTTTAAAATAAGTCCCGACAACTTATTAACCGACATGGGCAAGGATTTATTTGCTATTGACGTCAAAATTAAATGATTTTCATAATTCGAAGTAAAATTGGCCGAAATCATTATCACATTCTGCATTTTTCTATTAGTATATTCTTTAATCATTGCTAGAACAAAACTAAAGAATATTCCATTTTGGCTGATAATGTCTATCGGAGCTATACTGGTGATGGTTTATGGAATAATACCTTTAGAATCGGCGTTAAAGTCAATTAATCTGCAAGTAATAGGTTTTCTCTTTGGAATGTTTAGCATTACAACTGCTCTTGAAAAATCGGGTGTAATAAACTGGATAATTGGATTAACTCTTGCGAAACTCAGAGAGAAAACAAATAACATAATTATAATGATTGTATTTCTTTCGGGGATTCTGTCAGCTTTCATTGTCAATGATACAGCTGCAATATTGCTTGTACCATTTGCTATATCAATTTGCAATCAGATGAAAGTAAAGCCATCAATAGTATTGATTTCAATCGCGATAGGAATTAACGTTGGAAGTGTAATGACACCCATTGGAAGTCCTCAGAACTTGCTTATAGCGAGCCAGAGTGGAATTCCTCTTCCTTTCATCTCATTTGTTTCGTTATTAGGACCACCTACAATAATTAATTTGCTGTTAAGTGGTCTCATTTTAAAGCACTACTACAAAAAAGAGTTAATCGTTAGCCGACAACAACTAACAAACCAACTTTCTATCCAAAATCATCAAGATAATAAAGAATACAAGCTTGCAAATGGCATTTCAGAGGTTGACAGGACTGAGAAATTGTTCTCAAACAGATTGGCTAAAATTTCAACTGCGGTCTTTCTTTGTACCTTAGGAGCCATAGTATCATCAGAGATTGGAAATATGTTTACAGGAGTTTACATAGATATTGGAATAATATCACTTGCTGGTGCATTAGTATTATACATTGTAAGTGGGGACAGAATTTCAATATTAAAAAGCGTAAACTACTCGGTAATAGTTTTTTTTATTTGCATGTTTATTTTCACAGCCGCATTATGGACATCAGGACTTATTCCAGGCCTAATGGACTATTTTCCCTCATTCAGACTCGATGATAACACTACTAACAATACCCAAGACGTGATTGAATACACGCTATATAATAATACCATTATTTCTGCTGTGAGTATATTTGTTAGTCAAATCCTTAGCAATGTACCATTTGTCGCTTCTTACATTCCTTTTATGATTCAAAATGGTTTTGATGAAAGTCATATTTCTGAATGGATGATGTTATCTGCAGCAAGTACAATAGCAGGCAACTTGACAATAATTGGTGCTGCAAGCACTATCATCATAATGCAAACAGCTGAATCCAAAGGAATGAAGGTATTTACATTCTTTGAGTTCTTTAAAATCGGTTCTCTATTAACAGTAGTTAATGTTGCTATTTACTATTTATTTCTGGCACTTTACAACCTATAAAAAGAATTAATCAAATACAGAAATGAATTTGTAGAAGACAGGTTCGAGAACATTAAGATTATGATATGAAAGATGATGGTGATATGTATATTTCTCCATCCATCTCATAATTTAGTATCTAATATTTTTCCAATTGCTTTTGATGGATCATTTAAGATCATTTTTTATCTAATTTTATTTGTAATGGAATTATCTTTGTAATTTCCTCAAGTTTTTAAAAGCAAATACTATTTTTCTGCTTTAATCAATGAATATTCCAAAGGGAAAACAGAAACAAGTAAAAAGGGTATGAATTAACTAGTCATAATTTCATCCAAGGTTGTTCTCACCTCTTTGTTGTTGGCTTTTACCATACATACTCAAATCAACATCCCCATCATCATTAACCTCCGTTTGAAAAGCATATACTTCTGGACACCGGTTTACAAGTTCAATATTAATCTCAACACATTTACATATTCAGCTGGAAGAATAATCCACTATTTAATAAAAATATATCTAGATATTTCAAAGATTTGTATCTAAATAATAGATTTATAGATTTAATGATCAATGATACTAAATACCTACACTGTAAATTCTCTATCTAACCGCTAAAGAAGTAGTAGTATTGCAATAGTAGTCCCCAGCATTATAATTTGATAATTCTAAAGGATATTATATTTAAATAACAAAGTATATATACTATGCATAGTAACACAAGATAAAAAATATAACGGTTACCAATTATAATGATTTATCACAAAAATAGAACACAAAGTTTAAAAGCCATAGTCAATGCTAAATATTAATGAATAATTCATTAGTATACACTATTTTCATAGCTTTGACTTTTGTTGCAGGAAGTTTTGCAGTGAATGCTTTTGCACAAAATATGAGCCAATCAGCTAATCAAACCGGAGAAGGTATGCAAGGTGCTGCAAACGAAACAGGTGAAGCAGCTGGTAACGCAACACAAGGATTAGGTGGCGCAATGAACGAAACAGGTGAGGCTCTTTCTAATGCTACTCAAGGCGCAGTAGAAGGATTACAAGACCTAGTTAACGGTTCAAGCTAAAAATTAGAACCTAATCCAAATTTTTTTAACTCAACAATTAAATAAAAAATTTTATCATAATTTTTAACTAGCTTGACATTTTAAATATTTGAAAAATCCAAAAATGAAATAATTTGAAAGCATGATTGATCCGATTAATAACGATTTAAAAGAATATAATCATCATCCTAGGAAAAGACGTGCTTTTATGAGTTGAATATATGTATAAACACGTTTTACAAGTTATTTTTTATTTTATTTACCTTTTTTAAGTTCATATAAATTGCAAAAAATAAATTCAATGCATAATAAATTAGACTATAAAGTGGAAATGTTTGTTCTTAATCGTTAACTTTTGTCACTGCAGTGCGATATTATGAAACGCTAATTGTTAACAAAAAAAAGATTATTGGCCAAATGGTGGTTGTAATTCAGCTCCACCATATGTACCTGCTGCATTAGGATCAGTGTCTGAGAGGGGTTCTTCAGTTACTATGAATTGTGTGTATGTATATGGATTGACCATATTTTCAGAAACATTTAATTGTCCACCGTTGAATGCACCCAAACTAAGCTTATAGTTAGAACCGTCTGCATCCACTAACCATGCTTCAAATGCCTTGTCTGCTTTTGGAGTTGCAGTCAAGTTTGCATTAATAACTATAGTATTATTCTTGGCGTCGATAGATAATGTACCTATTTTCTCAGTCCCAAATCCTGGACCCGGATCTTTTGCCTTATTAATATCCATGACAACTGGTTCGGCGCTGATGAAAGAGTGTAAGGACGAAGTGATTGAAACCATTATTATGGCAGATAGCGCGAGTCCAAATAAAGAAAATTTAGATTTTGACATTAAAACACCTTGTTTCACATAGTTTAAATAAATAATAATTTCATAGTAATTGACAAACAGGAATCTATTTAGTTGAATTTATCAAGTAGGCTGTCGAGGACACCTCATTACTTGTGTGAGCGAAGGAACTATTACCTACAATATATCGAATAAAAATAATAACTCGAATATAACAGCAATTTGTAGGATTCGTGTTGTGGTTTATTTCCCCCTCCATAATAAAGTCTACAACTTTTGGTAGTTCCCATCATTTCCTCGTGGGCATTTTTAGTTTCATTAAATCCGATTCCATTAAGCAAAAATTTGTCCACACCAACTAACAAATACAATATATAGTGATACTAATTGTAATTATTAGATATTATTTATCTTTATGTCTATTTTTGAGCTTTTTTGCTCAAAATCCATACTCAAATAAGAAATTTGGTTTAAATAGACGACTAAGTGAGACGTCTGCCATGATTTATAATTTGGATATTACTTTAAGATCTAATTTTTTAGTGAAATACATCAATTAGATATCCACCTTCAGATAAGATTAAATACTAACTTAAAAATAAAATTTTCATGTCATCTGGCCGTTCCATCATTGTAATAGATGATGAAATGGAACTAGCTTCACTTTTTAAATCATTTTTAGAAAAGGAAGGATATGGTGTGGTATCTTTTGTTGATCCACTAATAGCATTAGATTTTTTCAAAGAAACATCAAACAAACACTCCCTAGTAATTACCGATTTGAGGATGCCAGGAATTTGTGGAATTGATCTTGCCATTAAGATGAGAGAAATCAATGAAAATATTCATATCTTTTTAATGACAGCGTTTGAAACCAAAGATCTAAGAGACCAAGAAAATTTCAAGCAAGCCAAGTTCGACAGGCTAATTCAAAAGCCAGTTAGATTTGCCGATTTAAGAAGTATGATAAATGAATTATGGGCCAACGAAGTCAAATAAATTATATTTATAACCTGATTAATATAACACTAGTTTCCCGAGTTATGTTGACAAATAAATGACGTTTGACAATAAAAATAATTCGATCTATGCTAAATTTTTATGGCAATTTGATGATAATTAAATAGTTTTTGTTTAACATCGTCAGACAAATTATTAAAGTCATTTTGGTGATAGAGTGTATCCTTTAAGATTTGCATCAAAATCCTTGTGTAAGATTTTTTCATAATCAAGAAGCCTCTGGATTTCTTTTTTGAAGAAAAAATCACCCATATAACTTGATATTGAAATTCCTTTGGTTTTCATGGCATTGGAATGTTCAACGAAATCAAAATGGGCATTCCTTATTGATTCTGGTGACGATTGATCAAAATACATCCCTAAGTAATCGTGTAGGATTAAAGTTTTGTCTCTGTTTTCAATCATCTCTTCAACTATTTCGAAACTACTGTCAGACAGGATAGTTCGAATTGAATTTTCAGTATAATAAAAGGTAGAAACTCGATTACTCCATTTTTTTCTTGAATCTGCTTTTAAATATATTTATGTAAAGTCTCTTAAATCACCATATGTGCTATATATTACCAAATTATGCTTACCGTATGCAGATTCTGACAAAATATTTACAGCGTCTTTTTCTAGCATAGAGATTACATCATTTCTACTAGAGATAATCAAACTATCTGTCTACCATATGTAAAAAAAAATTTATTAATTGTCATTTATTATTTGCAATGTCTTCTTAAGTTTATTTATGAATTGACCTACTGTTCTCATTTCTTTCTGACTTTTACTTTTAAGAAAATCTTTTATCTTGAAAGAAATGGCATTTATGTCGATATAGTGTCCTAATAGTCTAGAATGAGTGATTTAAAAAATGACAGAATTTGATTTAGATAAATTGTCCCCGTCAAAAAGATATAATCTATTAATATCTTTAGTAGTTCCTAGACCCATCGCTTTTGTTACTTCGATAGACACACAAGGAATTGTAAATGCTGCCCCATTTTCTTTTTTTAATTTGATGGGTAACGATCCTCCTATAGTTGCACTGGGAGTTGGAAAAGACGAGACACGTAGAAATGGCCTAAAAGATACAGGGTATAATATACAACAGACAGGAGAATTCGTAATCAACATAGTCAATGAGAAGATAGTAAATGAAGTTAATACTACATCGGTTGATTTTCCTTCAGATATTGATGAGACCGAAATAGCCGGTTTAACTAAGATTCCCTCAACAAAGATAAGACCACCTCGAATTGCCGAATCTGTTGCTAATCTTGAATGTCGTCATGTAAACACGATAGAAATTCGAAATACACGCATAATTTTGGGCGAAATAATTTATATACATTTAAAGGACGAATTCATAGAATTTAATGAAAACGATTTCAGGATTCTTGTGGAGTTAATAAGACCAATAGGTAGAGCCCACGGTAGAGATTTTTATACCAGAACCATCGACTTATTTAAAGTCCCACGAATGTCGTACAAAGAATGGATAGATAGAAGATAGAGCTTGAGAGCAAGAAATGAGAATATGAGTCATTTTTTTGATTCTACTGATCTCAGAGTATCACCTTTTAGAAGCGTTGTGATAAAAGTATGTTATTTACTTCATATAAATTGAATTATGGTTAATCTTTTTGATCATAATGTTGACGTAATGCAGGTAATACTTTAGTACATATTAATTTGGTAGAGCGGATTAGTTTATCATGAGTTAATGCTGAAGGATTCATCATAAAGGTAAATCTAGAAATCTCTCCAAGTGCTTTACTATGCCTAATTATTTTTTCGATAACTTCAGTAGGATCGCCCACAACAAGTGCTCCTTCTGGGCCTTGTTGAGCATAAAATCTCTCTCGAGTCATTCTTGGCCACCCTCGTTCCTTACCAATTTCTGTCATGGTATGTGCATATCCAGGAAAGAAGTCCTCAATGGCTTCATCAGTAGTTTCTCCTACATAACCCAGAGAATGTATTCCTACTTTCAATTTGTCTAGAGGATGTCCAGCTCTTCTACCAGCTTCTTTATACAGATCTATTAGTGGTCTAAATTGATGTGTTTTTCCTCCAATTATTGCAACCATAAGAGGTAATCCAAGATTACCGGCACGGATAAATGATTCAGGCGTTCCTCCCACACCTATCCATACTGGTAAGGGATTTTGCAGGGGTCTGGGATAAACTCCTTGTCCACTAAGTTTAGGTCTATAATTACCAGACCAGTGAACATATTCATTCTCGCGCAGTTTCAATAACAAATCAATCTTCTCTTCAAATAGCAAATCATAGTCTTGTAAAGATAGACCAAACAGGGGGAATGCCTCTACAAATGAGCCCCTACCAACTACCATCTCAGCTCGTCCCTTTGACAATAGATCCAGAGTTGCAAATTCTTGAAAAACTCTTACGGGATCTGCAGCACTTAAAACAGTAACAGCACTTGTTAGGCGAATACGTTTGGTTCTTGCTGCTGCAGCAGCTAAAATAACAGTTGGAGCAGAATCCAAGTATTCTTTGCGATGATGCTCTCCAATTCCAAATATATCTAACCCAAGTTGGTCGGCTAGTTCTATTTGTTCCATTAATCCTTGTAAACGTTCAACAGTACTAACTGAGAGGTTAGTATTATCATGTGCTGCTGCAAAGCTATCGATCCCTACTTGCATTTATATCTGAATAAATAGATATGCTATTTAAGTACACTAGAAATTACTAGATCCTGTTATGAGTAATAATTTATGCAATATTCATAGATTGATCTATCGCCAAAAAGAAATTACACAGACCAAGGCATCTTACTACGGTAATAGCAATTGAATCAAAACTCAATATTTAACAAAGTTATCCATGATCTGAAACAATCACCTTTTGGATTAAACACTACCAATTCAGAATATTCACAGATAAATCAGACTAATTAGAACTAGCCTATCCACATTCTAATATATAGTTCTTTTTCCAAATAGGTTGATGATAGTAATCAGGTTCATAAAAGAGAAAGGTATTTGGGAAATATATCAATGGAGAGTTAATAAATTATGCGGGCTTCTTTGAAAATGCTTCTTCCGCAGCCTTTTTCATTTCAGACCCAGTAAGATTTTTTACATGAGTTGCTAATGACCAAATATGACCGAATGGATCTTGAACAATTCCATGTCTATCTCCCCAAAATTGGTCTGTTAACGGATCCAAAATTTTTGCTCCTTCTGTCACGGCCAAGTTAAATGTTTTATCCACATCTTCAACGTACAAGTATAATGAAACGGGAGTACCTCCAATAGTAGATGGAGCAAGACACTTCATTTGAGGAAATTCATCACACAACATAATCTTCGAATCACCTATTTCTAATTCAGCGTGTGCAACGGATTTTCCATCAGGAGTCATCATTAATCCTTGATCTTTTGCCCCAAATACTTTTTTATAATATTCGACTGCTTTCAAGCCTTCTTTTACCACCAAACATGGTGTAACTGAATGATATCCTTTTGGAACTTTCCTTATTTTGCTCATTATTAATTAACAAATAAAGCTGAATTTATGATAGATTGTCAAAAATTGTTTACCTACACCATAGTATTTAATTGATTAATATATGTAAAATATATAATATATTGTTATACCCTGTGTATTACTATCCACACCATTCAATTACTTTAGATTTAACTTTATTTCAAATATATTTTTGTAAAGGCTCATGTATATACACCAGTATATTAAGAAAAGACAAGGTATTATTTGTCTCTCAAACTGATAACGAAAGTATAACAAAATTTGATATAAATTTCTCTTGTACTAGTATCGCAATAGTGCAACTTCAAAAGTATGTATATTAATTTGGTTTATTGCCTTTCACCTATCAAAGGATAAGAAAAAAGATCAGTAGTTCAAAACTATTAGATTTTGTTCCTGTATAACATGGTAAATCTAGGTATTCTATATATAAAGATCAGTCAATTATAAATTGTCGGATGACAATCCTCATCAAGTCATCTAATATCAATTGAATTCGTGTTGCATTTTAAACAAGATACAAGAGTGCGTATCTCATTTTTTTCTTATTTAAAGAAATGATTTCACAAGTGTTTGATAATCCTGTTTATTAATTTATTTATAAGGAGAATAAATTAATGAAATAGTTATATGAGCAAGAAAAAGAAAGATAAAAAAACAATAATTAAATCATAATAACAAAATTACTGATTGATTAAGCATTTAATTAGAGAGTTTGTTAGACATTAGGAGCCAAAATTGGAAATTAAAGGTCAGCTAAGTTTGTTTTCCTTCTATTCTCATTCATATGAATTTAAAGATATTGTTTGATATGCAAGAAAAATAACAATCACTGATAACGAATACCGTTTGATTGAAATTTATAAATATTGATGAAGAGTTAGTTTTTTCTTCTTTAAGCATATTATTATAATTACGCGCTCTTGTGGTGTAGCAACTACTCCAAATGAGAACGACAACAGAGACAAGTTTCAATAACAAAGGATAGTCTATCATGGGTTGTGCTGATCCTGCCAGATCATCAACTTGTTCATCTATAACCAATGATTGTATTATACCACTATCCTTTGTTGTATTGATTATGCCCATTAATCATTGCCCCTAGACGACAGGATTATTGGATTACTACTAAGAAAGTAATATTGGGCATTTGAACAAAAAAAGTAAGCAAGCATAGTTATAGAATTAGTAGTATATTGTCTAAAAGTACACTTTGATATCCTAGGAGCTTGATAAAAAGATTATCCCAAAAAGGAATATTGGGAGGTCAAAAATAGACAAAATATATATTGTCATAATAGGCTGACAAAAAAACAACCATGATATTATCATTAACTTCAAAGAAATATAATAACGGCAAGCTTTACTAAGTTAAATTGCACATTAGTCTCCTTTATTGTTCAATATTTAATAAAACTACTATTTTCTCATTAATGTTGTATAATACTTATTTATGCAATACTACGAATCATTGGAAATTTGAAAAGTCACAAGCTATTGTTAATCTATCCAAGTAGATATAACTCTAATGCTGATTTTCATTTTTAATATCAATCTTTTCTAAAATAAATAAATTAATAATAAGCAGGAAAAGTAGAAAAGGCATCAATAAGAAGCTCACCAGGATTTCCATGATGCTCATGTCTTAAAAAAAACATTTAGAAGAATTGGAATAATGATTGAAGTTTGTCCTTGGTTAAAACAGTTGATACAAGTCTTAATGCATGAAAAATTACGTGATAACCACAAAAAATGTATGAAATCACAAATTTTTATATTTATATTCAATTAGATCCGAATAGTACCTTAATTGGCCACTCTGGATAGACAGGTTTCAATTTTTCCATTATTATTATCTAATTTTATTGGGACTATGGGTTTTAGCATAGTTTTGCCTTTTTTGGTATTTTTGGTGCTTGATTTTGGAGGTAATTCTCTTGTTTATGGGATTCTAGCTGCAATTTATCCTGCATTTCAGCTTATTGGCGCACCTATATTAGGAAAATGGTCTGACAAAATTGGAAGAAAAAAAATTTTACTGATTAGTAATGTGGGTACTTTCATCGGTTGGATGATTTTTCTAGTTGCATTACTAGTACCCACCTTGCATATTTACAGCGTTAATTCGATTATTCTTGGGACGTTCATTATTACACTTCCAATGGCTATTCTATTTTTGGCCAGAGCGTTAGATGGGATAACAGGAGGCAATATTTCTGTTGCTAATGCCTATCTTGCAGATGTTTCTACAGACAAGAATAGAAGTAAAAATTTTGGGAAGATGGCAATATCTTCCAATTTGGGTTTTATTGTGGGGCCAGCATTGGCGGGACTTTTAGGCGCAACTGTTTATAAGGAACTATTACCAGTGTTGGCAGCTGTATTCATTTCGTTGATCGCACTGATTGTCATAGCATTCAAATTAAAGGAATCAAAAGTGGCATCATCGATATCAACTTCCATAAACAATACTGAAGAAACAGAATCAATTAGAAAGGCTTTTTCTTGTGAACCAAAGGAATGTTATAAACTTCCTAATCCCAACAACCTTTCAATCCTAGATGTCTTCCGACTGAAGAATATATCTTTCCTGCTGGTTTTGTATTTTTTTATTTTTCTTGGTTTTAATGTCTTTTACACTGCTTTTCCAATCCATGCAGCTACAGGTTTGAAATGGTCGACAACTGAAATGGGCATATTCTATTCGGTATTAAGTGCAGTAATGATTTTGGTTCAAGGGCCAATTCTTCGAAAAGCTCTACAAAAATTTTCAGAGGAAAAATTGGTGATAATTGGAAGTTTAATTTTGAGCATAAATTTTGTTCTGTTTATTTTAAATAGCACCATATTTGTCTATGTCGCATTAATTCTATTTGCAGTAGGTAATGGTCTTAGTTGGCCATCATTTATGTCAATACTTTCAAAACGTGCTGGAACTGTTCATCAGGGTGTAATCCAAGGTGTTGGAAGTAGTATGGGAAGCTTAGCCAGTATTATTGGGCTTGTGTTAGGAGGTATATTGTATAATATGATTGGTCCCACTACCTTCCTTGTGTCTGCTGTGGTCATATTCTTGGTTTTTATTATGTCCTTTCGGCTTTTGACTTCTATGGAGTAAATTTTATAGTTATTTATTGATGATGCAATCATGATACTTAATTAAAAGTGGTAACATAAGAATAGGCCGACAAACTTTACCATTTTTTTAAGGATCGCTCGCAATTCTACAAGGATCTAGCCATTGCGTTTTATGGCGCCAACAGAAAAGGTGCCCAGGTCTCCCAAGGAATCCTGGAACAATTCTGGCTCTGGAGCATGCAGGCTGGCCTTAAGAATGCTTACGAAAGCATTAAGGCCTTCTCCGAGACCGATTTTACCCGACCTCGAGAAGTTCGACATCCCAACCTTGGTTATGCATGGTGAGGATGACCAAATGGATGACCAAATTGTTCCAGTTAAAGACGCGGCTAAGAAGTCGGCCCGGCTTATCAAAGGCGCTAAGGAAATTTACTATGCTGGAGCTCCTCATGGCCTCACTGCCACACTTCAGGATCAGGTTAACGATGACCTGTTGTCTTTTCTTAAGTCCTAGATGTTTGGTTCATCATTGAGGGCTTTACCGGTTAAGATAATTAGGCAGACAATTTTTTAATATGACTCGCATTTATGAAGTTAGAAAGGTACTGGATGTCTTCTTACAATCTATTCATGAAGTATCCCCATTGACGGTCCCCGTTAGATTAATGGTTGGCAACTAGTTGAAAGGAAGCGCTATTAGCGCACAAATTAGGCGTGAACGATTATTGTCCACATTGTGACAATACTTTTTATGTATTTGTGCAGGCCTGATGTATTTGAATCTTAATTTTCCAGCATCCAAATCTCCCTGCATCGTCACAACATACCAGTCTTAACTCAATATGACATCATCAACTTGGACTGTTTGGGTATATCCAAATATTTTCTCTGTTTACATGTCAAAACTATTGGTCACTTATCTATGGTTAAAAGGCTATACTTCCCTCAAGTATCATAAAACTTGCTAATAAGACATTTTCTGACTACCCTTGGCAACACAGAGAGAACAATCGTGCGAAGTTGATATTTTACTGTGTCCAATTATGAATGAAAATTTAGATTGAAATTACTATACCTGTATATAGTATAACGCATTTAGTATTCTATGCTAACTGGAAACCTAACTTTTCCTTTAAATCCATCCCTCTTACAATCATGGTTATATTCCTCACAAAATTGTAGAAGTTGTTTTCTTGATTCTTCGCAACATGAAAATACATGTCAAATAGTCCCTCTAACAGGAATTTTAAGTAATTTATTCGTTGATTTTTATCTCTCAGATTTTAATCTACTCCATGCAGATGAAACAACTTTGAAGAATGAAATCTTTCAACTTTCAATGTAATACCTTCGGGTTATTTGTTAGTAAATTGGATTTGGTTATAGATGGTAGATAAATTTATTTTTGATTTGATTGTAATTGGAACAGGGGTTGCGGGATCCGCAGTAGCATCGGAATGTAGTTCCAATGGATTAAAAGTTGCAATAATTGATGAGGTACCATTTGGTGGAACTTGTGCATTGCGTGGTTGTGAGCCAAAAAAAATTCTGGTTGAAGCCGCAAAAACAATTGACTCATTCCAAAGGCATAAAAATAAAGGTATTAGCAACATGGATGAGATTAGCATAAAATGGCATGATTTAATAAAATTTAAGAGGACCTTTACAGATTCCGTGCCAAAAGAGAGGGAAGAAAGCTATGTCAGTGTCGGTATTGTTCCTTTTCATGGCCCTGCAAAGTTTGTTGGTCTGGATTCAGTGCTAGTAGGAAATGATTCTAGCAATGCCATATTAAATGGCAAGAATATTGTGATAGCAACAGGAGCCAAACCTGCTAATTTAAATATTCCTGGATCAGAGAACGTAATTACAAGTGATCAATTTTTGGAACTGGATAAAGAGCAATTGCCTGATAATATCGTATTTATAGGTGGTGGGTATATTTCGTTTGAATTTGCTCATATTGCTGCTCGATCTGGTGCTAAAAGGATCACGATTTTGCATCGGGGTAAACAGCCATTAGAACATTTTGATCCAGATCTTGTTGATCAATTGGTACAAAAAAGTAGGGATATCGGTATAAATATTATATTAGAAAAAAAAGTCGAAAGGATTGAAAATCTGGGAACATCTTTGACAGATAACGCGACCATTAAGGGTAACAAATTGAGCGTTCACTTTTCCAGTATCATAGATTCATCTTTAAATAGAGATTCATCTTTAACAGCGCCAACAAATTCAAAAGTGGAAGCTGATTTGGTGGTGCATGGTGCTGGACGATCTCCTAATATCATGAATCTGGAATTAACAAGTGGTAAAGTAGATTATACTTCTAAAGGTATAAGGGTAAATAGATACCTTCAAAGTGTCACTAATCCTGTTGTATATGCAGCAGGTGACTCTGTAGATAATGGAGGTGCACCATTAACCCCAGTAGCAACCTACGACGGACACATAGTAGCAAATAATATACTAAATGGAAATACTATGGAATCTACTTACAAAGGATTACCTAGCGTTGTTTTTACGATTCCGCCACTTGCATCTGTAGGTTTAACAGAAAAAATGGCCAGAGAACAAGGATTAAGGTTTAGGATTAACAATCAAGACACTTCCAATTGGTATTCTTCAAAACGCGTAGGTGAAACACATTCCGGATATAAAGTATTGGTTGAAGAAGAAAGTGATAAAATTCTAGGCGCTCATTTATTAGGACCGCATTCTGATGAGGTCATAAATATATTCTCAATAGCAATAAGATTGGGTCTCACCACAAAGGAACTTAATGATCCAATACTTTATGCTTATCCAACAAATTCATCTGATGTAGTATACATGCTGTAGATTTTGAGACAAAAAATTAGCTAAAATAATAAAATTATTCTCCTTTTTCAAATCCCTCTTTATGTATCCAGTAGTAGGAAACTTTATCTGCCCCTATCCAATATGTTTCGGTCGCTGCATCAATTATAATCTCTTGTGATGCATCATCAAACTTTACGTTGTGCTTGTGTAATTCAATACTCTCGTTGTTGTCTAGCCTTATCATTACTTCACCACTTTCATCCAAACATTTCTTTATGTTTTCATAATTTGCCATAAGTATACTACTTTTAGAATGTTATTGAATAAACCTTACGCTGGTTAGTGGGTTGACTAAGGAACAAGACAAATAAATAATACATACATATTGAATCGAACCTCTAGTGTACATGATTTTTATACTTCAAATCAGTAGTAAACCAAAAATGAGAAGGTAACTTACTTATAACAAGTTTTTATGACGAATAACATAGTTAGTGTGAATTACATCACATTTCCTTCTTATTATGAATACCTATCGGGTTTTAATTTTCTAGTTTTTTGCAGAGAGGTCATTGGAGTACTATTAAATATTATCAGATTACCTTGATTATTATTCAATTTTTTGGTCATCAAGAATATTGTTGAGATTTAGATTTACCTGTTGAAGATTAAAAAGTGATCATACTCGTTCAAATTCACATAATATATATAATGTTCCTTTACTAAGAAATAAAATAATACTTTGTAAACATGATAAATAATAGTATCTATCTAATTGTATTATTTTGAATAAGTCATCTCCTTATTTGTTGTCTCATTTGATAAAAAAATCTGACATTCATCCCTTGAGATTTTCCTCCAACACACAAAAACAAACTTACTATTGACTAAGTAGTACCAAATAATGTATTCATATGAAAAGAAAAGGAATATTTTAATATGATATATTTATTAAATTATCCTAGCCTCGACATAGATTAAATCTAGATATTTTCCAGAATTATTTATTATCCTACCTGAATTATTTTTGGCAACTCTTTCCCTTTTGGAATAAAGTATATCGATAGTGAATTGACGCACTCCCTGGTGTTTTTATCTGTTAAACGTTCTCCCCGGAATTCATGTCCTAAATGCCCCCCACAGTTATTACATTGTATTTCTGTTCTTACACCATCAAGATCAGGTATACGTTTTAATGCATTTTCAAAGCTTGCATCAAAGCTTGGCCACCCGCATCCAGCATCAAATTTGCTCTTAGATGAAAACAGTGGATTATTACACCTTCGGCAAATAAAAGTTCCATCATCATAAAAATTGTCATATTTACCAAGAAATGGCCTTTCCGTCTCCTTTTCCAGAATGACCCTTTCTTCCTCTCGTGTAAGTTTATTGTATTCCATACTTTCTACCTTCCCAATTCAAGGATTTAAGACTCACTAGTATATCATTTGTTCTCTTCTCAGGGATAATAATTCAAAACCATTTTTACATTCCAATTACTCAAATGGTTTAATCTAATGGTAGTTACTGGTATCTTATTAAGCAATTTGAGACTCTCATATCTAGTTTTTATACCCCAGAAAATGTACTTCCATCAATCATAAATCAGCATCTTTTACAGAAGCAGGTAAATAGCACTCCAGTATATCATCTGGCCCCACTGTCTGATTTATAACCATAAAATTTGGAGGTGGAGGAGGAGATGGTATAACACGGTTAATTTGATATTATACATCGACGAGGGTTGCAATAACAACAATAAAGCTATATACAATTGCAAACGTCTCCAGTCTAGATATAGCCACAAATACGTTAATGAAACAGCATTGACTTTCATATAAACTAGGATTCCGTTATGGTATTCATCAATGTAGATAACATATCATCTAACTGTTATAATTTCGTTCCATGTGCAAATGCTCAAAGAAATCTCGTATGATCGCTATTAATCGTGTTGTTAAGCATGCATAATATGAATTTTCCATAATATCAATAATAAAGTATAAGAATAAAGACATCACCAAAGATCAACATTACAGTGTGATATTTGACTCTTAATGATCACAACAATCCTATTGCTCATGGCATCTTGATCAATTCAATTTATCAACACCTTTAAGATTTACACCGAGTTAAATTTACGATTTCAACAAGTTAATTTGAATTAAATTTATTAAAGTTGGATAATTATGATATTTAAAAAGCAAGATGAATAATGGTTGATCCTAACGCTAAAAGATTATTTTGGTTTTTATTTGCAGGGTCAAGGGGAGGAACCAAAAGAATTTCAATTATAGAGCTATTAATTCAACAACCATATAACATCAACCAATTGGCCGAAATTATTCATATCGACTATAAAGCAGTAGCACATCATATCCATGTATTAGAGAAGAATAACTTGATCACAAAAACCGGAGAGAAATATGGAATACTATATTTTATTTCTAGTTATCTGGAGGCCAACATGAATGCATTTCAAGACGTAAAAAACCAGATAGTCAAAAAAAGTAAAAAATAAGATACGGAAGAGATTTGGAAATAAATAAATAAATACACTAGTCGCAGTTACACTTGATTTAACTAATGGATATATGGATGGGAATTAATGCTTTTATCAATGTCATTAACTTGGGGTTATTAAGTACATTAATAGTCCTTTTCATAAAAATATACCGGAGTAGTAGAGCGAATTTCACACTTGGTTTAATATTTTTTAGCGGTTTATTAATGATTAACAGCATCATATCTGTTTATTCTTATGTTACTATGTCCATGCTATTTTCAGATATACTTACTCCATACCTTCTTGCCATTTCTTTGGCAGAGATGGCTGGAATAGGCATATTTTTGAAAATCACTCTTGAATAGATAGAATATTTTGATTTCATTGTTTTGAACACAGTTTCTTAAACACCAATATTAGTTATGGGAAAAATAGATCTATTGATTTGGAAGAGATTTGGAAGAGATTTGGAAATAACTATTAATATTTTTTTTAGTTACCAGTTATATGAATAAAATTTCAATAATCTTAATATTAATTATTACTATGAGACTAAATTTTACTAGCAGGGGTTGGAAAGTTTAGATGGAACTTGAAATACCTATTTTTCTTTCTGCTTTGGCAGGACTAGGATCCTTTTTGTCACCTTGTATATTACCCATTATTCCAGGGTTCTTATCATATCTCTCAAGTTCGTCGATCAAAGAGGCAAGTAGAGAACGAGACGAAGGTAATGATCAAAGTCATCCTAATAGTTCGGTGATTCTAATAACAAGAAAAGTCAAGATTAACATTTTCATAAATACTATCTATTTTGTACTAGGATTTTCACTGATATTTGCTGTGCTAGGAGTAATTTTAAACGGTGTCCTTGCCACTTCGATTGGAAATAGTTTTCAACAATCTTTGTCATATATTGGAGGAACTGTAATTGTTGCATTTGGAGTATATCTAATCCTATCGCTAAAAATTGGTCAGCTCAATATTGAAAAAAAGTTCACTAAATTACCTAAATTTAAGACGAGTTACATAACTTCCTTTGTATTTGGAGTAGCATTTGCAGCGGGATGGACTCCATGTGTAGGGCCAATTTTGGGGAGCACATTTGCATTAGCGGTCACGAATCCTGGTACAGCATATAACTTGTTATTGGCCTATTCGTTGGGACTTGGAATTCCATTCCTCATTACGGGTGCATTTTTTTCTCAAGCTACTAGCTTGATAAAAAAAATGACAAAATATCTAAAGTATTTCAATCTCGCAATGGGAGCTATCTTAATAATATTAGGAATATTAATATTCTTTAATCAATTGACACTACTTATCAGTATCCCATTCTTGGGACAATTAATCAATATCTAATAGAAAGAGATGTAGAAGCATCATGAATAAGGATAATATCAGTGCATTAGTAACTGCATTGGCAGTAATTTCATTGATCATAGGTTTTGGTATTTATTTTAATTTTTATGGTAATGCATCTCATAGTTATTTACAACAACAGCAGTTGGAAAAATCAGTTGATCAATCTATAACTAAAAAGGGGGATATACTGACGGTATCTTTAAATAAAACAGCTTTTGTTTCGATTGATAAGAGTGGATTCTTGAAGGCACCCGATTTGACGGGTATTGACTATTATATCAATACAATGAATAATCAGCCAATTAAACTGTCAGATTTGAAAGGAAAAGTGGTATTACTAGATTTTTGGACCTATACTTGTATAAATTGCATAAGAACAATTCCGTATCTTAACGATTGGTATGCTCGATACGCTGATCAGGGATTTGTAATAGTTGGAGTTCACTCGCCTGAATTTGATTTTGAAAAAGATCCAAAGAATGTTCAAAATGCAGTAAACAAATTCGATATAAGCTATCCTGTAGTACTTGACAGTGAACACAAAACGTGGGATGCTTTTAACAATAATTATTGGCCAAGACATTATCTAATAGATACCCAAGGATACATCCGGGATGATCACATAGGAGAAGGAGGGTATAATGAAACCGAGAAAACAATTCAAACCCTACTAGCCGAAAAAGCTACCTTGGAAGGCAAGACAGAAATTTCATTCAACCTTAGTAAATCAAATTTAGAAAATGTAACTGCAAATAGCTTAACATACGTGGATCCTAATCAAAGAATTTCACCAGAAATATATCTTGGATACTCTTCCGCAAGATCATCTCTTGGTAACACAGAAGGTTTCCACCCTGATCAACAAGTAGACTACAAAATAAAACTAAATAATACACAGATTCAACCCAATTTAGTTTATTTAAATGGCACCTGGAAGAATAATGCGGATAATATAGAACTGGTTAGTAACGCTGGAAAAATAATATTAACTTATTATGCGAAATCAATCAACGTTGTAGCCTCTGGCAAAGGGCAGCAAATAAAGATCTCTGAAGATAATAAATTTGCAAATAATACATCCAACAATGCCATCGATATAGACAAAGAAGCGAAAGTTATCGTGGATAATCAAAGATTATATAATATAGGATTGTACGACGATTATGAACCGAGATCAATAGTTATGGATATAAAAGGAAAAGGGCTTCAAATTTACACATTTACATTTGGATGATGACGCAAAGTATTTTACATCACTTTAAAATTTTTTGTTATCCTCTAGTAGAATGTAATCAAAATAAATACAAAATATTCAGAAAAAGTTGTCTACCCTCCGATAACCATAAAAATATAGTAGATGTTTGCTAACATAATTTTATGTCTTCTGGGCAATACTTGTAGAAATCTCATTCATTTTATTAACTATAAGCGACATTGGATGAATTAATCTGTTGGCTATCAAGAAATACCTGCTTTGTCAGATCATCATAAAAAATAACCTTGTAGATATTGATTAATGGATAAGATTTTATCATAGATACATTCATAGGGTATATTAGATTTTCAAGTTTAGTTCTGTTAATTAATAATATTAAAGTCAGAATATGTACCAATCTGAAGGAGTTCTATCGGTAGCAGAATGATTGGAAATGATCCATTTGATCCGAATAATCTGTTTCAAGAGACTATATTCTCTCATTTGGCATCCAAAAATTTAAATCATTTTCTTGGAAGAATTAATTTGTACTAATTTTATATTAATTGGTACTAATTATATTAATATTTGGTTAACTTGTACTAATATTTTTATAAAAAATCATACAGAATTATAAAATTTATATAAAAGAAATACGCACTATATTTGATAAGTTATGGGTAAAAGTCTAAAGAAATAGCTGGACCTGGTATTGAAGGTACAGTACAAATGCTAAAAAAAGCATATGGAGCCAAATTATCTGCGTTTCATTATTTTTGGTATGTATCACAGAATATTGAAGGGTTAGGAGTATTGGAAGCAGAATTTTTTGAAGAACGAGCCAAAGAAGAGCTTGGTCATGCAAAAAAAGTGGCATTCAGATTAATGCAATTGGAAACTCAACCGACGGATGGCCCAGCACAATGGGAGCAAGATAGCGGCTTGGGTAAACTCCAACCCTCAAGGTATTTGACGCTGAGAAGCGCATTGGAAAAAGCGCTCGAGTTTGAGAGAGAAGTAATCAAACACCATAATGATTAGCCAATAGTGTTAATGGCAAGGACCACGGTACTTATCATCTTGCACTAGAACTTTTAGACGCAGAGTTAGAAGATGAACAAAATATTGAAGATATTCTAGCAAAGCTAGAAATCCGATAACAATTTTTTTTATTTTGTCTATAATATTCTTTTGTAGT
Source organism: Candidatus Nitrosocosmicus agrestis (assembly GCF_008389435.1). GTDB lineage: Archaea > Thermoproteota > Nitrososphaeria > Nitrososphaerales > Nitrososphaeraceae > Nitrosocosmicus > Nitrosocosmicus agrestis. The sequence continues at coordinate 47,384 of NZ_VUYS01000005.1, read as the reverse complement.
CCATTATTAAGTAAAAAATAAAAAATAAAAAATATACTCTTGGCCGAATATTACAAAATATTACATTTTTTTATAAAGTCTCAATCATGAAAATCAAGAATAGGATTAAATAAAATGATCTATCTCTATTTTAAAAAGTTCTAAAAAGTTTTTAACTTTAAAAAGTAGAAGAGGCTACATTCATGGCATAAATTCATATCCAAATTGTGTGCGTGTAATACAAAATCATGAGTAGGTCATCCGTATCTAAAATGATGCCTTTGTTGCTTAATACTTAATACTTAATAGTGCATTAGGGTAAAGTAAGGTTTTAGAAGTTATGATTTAACAAAAAATGATAACATCCGATATGCCTGAAACTATGTTGATAGAAGAGATCTAAAAAAAAGGATTGTTCCTGCGAAAGTGATTGATTTATTTATGCTCAGTCGACATATTTTATGTTGACTAATATTTCATAAAGCAATTCAGGTTATTGGAATTATTAATCTAAAACATGCACCATTAATTCTATACTCTCAAAATTATAAAGTCTAGACGATTTGTGAATGTTATAACAATAAATCTTTTTAGATTTCATTCATACAGAACATTTACACTTCAGTTTGCTATTTTACTGCCACATTTGGAATGTATCAGACCAGTATCAGCTACAGTAGTAATTCACAGATATATCAGAGTAAACAGGTCTAATTCTTTTTTTATGAACCACGAAGTATTGTAATAGATTAACTTTATCTAAATAACCGATAATAACATTAATTCTTTAAATAAGTAGTACCAAGTAAATACAATAAAGTAATTTGATTCATTGATTACTACCTGGTCTTTAAAATGGTATTTAGGCAACACAAGTTTCTAGACATCAAATTCCATTACACCAATAACAATTAGTATCAAATAGATCCATATATGGTGCTTTCTTATTGCCAAGATGATACTCAGACTAAATTAGCGATAAGTGAAATACCCATCATACAATATTTTAATACAGGACCATGGATATTATTATCATAAAGATTTCTCATGAAAGAAGACCAATGTGAAGTAGCAGATATTTGGGAAATACTAGGAAAAAGATGGTCCCTTCATATATTGAAGAATTTAAGCACTAACGGTACTGTCAGATTCAACGAGTTAAAAAGATTGATTCCTGAAATAAGTAGTACGGTATTATCTCAAAGATTATTAGAGCTTGAACGAGAAGGTCTTGTATCAAAGAAAATTTACCCAGAGATTCCAATTAGAGTTGAATATAGTTTAACGAATAGGACCAAGGAATTGGAGTCTATTTTACATCAATTAAACAATTGGATTAATAAATGGAAAATGTTAGAAAAGAAAAGAATTATGGCAAAATAACATAATCATAATTGATGTTTCATACTTTATACTAGTAAAAAAACAAATGAATTAATAAATTTCGAGGTTGATTGGAGCCTTGATAACTAAGCCACTAAAGTTTGTTACCAACTTAATATATAATGTAATAATAAACAATCATGTCTTTTTCATTATAAATAGATTGATATAGTATAAATTACAATAAAGGCGTAACTTATATTTTCATTAAGATTTATTCATAAATTTAATTAGCTGAAAAATTTGATACCAGATGCTGACAAAATCATGCATAAGCACATAGTAACGGTTTTTTGTGCACTTGTATTTATTTTGTTTTCTTCTTTATACACTTTCAATATTCAATTCTCTTACGGCGCATACGCGAAAGCGCCTTTATCGCCTAATGGGCCTACCATAAACGATGTTAGAATCATAGTTGAAAAGGTAACAAAGGGGTTAGATTTCCATCCAAGTATGTCTTTTGTGGGAGAGAACGATATACTAGCTACTGAAAAAATACTGGTAGAGTAGTTAGAGTAATAGATGGTCAAGTACAAGAAAAACCATTACTAGATGTACCTGTGGCCAACAGTATTGAACGAGGCTTGTTAGGATTTGCCGTTTAAGCATCTAAATGGAAAAACATATGCATTCTTGTCATGTACTGAATCAGGTAACGGAGAAGATGGAAGTGATACTGATGATCAGATTGACCCGCGGGGTAATCGACTCTATAGATATGAGTATGTAAATGGTCAACTAATAAATCCACTTTTATTGCTAGATTTGACGGCTACTCCCATAAATTCAAAAGGGAAGCATAATGGTGGAAAGGTTTTGGTTGGTCTAGATAACAATATACATTTTAGGATAGATTAAGTGGGTAGATATCGAACCCAGGCTCAAAATATACTCGATGGACCTCCTCCTAGCTGCTTAGGGAGAGTATTACTCATAACTCAATACGGATGAATTGTTGATTCTGATAAATCTATTTTTGGAGAGGAGTTGCCATTGAACATTTACTATGCAATGGGCATCCGCAACAGTTTTGAAATGGACTTTGATCCAGTAACTGGTAATCTGTGAGATACTGAAAATGGTCCTACCATCGCTGATGAAATTAACCTTATTCCATCAAGTTTTAATGGTGGTTGGTCGCAAGTTCAAGGATATATAATGCAGAGTTTGCTTGGTCGTGGCATATCATCTGAGGATGAATTAGTATGCTTTGGAAATGCGAAATACTATAATCCGAAATTTGTTTGGGTTACCATAATTGGTCCAACTGTTCTTATATTTCTAAATTCAGACAAACTTGGAAAGTAATATGCAAATAATATGTTCGCAGGAGATATAAACAATGGTTTATTGTACTGCTTTACTTTAAATGAGCCACGTGATAACATATTGATAAACCAATCTTACCAAAGAGATACCAAAGTATTGGCGGATAATCAAGTAGATGATACTAGGGAGAATTAGGCACTAATTTTTGGCCAAGGATTGGATAGAATACTGATCTTCAAGTGGGACCCGATGGATACCTCTACGTACTAAGCTATACGGGCACACTATATAGAGTAGTACCATTGGTTGAAAGCGATACGTCTAAAAACCAACAGAGTATACCTGAAGAGAAGAATCACAGCCAAAAGAGTCTATTCCCGTTATTAGTTCTGGAATCAAGGGCAGTGAATCATATTTACCTGATCCAGTGAGAATAGAAGTAGGTCAAACAATAACTTGGTATAATGGTGACACAGCATCTCACACGATGATATAGGGTCAAGATAACGATCCGGATGAAGGCTCTATATTTGATTCTGATGCAATCATTGCAACAAAAATATAGTATTACGTTTGATAGCCCTGGAAATTACAAATACTATTGCATATATCATCCATCGATGATAGGAGAGATAATTGTAGAATAAGCCGAATTTATTTATCAATTTAATGTTATTAGATAATAATTCATGGACAACTTGATTTGGTGTAATCTCTAATATAAAAATGGATAAATTTATCATATATATATAATAAAAAAATAACCATATACATGAAATCTTGTCTATCGCTGATTTCAAAATTGTTGCTTGTTACAATCACAATTTATGCTTTTTTTTCTTTGATATCGGTTTATGAGTTCAGCGATGTATATAGCACAATCATTAATCAATCCTCAACAAAGTCATTAAATCCAACCATTCTAATTAACACTACAAAAGTATCAAACTGTATTCCTAATTACATGAGTAATGACCATGATAATATCCAAGATTCATTATTATCAACTCAAAATCCAAAGTCAGATGAAAACAAAGGAATTTGCAAAATATTGAGAGTATCGGACTCGATTAATTGTACTGAATATACAGGCAATAATTCAGAAATACCCTGTGAATTAAACGATGATGAAAATAATCAGAATGAGCTAAGTCCTGATAATTTTGGCGATAACGGCTACTTATTGGCTGATACAAAATTTAACCAACAGTATTCATTTGAACTAAATGATCCAATTAATGACAATAATAAATTTAGAGTAACCATGGACTTCAATAAGCATACACAGAGTGAGAATAATAAAATCAATTCTCCACGTATAGAAATAGTGAGAGAAGATTCTGAAGGAAATCCAGATATGACTGCAGCAAAGAATCAGGAAATAATATGGCATGGCAATATTCATGAATATTTTAAGGAACCAAAAGGCAAATTTGAGAATGAAACCTATATTTCACTACAATTTAATACTGGTCATCACGGGAGTCATGATGATGATCAAGAAAGAGGTTTTGGGGTACTATTTGATGTCTCTGGAGATAGCAATCCAAATCTCTTAGAATATAGAGATAACGGCAAATATGTAAAATATGATTACGATAGTATGAAGCAATTAGCCGGAAACAATTTTATTTTCCATCAATTGAATAGTGAAGGAAAACCCCAGTTCATAAACAATCTGACAAACAAAGATGATGTGGAGTTAAAAGTAAAAACATTCTTAACTGATCTTAATACTAGGACTGTTGAGACTTTTATTGATAATGGATTTGGCAATGAAGTACCTTATTGGACATTGAATAATCTTTCAAAACTAAAAGAACAAGATGGAATTAATGATGAAAATGGTTTTATGCAGACAATAAATCAAGGATCTGGATATGTTCTAGTGCGCACAGATAACATTGATACTAGGCCCGCTTCCTTTAAATCATTATCATTTGATTTATAGAAAGAACAATTATAATGAGAATTTTTAAAATCATTATTAGAAGTTACACGGTAACTATATCAAATTAACCAATTTTCTACTAGTAGATAGTTTAAGTATTATTTAACTAGTCTTTCTGCCCAAAATTCAAATATAAAAATTATAAGATAACCTTTTATCATAGTAAATAAATGATATCTTAAAACTTCCCAAGTCAAAAATATCATCTTTTGAGATGAGGAAGGTTATTACATTGCCCTACCTCATCTCCTAAAAAACGATAATTTGTAAGACAGTAGAGAAATAGCATATTTTCTATGTTTGGTAAACAAAAGCACTATTAATCAATAATTTTATTTAGGATTGAGATTAATTTAGATAATGAGCGAGTCTACAAAATTTAACTATTCAATTATCAGGGAAAATTCAATTAACAATTTCATTAAAGACCTCTTGGAAGATAGAATTGAGTTCGATTACTCAAAGAGTATAAAGGATGATAAGAACGAGGTTTTTAACGCTGCGAAGGACTTGAAAGAAAATATAATTCCATATTTATCCGTTGAAAAAGATTATGCCAATAAGGAATATCACAAACTACAAGAGAACATTTTTTCGTGTTATTTAACTTTAAAGATTTTAGGAGTGATCCGTCCAAAATCCGTCTGATTTTATTTTACTTGTTCTAAAATTTCGGGTTCTTAATAAGGATGAGATTACAAGCAAGTGGATAAACTTACCTTAAAGTATCTTTTGACTACTTGGTTATATAGATATGACAACTAATTAAGAGTTGAAAAGGAAACCAAAGTTTTTTTGGAAAAATTGTAAAATTATTCTGGCACTGCCATTTACAAGTTATCTTCAGACAAAGTTCAAGAGTTTCTCTCTAACATTCATCCGGGACGCCACAAAACCATTAGCTAAAATAAAAGATATCATTATTTCAATTGTTCTTGTAACAGAATCTCAATAAAGATTATCAGACCTATGGATAGTAAAGACAAGATATTTCCCGTTGTTATACACCCACACAGTGGTGGTTGGGTATTGGGTGGAATGGATACCAAATAGAGCCTAGCAAGAGAATTAGCAAATTCAGTTAAGGAGCAAAAGGTGTTTATCAATCATAGTAGACCTCCAAAAGCTAAATATCGAATTGCTTTAAAAGAAATATATGAAACTTCAACATGGGTTTCAGAAAATTTACACTCGTACAACATGGATGTCGATAGAATAGCAGTAGATGGGGACAGTGTTGGCTGTAATATAGCTGCGGCTGTTACTATGTTGGTAAAGACACGGGATGGACCCAAAATTTTGTTTCAGGTACTTTTTTATCAGTTCCAAATAGAAATCTCGAAACTGGGTCATATCATGTTCTAAGAGGGCCACTTTTTGACTAGAAGAGCAATAAAATGGGTTTGGCACAATTAGATGCCGAGCAAAACAGATCTTAACAAGCCAACGATATGTTCAATAATTGTCCCAAGAGATCAGTTGAATGACTTGTCGCCTATACTCATAATTACTTGCAAATTTGATATAATAAGAGAAAGGGTAGAAAAGACGCTCACAAACCTAGAGTCAGAAATAGTCGTTACTGTTTTAACTAATCATTGGACAATTCATGACTTCGTCATGCTAAATGTAGTAGCAGAAACACCTGCCGCAAGAGAAGAAATTGCACAAGCTTCAAGGCAATTAAGAAAAACTTAATAATAATAAATAATTAGGTAATTGTTCAATTTAACAAAAAAAGTCCTATTGTTGATTGTTAATTTTACTTACCGCAAGTTATCTCAACTAGAAATAACTATCCACTCCAATTATGATGATTCATGATAAAATATTCACAGTAAAAAAAAGTCGAACCTTAAATATCAAGTATAGCCTATGAACAAAATACATTGAACCGAATTTCAGATCGTCATGTCGAGCCCCATATCAAAGAAAGTAGTTACATTAGAGATGTAGTATTTGGTTTTGGAGACGGTGTTAATACATCATTGGGAATAGTAGCAGGAATCGGAGGAGCTACGATTGGGGTGGATATAGTCATTTTGGCTGCAATTATAGGAATGTTTACTGGGGCAAAGGCAATGGCAGTACAAAATTATCTTGCAGTCAAATCACAAAAAGAGATCTTAGAGTCAGAGATTGAGAGAGAAGAGTACGAAATTGAAAATAAACCAGAAGACGAAAGAAAAGAGATCGAACAAATCTATAAAGCAAAAGGATTTGAAGGAGATGAATTGAAACTGGTTGTAGACAGGATTACTTCCGATAAGAAAATATGGTTAAAGACTATGTTGACTGAAGAACTGGGACTTAATTTAGAAATCATAGGCAATCCAATCAAAGGAGCTATTGTTATGTTTGTATCTTTTCTGATAGGTGGAGTTTTACCAATACTACCGTATTTTATAGTCAAAATAGGTTTTATTAATAATTTTGTGGCGTTGATGATTGCCATTTCTATCAGTCTTGCTTCATCTTTTATAATTGGTGCAATCAAAGGCAGGTTAGCAAAAAAAAGTTGGATCAAAGGTGGCTTGGAGATGTCATTACTTGGTACTGGTATTGCATTATTAGGATATGGAATAGGTTCAGAAATGAATAACCTAGGGGTGGTTAATTTTGAATAATTTTGTACGATTCAACTTGATTCATAAACAAATTAAGTAAATTTTTTTTTCAATTTTTTAGCTAATTTTGGTCCGATTTTTGGGATCAAAGCTAGTTTAGTTTCTGAAATTGTAATCAAGTCATTGGGTAAGTGAATGCCGGTAGAATAAAGAGATCGTGCTCTCGCTCTACCTATATCTTTAATTTGTACCAGGGGAACTAGTTCTGCTTTTACCCCATGTTTAATTCGAGATTCAAGCGAAAAAATAATAGGTAATAAATCATTTCTTTTTTGCAATTTTGCAATTTCAAAAATAGAAGAGATCAGCCATTGAGCAACTTCAACCATCCTATGTATATCACCTGGTTCAATTCCAATTCTTTCATTTATTCTTTTTTCAGTGGATTCATCAATCCACTCATATAAGGTCCATAAACTGCGAGAGCAATCCATTATGTCTATATCTGTGAAAAATTCATCATAGTTATTATAAAACAAATAGTTGAATTCTTCGATATCTTGTTTTCTAAAGGAAAATTTTGGATAAAAGTCTGAGCAGCTTGTAATCACTTGAAGAAAACCAAGAACATTATTTGTACTTAATGATCTTGGCTTTATATTAGTAATAATTTCCCGAAAGCTCACAGCGGTCTCCGGATTTAGATACAAATTTGAAACTAATTTCCCAAAGGCAGTAGTACGATAAGAACTATCTTTTATTGATACCAAATCTTCGTCCATAAAATAATCCAATGCAGAATCAATTTTATCAAACAAAGAAGTATTGTTCTTATCTTGAAATGAATAAAAAGTTTTTGAAAACAAGTCATAGATATCATCCAAACTAATTCCGTTGAATGAAGCAATCAGACCAAGTAGATGTAACTTTATAGATACTGCATTTCCAAGGTTCGAATTTAAAGGTTCAGGAATCCCCAGTATATAATGTTCATATAATTCCTCATGGCTAGTCCTCGAATCCGATAAAATTATGGATTCTCCATGAGTATCATATTTTGGTCTTCCTGCCCGTCCACAAAGTTGTTTATATTCAAGAATACTTATTGGAACTGAAGCACCATACATAAAATCATATCGAGTAACATTTGTGATTATTACTCTACGTGCGGGAAGATTTACACCTGCAGCGAGTGTAGGTGTAGCAAATAAGGATTTAATTAATCCTTTCTTAAAAGCATCCTCCACTATGCCTCTACTGTGAAGGCTTAAACCAGCATGATGAAATCCTATACCAGAAGAAATTAGTTTTGATAGATTTTTGGTCAGATCAGTATCATCTCCTTCTTCCAAGATTTGTTTGGAGACGTTAAGTGCATTTTTTCTTTCATCTGGAGATAATATCGTATAGGCAAGATCCGAAACTTTTTTGGCAAGTGATACTGCACGCTTTCTCGTTTCAACAAATACAAGACTCTGAACATTATTTTGCAAGGAATCCATTATCAGATCGGTGGTCATTGAAGTAGTATCTCTACCTGATTCAGTAACATTATACCTTGTATTATTATTGCAATGTATTATACCCTCTGAATAGACTCCTTCTATTAATTTTGTCGGTCTCCAAGAGCTTTCTATCAATTTTGAATTTAACCATTCTGCAATTTCTACTGCATTAGTTATTGTAGCACTGAGACCAAGGATTTGTGATGAGGGATAATATTTTTTTATTTTAGTTAATACCATCTCTAAAACTGGCCCTCGATCTTGATCACCTATAAGGTGTATTTCATCTGAAATAAATAATCCTACGTTTGAAAGCCACGAAGCACTATGCCTCATTATTGAATCAATTTTTTCGTTAGTCATAATAATCACATCAGAAGAACTTAGATCCGCATTTGATGTGTTGAAATCTCCAGTGCTAATTTTTACTTTAATTTTTTTGGAAAATATGCCGGATTTATCGATAGAGGTAAATTCTTGATATTTTTCATAGGCTAAAGCTCTTAAAGGTGTAAGATAAACAACTTTTTTATTTTTTTCCAGAGTTTTAATTGCAGCTAGTATGGCAATTAGTGTTTTCCCGCTTGCAGTAGGAGTAGTAATTAACAAGTTAGTATGATCCAATAAACCACGTTCTATGGCTAACTGTTGTGGTGGATAAAGAGTGTCATAACCAAGAAATGAAAGATAAGCATAGACCTTATCATTGCTTGACTTTAACAGCATAGATTATTTACTATATAGAAATATTATTACATATTAAAATTTTTACAATACATAGTGAAATGCAAGTACATCATTGATTTAAAAATGATTGAATAAATATGAAACAAAAAATTTCTTTTCCTTTCTGAACCCAAAGTTCTTTAAATATCACTAGTAAAACATTCATTGGTTAGTGTTTTTATTACTTTATTCGTACAAAATTAATAAAAATTAATAAGAAAGCTTTATATCTTTAATAATTCTATTCGTATTATGTTAAATAGTTGTAGAGAGAGAAATACTATTTGTTTAATCTTTTTTATTTTAACCTCATTTTTAGTGTTTTCCCCTAATGCCTGGGCATCTACCAAATATTCACAAGAGAACCCAAATTCCATGAATAAATCTAAGACGATAGAAAGGATTTCTTCAAACGATACTAATTTAAGGATTTACACATCATTTTATCCACTATATGATTTCGTAAAGAAAATAGGAAAAGACAAGGTAGATGTTTCAACAATAGTCCCTATGAGTGTAGAGCCACATGATTTTGATCCAACACCAAAACAGATAATCGATTTGCAGCAGGCGGATTTAGTATTCATAAATGGAGCTGGTTTCGAGAAATGGATTAGCAAGATAACAAACCCAAATATAGTAGATTTAAGCAAGAAAATCAGTATCGAAAAGATAGGAACGAATTCAAATCCCCATATTTGGTTAGATCCATTACTTGTAAAAACTATGGCAAGTATAATATTCAATAACCTCGTTACGTTGGATCCCAAGAATGTAGCATACTATCAAGCTAATTTGAAGGAATTTGATAGCAAACTTGAAGAGCTTAATTCGAATATTATTAATAATTTGACCATTTGTCCATCGAAAGATTTCATTGCATTTCACGATGCATTTGGGTATTTTTCAAAAAGATATGGATTAATTCAACATGCTATCAATGGCTTATCTCCAGAGCTAGATATGAATCCTCAAAGGATTTCTCAGACAATAGAATTGGCAGAAAAGTTGGGAATTACGACTATTTTTTCGGAAGACAATATTGACCCAAGGCTTGCACAAACCGTATCGGAAGAAATAGGGGGACAAGTACTGATCCTAAGTCCAATAGAAATGATATCTCAAAAGGAACTAGATTTAAAAAAAGATTACTTTTCCAAGATGTACGATAACTTGAATAGTTTGAAAGTTGCACTCGGATGTAAAGAATAGATCAATATACATTATGGAGAATTGCTGAGCAACGATGTTTGAAGTTTTTGAATATGAATTTATGCAGCGTGCAATTATTTCAGGAATAGCAATTTCCATTAGTTGTACGTTAATCGGCTTATTCTTGATATTGAAGCGTTTTTCCTTGTTTGGCGATGCAATGTCTCATGTAGCTTTCGGAGGTATAGCTTTAGGGTTATTTCTCAAATCCAATCCTATTTGGGTATCATTGGTTGTTTCAATAATTGGAGGTTTGTCTATCATTAAACTAAATTCTAGTAAAAGAGTCTATGCTGACTCGTCGATATCTGTTTTACTTTCTTTAGGATTAGCTATGGGGTTGGTACTAATTAGCTTATCTGGAGGGTTCTCCATCGACATTACAAGTTATCTATTTGGTAGTATACTATTAGTAAACAACACCGAGACTTTAACCACCATAATTCTCAGCATAGTTGTTGTAGCTTTTGTAACTGCTTTCTACAAGAAATTAGTATATCTAGTATTTAACGAGGAGCAGGCGTTAGTGAATGGGATCAATACAGCTATACTAAATATTCTATTAATTACCTTAGCCACAATTGCAATAGTAATATCAATCCGCTTGATTGGGGTTTTGATGGTCTCATCTCTATTAATCATTCCCAATGTTTCATCATTACTTCTGGGATACGGATTTAGAAAGACCATATTAATCTCCATTTGTTTTTCATTATTATCGGTAATATTAGGAACAATATTAGCATACGAATGGAATATTACCCCTAGTGGAATGATAGTAATTATGGCTGCAGGAATATTTTTCGGGGTAAATTTAATTAAATTAATAAAATCGAGATTGGACAAAAATCCAGTAAAAAAAGTAGCAAGTTCTAGATGACGAATTCATATAGGTAATCCAGATATTATTATTTCTCTGATAAATTAGGATTAAAAGCGACGTTTATCTTTATTACCATCTGCCTCTTTTGTATTATCCATCATCATAGCCTCTTTTATTTATCAGGCTTTAGCAAGGAAGAATAACAGTATTTCACAAATAAATGATCAATTTGGGATCAGGCAAGTTTATCTAACTGAATTAGAGGCAAGAGAATATATATTAACATATGCAATCCTAAGAATGATTCAGAAGTAACCTTTACTTTTAGTGCTCACTAATCAAACAGGATGAATACTCTGGGAAAATAAAAGATGACAAGATTTGAATTAATGTTGACATATCAAACGGAACAGAAATTGAAGAAACTTGAAATTACAGGATATGTGAAAATAGATCCAAGAATCAATAGTCGTAAAGGAATTGTAACTGACATTGATTGGATTTTCAGGACTGATAAATATGATGAGAAACCGCCATGTTATGGGTTGTCATTTTATGGAGGACTTTACCCTGACGTTTCTGTATATGGAAAAATCAAATCGGGTTTACCTGAGAGTATACAAAAGAAAAAGCTGTACTTAAGGTAACTGATTCTATAATGAATAGATGGATTGGTTGGAAAGTTGTTATTTACAATAGTTACAATGGCTCCGCCATTAAGTTTGAGTCATATTTGGACAACTCAAGTTCTAAACTCTGGGACAAGGTTTTTGATATCAAATACGATGAAGGATGATTTGTAAGTAGCCCAAAGTATTTTATAACTCGAATTGTGACAGGCCAATGATCATATGGTTTTGAATTCCAGACCTAATGTTACATTTGGTGTGGACAATGTAGCATTGAATTTTAAGGATTTGAGTATTAGAGAAATTGAACCTCGAGTAAGTTGATTTGAGCCACATATTTCATTTAGTAATAAAAATTGAGAAAACAAATATTACGAATTATTGAGAAATAATAAACATTGCCAATAATAAGCATCTCCCTGAATGAAAATATAATCCAAGAATTGGATAAACTGCAAAAGTTTTTGGGCTTTTCTGGCAGATCGGAGATAGTAAGAGCAAGTGTAAGAAATTTACTTTTAGAAGAGAAAAGGATTGATGAATTATCGGGAGTTTTACACTCAGTTTTATTAGTAATACATGATGAAAAATCTGATCAAGAAATCAGTGAAATTCGTCATGGATTTGATAAAATAATTAATACCCATATTCACAATAAAATCGATAAAGATAGATGTCTTGAGATTTTTGTTCTTTATGGCGATGCAAGAGAAATTAAGAATATAACGAAAAAATTTCAGGTTAATAGAAAAATGGATCAAGTTAGATTGGTAGTAACATGATATTTAAGACTTTTAAGCCATAGGCGGGATTTGAACCCACGACCTAAGGTTTACGAAACCTTCGCTCTTCCAGGCTGAGCTACTATGGCACCCTAAGTGGAATTATGTAATAATTTTCTGCGTTGCATGTATGAAAAAGTTAAATAATAATATATTTTTTTTTATGCTGTGTCTTTGTGCAATATACATACGGCTTTCTTTGATTTGAAATGTAATGATTGCAAGGAAGAATATAGGAATTTGAAAGGAGTTAACCTAGATAAAGAAAAGTTAGAAACAGAGGGTAATCCAAGTAATAACTTTAAAGAATTTACAGAGGAAAGGGCAAAGAAACTTTATGAAGAAGTTTTCTTGCAGTATTTAAAGAAAGGCAATATGTCTGAAGAAGAGTCGATAGAGCGTTCAAAGAAGGTTGTAAGAAAACAATGCTTATTACGCAACATTGAGCCATGGTCATGGGTTTGACGCATTCTGTACCCTAAGTTAAACCTAAATATCAAAAAAAATATTTAAGATTATTGTCATCACCAAATAATCAATCAAATATCCTACAAGGGAGTTTAAATAAAGACATACTTCTTAAACTTAAAGGGAAGAGAACAATAAAAGGAAAGTTGAAAAGTTTTGATCAATATATGAATCTCACATTAGATAATGCTTCTGAAGTTTTTGAAGAAAACAAAATTCAAGAGTTAGGAGAAATTTTTATCAAGGGTGAGAATATTGTCATCATAGCAACAGATTGATTAATTTTGAGAAATATTTGTTTTATCATCACAAAGTAAAACGAGAAAATTATTTGAAAGTAAATTTATTTAAAGCTGTTTCTATCTTTTGCGCATTCAATAATTTCTGAATCAGATAGATAGTTGTCTGTGCTAAAGGCTCTATCAAAACAATCCGAAATTTCTTTTGAATGCTTGTTATCAGTTTTGCCATCACTATTTTTGTCATTATTTACAATTTTTTCACTTAATGCATAACTGTTAATGCTACTTTGAGAAAAGCTGTTTCTATCTTTTGCGCATTCAATAATTTCTGAATCAGATAGATAGTTGTCTGTGCTAAAGGCTCTATCAAAACAATCCGAAATTTCTTTTGAATGCTTATTCTTTCCATCTAAGGCATCTTTTAATTCATTGTGATTTGAAGTAGGCAATGTATTTTTATTGATTGTAGTGTATGAAGATTGGAAAGAATACGGACTAGATATTGGTTGGTTAATGTTTTGCTGTCTATAAATCGACAAGGTTGAAGGGTTATCCTGAGCTGGAGATTTAATAAAGGTTGAAGGGTTATCCTGAGCTGGAGATTTAATAAAGGTTGAAGGGTTATCCTGAGCTGGAGATTTTAAGTTATTAATGTTGTTATTGCTAATTGAAGGAGTCGAACCAGGGGTGAATGTAGTCATATCCTTGTCGTGTGACACACTACTCGTTGTCTGAAATTCGTGATAAAATGGATTATTCTTGCTCAAATTATAAGGATTGCTGTTAGAGGATATGGATGTGGTACTGTCGGGGGACTTGTTAGAGGATATGGATGTGGTACTGTCGGGGGACTTGTTAGAGGATATGGATGTGGTACTGTCGGGGGACTTGTTAGAGGATATGGATGTGGTACTGTCGGGGGACGTAGAGTTGATTTTATTTATATTATCTGTACAATCAGAATTTATACCAATAAGAGCACTAGTCATCATACTAGTTATACAGTCGGTAGTTTGAGCAATAAGTGAATTATCTGGAACTAAACTAATTTGACCAAACGAAGAGTTTAAATTTGAACCGAAAATAGTTGTAAACGATATCAATAAAAGTATCACTAAAATGCAGTTAGTTTTGATTGCTATGTGCACATAAAAATTAAACAATCATACTTTATAATGAGCACTTTAGATTTCTATTAGTAACTTAACAATATATCTATTATAAACAAATGAGATAGATTCTTTTTACAATTAGAAAAAGCTGATTAGAAAGACATAAAATAAGAATTTTCAGGTTATCTGTTTATATGTTAGCATAAATATTCATATAAATTTATTATTGCGAATAGTATAAACTACTACTGCACTGCAAATAATATGACCGATATTATATATATAGATAGTTCATAATAAAATAGTTGTTTTTGCCTTATTTGGAAGGGTTATTGATTGGAACTGTTATCGCATCTATCATTTCGTTCCTAATAAATATAACGTTAATGCCAAAATTCATAAGTTTTCTTAAATCTAAGGGAAAGGTTGTGAATGATAACCATAAACCCAACAAACCAAAAGTTCCAAGGCCTGCAGGACCCATATTGTTATTAAGTATCATCATCGGAGAATTAATACTATATTTTATTACTGGAAATTTAGAGATAATAAGTATCTTAATTACTACGAGTATTGCATTTGTAATTGGCATAATAGACGATTTCAAAATAATGCCAGGATGGTTCAAACCTGCTGCATTAATAATAGCATCCATACCCCTAATATTGTTTCATATATATGACAATGAACTTAATGTAATATTTGGAAGTGTTTTTATTCCTATATTATATATTCCGTTAATTCTTATATCAATACCGTTAGCTGGTAATACAATAAATTCTATAGACGTATTTAATGGAGTAGCTACAGGATTTTTGATCATAACTATGTTTCCAATTGTAATTAGTACATTTCTATTCGGCGATCTAGAAATTCTTATGTTTGAAATGCCATTTATAGCGGCCCTATTGGGATTCTATTTGTTTCATAGATATCCTAGTAGAATTTTTCCAGGAGATTCAGGAACTCTTCTGATGGGAGCAATGTATGGAGCACTAGCTATTGCATCTAAATCTGAAATCATAGCCATAATCGCATTATTGCCCGCAATAATGAACTCGTTTTTGTTTTTAATCAGCGTTAGAAAGATTGTAGAGCACAGGCAACTTAAGTCTCGACCAACTATCTTAAATGAAGATTTTACATTAGAGGCATCTAAAGATAAGTATGCTCCAATAACCTTGGTTAGACTCATTCTACTTGATGGAAAGCTTTCGGAGAATCAAATAGTCATGAAAATATACAAGTTAGTTACTTTTTCATCATCCATTGCATTAATAACTATATTAATACAATGGATATTAACTACGAAATAAGGTCAAATCGAAATGAGATTTTTAGATTTGAGGTTTTTCATATTATTTATGTGGTCTTTGGTAATGGTTGCATGTTTATTTATCATCTTTGTTATAGCCCCAATCAGCAAAATTCTAATTACTCCATCTGGTTCCTTTTCGTTTTTACTAACTTCAATCATACAAGCAACTTTAGCCATTTTCATTGTGGGTTTATTGATAATTATTTTAAACAAATTCAAAAAAATATATTTATTCAAAAAATTAGAGGACAAATGGAAGAGCTAATCTATTTCTGCATTATAAACTTGAATCAAATTTAAGTATCCTTTTTCTTCCAAAAAGTTCCAGATTTTTCCACAAATAGAACATGTTATGATATTTTCCTTGGATGAATATTCTAATCTATAATGGCTGCAACGTATTTGATATTCATACTTTATCGACTCTAATTCTTTAATTGTATCTATGTGTCTGACAGAATTTTCTGCCAATGATATATCTTAGTAATAGCATAATATAATCCAATATATATAATTGCACAATAATTATATTAATAAGTATATACAATATTAAGAAAGTATATAGATTATATAGCAAAGAGATATTGCAACGTAATTTCAAATATCTATATACGATGAATAGGGTTGTTAACGATGTCAAATAAATTGAATTCAGATATTAGGAAAATTCAATTTACCGGCCGATCTACATATATTTTATCGTTACCTAAAAAGTGGATCGAGGAAATGAATTTGAAAGCAGGTGATCATGTTTCTATTTCACGGGGGTCCAATAATTCATTGTGTATTATCCCAGAACAAGATAAAAGATTACAAGATTCCGCAAACGAAGTTAGTACTCAAGTAATGATTGATGAAGGACCAAATACCCTCAAGAGGAAGATAGTATCCATATACCTTTCAGGATTTAATTTGATTAATTTAAAAGCGAAATCTTCAAGGATACAACCGATTCAAAGAGAGGCCGTAAGAGAAGT
Organism: Candidatus Nitrosocosmicus agrestis; assembly: GCF_008389435.1. Classification (GTDB taxonomy): domain Archaea; phylum Thermoproteota; class Nitrososphaeria; order Nitrososphaerales; family Nitrososphaeraceae; genus Nitrosocosmicus; species Nitrosocosmicus agrestis. The sequence continues at coordinate 30,438 of NZ_VUYS01000005.1, read as the reverse complement.
AGTAAGAAGAAGTTTAATCGGAACAGAAATTATAGCAGATTCCTCAGACATCATCACAATTCAAGTTTTGTTAACATTACCAGAACTTTCAGTGAATACCGCAGTAAGAAGGATGTTTCTAATAGCCTCTTCAATGCACAGAGATGCTTTGGTAGCATTGAAAGAAAAAAATCATGACATTGCGGTAGGAGTAATTAGATCTGATGACGAAGTAGACAGATTTAGTCTATATATTCTCAGAAATTTAGTTATGGCAACTAACAATGAGCGAATATTACAGGAAATTGGATTAGAAAATCCTTCGGACTGTTTGAGTTATAGAGTAACGGTAAAAAGTATTGAAAGAGTAGCAGATCATGCATCTAGGATCGCATCGAAATCTATGGAAATTTTAAGTCCAATTCCGACTTCTATTGCTGAACGAATAGAGGAATTAAGTAATTCTGCTCTTGAAGTTTTGACCTCGGCAGTTGAAGCCTTTCTAAGAAGAAATTATAATCTAGCAGATAAAATCGCTGATAAATGTGATAACGTTCTTACCTCAGAGAGAGAAATTAGATTATTTTTAGATTCTTTAGAAAATAAAACTATTGACGAACAAAATGTTAATGCAGGGATAAAGCTGATTTTAGAAGATTTACGTAGAACTGTAGAACATGCAAGTGATATTGCAGAGTCAGCAATGAATCAAACGGTAGGAGAGATTATCAAAGTTGAAAAAAAATAACAATATCATTTAGTTAAGTTTTATTTTGAAGCAATATTTGATTAATTTTAGAACAAAGATTACAATGTACATTGCAATTATCGTGAATGCAAACTGATTTTAGCGAATTGCAAGAGAAACACCAAATTTGTTTACTCAATGTTGTAGATAAAATAAAGATTATTATAAATATTGTGAATATGTAGTATCGATATTAGTGGCGAAATTGAAAATATACATCCAAAAATATTAAATGGCAGAATCGCCTCGGGCTTTTGTCCTTATACTTATTGCCTCCTGTATGTCAGATATGAATATTTTACCACCTATTTTATCACTTAAAGTATCCAACAATGTATTGACTATCTTTTCTACAACTTCATCTTTTACCACTATTTCTACTTTTGTTCTTGGAATAAATTCGGGGGTATACTGCATGGTACCACGTCCAATTGAAACTGGTTCAGGTTTAGCCTTTCCTTTTCCCTCTACTCTATAGTAGCTCATTCCACCAATGTTATTATCCTTTAAAACTACACCGACAGTTTGTAGCTCTCTGTCTGGAATTATTATTTCAATCTTTTTCACTATTATTGATCAACCATCCTATTTTTTATATAACATATTTAAAACATCATTGTGTTCACTGCATTGCAGTGAAATAGTATCATAAAATAATTGAAATAAATAATATTCATAAAATCTATTGACTAGATTAGTTAATATGCTGCACCTTATATAAATTTTAAACCGATATTAAATATAAGAACTATCCACCTTTCTGATCGAATGTTCTGATCGAAAGACATGATCGAATGGACAGCTTTTTATAAATACTTGATCAACAATGTTCTATTCGATAATAATGAAATATAGAAGTAGAACAGAAATAACTGTATTAATACTAGAAGCAGCAAACGGTGGAGCTACAAAGACAAAAATCATGTACAAATCATTCCTTTCATATGCACAGTTAAAAGAATACTTTACAATGTTAATTGAGAATGGTTTGTTAGAATATGAAGATGGATTGGTAAATATGTATAGAACTACAGAAAAGGGTCTAAGATTATTAAAGATATATAATCAGATAGAAGAAATATTACCTCAAATACAAACAAAATACTAATTCAAAATTTCTCATGATTACCTTACTATAGTATTAATAAATTAATTATTTAACAATTAGAACCGGTACTTTACTATGATGTAGTACTCTATGAGAGACACTTCCCAATATAGCATGTTTAAATTTTCCTCGTCCTCGGCTTCCCATAACAATATAGTCAAAATTATTCTTCTCAATATAATCAATGATGATGGAACCTGCGTTCTGTCCTTCCAAAAACATTGTCTCCACTGTTATGCCATAATTTTTAGCTCTACCTGTGCAAATTTCAAGAATGTCGTTTGCTTCTTTCTCCAAATCCATCATTATAGAATTAACCAATTTTTGAGATTGAACGTACACAAATGGAGGAACTTCAAGTACAATAAGAATAACGAGGGTGGTATTCAATTTTGAGCTCAATATCATAGCATGATCTAATGATCCCATTGAATTTTCAGAGCCATCAACTGGAGCGAGTATCTTAGAATTCAATGTAATACATGACTAGTGCGATGATATAAATCTAATAAATTAAAGGATAATAAGATTTTAAAAAGGCTCTCTATTAGACGAGTTTATAGTACTTGGAATTAATTCCTCTATCTGATTATATATCTTTAATAATCTTAGACCCTTTTCTGTAGTTCTATACTTTTGAGTTCCATCTTCATATTCTAACAAACCATTCTCAATTAACATTGTAAAGTATTCTTTTAACTGTGCATATGAAAGGAATGATTTGTACATGATTTTTGTCTTTGTAGCTCCACCGTTTGCTGCTTCTAGTATTAATACAGTTATTTCTGTTCTACTTCTATATTTCATTATTATCGAATAGAACATTGTTGATCAAGTATTTATAAAAAGCTGTCCATTCGATCATGTCTTTCGATCAGAACATTCGATCAGAAAGGTGATTAATATCTGAGATCTTGAAATACCAAAGGATATGTGTTTAATTCCATTCCTATATCGATGTATGAAAACATTAAAAAATATTCTCCATCCCACTTTATACTTGTAAAATAATAATTAGTATCAAGAAATATATGCAATGTTGTGATCTATCACATGAACTGCGATAATTATTTAAATAATGTATCGGTAATGACCACATGTCTTATGGAACTTCCGCCTCATCAGAACCATCTACAAAAAAACTTGTAATGGTTTTCGTCGCCATAGCAATCGGCGCATTCGCAATATTAAGTATCTTTGTATTCCCTGTAAAAAATTTAATAAGAGAAGAAGTTACTGCGGAGGTTAAAGTGACTACAAAAAACGATGGAATATGCGTAGTAGATACAAGTGATCATCCTAGAGGAATTAGTCAATGCCCATATAAAGTTGGAGATACTTTAATTATTAAATATAAGGAAGGAACATCACAAATAATAAGTTATGAATTAAAAACTTAATTATATCTAAAGATTACTTTATAGTACTTGGAATTAATTCCTCTATCTGATTATATATCTTTAATAATCTTAGACCCTTTTCTGTAGTTCTATACTTTTGAGTTCCATCTTCATATTCTAACAAACCATTCTCAATTAACATTGTAAAGTATTCTTTTAACTGTGCATATGAAAGGAATGATTTGTACATGATTTTTGTCTTTGTAGCTCCACCGTTTGCTGCTTCTAGTATTAATACAGTTATTTCTGTTCTACTTCTATATTTCATTATTATCGAATAGAACATTGTTGATCAAGTATTTATAAAAAGCTGTCCATTCGATCATGTCTTTCGATCAGAACATTCGATCAGAAAGTGAATACTTTTCTAATAAGTTACTTATAATAATATAGAAATAAAACTATCATCCTTTAGGGCATTAGTTACTGTTTCGGGTGAGACTGCAATCTTAATTATCTGGGAACGACCATACCTTCCATGACTTACTACATTTGATGTGATTAAACCTAACTGATCCAATTCGCTAATTATCTGTGTTACCCGTCTCTGAGTTAGAGAATCATGTTCAATTCGATTGCAAAGAGAAACATATATGTCATATACATCTCCAGTCATTCCTGATTGAGATTTTAGTATTGATAAAATAATAATTTTCGTATGGGTAGTTGAATTTCTAATTACTTCATAATTTGTATCCTTTTCAATTTTTTCTTGTGCTGCCCGTATATGATTTTCATTAACCATATCAGCTCTTTCTCGTTCTGCTATTTCTGCAGCAACTCGCAAGAGATCGATAGCTTTTCTAGCATCGCCATTTTCTTTACCAGCAACAGCAGCGCATAAGTTAATCGCTGCTTGACTTATTGATCCTTCATTAAATGCGAGTTTAGAACGGTCATTTAGAATTTCTCTTAATTGAATTACTGTATAAGGGTTAAAAACAATTTCTTCTTCGCTCAGACTGCTTCTAACCCTAGGATCCAACTTATCTTTAAATGTGAGGCTATTTGATATTCCAATTAATGATATGAATCCACTATCCAACAAGCGTTCATTTGCTCTAGTAAGACTATACAATACATCGTCTCCATTTTTCTCAACAAGAGAATCAATTTCATCTATTACCAACACTACGTGTAAGTTATTTCTCTTTAAAAATTCTAGAATCCTATCAGTAGCTTCACCCATTGATAATCCTGTGAAGTGAACTCTAACCTTTTTGTCAAACCTATTGATTCCCATGTCCTCAGCGATATCATATAATACTTTGTATGACGTGTTAGAGGTTTTTGCATTAATAATAGTAACAGTTATTTCTACACCATGTTCAATAGATTTTCTTTTTAACCTAGTAATAACATTTTTTACAACTGCTGTTTTTCCTGTTCCAGGCTTTCCAAATACCAATAAATTTGATGGCCTCCCTCCTTTCAGCACTACTGATAATACCTGTGCTATAATTTTAGATTCTTCGTCCCTGAATGGAAGTTTTTCAGGAACATAATCGATAGTCAAAGTTTTTCTGTTTTTGATAAGGTCAGTACCTTTAACCGCTTTATCGAAGATATTATCTAAGTAATCTGAATCCATAATACTCACTTTCATTATTAAAATATTCTAATTGAGAAAGGGCACACCCCATTTTTTCCATTCGAGTGATAATAAATAATAATACCAAGTTAAATTGTTATTTGTTATTAACATTCTATTTTAAACAGGTTAATCAACTATTTTATACATAATAATAAAATATAATATTCCATAATCCTCCATTAAAATTATAGTTATTACATGAGAAATAAAGGGGTCTGGGCTCTTTATTATAATATTATCTTTCTTATTAACAGTTATAGAAAAATTGTTAATAGGGGTGAATCAACCCCTTCATTTCCATTGGAACCTAAAATTTGCAGATCACTCTGTTAATAGGGGTGAATCAACCCCTTCATTTCCATTGGAACAGCATTCAAAAGAATTAAAAAAGGATCATTCACTTGGTATTTCAAAAACTTGAGTAGATTATGCTTGTTTTGTTAACAAAAACTAATCAAATAGTTATCATTTTTTATTCTATAATGTTAAGTTAACACAAGTTATCTTAGTTAACAGATAGGTAGATTGTCCACTGCAAAGAAGAAAATTAAGATTGAATTGGAAGATGCCGATGGTGGGAAGTATAATTTGTCCTTAGAAGGCAATCTATCAAAAGATAAAATTCAAAAAGTACTTCAACTGGTTGAGTCTTTGAATACCACTAGAGAAGAATCAATCAATGAGCAAGAATATCATACTAGCCAAAGCAGTAATTTCTATAAGAATGATGTTAAATCAGATAATACAAATCGATCGATTGAGTCCAAGATTTGGAGGTTGATTGAAAATAATTTTGCGTATAGTTCGTTTACATCAACTGATATCGCAGATTCTTATGAGGAGTTATACCGCGATCCAATTCAACTCAGCTTAATATCGACATATCTATCTAGATATTTTGAAAAGCACAAATTGATACGAACTAAACGAGGAAAAGAATGGCTTTATAAATTAATTAGAAATAAAATGGAAACTGTATCAAATAGTGATATTTTATCTGACACTCATTCTAATCTACTACACTCTCCAACTTTGGACCACTCAAACGAGAATGAATTTCTGAAACAGAATGCTTTGACAACCGTTTACGACCTTCATTTGTAATAGTATATTTGAATGGCTTCATATTCATATCTCTATCAACAAGTTTTTCATCATAGAGTTTTTTCATTATCCTGGAAGTGTGCTCTCTTGTTCTTCCCACTACTCTTTGGATTTCTTTAGTTGTTAAAGATTCGTCACTTAATTTCTTTAATATATACTCTATAGTTCCATTCTGACGCTCATCACTTTGGTCAGTGGATTGAGTTAAATTCGGTGATATTATATCGTGATGAGGATGTGATGTCCCATTATTTGAGTTACTTGTGTAATATTGAATTGGTGGTGTTACATTATTCTGTGATTTGATGGCAATCCTTTCCGTCTCAATTAGTTTATCATCCATCCATTTTATCATTTTTTGAAGGTCATCTATTTTTTCATCAGTTTTTTTAATCCTCTCGTAAATTAAGTTAAACTGCTCGATAATAAATTCAGTTTTTTGACCTTGAACTTTTGTCTCCTTTTCAATATTTTGTATCTTTAACTCGTTTTTCCGAAAATTAAAACTCTTGAATTCAAGCTTAGTATATCCATGCATAGCTAGAATCGAAATAATTAAAGCAGATACAAATGGAATAATGGAGTAATACAACACTATTGTCACAAGATCTATGCTCACAAATAATGATATGATAGACTGTGATATAACTTTATTGTATGTGATATTCACCTGAATTTCATATAATAATAAGTGATAAATTATAGTCTTATTATTCTACTTATCATCACTTCTATCACATTTAAGATTGATACTAGGTCCTTTGTGTGATAATTGTTGTGATTTTCTTGTAATTGTCTCAATTGTTCTACAATTGAAGTTATCGTTATGAGTTGATCAGGATCAAGAATATTGAGTAATTCTAGAAGAATCAGAGAGTAGATTAATTTGTATATTTTTGATTTAGATTGCTTTACTTCCCTGTAATAGGCGCCTGAACTTATATTCATTGGTCTTTTTGATTTCATATAAGTTTTGTAAATAATTTGCATTTGTTTTTTAGTAAATATAGAATTCTCAACTAATGTTACAAAAAGTGAATTATTTAGGTAATCATTATTATCCAATAGCTATACATTATTGTATAGCTGAATCTATCTTTTTATATATTCGCAATCATTAAATTTACTCCAATTTATATTGATGTAGTATAATATTGAGCCGTGTAGAGGATTATATTAAGAATGAATTGAAGAAGCATAAAAAAATATGTTTTGCGTTATTAGATTCGGAAAATTTTCATGATATTTCTGATGTTGCAAGGAAAGTGGAGATGCTTGGTGCCTCTGCAATTCTAGTTGGTGGCTCCTCCGCAATTGACCAGATAGATTTAGATAAAAAGGTAGTATCTATAAAGTCAACTACTTCAATTCCTGTTATATTATTCCCTGGCAATGTTACGGGGGTATGTCCCAATGCGGATGCTATTTTATTTACCTCTTTACTTAATTCTGAAGATCCATATTTTATTTCAGGAGCCCAAGCACTTGGTGCATTACTAGTTAAAAAATACAACATCGAGCCTTTACCTACGGGCTATATTATTATAGGTGATGATACTACGGCTTGGTTCGTTGGACGAGCAAGAGGAATTCCGTTTGAAAAATCAAATATTGCTATCATGTATTCTTTAGCAGCTCAATACTTAGGAATGCGATTTGTTTATTTGGAAGCTGGATCAGGGGCAAAGAAAAATATCTCATCTGAAATGGTATCGAATGTCAGAAAATATTATGATGGATTATTAATTGTTGGGGGTGGAATAAGAGATTCGACAGTGGCTAAGGAATTGGTGGATGCTGGAGCGGATATTTTGGTGGTTGGCACACTATTGGAGCGCGATCTACTTTGGGAAAAGAAACTAGCTGATATCATATCTATTATTCGCTCATAAACATATACTAGTGCATACTATGGATTTAATCGAGGAATCTAAGGTACGACTTGGCAATATTTCCATGCCTAGTTACTATGACCAATATCACAATGATTTATTGAATCAGGTGAGTAGACTTTACAATTTAGCTCAAAAAGCGCGAGAAAGAGGATTAGATGTTACTAATCATGTTGAACCAAAAATAGCCTATGATTTGTCAGACAGAGTTGCAAAAATGCATAATATAGACATTTCGGATAGACTTAGAGCATTACTGAATGTTACTTCTAAAGAAAAGGCAGCTCTTAAAATAGCGGAAGAGATAGCCACGGGAGAATATGGATCCGGAGATCTTAGGATGAGACTTGAGAATGCAGTTAGAGTAAGTTTGGCCGTCGTTACAGAGGGAGTAACCGTTGCACCTCTACAAGGTATTTCTGATGTTCAAATAAAAAATAATAAGGACGGCACTCAATATTTATCTATCTCTTTTGCAGGACCGATAAGATCGGCGGGAGGAACTGAAGCAGCTTTAACTATGTTGATTGCCGATCATGTTAGACAAGTCGTCGGATTGTCTAAGTATCAAACAAACTCTTTTGATGATGAAACTGGTAGATTTATTGAAGAATTAAGGTTGTATGAAAGAGAAGTAGGTAACTTCCAATTTAAGGTTCTAGACAAGGATGTAGATTATTGCATTTCAAATCTACCTGTTGAAATCGACGGTGTGGATACGGATCCAGTCGAACTTGTAATCCATAGAGAGATGAAAAGGATTAAAACCGATCGCGTTAGAGGAGGAGCACTTCGAGTCATGAATGACGGATTAATTGGGAGATGTAGGAAGTTAATGAAATTAGTCGAGTCTTTAGGTTTGGAAGGATGGAACTGGCTAGCGAATTTAAATGGTGCAATTCAGACCGGCGATGATGATACGGTTAGCCATAGAATGTCAGAGGTAATTACAGGAAGACCTGTTCTATCCATGAGCAAGAAAATCGGTGGGTTTAGGCTAAGATATGGGAGATGCTTTAATACGGGGTTTGCAACTGTAGGTATACATAAAACTATTCCAATACTACTAAACTCGGCCATAGTTGTAGGAACACAAATTAAAATGGATGTTCCTGGGAAAGCATCTACTATAGCACTGGTTGACACAATAGAACCACCCATAGTAAAACTAGACGACGGGACTGTATTACAGATCAATACTATTGAACAAGCCTTAAATTTGAGACCTCGTGTTGTGAAGATCTTATTTTTAGGAGATATTCTGATCAGTTATGGTGATTTTCTTGAAAATAATGCTCAACTTCTACCAGCCAGCTATGTTGAAGAAATATGGTCGCAGGAATTATTTGAACGAGTTAAAAATTTTAATACCTCAAAAGTGATGCTTAGCTTCGCAAAAGGGAGATTAAGTGAGCTAAGTACACACCCTAGCATTATACCACTATTTATAGAGGCATTAAAAATTTCTGTAATATTTGATGTCCCACTTCACCCAAAATATTCCTTCTATTGGGAAGCGATTTCGATTAAAGATTTTTTATATGTTCGAAATGCATTACTATACTTCATTTCCTCGTATAAAGTAGGAGCGAATCAGGACTCTAATAATAAACAGATTGAGATCATTCAGGATCATAAACTAAAAAGTATTTTTGAAAAAATTGGGGTATTTCACAAAATGAACTCATCAACGAATACAATAATATTTCAAGATGAATCCCAAATTTTAGCATTACTGTGCTTATGTATACCAGAATTTCAACAAACATTTCTATCCCTATATGATACTAACGATACGATCCCATTTTCAGTATTATTTGATAATTTACAAAAGAATAGAATCAAACAAAATTTAGAATCTATGATAAAGAATTTAATGACTGAGAAGGGAGAAGCAAAACTAAATGTTATTAAACTGATAAATTCAATTTCAGTCATTCAAATACGCTCAAAATTTTCATCCTCTATATCTGTTCGAGTAGGCCGACCTGAAAAGGCTGCAGAACGCAAGATGAAACCACCAATTCACGTGTTATTTCCTGTAGGTAACAAAGGTGGACCTATGAGAGACCTAATAAAAGCTTCAAATACTGATTCTTTCTATTCTGAGAAATCTAATAGGTTTTGTTATAATTGTAATATTCCATCCTTAGGTACAAATTGTAACCATTGTAACCAACCTACTCCCATTAAGCATTTTTGCAAGGTATGCAAGATTGAATCTCTTGATTTGGACATTGACAATCTTGCTATCTCAAAGACTAGGAACAAGTGTTTGAAATGTGGTAATGAATATAAAACATTTTCTCCTATTAAATTTCCTTTAAAAACATTAATGGCAAGAGCTGAAGCCAAATTAGGAGTGAGAATTGATCCTCCCTTAAAGGGCGTAAAATCGCTGATGGGAAAAGATAAAGAAGCCGAACAAATAGAAAAAGGAATCTTAAGACAAAAATGTGGCTTATCTGTATTTAAAGATGGAACTATAAGGTTTGATGCAACTAACGAACCACTCACTCATTTTATGCCATCTTTCATAAAAACGTCTATTTCAAGGTTAAGAGATTTAGGATATGTACTAGATTATAAAAATATCGAGGTAACCTCTGATAAACAAATAATCGAGTTGTTAATTCAAGATGTAATTATTCCATTAGACTCCGCAAAATATCTTTTGAAAACTGCAAAATTTATCGATGAGGAAATGGTTAGTTTATACAATTTACCACCAGTTTATAATGCCTATGATGAAAGTGATCTGATTGGACATCTAATAGTGGGATTAGCTCCGCATACATCTGTGGGCATAATTGGAAGAATCATAGGATATACAGAATCACAAGTTTGTCTGGGCTCACCTGTTTGGCATTCAGCAAAGAGAAGGGATTGCGATGGCGATGCTGACTCTATCATACTTTTATTCGATGCCTTCCTAAATTTTTCGTACTCATATTTGCCTGATAAAATTGGCGGTTTGATGGATGCTCCATTACTAATACAGCCAATTGTATTACCTCATGAGGTTCAGCGACAAGCTCACAACATCGATGTCGTAGGAAAATATCCTCTCAATTTTTATCAAAAAACTTGGTCAGAAGTCAAAGCTTCGGAAGTTTCTGATTCGATAGAAATTTTGAAAAATCGCATAGGAACCAATAAACAATTCTATGACTATGGATTTACTCATCTAAGTAGTGTATTAATATCGGACGTAAACAGAAGTGCATATTCTACCTTAAATACAATGACTGAAAAACTAGAAATGCAAATAGCAACCGCAAATCTTATTAATTCTGTTGATACAAACGAAGTAATTTCGATGGTTCTAACCACGCATATAATCCCTGATATTATGGGTAACATGCGTTCATATTCGTCACAGGCCTTTCGATGCAATAAATGTGGAGAAAAATATAGAAGAATGCCGTTATATGGTAGATGTTTAGTTTGTGATAACAGTTTGTTGCAAACTGTTACTAGAGGTTCTGTTGAAAAATATGTTCTTCTGGCAGAAAATATGTGCAATAATTTTAAGGTAACAAATTATTTAAAAAGTAGAGTAGAATCCTTAATTGTTGAATTAAATTTCATATTTCAATCAAAACAAATACAACCAACATTATTAGATTATCTGTAACCTTTAGTATTTGAAAATGTCATTTACATCGAATAATTATCCATGAAGCTAATCTGATATGGTTTTAATGTAGCCAAATTAATTACAATTGCAATTCCAGGTGTAGGAGTAATTCCCATAGCACGTTGAAAAGGTGTCTGTGTTTGCCATGCTCCAGAATTAACAATTAACGTCCCTTTATAACTATCTACATCAATAACATGAACATGCCCAGAATGAAAAATATCAGGAACTTCTTCAATAACCATCATGTCTTCTATCTCTGGTGCTATGGGTGTCCTTTGACCATAAATGGGTGACAAATGCCTTGATTTTAACAAGATCTTCATCGCCTCAGAGGGTTTTGAATAACTTAGTCCAGGTATCGTAGCAATAGTGTCATCCAAACTTTGACCATGAAACATTAATGTCTTTACACCATCCATATTTATCATACAAGGATTTCCTAACATTCTGATATTACTAAAAGAGTAGATCTTGTTAGCATATTTTTTAGGTATTGCGGGTTGAGGTAATGCTCGCCTTCCCAAGTCATGATTTCCTGGAATCAGAAATACTTTCATATGTTTTGGAATTTTCGAAAGTAGGTTAGTGGCATGTTCCATTTGAGAATATGAATCCTTTTCAAGTAGTTCTTTATCTTGATGAGGAAAAATACCAATACCATCGATCAAGTCTCCGCAAATACAAACATACTTTATTTTAGAAGCAATACCATCTGGTTCCTTATTGGAGTTAAGCCAACTTAGAAACATTTGGAACTCATTTTCCAAAAAGAATTTACTCCCTATGTGTAGATCTGATATTAATACTGCATATGAGTCTGAATTAGATCTATTTGGAATTCTATCCGGAACGTCTAAAGAATACAAATTCTTCATAACACAATTCCTTCTTTTCGTATTATTCTCTAACTCTATCATAATCATCTGATCTAAAGTCAACAACGAAATTTGCTTTTTCAAATCTTCCTTATATGCCGACACCTCTAATAACCCAGTTTGATCATCAATTGTAATGTTGTAACTATTCTTTTTCAATTTTTTTTCCATAACTAATCCAGCTACAAATAATGTTTCTTCAATCTTCTCCTTTGAATTTAGGTCGGGATTCGAAGTTATTCGTATCTGATTGAATAATTGTTTAATATTGCCAATTTTTTTAATTCTTTTGCTGTCAGGCCTATTAGATAATATTTTCAGAGATTTTTCAAATCTACTCCGAAACAAAGAGGTGTATCCATCAACCCCTTCTCCACTATTAACGTTGTTGTTTACATCATAAATAATATTATTTGAGGGGGAATATTCATAATAATTATTTTTTGTATTAGTAACCAGTTCCAGTGCAGATTTTTTGGTGTTTTTTGTAATATTAATACCAACATCAAAACTAGAAACAATATCGTTCATTGTATTATCATTTTGAGAGTACTTCTTGCCTATATCTGGATGATGGGAATGTTTTAGCGCCTTTCTGATATCGTCCGATCCAATAATATTCGACTCATTTTTCCTTCTTTTCTCCTCAAGGATTTCCTCGATTATATAAATTACATTTTGTTCAATATTTTCGATTAATACTAGAGCGTCGGGATGAATCTGAAACCCTTTGCTTGTAATTAGTGAAATCAACTTTGATAGGTTGAGGTCTACGGTCAATAATCAAATTAACTACTTTAAGATATTTTTTAAGTCTTTTTATATTAATAGAAATATTATAACTAACCATGCTCATTTCGATTAAAAAGAGGCTTTTATTTTTCTTTATTGCAATGCTCTTCTTCCTTGGAGTATTTTATCTTGGCTTTGTATTTAAAATGGACGAGTCGTTTTCCAAAGAATTATCAAAAAATTTCATTAACCAGATACGTGATATAGATGAGTTTGGGATATTTTTCAATAATCTTAAAATAGCCTTAGTGATGTTCATTCCTGTAATCGGTATTGTAATGGGAACAATATCTGGGTTTTCGACCGGGTTGGTATTCAATTCGATTATGAATATTTCTGTCACCAGCAATAATAACTTGGTTCTCAATCCGCTTATTATTTTCTTGACGCCTTTCGGAGTTTTGGAGCTTATTTCATATGGCTTGGCAATATCAAGAGGGGGAATTATTTTGATGGAATTAGTTAAAAGAAAATTTACGCGGAAATCTCTCCTATACCTTTTACTCGAAATCGCAATAGTGTCGGGACTGCTTTTCGCAGGTGCTGTAATAGAATGGATGATGATCGAAAATATTCCAAGAAAATTGTAATTATACTTAATATTTAGAAAGTAGAATGAGTATATTTTTATATCATTGTTATAAAATACCATAGTGTTTAAATAGTTTTAATGAAAATTTACCTTCAGTGAATTATTAGATGCCGGTAGCAATACTTCCAGATGTTAGTGAACAGCATTGTATTGGATGTGCTTTATGTGTAGAAATTTGTACAGCTCTTGGTCCAGATGTACTGAGAGTGAAACCTGTAGAAGGTTGGAAAAGAGGTAAAGCATTTGTCTTTTATCCAGAGAGATGTATTTCAGACGGTGCCTGTATCGGTGTATGCCCAACCAAGGCAATTTTCTGGATGAGGCCTATGGAATATACTCCGGGACAACCAATCCCATTAAAGAAGAACGCAATATTTATGAAAGGCTGGGAAGAGGGCTAAACCTCTATTTTTTTATTTTTTATTAATAAAGTTTATAATTTTATAAATAACCTTAATTCTCGCTATTTTAATTATCACTTAAATATCCAATACATTTACTACTAATTTTACTTGTCAAAGAAGTTATATGTTGTGGGAGTAGGCCCAGGAACTGAAAAGTATTTAACAAATTATTCGATCGATATAATTAGAAAATCTCATTATATAATAGGTTACAAATATACGTTAAATACAATTGAACATATTTTGGATCGATCTTTTAATAATATATTTGAGATTACAATGAAAACTCAAGAACAAGTATATCTTAATGTTTTTAACGATTTAATGAAAGATGGTGATATATGTACAGTACCGTTTACGGGAGATGTAAATTTTTCAGAATCAGAGGTTGTTGACAGGCTTTTGGATTTATTTGGCGATGAAAATGTGGAAATTGTTCCTGGTGTAAGTTCCATCCAGGTGGCATCAGCCAAATCTCGAGTTCCATTGGATAAAGCAGCAATTATAAGTTTTCATGTCACTGGTGATATTGAAGACAAAAAGATAAGCTTGGTAAAATCAGTTGTTGATAATAAAAGTGTTATATTGGTGCCTAGGCCATGGCCATCTGATAAACTAAAAAACTTCATGCCATCAGAAATTTCTTCATTTCTTAAAGAAAAGGGCGTAGATACTACTAAAATAGATGTATGGGTATTCGAAAATTTAGCCAATAACAAGAAAGAAAATACCTATAAAGGAAAATTAAATTCACTGGAAGGAAAAACCTTTAGCGACTTGTCTGTAATGGTGATTGATCAAAACAAAAGACAAACTTATTTAGAATTTTAGATCTATTAATAATTGTTCATATCATACGTGTTATGTAAATAAAATATATTACATCTATTCTATATAACAATGAATGAGCAAGAATAATTTTAGATATTGTATTGAATGCGGTTCAAAAATGTCTAAAAGTATTAAACTATGTCCAGCTTGTGGCGAATCACAAGCATAGCACTCGTTCTTTTTTTTGTTAATAGAAATTTGACAAAAATATCCTGATATTTGCAATGATTTTGTTGTTAAATCTTGTAGCCATTCTTAAAATACTACTATTTTTTAATAATTAGAAGATGGTAAAAAAGATATCTCTCCTTATTCCAATAATAATATCTGCGTTTGTGATAGGAATTCTGGGAATTGTATTCATTCCATCTGATATAAAGAATAGGAATACTGATCTGGATAAAGGAACAATAAAATTAGATGAAAATTTACTAACGGTTGAAATTGCTGATACTGATGCAGATAAGCAAAGGTGGCTAACATTTAGAAATGAAAAGTTAAATCTTAATACCGGTTTGCTCCTTACGTACGACAAGCCCGATCTGTATCCAATATCGTTATTAAATGTTAAATTTCCTTTAGATCTAATGTGGTTTAATCACAGTGGCAATATCGTTTACTTGAAAGAAAATGCACAACCATGTAATAATATCTTTGATTCATCGAACTGTACATTCAAAAATACTATACCAGCTCAATTTGTATTAGCTGGATCATCTGGATTTATTCAATATAATAATATATCTAAAAATTCAACATTAGAAATAATTTCAACCTAAACCTAACCACCATTCTTATATCATGCCAAATGAGATGACAAAAACCTCTACATAATATTCAAAATATCTCTTATTTTTTAATGATTCCATATTTCAAATTGTGGGAAGCAATAATGTTTATGCTTAGTTTTTATGTGGTTTAAGGGCTAGGTCAGTTAAAGCATTGACCTTGTGATACGTTTCATTTATAATTATACTATACGAATATGGATACTGTAATGTCATAATTGCTTATTTATCTCGTTAAATTCGTAATTTATTTCCTCGATGGATGCCTCATCTTCAAGTGTTGATATATCTCCAATTGCTTCTTTATTTACAATGGATTTTAGAAGCCTCCTCATTATTTTGCCACTTCTTGTTTTCGGTAACTTATTTACGAAATATATCTTTTCGGTTGAGGCTATGGGTCCTATAGTATTTCTTATATGTTCATTAACTTCTGCATCTAGATGTGGTGAAGATTCAATTCCTTTTCGCAATACAAGGAATGCTACAATAGCTTCGCCTTTTAGATCATCATTTTTACTAGTGATTGCAGCTTCAGCTATTGAGGGGTGAGATACAAAAGCACTTTCTAATTCAATGGTTCCTAATCTATGACCAGCGACTTTTAGAATATCATCAGCTCTGCCTAAGATCCATGTATAATTATCTTTATCCAAATAAGCAAAATCACCTGCAAAGAAACTACCGGATACCTTCTCCCAATATGTTTTCTTGTATCGTTCCTCATTGTTCCACAAGGAAAGGAGCATTCCTGGCCATGGTTTCTTAATGATCAAATATCCTTTTTTTCCATTTTCTACCTTTAATCCTTCCTCATCGACTATCTCTAACTCTATTCCTGGTAATGAGAATGTACCTGAACCAGGTTTCATGCTAATATTTTCAATACCAGTGCACATGCCTATCATAATGCCTCCCGTTTCGGTTTGCCACCAGGTATCTACAATCGGGCAGCTCTTTTTTCCGATAACATTAAAATACCATTTCCAAACTTCCGGATTTATAGGCTCTCCTACTGTACCCAATAATCGCAGACTTGATAAATCATATGAATTTGGTATCTTGTCTCCATATCTCATATAGGATCTTAACGCCGTTGGAGTGGTATATAGAATGGTGACTCCATGCTTTTCAACTATTTTCCAGTATCGATCAGGATTAGGATAATCAGGAGCTCCTTCATACAGAATTTGTGTGACCCCATGCATTAAAGGTGCATATACAACATAACTGTGTCCAGTAATCCAACCTATGTCAGCAGTACAAAAAAAGACGTCAGTTGATGTGAAATCAAAAACCCATTTTGCGGAATTAAATAGATGAGTAAGATACCCTCCGCTACCGTGAACTACACCCTTTGGTTTTCCTGTGGTACCTGAAGTATATAGTATAAACAACGGATCGTTACTGTCATTCCACTCGGAAAGGCAATAACTTGATTCTTCGGTCACAATGTCTTCATACCAAATATCTTTTCCCCCGATATGAACGTCGTCAAAGGTTCTTTTGACGATAATTACTTTCTCGATCGTGGGAGTATCTTTTATGGCCTCATCCACTATACTTTTAAGTGGAATTGTTTTTCCTCTCCTATATCCACCATCGGCAGTAATTATTATTTTTGATCCTGCATCATTTACTCTATCTATGATTGATTGGGAACTAAATCCTGAGAATATTACTGAATGTATGGCTCCAATTCTTGCACAAGCTAGCATGGATATAGGTAGCTCTGGTATCATGGGAAGATAAATTGTAACCCTATCACCTTTTTTGATTCCTAGTTTTTTTAATGCATTGGCCAATTGATTCACTTTCGTAAATAATTGATAATATGTAACAGTGATCGTTTTTCCATCTTCGCCTTCCCAAATAAAAGCTGCTTTATTTTTTATCTCTGTTGTCAAATGTTTATCAAGACAATTGTATGAAGCATTAATTCTACCACCGGGAAACCATTTTGCAAAAGGATAATTCCAATCCAAAACTTGGTCCCACTCTTTGAACCAGATCAAGTTTTTGGCACAAGCTGTCCAAAATTCATCAGGATTGTTTTTAGCATTTTCTTTAACTTTTTTAATATTACTTCCTTCTAGAGTTATAATTTCCTGTGATTCATCCCTATTATTTCGAAGATCATTCATAAAAGTGATAAATTTAATTAACATAAATCCTTTTTTTATTAAAACAGAATATACTAAATGGTTCTATTCAAATATCGAGAATGACTTTGCTAAATTGCTTATTATATATAATAGAATTCAACTCCCATTACAAACTTATATATGAATGTTATATGTGAAAGTTGCAATAAATTAAAATAAATAGCAGGAACGAAAATAAGATGTGAAATATAGAAGTAGAACCGAAATAGTAGCCATGATTCTTGATGCGGCCAATGGTGGAGCTACAAAGACAAAAATCATGTATAAAGCATTTTTAAGTTACGCACAATTACGTGAATATTTATCTGTATTAATAGAAAATACTCTAATCGAATATGTTGAAGGCTCACAAACCTATAAAACAACCGAGAAAGGATTGAATTTCCTCAAAATGCATAACGAAATTGGAGAACTTTTAAGTTCAACTACCCAAAAGTAGAATAATTAATAAATTCAATTTTTGTTGTTTTAATCTAAAAACTATTAATAATATACAATCTAATTTGTCTTTCGAACTTAATATATCAAAAATATTGGTGTATTAAATCTTATAACATGATAAATTTTTTTTCACACAGCGAGCATTATACCCGTCTATTGATGAAACTATATGAGCGAATTGAAGCTCGAATTTGTCAGTAAAAAAGTAAAGGACATGTATGGAACATACATAGGGAAGGTTGTAGGCATTATTACAGATATCGAAGGATCTATTGAATCTGTGAGTGTAGATTGTGGATCAAGTGGAATCAAAAATTTGCCATATGAACAACTTTTAGTTCAGGGAGATTACGTTATTTTCATTCCAAGATGGAGATTAGATGCACAAAAACTGCTGAGGGAAAAATCTCTAACGTTAAAAAGAATTAAAGCATTACAAGAAATAGTATCCGACAATGACAGTATGAAAGACGACGCCGAACTTGTATACTTAAAATACGAAAAAAGATTGGAAGATCTAGGAGAAAGTACAAAGGAAATTATTGAAAGACTAAATCAGAGAATTTCAGAAATTGATATGGAGTCCAAGAGAGTAAAAGCTGTACTTTTTGATGCAAAGTTGCAATATAAGAGTAATGAAATAACTGAAGATATATATCAACAAATAACTTTACATACAAACGAATTATTGGATCATGTCAATTTGGAAAAAACCGAAATTAACAACATCATTAACAAACTTACACAACAAACGATAGATAACACTACAGTTTCTAACAACGGTGATCAGTTGACTGTTCAGAACGAGAGTAAGGAAGAAGTCATTAATTATGATTTACAAAATATAAATCATCAAGAATCTGAACAGAATGTTGATTATGTGCGAGATTCGCAACATGAATCCCAAGAGATACCCAATGAGGAAATTCCAAGTTATGCAGAAACGTCAATGGAGAATGCTACATCAGCTGAAAATAACGAATCTACTCATATCATGGCTACTAATAATTAATGATATAAACAAGAGTAATATGTCGGATACACCAATGTCGTAATTAAAGTCAATTTAATTTAATTTTTTCTTACTATTTTCCCCTCATCGATTAGATATATCGAAGAGCAACTTAATTTATCTTCATCTGAATGACAAGATTATTTCCTAAGATCAAAGCATTATAAAAATGGATTTTTGAATTTACAAATCTTACTTCTATATTTGATTTCTTATACTATTGGTAATCAAAATTTTATCGGTTGTTAATAAATATCAAAACCATTTGTCTAATGACTGACTTTTTTTTAATGTGTATTTTTCGAATCTCCCTATGTGGCTCATAACTCTTTCGCTAGAAAAGTTCTTTTCATTGCAAAGATATTTTACAACTTTTTCCTTCTCAAGTTCCTTGAATTCAATTTTGATATGATCTATATTAGCGGTCTGTGAAGCCAAAAAAATTTCCCTAATTTCCTCATACGGAGTATTTGATAATTCATCTTTTATCTTTTCTATATTTTCGAGCTTTTTATATTTCTGGACAAGTTTTAAAGCATTTCTAGGTCCAATACCACTAAACCCTTGGGGATTAAAATCAGTACCAATAAGTATTCCAACATCTATAAGTTGTTCATGAGTCAAACTATTGTCTTTTAGGACTTGATCATGTTCTATCAATTCTGGTACAATATCAATATATGCATTTCTATTAGGGACTTTTCTTTTTCCACTAATAGTTAAATTTCTTATTAGCCTTTTAGCACCAAATAGGATGGAATCGTAATCTTGACTTACAGAAGAATATGCTAATCCATTTTTCGATAACAAAGCTGCAGTTGCTTCTCCTTCTGACTCTGCATCAATAAAGGGAATCCCCATCAAAGATAACAAGTACTTTGCTTCATTTATCATATTTGAAGTCAAAACAGAAGTAGCTTGACTAAACTTTTTTGCATCATTTATTCTTCCTTCCTCTAATGCCAAAGTATACTTTTGAGTTGCTTCTTCTTTGACCTTCTTTCTTCTTTGGATCTCTTTGGTTTTTAATCTGTGTGGGATCCCGTCAAAGATGTATACTAGTTTGACTCCATCACACAGTAAATTTAGATTTCGATAAAATAGACCACTAAGATGACTAGTGGGTTCACCCTTATTATTAGCAAGTAATTCTCCAGTTGGACCTCTGATTGTAGCTAGAAATTGATATATCACATTGTAGGCGTCTATTGCAACTACTTTGCCATTTAAATCCGAAATATTGATGGGATGAGATGTAATTAACGGTTTTAAATTTAATCCCATATCTAGAAGCAATACTCGCAAATGATTTTTAAATATTTGATGAACTGTTATTAATAAACTGCTAATCAATACTTGTTGTTTTTTGAGCCCAAAATTTAATATATAAGTCTATATAGTGATATTTATTTTTATAAATTCTTATAGTTTTGCAGATATACCTCCATCTAGGGACATGACAGAACCAGTTATCCAATTTGATTCTTCCGACGCTAAGAATAATATGGCATTAGATACATCTTCAGGCTCACCAATTCTTTTTAGAGGAAATGCTCCCTCCAACATCCGTTTAGCATTTTCGTCTTGTAAATATGGTTCCATTATCGGGCTGCGTATAGTTGATGGAGCAATGCAATTGCATCTTATATTGTATTGCCCGTATTCGACTGCTATACTTTTTGTTAGCATTATTATGCCTGCTTTGGTGACCCCGTAAACTGAAAATGGGACCTTAGGTATAGCCCTCATTCCCAATAAAGAGGATATGTTTATGATATTTCCTTCTTTTTGTTCCATCATAATCGGAATTACTGCTTTTATGGGTTGAAAAGTGCCTTTTAGATTAACGTTGATCAAATTCGTCCATTGATCTTCGGTCATTAAATGAAAAGGAGTAGGGTCATTGATAATTGCAGCGCAGTTTATGAGAATATCAATTTTATCAAATGCAGCCAAGGTTTGTTCAATGACGCTTAGAACTTCTGATTCATGGGATACGTCAGCAGATGCATACATTAAATTATCATTTTTCCCTATTTCATCTACTGTTTTTTTTAACTTATTACGATCCCTGGAAACTAAAACTACTTTACTACCTTCATTTAATACTCTTTTTGCAGCTGACTTTCCAATACCTCCTGATGCTCCAGTAATTATAGTTACTTTTCCATCTAATTTCATGGAATAGTTATGCTTTGATTAATTAAAAGCCTTTTCAATTTTGATGTCTGAATCTTCTTTGCTAATCATAGTGGCATTCAAATCATGTTTCATTTTCTTTAACAAATATCTTGATTTTATTTCAACATGAGGATTAGTAATTTAGTAATTGACAAATTATATTTTATCCAAGGTTAACGATTTAACTTGCCCTAATTGTTCGACCATGATGCAAACCAAGCAGAATTATGGAGTTGAGAGATTTTTACCACTCTTGTAAGATGGATGATTGGATAGAGGAAAATAGAAAAATATCTAACGCATCAATAGATGTAACAATGATCCTGTTTATTCGGAATACATATCAGAAATTATGATACACTCGTCAGAGAGATAAGAAATTATAGACACAATGACTATTCATTGATTTTGATAACTATTACCCTAAATCTAATGGACATAGAAAGAAAAAACAGGAATTTTCGAATGACTTTTTTTTGATTTTGATTAATCATGATATTTCATCAGATTAAATGGATATGTTAAAACTAAAAGATCATCCAGATATGATTGTTCCTCATTTTTTACTTATTTTTACTTATCTTTTGCCCGCCATTTTCGTTGACATTTATTCGTTTTTCTCTATGAAGAATGAATATTATAAGAATTGGAAAAACGAAGCCTATGAGAATTACAATTTCAAAGGTAATGACTATAAAAAAACCAATGATAATTAACCAAACATAGCAAATTGTTAAAATGTAATCATAAGTGCTCTTTAACATTTATTTGAATACCTGTCACTTTATATTCAATTAAAAGTTAATGAATAAAAGGAATCATATCTGAGAAAAATCAGTCCACAATCAAAATGATATTCTTGTAGCCCAATTATTGAATATGGAATTTTGATCGACATTTGATATCTCTGAATGGATTTTTAACTCATTAATATTTGTTATACATGTTCGTACCTATCAGCCGATAAATATTCATCCAGATTGGTTGTTTAAAAGAAGAAAAATATCTGATAATAAATAAAAAGGATAAAGGAGTTTTATAGTTGTCTAAATGGGTATTCGTAATGCACGATCATCCGATAAGAATTTGGTATTGGACTTTTGTACGGACACCTTTGAATGGGGGGATTATATTGATCGGACATGGGATGAATGGATATCCGATCAATCAGGTTTGTTACTCATTTTTGAAACTACATCCTTTCATTCTAAACTAAGACCTCAACCTATTGCAATGATACATATTATCAAATGTCCTCGAAACATCTTATGGCTTGAGGGATTGAGAGTAAACAAAAACTATAGGAAAAAAGGTATTGCAACCAAATTACTAAATTATTGTATCAATTACGGAATTAGAAAAGGAATTAATGAATTTGGCGCACTCGTATCCCAGGATAATTTTGCTTCTCAAAAAATGCTAGAAAAGATGGGATTCATACAACTTTTTGACTGCGTATATTATAATATTAGATTAGAAAAATTAGTTCTAAATAATGAACCTTTAAATAGATATACAACGAAATTTTCAACAAGTCTTGATATAAAAGTACCAAAATTAATTGACATACCAGAGATCCAGACATATTTATCGAAAAATGATTCGTGCAAGAGTTTTCACAAGTATTTTGATTCGTGGAGATTCTGTGATCTGGATTCTGGTTTTTTCAACTTACTTTCGCTTGTGCAAAATAATGAACTTTTATTGATCGTGAATCAGAACAAAGAGATCGTCGAAGTGATAATACTAAAATATATGACAAAAAAACTTGAGAAATTACATAATGAGGTTATCCTTCAGATCAGTTATTTGAATTGCTTTGAATTATCCATATTCTTCAAACTTACCTGTCTTCTATTCAAAAAGTATTTTAACAATGATTCTTATACCAACGTTTATTTTTTCTTACCAGTATCTGCAAACCTTGAAAAAATTCTTAATTCTGAATCAATTATATCTCATGAAAATTTTTATTTATACGCAAAGAACATTTAATGATAATACAGTAATTTGATATTTTTTTTATAACCAAACTAAGTATAAACCATAGAAATATGTGGATAGTTTGTTTTTCTCTGTATAATACTGTTTCATATTTGTTCAGAAATATCAATCTTTATGCAGATTAAGTTAGAGTATTTTGTTCGCTAAAAATGCATAAAGATTTCGATAGTCATGAAGTCAACTCAATGCCTTTATTTAGAATAATCTTTATGTCCGCCAGACTTTGTTTCTTTAACTTCTTCCTTGCCTGTCAAAATTAGTTTGTAGTGCTTCAACATCCTTATTTGCATACCTGCCAAAACTGCTTTACCATAAATTAACAAAAAGTCAAATACAATTGCCGCAACCACAAACCCTGCAACGGTTTCCCCCAAAATTGGAAATGTAAATTCTAGATCTACTCCCATTTTTTCGGGTAATCCAAATCTAACTATGATACCTAATGAAGTTATAATGATGCGGGTCACAGTAGCCAAAATGTAACAAAAATTAGAAAACCATCCTAAATCAACGAATATCGAACCATTCGAATCCTTGTA
This sequence comes from Candidatus Nitrosocosmicus agrestis, assembly GCF_008389435.1. Lineage (GTDB taxonomy): Archaea > Thermoproteota > Nitrososphaeria > Nitrososphaerales > Nitrososphaeraceae > Nitrosocosmicus > Nitrosocosmicus agrestis. The sequence goes on along the minus strand of NZ_VUYS01000005.1, from coordinate 6,346 downwards.
GAATCTCATAATCCTGTCGGAGTATTTGTTAGACAATAGAAAAATACTAACAAATGATATGATATATGGTATAATAAACTCGATAGGAACTCCAATAATGAAAAACGAACTGTACAGTAGTAGTAATGTAAAGGCGAATTGTATTAGTGATCGTGTAATAACCTTTTTTTTATTTATTTCTTGGACTTGTCTTATTGTTTTAAATTTCATGTCTTTTTTTATTCATTAATTCAATTCTCTGTTATACGGTATGTGAGTTTGATGATTTTGCTTTTCCTTGAATAACTGTGGTGTTTTATTCAATTCGATCTGGATATTAGTTTCATTCTTATGCCGTTTTTAGGATTGAGTGTGATCCCAGGATCCATTTTGATATTTTGATTAGGAACTAGTTCTAGCTTCCAATGACTTGATACTGAAGCTATCATTAATATGCCCTCTTGCCATGCGAATGATTCGCCAATACAACCTCTAAGTCCTCCACCAAAGGGAAAGTAGCTAAATCTTGGCAAGTGTCTTTTAAATTCATCTGTCCATCTATCAGGATTGAATTCATTCGGTCTGTCATAATACTTGTCATTATGATGCATAACATATTGACTCATAATTATTGAAGATCCTTTTGGTATGGTATATTTGTCGACTAAATAGTCGTCCTCAACTAGCCTTCCAATGCTCCAGACCGGCGGGTATATTCGCATTGACTCTCTAAATATCTTCTCGATGTACTTTAACTTGGGAATATCTTTAACGGTTGGATTTCTATAAACCTTGCTACCATTATTTTGGACTTCCGATAGGATTGAATCGATCTCTTCAAACATTTTTTGTTCGATTTCAGGGCTTTGTGATAAGAGATAATACGTCCACGTTATTGCGTTTGAGGTTGTTTCATGTCCAGCTATAAGCATAGTTATTACATTATCTCTTATTTCCTGGTTAGTCATCGGACGAGGACTAGATGTTGTATTAACTTTATCACCTTTAACATGATTGCCTTGGTCATCCTGTAAATTATTATTTGAAGTAAACTGTGCTTGTAAAAGTCTAGATAATAAATCCTCTTCTTGATTTCTTGGTGAATTGGGTTTCAATATTTTAGTGCTAGATATTTTTTTCCTGTCTATAATTAGTTGGTAAACTATGGAATCAAGTGTTTTTATTGATTCTCTACTTTTGGATACCTCGGGAAGAATTTCAAAATGATCCAAAATATGACCAATTGGATGTTGGAGACGTTTGAAGTATTTTTTAGAGAACTCAAGTGCAGATGAGAATTTGATGGCCTCCTCGGAATCAATTTCGTAATCCATTATCGACTTGCATATTATTTTTAAGGTAACATTCATCATCTCCTTATGAATATCGATTATGGATCCATCTATCCATTGTTGATGCATCTGGGTTGCTTTATCCACAACGATTTGTCCATACGAAGAGATCTTCTTAGGCAAAAATAGCGGGTGGACTATTTTCCTTTGATTGTCGTGTTTTGTACCTTCGCTTGTTACAAGACCTTCACCGAGTAATCTCTTGGCGGTTTGGAGTCTTTTACCTTTCTTAAAATTCTTATAATTGTATATCAAAATTTTTTCTATATAATCAGGATTATTTATTAAATAGATTTGACCTCTTCCTATTTTAAAGTACACTATTTCCCCGTACTCCTTCACTAAATCACTAAGAGTTTTAATAGGCTCTCTTGATAATTGACGTAATAATTTTGGAGAAAACTTTGAAGGTCCTGGAGGAAAGTCTACAACTGCTTTTGCCATTTTAATTTAAAGAAGAGAACTTGCTTATATAATTTAGATCCCTTCATGTATCGGTATGTATGCTGAGTAATTGCAGGCAACGGTGATAGAACTAATTTCTGATATTGTTAGACTTTTTCTTTTTTTTGCATAAGGTCCAATACTATCCAAAATTGATTGAGGCAATAGATTCCAACAGAATTCTGGAGGCAAGTAAAGACGTTGTGTCATTGACATCAAAATCCGGTGAAAGTTCGACTATATCCATTCCCACAATGCCCATCCCAATGGCTGATTTGACCATGGAAATTAATTCAATACCGGAAAGGCCGCCTCCTGAAGGTACAGATACGCCAGGTGCAAAAGCAGGGTCCAAACAATCTAGATCAATTGAAATGTAGTTATTGCCATTTTTGCCTTTTGCTTTTATTTTATTGAGGGTTTTGGAAATTCCATCTTCTTTGAGGTCTAGCGGAGTTACAATTTCTAATCCTGCAGTGGATGTATTCTCAAGCTCTTCAAGTTCAGCAGATCGGGTTCCGATCAACAAACTTCTTTCAAAGTCTATCCATTTTGATGAATCCGTTAATACAGAGCCATAATAGTCTTTGGTAGATGAAACAAAATCAGGATGAGCATCGAAGTACAATAATCTTATCTTTCCAAGGTAATCTCCAATTGCTCGTAATATGTTTGTAGTAATTGAGTGATCTCCCCCAATAACTATAGGAATCTTTCCATTCGAAACCAAATCAAATATCAGTTGATATACCTGATCTCTCTTGATGTTGCCATAATCATAAATAAGCTTCCCCTTCAGTGACCCGCGCATCGGAGATATTGGTATGACAATACCTTTTCTAACAAAAAAATTTACTTCGTTAGTTATTGTGCGGAGTATATCTGGTCCTTTATTTGCGCCTTTTCTGATTGAATGTGATTTGGATTCATCAGGTACTCCTACAATTACAATTTCTGCCTCCTTGACCTCCTTTACATTAGAGTAGTTAAAGACAACCATTTATCGTTACTTAGTAATTTTTTCTTAATAACCTTGTTCTATTAAACCCAAATGCGAATCTAATTCCGCCGCCAGTATGTAATAATCATACTTAATTTCTGCCTCCTAAATTTCGCGTTCTCAATTTTTTTATATATACAAGAAATTTTTCTAAAAATACTGCCCAGCGGATTTTTAGAAAAAAAATGAACAAGGCACCAAATACAACAAGTGAAACTAAAATAGTAATAATTAAAGTATTGGTATCTAATGACATTGAAGAGAAATTTCCTATTATTGGCTTTCCAATCATGACTGTTCCCCATACAACTATTGTATTGAGAATTATTTTTGAAATAAAAGTTATAAGGATAAATTTTATGGGATTATACTTGTACATTCCAAATGGAATAAATACAATGTTATCAGGTATCGGTGTAACACCTGCCAGAAATATTGCAAGTCCGCCATATTTTTTTAAGATTCTAAAAGTTTCTGGATATTCTTTGGAATCAAAGTTACTTTTTATGCTGTTGATATTTGTTCCAAAATAACTTATCAGATATACTATTGATTTAGCAGATACAGCTCCCAAAGCGCCGATAATAATTATTAAATTAGGGTCCAGACTTGTGACCAAAGCTGCAGTCATAAGAATGGGAAAATATGGGATCGGAACAACAATTAAAATTGCTGAAATAAAAGTTAACAAAAAAATTGCAGAGTAATCCAATCCTTGAATCAATGATATGAGATCAAAAATTTCCATTATGACAATTATCCTATGTTTGTATTGACTAATTATTGTTTTTTAGTACTATGATAATGATAAATTATTAGTGATTTTGATTAGGATAATATCACAACCATGGTCACCATTTACCAATAATATATTGCATCAATAAATGATGACATACAGAATCTAAATCTACTAATTTGGATTATGACTTCATATAGTATAATATATGATTTAATTCTGAATATGTAGCAAATTATTCTGCAATGCACACTTCATTCATATCTAATCACCATTCTGAATTCTCCGGCCAATTGAATAACTTTTGAGATGTAAAATGTAGAAATTTTGCGCATCATTTACTTGATCTACTGTTACACTGTGTTCTCTGTCGAGATCCTTAGGAATTTAATCTTACAATTAAGATTAATACCTGATACCTTGCCTAAGATTTGAATTATGGTTTTTTCCCTTATGGAGTACACGAAGAAGGATAAGAAAGTCTCTAATTAAGAAGTTTACCTGTTAACTTGACGTATAGAATTTATTTAAATTTTGAAATATTTGGTTAAATTCGAGTTCTTTTCAACCTTAATGTTTCCAAAATAAACTCCTCAATAGAGAAAATCCGAGTAAATCATATCGTTACTATTCTTTAATCCATTTTAATTGAATTCAGAGCCAATAAATTTATTTAATACCCTATAATAGATTGATTATTGGAAAAAAAACTAAAAGCAACACCTGAAAAAAAAGCAACAAAAGCAACAAAAGCAACAAAAGCAACACCTGAAAAAAAAGCAACAAAAGCAACAAAAGCAACACCTGAAAAAAAAGCAACAAAAGCAACAAAAGCAACACCTGAAAAAAAAGCAACAAAAGCAACAAAAGCAACACCTGAAAAAAAAGCAACAAAAGCAACAAAAGCAACAAAAGCAACAAAAGCAACAAAAGCAACAAAAGCAACAAAAGCAACACCTGAAAAAAACAATAATAGTGAAGCTGTAGCAAAAAAAACTACTCGTAAGAAACAACCATAAATCCACATTTAATAAGAAAAATCGAGTAATTTCTTCTTCTAAATTTTTATTGTATTTTTAATATAGTAGCCTATTTCCATCATTGCAAAGTAAAAATAGATAGATTGGTACAGAGAAACCACATAAAAAATTATCTTATAATTGTAATACACATATAATGTCGCAAATGACTCATTTGCTATGAATCATTCTGTATTTGTATAGAGTTATGAAATAAATTCTGATCTGACATAAGCTCAGAGGCTTTCGAAATTCAAATGCTACAATCTCAAATATTTTATTTGGTTAATTTGAGATAATCTTACCTTTTTAGTAGAGTTGTCTTTGACATCTGTATTTGATAGTTATATTGTTTTGGTAAAAAATTTTGACGTTACCTAGATACAGCTAACAGATTAGACAATGTCTTGAAGTTAAAGGTTAGAATCTTGCAAACAATTAGGTTATTGCTGTACACAACTTGATTTGGCTTCTCGACTTGAAGAATCTTTTCATTTGCCAGTGACATTAAGACTGACCAGTATACCTCCATCCATCAAAACTTGAGGTTACAATTATTTGGTAATAAAATACTTTTATAATTAGCAAGCCGAAGCAGAAATGATAAAGATGGGGATAAACATTGTTTATACTTCTGATGACAATAAATTCAAGCCATTCAATCTGCATTTTGAGCCTTACATATCGGATAATTCGAATTTTAATCCCTCAACCCTTAAGTTAGTTAATAAAGATTTGGGAGTAGAGATTTTTTTGGAGAGTGGTGATAGCGAAATTACTATTAATCAGAAGATTCAGGATGACCTTAATCTATCGTACAAAAAAATTGTTGACGATTTTGACGATAATAAACAGATTTTTCGAAGCTTAAAAAAAATTAAAGTAAATCTCGAACAACTAGTTAATTCATCTTGATTACTATATAATTACATATAATAAATTACCTTATAAAATTAGAGTCTGGTTCTTTAAAATGTCATTATCTGTATAATCTGGTAAGGGAATGGGTAGTTTAGGCTTCGAACCACTTTATATTAATTCAAAATGCTCTAGGCTTTGCTCCGTAGATATATCCTATGTTAGTTGCAGATAAATTAACATTTCTTGACTATGTTGTATATATTTACACTGCGTAATACATATAAACACTGTACATAAATATTATTAATGAACAAAAAGAATCAAATGATAAAATTGAAAATCATTAGCCACTCGCCTGATCTGATGGAAATTAGAAAAAAGATTAGGATTCATAGCAAAAGATGATTAATACCATACGATTCATAAAGTGGTTTAAATTAGCCGTGAGAAGTAGAAGAATTGCCTTGTGAATCAACAAGCACCAGGCTTAGTTAATGCAATATCAAACTAATTTTTTCTTTTTTTATTTCAATAATTCCTTTGAGTTCAACAAGACAATTTTACATTTTACATCAGTAATTATATAATTTGACTATGATTCGTAGCAATTTTCAAATTTCACGAGTTACAGATCTATAAATCTAATTGAAAAAATGAACTTTGAAAAATCATTAATTGGTGCTCTTATTCAATTTATTGTAGTAATAATTTCTGCAATGTAATTCATAAATGCTTAAAAAATAAGTCTAGTCTCAAATTACAATATTCTTCTATTAAAGAAATCTTGGTAGGAGAAGAAACGTGTTCTGATTAAATTTTTTCATCATCATCTAATTTTTCATCGACCTTTCTTTGCAACTCTTTGTATTTCTTGTATTTCTTATCCCACTTTGAAAGTACAAGCCATTGTCTGATGCCTATTCCTAACCAGACTAACACCACCATGACTGGAATT
>NZ_VUYS01000018.1 GCF_008389435.1 Candidatus Nitrosocosmicus agrestis | reverse complement strand
GGAAACACCTCTAGTTGACAAGCCAAGAAAATACAAATACAATGCACGGTCAATATCTGACGAAGATGTCCTGTTTCTTTTGGTCAATATATCAGAAAACGGACATCTTCAAGCTATAGATTTTTCGAAGTTAACAGCGCATTATGAACAGAATTTCTGATTCATTAATAAGAATAAACCAAAACCTTATAGAAAAGCATTTTTGCTCCTCCTTCGGAATAGGCAAATTTAGCGTAGGAGGGTCGATTCCAGGAAGATACCCATTCTGTGATTGCCGAGATGCTTTGGCTTTTTTTACTAAAGATATAATAAAATTGTAAAGCTTTTCATTCTACCAATATCATATTCAGTCAAAGTTATCAAATTTACGGAAGAAGTTGAAAATAAAGATGAGCTCGAAATTACGATCAGATAATTTATTGAAACTTTGAAAGCATACGCTATTAAAACCCAGTATTAATTGTAAAAGGTAATCGTTACTATTTTAATACATTTTAAGATTAAATTTGACATATTTCTTGGTAGAGAGGTTAAAAGGTTAGGCTACAACAAACTTGACTTACATACACTAAGTTTGGATTCTTGCCTTCATAAATGCTAAAAATTAATTAAATCTAATGACATATAAGTAGTTTCATTAATACATCATTTACATTCCTCATCGACCCATAATACCAAATAATCTTTCTAAAAGCCGCTAAAAAAATAACAGAACTAAAAGACAATCAATATTTGGATATGACAAATATTCAAATACGGTCACCGTATAATTGTTATTATGGGAAACGACAATGTCATCCACGTAACAACAGGAAATTGGGATTCAGAGGTTTTGAAGTCCGATAAACCAGTTTTTGTAGACTTTTGGGCTGAGTGGTGCGGTCCTTGCCGTATGGTTGGTCCGGTAGTAGAACAAATAGCTCAATCTTACTCTGATAAGATCAAGGTTGTTAAACTAAATGTAGACGAAAATCAAGAAATTGCTATGAAGTATGGAATTCAGTCGATTCCTTCATTATTAATATTTAAAAATGGAAAAGAGATCAAAAGAACAATTGGAGCTGCTCCAAAGGACACCTATGTTAAATTTATAAATGAAGCGATTTCGTCTTCATAAGGAATCTAACCTTTTTCTTGCAATCCATTCAAAGTATTAATATGCTTTTGTCTTAAGTCATTTTTAATTTGAACAAATCGTCTCTCCTTTCTACTTTTTCTACAGACTACGAGAAATATTACAAGGTATCGCTATTTGAACGTCTAGATTTTAAAAGACAAGGTTGTTCGATTTGTGGTCGTTTTTACTGGTCAATTGTTGAGAAAAATACCTGCCCAGATCATCAAAACTATGATTTCATCGGAAATCCGCCAACTTCTAACAGATATAGCTACGCAGAAACATGGGATAAAATTAAGACTTATTTTGAAAAGAACGGTCATAGTATAGTAAATCGATATCCAGTTGTATGTAGATGGAGGGAAGATCTCTATTACACCATCGCTTCTATAGTTGATTTTCAAAGAATTGCCGAAAATAAGGTAATCTTCGAGTTGCCAAAGAATCCTCTGGTGGTTCCACAAATGTGTCTCCGATTTAATGACGTTGAAAATGTAGGTTCAACAGGAAGACACTACACTTCCTTTTGTATGATTGGACAAACATGTGATGCAGATTCAACTGGAGGTTACTGGAAGGACAGATGTATAGATTTGGATTTTGGTATGCTAGTCGACGTCCTGGGTATCCCCCCTTCAGAAATTACATTTGTGGAAGATGTGTGGATCGGAGCGGGAGCTTTTGGTTGTTCCTTGGAGTACTTTGTTAGAGGACTCGAATTGGGTAACGCAGTATTTACTGAATTCGAAGGTAGTGAAAAAAATCACAGAATAATGAAAAATAGAATAATCGACATGGGGGCAGGATTGGAGAGATTATGCTGGATGACTAATGGGACACCCACAAGTTACGATTGTACATTTGACTTGGTATTAAAAAAGATTCAAAAGGAAACTGGATTTGGATTTGATTCTCCAAATTCAAAGTACAAAGATAACCCGACGATATTATCTTCTTATTTTAAACATGTATCCTCAAAATTAGAGTCTAATAATGACATATCAGCAATTAAAAATGAAATTGCTAAAGAAATTGGTATTGAATTAGGAACATTAAATAAAATCGTAACCCCTTATGAATCACTTTACACGGTTATAGACCATACTAGAACTCTTGTTTTTGCGATAAGCGATGGTTCGCTTCCATCAAATGTTGGGGGTGGCTATAACCTTAGAGTAATACTTAGGAGAACGTTATCTCTGTTAAAACAGTTGAATCTCAATATTAAATTAACAGATATTGTAGATTTCCATATCGAACAGTTAAGTCCAATGTATAAAGACTTGGCAGAGTATAGAGATGACATTTATACTATACTCAAAATTGAAACAGACAGATACTTAGAAACTCAATCTAGGATTGCCACGATATCATCAAGAATTAAGAAGGAGAAAACAAGATTAACCATTGAAGACTTGATTAGATTATACGAGTCAGATGGGGTTACTCCAGATTATCTGGTTGAATATGGATTGATTGATTCGGTACCTTCAAATTTTTACACTCGAATTTCAGAAATTCATTCTTCAGGAAAGAGTAAAAAAATGGACAAAAACGATCTCGGCATTGATTTGAATCTGGATCTTGATTCAATGACAGATACTGACCTTGTTTACTATATTCATCCCGAGCAAACAGTGTTTGATGCTAAAGTTTTAGAAGTCGTCAACGATAACTTGATAATTCTTGATAAAACCTGCTTTTATCCTCGTGGTGGTGGTCAAGAACCTGACTTTGGTTATATAGGTCCCCACCAAGTTGACAATGTTGTGAAAATAAAGAATGTGGTTTTGCATCATATCAAGGATTCATTTAAAGCAAAGAGGGGGGATAAAATTACTTGCATAGTACAAAAGGAAAGACGTTCGGCCATAACAAGAAACCATACCTCCACTCATATCATAAATCAGGCATCAAGAAGCACATTGGGATCTTGGGTTTGGCAGAATTCGGCTTTCAAGGAGGAAGATTATGCTAGGCTGGATATAACTCACCATTCAGCTCTGTCTAGAGAACAAGTTGAGGAAATTGAAGAAAAGGCAAATGACATAGTCAGACAAAATTTACCCGTTTATGTTAATTCTTATGACAGAGGTATAGCAGAACAGGATTTTGGATTTAGGATTTATCAAGGAGGTGTGGTTCCTTCAAATAAGGTCCGAATTGTAAAAGTAGGCAATTTGGATATTGAGGCATGCGGTGGAACACATGTTTTTAATACTGGGGAAATAGGACTAATCAAAATACTAAAAACTGAAAGGATACAAGATGGAGTTGTTAGAATTGAGTTTGTAGCTGGAAATAATGCATTAAAAAAAGTTCAGTCACAAGAAAATCAATTGCATAAAATAGTGTCTAGCTTAGGAACTAATCGAGAAAAAGTATTAGAAACTCTTGCCAAGAATTTGGAAGAACTAGACAGATCAAAGAAGAGAATAAAGAATTTGCTGAAAAGTACTTCAGAATTATACTTAGAAAAAATCATGGCGGAGTCAAAACCATTAAACCTAAAATCACTCTCTAGTAATGATTTTCGTTATTATGTTCTTGAAGATAATAGTTTTGATGAAGAGTTTCACTTAAACGTTGGTAAACTGGCAACTGATTATGATAAGAACTTGATTTATGTGGGTTTTGTTACAAGCGGATCTGGCTCTCTTAGAATAATTGCATTCGCAGGGCATATAATCGCAGAGATTATTTCTGCAAAAACATTGGCAGGCCAAATCTCAAAACAGTTTGGTGGATCAGGAGGAGGAAACAAATACTTTAGTCAAGGTGGTGGAAAATTCACTGGGTCACATCAAACTTTTGATAGAATAGTTTTTGAAGCAATTGAATGCATAGCAAAAGAAAATTCTTAAAAAAAGTACAAAATGCATTTTATTCCTAATCAACCCAATTTATCAGTAATTTTTTTCTGACTGTTTCGAAAAAATGGACAACAGACTTTATGATTCAACTACGCTAGATATCATATTTAAGTAAACAAAGTTGAGAATTTGACTTTTTCATTTAATGCTGACTTTAACTCCATTGCTATTCGTCTACCCACTCCAAATGTCTGTCCGTATTGATATTTAGTATATGGAGAAGTCGTGGCCAATATGGGATTTCCGGGGACTCTAAGGGAAACGTCATAAACCACAATATCCAGATCAACAGTCACCACGCATTGTAGAGAATATGGGCCTATAATACCTGGCGGATATTCCTTTAAACATGTCTTTGCAAACTTATCACCCATTTTAAATACTTTGTCAAGTAACGACTCCCTAATGCTGGCCGGGGTGTGGCCCACCTCTATATTCTGCAAGTCTATATTAATATCAAGTTGGTTTACAGCGGGTACTGCTGTGGTATAATCGTGAATATTACTCTGAAGCCTCCTCTCGATTCCCAAAAAATCAACCTTTTCTGTAATCGGGGAGTAAAAATAATTGAAGTTGAAATATGTCCCTATAAGGAATTGTTCAATTGTTGACTTGTTTTCTAGTTCCTGCTTGTCTACCAATCCTGAATTAATACGGGTTTCTGATTTCCTTTTATAGTCTTCATAAGATGTAACAATAAAAAAGGCCCTTTCAAGTTGCCTTTTAGCATCTTGAATTTTGACAATCGCAGGGCCATCTATCTCAGAAGGTGATCTGTATAATTTTGGTAATAGGATATCTGCTTCCTTCAATAAATAATATTGATTCCTAGGAAGATGCCTATCTTCCGCCTTTAAAATAAATTTGTTGCCAAAAATTGGGATGCGAATTTTTTCTTCAATATTTTTTGTTCCTAAATAAACAACAAACGATCTATGAGGAATTAACACAGTATTCATTTTAATTAATTTTTCTTGTATTTCATCAGAAACTAAATCAGAAAAGCTATCGAGGATCATTATTCCATCAGACAGTCTTTTAAATCTCTGGTAAGGTAACTCTCGACCTCTTTGGCAGATACAAATTGTTTTAAAACCTTCATCTTTAGCACCGTCTAAAATTTCAAGTGCAGAATGACTTCCAATTACACCAATTGTCAAGTTTTTTAAATCATAACTATCCAACACTTTATTCAAATACATTTAGTTCTGATCAAGGTTAGATATATAAATCGATAAAAAATCACCTAAGACTTCCCAATCAATTCTATTCTTGAGCTCCCTGTTTTTTCAATTCTTCGTCTATTGCATTTCTCAAATCTTGATCATTTTTATTTGAGTAATCAACGCCCAAAGTTTCTGCGATTGATTCTAACTTTTCCCTATCAATCGATCTCTTACCTTCAACGGTATATTCTGTTTCAGATGCAAGAGTTCTCTTTGCTTCAATTCGGGCTTTTTGGAATTCAGTTGTTGCTCTTCCCATAGAACGTGCCAATTCGGGTATTTTTTTGGCGCCAAAAAAGATGACAACTACGATAACTATTATGATAACCCATTCAAAACCATTAACGAAAGCCATAAAAATTAATCGTAGTCCTTATTTATAAATACATGTCGCAATTGAATTCTTTGAACATCAATTAACTTTGAAAACTAATCATATGTAAATATTAAGCATGTTTTTTTGTATTTAGTATGAAATACAATGAAGCAGCTTTTATAGGTCAAAAAAGGTCTAAGGATGCGCAGATGAAATTATTTAAGTATACAGGGTTTGCAATGCTCACTTACACAATTAAAAATGGGGGACAGGAGAAAGGATTTATGCCTGTAGGTGAAGCAATCCAAGTCTCTAAACAAAAGTATGATCAACAAATAATAATTTATTTTACTGATGAAGATGGGTTTGCCAAAGCGCAGTCAAAGCCATTAACTCTAGAAGAAGGTTTAAGGATTTATGATAAGATTTTGAATGATGGAATCGAAGAGTATCAAGGTGACATAAAAACTATATAATTATTTCAGTACCCAACTTTATATTTTCAATAACACATTTGCGAATATTATCTGGTGATGACTTCAAAACCACAGCTTTTAATTTGGATCTTTCAATGACTTTAAGACTGATCAGATCCATTAGATCATAGGTTCCTGCCATCGATTTTTCGTTCTTTAACATGTCAATACATTCTCGAACATGGATCGAGCTATACATTTTGGCAAGAGGGTTTTTATTTGGATCAGAATCAAAAATACCCTCAACATCTGTTGCATTAAAGAATTTTATTGCATTCGCTCTTTCAGCAATTAATGCGGATGTAGCATTTGTACTTTGACCAGGATATAATCCACCAGTTATTATTATCTTATTTGACTGCAAGGCCAAAGAAATTTCCTCTAGATTTTTGGGTGGGCACGGATAGCATAGTTCGCCCAACCCAGACATTAACAGCTTTGCATTTAAGTGAGAAACCATTATTCCAGTCATATCAAGTCCAGCTTCATCCAATCCCAAATCTCTGCAGATATTAATGTAGTATCTAGCTATTCTACCTCCCCCTGTTACAATAATCGGCTGATAAATACCATTAACTTCAATAATTAAATCAACATACTCTCTTATCCTTTCGACTGTAGTGTCAAAATTAAACAAGCTACCACTTAATTTAATAACAACACGTTCTTTATCCATTTGTTATTAAATTCGAATGCGATAATAAAAATTGTGAGATATAAATCAGAGCAAATCGGTCATTAAATCTTCATACTTGCCTCGGTTTTCTTTAGTAGTATAGAGTCTTATCATGTCAAGGTATCCGGAAATTACATTTATCAAAGGTATTTGATCGAAGGATTTTTCATATTCTCCCTTTCTATCCACAATCATTATTGAAGTAACTTCTTCCTTTTTGGGTGCCAAAGGAATAGAAGGGGCTTTAGAAATATCCAAAAAAATAAATTCGCCGTTTGATTGAGATTTATTTATAAATTTCTTGATTCTAGATACTCGGGCATCAAAATCTAAAAAATACTCTAGATTTGATGGAGCCTTATTTATCTTGCTATTTTGGAGCAATTGGTCTTGGCCATATCGCTTGTTGGATAAAGAAAGGTATTCATAAATACATTTGAGAAGTTTGCGATTTTTATAGTCTCTCAAAAGTTGGACATATCTAAAATCATTTGAAGATTCATTTAATCCCTCGATCGCGCTTAGTGTATCAAGGATCATCTCATCATGTAAATTAAGGAAGTATTCAAGTGAATTTTCAGATGCCGGCTTGACATGGCGGATCAAGTTTTTCATTGCATTTAGAATCATAACTTCGCCAGCTCGAACTGTTTTGTGAAAATACACAGCCTTAAACATTTGATACCTTGAAATCAGCATGGACTCGTAAGAGTACAAAGCTGACTTACTAATGCCCAATTCTCCACTTGAGGATACTTCGAAAGAATTTATAATTCTAAAGTAATCGATTTTACCATATTCGGTACCAGAAAAGTAACTGTCTCTTGGAAGATAATCCATCAAATCTACAGACAATCCACCTGAGATTACCTCATTCAAAAATCGAGTTTTATGCTTACCAAAACTAATATCCGAGATGGATCTTGGATTAAATCCATTATGTTTTAAAGTATCAGCAATAATTGTTTCATTAATTATCTTTTCACCCATCTTTTCATGGGAATTAAACTCAGAATAAGATAGGACTTCCTCATAGAGATGAGAGAAGGGACCATGACCAATATCATGAAGTAATGCAGATATTCTAAGCTCTTGTATGGTATCGAATTCCTGAAGGTAGCCTTTTTCCAGAAGGGTCTGGCCGGCCATTCCGGCCAAAAACATTGATCCAATCGAATGTTCAAATCTAGAATGAAGTGCCCCCGGATACACCAAATGAGCACCAGCAAGTTGCCTGATTCTTCTCAATCGTTGAAATATATAAGTATCAATAAGTTCCTTTTCTACTTTAGTGAACTTTATGTTTTTATGGATGGGGTCTGTTATTTCCCCTATAAACGATAATGTCATTTGGTAATATAGTCCTTACTTGTAATTTGTAACATAGCTATTCATCAACAGCTCCCAATATAGAATTAAAAACTTCTTCCTTCCTCTTATGAGATCTAATTACTATCCATCCGTATTCTTTCGCCAAGTTGAGATAATTAGTTCGGGTTTGATTTAGAAATTCATTGTCTTTCTCAAATATGTCTGCATCAAAGTTATTTTTAACAACTCTTGATTGAGTAATTTCGGGCGCAATGTCAAGTAACACGGTGATATCTTCCTTGGGCATACCCTCATCTAGATGTAAGAGCCATTCTTTTGAGATTCCGTTTGCAATGCCATATGCCAAGTTGGAATGATAATACCTGTTCATGATAATGGTGTTACCATTTTCTAAATAATTCAGAATCAGTTCTTTTTTTTCTCTCCTGTTTGCCGCCAGCAGCATATGTAAAGTTTCGGTGCTATACTTGATTTTCCCATCCAAAAAATCTCTCACCAATTTTCCAATTTGAGTGGAGTAATCAGGAAAACTAATGAGGATGACTTTGCCCGGTTTTTTGTTTTGGAGATAGTCAAATAATAATTTTGTTTGGGTGGTCTTACCTGATTTATCAAGACCTTCTAATACGATAATTCGGCCCGAGCGCCTTTGAAGATTCATTGGTTACAGTTTAGTAAGTAAAGGTTTTAATTTATAAATACTATATCTTTAATTAGCATATTGAAATTTAAAATAATATCACCTATTATCATAGTTACCTGCATTTACATTTTGATTTATTTTGCCTTTACATCGGGGTTAATCAATGCGATTATTGAAGGTCAGGCCTACAACCAAGCTATGTTTTTGCCATCAAGAGCGGTACAAAACAACTATGAAACCACTATAGGTGTCATTGTCTTGATATTTGGACTCGTTGGAGCCATTTTAGCAGCCAAAGCGTATGGAATTGAAAAAAATAATGAAAAGTACGCTTTGTTGAGTGCAGGGTTTCTAATCCTCATTATTTCCATGATTTTTATGTACAAAATAATGGAGTTAAAGGCTTGACAATATTAATGGATAGAAATTTATTTTAATTGAAATGTTTTAGGGTAATCTAAAACACGAGATTTCTCAGGAAAATTTCTTGTGTTCAAGATTCTGGTATAAAACAATCTCTTTTTATCATGATCATATCTAAGAACCGCTATTGATTGTGACAGCCTCTCAAAATGGGTTCCGCTCGCAAATAAATTGCGTTCCAAGTTAATTAATCTGATACCTAATCCTTCAGCTGACTGTTGGGGAATGTATGATGTGAGGATAATTGATACCCTGTCAATCAAAGGTGATGCGAATAACATTTTTAAAAGAAATAAAGTTAGGTGACCGATTGAATTATTTCCTCGTCTATAATTGGACTCGATCCTTTTAATTTTAAGAGTCTCCGTGTTAGAAAAAGTTTTTTTGCCCCGTATTAATTTAGAATTAAAATAATCCATGAGGCCATTTAGTGAATCCAAAATAATCGTTTCATTTAATTTCAAAGTGTGAAGAATCTTGTCTACTATTTCAGAGGTAAAGACTAAATCAGGTAAGAATATTTCAGGTCCATTAGATTCATAAAATATAGCGGAGAGATACCCGTTAGCTTTGAGAGCTGTGAATTGTGTATCAAAATCCACTATCAAAGCTTTTTTCTCAAAATCAGCTACTATTTTTTCAATAAAGGCGGTTTTTCCAGTCATGTCAGAAAAATATAGTAAATTAATACCCTCTGTTATAGCTGATTTAGCATTGCAAGGAACCGCTTTAACACACCTTAAATAATAATCACTTGTCTCTTATATATTGGCTAGTCCCAATACCCCAGCAATATCTGACAATGAATTATTTAAACTAGTAAGGTCCGATTTTCAAATTACAAATAAAAGGATATATCTAAATAATGGTTCAATTGGCCCATTACCTTTATCAACCATAAAATCAATAACAGACTTTTGTCTTCGTTACTCTGAGATGGGTCCGGATTCTCAGGAATTCAATGTATATTTAGATGAATTAAAAAAAGAGGTTCGACAAAGGTTAGCAGACCTAATCAATTGTAGAAACGATGAAATCATTTTTACTCAGAGTACAACAGAGGGAATAAATTTTGTGGCGAACGGAATAGACTGGCGAAAAGGTGATAAGGTCTTGGTTCGTGACCCTATTAATGAACACTACTCAAATTATCTACCTTGGGTTAAGGTTTCAAATGATTTGGGACTTTGTTTGAATCATTTTCCTTCTTTAACTAACAGCATGGCAACTGGCAAACACCTTGTGTCAGAATTTGAGCAAATATACAATCATAACCCTGTCAGAATGGTTACTACAAGTCATGTCATGTATAACAACGGTTCTATTACCCCTATCGAAAAAATATCGGATTGTATCAACAAAGGTGCTCATGATACGTTACTTGTTGTAGACGGGGCTCAGAGTGTGGGTTCTATCAAAGTCGATGTGAAAAGCTTGAAATGTGATTTCATGACATTCCCTGCATTCAAATGGATATGCGCACCTTTAGGGATAGGGATTTTGTTTGTTAGGAAGCAGTTGATGGAAGAATTCAAATCCGTTTTTGTAGGTTCAGGTTCTGGTGTAGCAGAAACATTACCAAACCTCTATAATACTGAAAAATCAAATGGTATAAGAAAAGTGATCAAATTTCATGAGTATCCTGAAAAGTTTCATTCCACATTTAGAAATTTTCCAGGTCTTGCAGGACTTGAAGCATCATTAAGATACATATTGAGGATCGGAATTCCGAAAATAAATCAGCGTAACAAGATTCTATATTCCATTCTTAGGGAGGGATTGGCGAATAACAAAGAAATATTGATCCACGAAGCTGAAGAAGAAGTATTCCGATCCAATATGTTGTCATTTTCGCTAAAGGTAAGGAATAACGAAAGAATTCCGAAAATAAATCAAATATTGCAAAAGAGTGGGATCATAATGGCAGAGCGCGAATTAGGCGAAAAAAAGATTTTACGCATGTCTCCTCACTTTTTTAACTCAGAAGAAGAAATGTCCCACACAATTAATGCAATCAAATCATCGATTAGAAAGATGGATTGAGCTAATGATATTGAATATTTACAAAGTTTGGTTATCATCAATATGAAAATTTAGTTTTTGACTATCTCTGTTTACACTGAAGGTTTACCTAGAGCAAAAGTAGTGTCTTTTTTTACTTTTTATTCCATTTGATATACCATAATTAATTAACATATGGAGTATACGAATGTGATTGATGCCTAGTACCAACATTATTCTTTACATAGGCAAAGGTCTTTTTCCTTGTAGATAATAAATAGAACAGAATTCTTTCCATAGCAGATAGTTTTTCAAGAAAGTTGTAATTGTAAAATGATCTTGGAATGGGTGGGAAATCATATCCTGTTATTCAGACATTTGGAAGCCTAAAAGTCCAGCATCAAAGAATACAATTCTTCCCCTATATTAGTAATACTACTCTTTGTAGATATATATTACTTTGCAATATCCATTTGAAAGTATTGTTCCGAATTTTCCTGTAGGATAATATTTTATTACTATTGCTACATCTTTTTGGATTATTCTCAGTATTGAAAATACAATGGGTGAATAGGGAAGAATAACCTATTCTCCATTCTATCTTAGTTGAAATAAAATAGACGAACTTATTTCTGCCCATCACCAAGTCTACTCCCTAGATTCGATGAAGAGATGTCATAATTGAGATAAGCATCCTGATATATTTTTTCTATTATTCTCTTTTTAAAAAATAAAGGATTAAAATAAATTGACTAGTTTTCACTATATCTGTATGTTCCTCAAAATAATTGCAGGCATTCTATTTGTCACTTTGATCTTTTTGATAAATTCAGATGCATATGCCCAGCGAACATCCATTGGGGCAACCATAGTTTCTGAAGCTTCCAAATTAAATGACAAAGCATATCAGCCAAATCCTATAACAATAAAACAAGGTGATACGATTGTATGGACAAACAGTGATTTTGGAATTCATACTGTGACAGAAAAGAAGGCTTCATTTAATTCAGGCTTCATGCATCCCAATCAGACATTTGAATTCACATTTAACAAATCCGGAATTTTTGATTATATTTGCGAGGTTCATCCTACAAGTATGTTTGGTACTGTTATAGTGAATCCTTAATCTTCTCTTCCTTCTTTATCAACATATAGTCACAAATCAAAAATTCCTAAATGTAATAAAATCGGGCTTATAGTAATTAACAATATTCCTAATTCTTAGAACTTATCAAAACCAATAAAAGGAAACAAAGAAGGAAATTGAAAACCAATACCTCAAAGGCCAGAAATAGAAGTAATGGTGAATAAGGAATGATATTTCAAAAAGGATATTAGTGGAGTAATAAAAAGTAGGTTCCTAAAATGCGACCAGATGAAAGTGAAGAACTTTGCAGGGTTTGTCTTGATTTAACTAATGGATTTGATGATGGTAACAGCTGGTAAAATGCGGTTAGTGGGGGGAGGAGGATAGACTAACCATATCATATTTTACCAAGAAATAATAGGATCTCAAACTGCACTCATTGTGAAAGATAAAAAAAGCAACAATAAATCTGAAGAATTGCAGAATAAATACAAGATTTGATTTTTGTTTCAGGAAAATCATTAAAGTTTCGTAATTATTCAATGTACTTATCTTTTTGTATGACATGACAATAAATTAACATTGAGAATTAATAGGTAACAATGCAGAATGACAGATTTATCTACCCACCCAAATGACTAATGATGATTATTGAAACAATCCTCTATTCTATTGTGTATATATGTGAGTGCGTACGTGCACACGAGCAATCGGCGATGTCATATTGTGTGCACACATATATACTGATAGGTCCTTCATCCATCATCCTGCACTGCATGAAGACTCCAGATACTCTGCAACTTTTCCCTCTTTTTAAAAGTTGCAGGGTAAGCTACTCCGTCAACTATTAAAGTTTTTCTATAGGTACGAACGAAGGTTGAACCAGTTCATATGTGAAGGAGAAAAAATGTGAGAAGAACTATTTCCGAGATACATTATGCTAAAGGATTTCGGCTATTGACTAAATCATCTTATAGAAGGTGAAAACATTTCTTGATTGTCTATTCAGAGCTCAGAATAATAATAAATCTCAAGCATTGTGCGGAGGAATGATCAATGATTAAGAGATTCGGATAAGGGTAAAGAAGTGAACTATCAACCAGTAAAGTGAATGACTTTATAAAATCCTCAATGGTTGTCGGAGAAATTGAATGAACATCTGAAGGTATAGGCAGATAAAGGCATGGCTGATCTTTTTTTTGAAAATATATAATTTTATTGTGCTAAACCGAATTTCCTAGATTTATAACCACAAAATAGTTGTGAATACAATTAGATTCTTGTACCAAAAGGCTTTTATCATCAATTTTTTTAGGAAAATTATGATTCTTTCCAGAATCGTACCAATTGTTCTTATCTTGGGAGCAATTTATCTGGTTTCCTATTTTCCAACATATGCATATGCTCAACAAGATACGGATTTTGTTGCAAATCTTACTGGTGAAGGTATTGTCCCACCAGTCGATACTGCTGCAACTGCAGTAGTCAAATTCCACGTCAATCCAAATGAAACTATATCATATGACATTAGCGCTTACAATATAGACAAAGTATTTGATGTCTACATGGGAACACAGAATAATACAAATCTTTTAGAGCTAATTAACCCATACGCTACAGTTCTAAGTGGACCCCGGGTTACAAATCAATTTCAATCCGCCTATCCTACTGGCCCAATCGATGGGGAGCTAACTAGTGGAGTCATAACTGCCGATAAATTTTACGGCTCTTTGGCAGGAAAAAGTATATCTGATTTAGTAACTATGATGAAATCAGGCCAAATGCAGGTAGAAATACGCACTGTTTCTCACGAAGATGGAGAAATAGCAGGACCAATTATGCCTTCCAAGTGACTCGAACCTAGTTTGGAGATCATAATTTTTAAACATCAAATACAAAAAAGGCAATTGAATTAAAGGTAAAGTATTATAACAATATTTAAAAATTACAATACTTTATTACTTTCTCTCACTGCTAGTATTGATATCAGAAGAAGGAATTTTCAAAAGAATGGATAAAATAGTATCTTTTTTTGTTATTGGCAATCAAGCTATTAATAAAATTAAGATAAATTGGATCATCCAAATGACCTTTGTAAATTGTGTCTAATTTTTGAGTTGATTATTAATTTGGATATGCAGATCATGCTTAACGAAAATAGATAGACATTAATAATCAAAGGTCACGATTCTGTCCTTCAATCACTATCATAGTTAAGGTTGATCTCACCTTGTCAATTTTCCTTATCTTCCAAGTAATGATTTCTCGGAGTTTATCCATGTTATCAGAAGATACTCTTACAATTATGTCATACACACCAAAGACACCATTAACCTCTACAACTTCAGGCACCTCTTTTATTTTTTTTATAATTTCGCTCTCCGAACCTAAATCGCAATTTATTAACACATAAGCGGTTGGCATGAAATATTGATGAGACTAAAATAATTAAACATTTGGTAATTCTAAAACATTGATACACATATGTTTAAACTCGAATTTCAATAGAATCGTACTTGTATGCAAATAATTAATATATCCACACTGAAAACTTAGTTAATAGGCGGGGGTCGCCTAGCCTGGTAGGGCGTGGGATTGCTAATCCCATGTTCGTAAGAACTCGTGGGTTCGAATCCCACTCCCCGCGCTTATCTTGGGGATTTATACGATATTCTTAAAAGCCATAGAAAATCAATTGATTCTAGAACGACCAATTTGGTAAAGGACAATTCTCTTGCTTATGAGGACCAACAGGAAAAAGAAGTTCAAGTTCTCCAGAGAATAAACTCGCTTACTAAGTCATGCTCCAAGCAATACTTCAACAGTATATTGAGAAAACTTGCTAATGAAAGTATAGAGAATGCGAATACAATATGCGATTATATACTAGCCGAGGAAACTGAAATTAACATAAAAAACTCTACGAAGGAAGGAAGGATAAAGATTCTAGTGTGGCTTTGTAACTATCATGGTAATAAGAAACCATTTAAAGAATTAACTAAAGAAGATATTCTAAGTTTCTTAAACAATTTGAGAAAGCCAATCTCTGAGGATCCGCTTCAGCGTTGGGTAGGGTCCTATAATGGTAGACAGATTATTTTAAACAAATTTTTTAGATGGTTATATAATCCTACAGAACCTGACCATAGTAGGAGAATTACTCCCGCTTGCATGAAAGGTATCAAACAATTGCCGAGGAAAGAAAAAAGTCCCTACTCTCCATCGGATTTATGGGAACCAAGAGAACATGCTATTTTCTTAAAATACTGCCCTAGTGTTAGGGACCGATGCTACCATTCACTTGCGAATGATATGTCAGCAAGACCTCATGAAATCTTAAATTTGAAAATAAAGGATATCATTTTCAAAAAGACTGATGATGAGAAACAATATGCAGAAGTCTTAATTAAAGGTGGGAAAACTAAACCAAGAGTGGTGCCTTTGATTGACTCAATTCCACATGTAAAGGAGTTGATGAATGGCCATCCTATTGGTTCGAACTCAGATTCTTGGCTTTTCATTTCAAATTCAAATACTGCCTTTGGTTCCAAATTAACTTATGACGGATTGTCCTATCAATACAAATATTTTTACAAGACTAAATTTTTTCCTGGTTTATTGAGAGATCCGACTGTCCCAGAGGGAGAAAAATCTTTGATAAGAAATATGTTAACCAAGCCTTGGAATCTATATATATTTAGACATTCAGCATTAACTGAAAAAAGTCAGATATTAAAAGAGCATGTGTTGCGTAATCACGCAGGTTGGACCCTTTCTAGTAAAATGCCTCAAGTCTACATACACTATTTCGGAAATGAATCTTCAAAATCCCTTCTTCAAGCCAGAGGAATAGTTAGACCTGAAGATAAAGAAAACGATCTGGCCCTTATAAAATACAGAGAATGCCCTAATTGCCTCGAGCCTAACAAACAAGAAAACAAGTTTTGTGTAAGATGTAGAATGGTTCTATCTTATGATTTATATTCAGAGGTAAGAAATGAAGATAAGCAGAAAATTGACAAACTAGAAAGTGATATAAATTCATTAAAAGAGGGAATAGAGAAGATAATGATTCTGATTCAGAAGAACCCAGTTATTGCTTATGTCAAACCAGAAATAGTTTCGAGTCAAATTAAGTAAAGTAGTCAATCCGATTCTTCCTATATAGGTAGTTTAGACTACGTATTGAATGAATCAGGTTTTCTATCTCATCTTTAAGCCCCACTTCTGAGAATGAACTTATCAAGTAGGGTTCAGAGTCATCATCTAAGCATATTTCTTCTTTGAAATGACCTGTTGGGATTAACTTTGAAATACGTTGCTGTATTTCAATCGTGTTTCTTGCTGTTGTGACATTCAATTGGAATAGAGTTTTTTCATCCGGAATACTAGTTTGCCATTGAAGCATCGCCCGGGAGAATATTATAAAAATAAATTTATCATATATTTCTCTTAGGTGGGTGAAATAAGTATCTAGATCTTTGCTATTTTCTGAGATTCTTTTTCCGATCGAGCCCTCAAGTGCATCTAATATTTTAAATAGTTTTAATCTAAAATCTTCAATTTCTAGTTTTACCTTTAAAGCAATATTGGCGTTATTGATAACTAAGGAACGAGTATGTTTGTTTTCTACATTTTCTTTTGATATGATTATATTCTCATTCTCCATCGCTTTTATGGAGTTTAATATAGCCACACGTGAAAATTTACCTTTGAGAAATTTCACAACATCTTCCTTTGAACAGCCTGTGTTTGCTTCTATGAAATCAAATATTGATTGTTCCCTCTTAGTCAGTTCATCATATTTGAAGTAATTCGGATGAAATATAGATTCTCTATTTGATAACTTCTTTCTCAACTCACGGTTCTCCTTTCTCAGACTTCTAACCATTTCTTGATCGTTCTCCACATTACAGTCGTTATAGTTAGTATAGGGTTAGTCTATAATTATTTGTAACTATAGTATAAGTATATGGTTACAACCATACAAGTTTCTGAACAAATCAGAGAAGCATTAAAGGAAAGAGGCCGTAAAGATCAAACATACGATGAAATAATAAAGCAATTACTTGAGAAAGTAAAAAACTATTCGGCTAATCCTGGTAAATTAGCCGAATCGTAGGAGTTGTAAAATGATGAGTCTCAAAATTACAACCAAAACTAAAAAGGTAAAGGTCGATAATAAAGTCTGCGATGCATTAAGATGTAATTTTATACCTTCCGTAAAAATTAATCTAGATTGCAAAGAACATGGAACCTTAACCATCTTTGTTTGTAAATCCTGTTCTTCAAAATTTGGAGGAATATAAAATGACATGGAAAATTGAAGGTATGGATGACATTCTTGACAATATAATTATCTCAAATGAAAACGCGCGGTTTAGGTTAAGTGAGAAATATGATTATAAGATAGTCATAGAATCTATTGAACCAAAATTTACTAAATTTAAGACACGCCTAAGAAAATCATTTGAGCAGTTAAATGTGGAGGAGAACGATATTATAAAAATCGTTAACCATGTAAGTCTAAATTATAGCAAATTTTATCCTGAATTTAGCGATGAAGTAGCGGATGAAGGTGATGGGGAATCATTAGCAGAAACAACCTTAGTCTCATCGGCCAAGGTCTCAGATGAGGAGTGGAAAATCACACTAAATGAAAAATATGATCTACTGCAAACCACAGTTAACGAAACCTTTCCAGATATTTGGCCAACTATCGAGTTTACACTTTCTTCGATGATGATTCTTCACATAAAGAAAATTACCTTACCGTTTATAGGCATAATATTAGGTCCACCAAGTTCTGCCAAGACATTAGTATTAGAATTGTTAAGAGGGAAAAGTCATACCTATTATACCGATAGTTTCACAGCAAGAGCGTTTGTTTCACACAATAGTGCAGTTCAGAAATCAGAACTAAAACATATAGATCTTATTCCAAAGATAAAGAACAATCTGTTTATGACACCCGAGTTAGGTCCAACATTTTCGAATAAAGATGAGGAACTAGTTCAAACCTTAGGAATAATTACCAGGTTAGCAGACGGTCATGGCTACGAGAGTGATACGGGTGCTTTAGGTCATCGTGGATATAGCGAAGAAACAATGTTCGTTTGGATTGGGGCAGCAGTTGAAATTCCAAGAAAGGTGTATAAACTTTTGGGGACATTAGGACCCAAACTATATTTCTATAGAATGGAATTATCTAAAAGAAGCGATAAAGAGTTATTAGAGGAGATTGAAAAAAGCGATTTTAAAGAAAGAAGAGAACGGATAAAGAAAGCATTAATAGATTATTTATTTTGGTTTGAAAAATGTCCATTTGCTGAGCCACGCAAACCTAAAGATTTGTTAAAGGTTCCTTGGGATGATTCAAAAGATCAAAAAAAGGTGTTTGAATATTTAGTTAAGTTAGGTAGGTTATTGTCCGTGTTAAGAGGAGTAACCACTACGTGGGAAACTAAAGAATCACAAGGAGCCGGCTACGCATATACGATGCCTAGCATAGAATATCCGAGCAGGGCCATAACCTCTTTATCAAATATCGCAAAAGGACATGCGCTGATGAAAGGGAGGAACTTTCTAACAACTGAAGATATATCAATCACTACAACTATAGCACTATCTACAGCGCCAATTGAAAGAGTTAAAATTTTTGATTTACTATTAGAAATGCATGGAACTCTCTCAGCATCTAATATAGAAAGAATTCTAAAGATTTCAAAAACAACGGCATTAAAGACGATGAAAGAACTTGAAATATTAGGTATCGCAAATATTGAACGGGATTCTGAATCCGTTAATGCAGTTCAAAAATGCATATTAAAAAAAGAGTTTGAATGGTTTTTGTTATCTGAATTCAAGGCCTTAAGACAAGGCTTTGTGCTCCATGATACAAAAGACCATGCAATTAGGGAAAATCTCTTTGAGGGAATCACATCAGACACAATAAATAAAGATCAAACAAACAATACGGAAGAAAACGAGAGCGTTAAGAAAAATCACCCCCACGAGGAGAATAATTTTTCAGAAAGAATAGATCACCCACACACGACTACTTATCAGATTCAATCATCCGAATCTGAATCGGACAAGCAACAAGGAGGACGAACGACAAGACCATTATCGAAGGACGAAAGGGATTGATTCGGCATTTGATTGACTATTATACATCTGATCAAATTGAATTAGCACATTACTTTGACAAGAACGCAAAGAATTCAAAAGGATCATACAAACTTAATAGACGTTTTTTTGAATTAGCATATCATCATGTAGGTCATGATCTAAGCACAAATCAAACTACAAAAAGAACATTTAATGTTTATCCTAATATAGATTCCCCAAATAAGGTAATTAATGCATTTGAATGTGATCTAAACGATGAACCAGAGGCAAAACCTTTTTCCTCCGTAATTGAAGTGTATCATTGTAAATTCTGTGAATCCAGTAATGATATAAGAGAAGAAATAGAGGATCACTATTATCACACTCATGCAAACCATTTAAATGAATTAGAAGGAAGTTACCAAAGTAGAAACATTGATCTTTTGATCACAAATGAAGAGGAATCATATGTCAATATATCCTTGGTTAACATTATTAACAAAAATAACTGTACACGTGGGGGTGATTTTTCTTAACACCCATTGATGAGCCTCCAAATAAGCACATGGGGGATGATGCAGAGCATACTAAGGAACATTATTTTTATCTTCAAAAAATGAAGGATAACATTGACTTTATGCTATCACATTTCAAAAGCCAACATGAGTTATTTCCTAGAACCATCCTTCTTGGCGATAAGAAAAGATGGAAAGTGATGGATTTCGATGTAAATGAAAGAAATTGTAGTGATCGGATCTTTGCATACTTCCGAATTTATAAATTCGTCGATTGCAGAATAAATGCGTTTCCTTATAGGGTAAAACATTCAATTGATTTTGATGTAAAAAATATGACTTCTACATCGTTAATTATGATTGATCTCGATATGGAATATTTTGATAGTCGTGAGTATTTAGATAAAAGATTAACTAAAATATTAAACAAATTATCTCAGAAATTTAAAGGAATGGCCAATCCCACAGTCTTGTGGACTGGCAATGGATATCATATATACCAACCATTGAATGGAATAGTCTTTGAGGAAGAGCAAATATTTCACAATTTTCTCCCATACTTAAACCAAAAAGATCTAACCACTGAGTTTATGAGGTTTGCTGAAAAATTCTTTTCGGATGAAAAGGCCGATCCGCAACATCATCCCTCAATTAATAATTGCTTGTTAAGAGTTCCAGGAACTATAAATTCTAAAAATGGTAAGGCGGTTGAAATCATCCAAAAATGGGATGGAAAATTACCAAATGTCAAGTGGGTAGCAGAAGATTTTTTTGATTACCTGGTAGACAAGAGAAGTTTGATTATAAAAGAAAAGAAACGAAGAAACGCTCAAAAAAAGTCTATAACATATGATAGTTTAAGTCATTCGTCCAATAAAAGTATTGACTGGATAGAGAATCTTCTTCAGGTCCCAATAGAAGATAATAGAAAAATTTGTTTATGGAAAATAATATGTCCCTATTTGGTGAATGTTAAACAATATGCAGAAGACGACGCTTTTCAGATTGCTGAAAATTGGTTAAAGATTTGTGATCGTAAAAAACAATTACAAATACATTTTAACTATCATGCATATCTGAGAAATGTTTTAAGAAAAGTGAGTTCTTTCTATCCTTTATCTATCCGCAAAGTTAGGGAAGAATTACCTGATTTATACAAAATGCTACAAATCAAACAAATAGCATAAGCGGATAGACCATAACCTTATTTAGTATCATTGGAACAAAAGAAATTTACAAAAATAGAATAATTACAAAATTAGAATAATGACGATAAGGTATAGAGTAGAAGGTTTTATATAATTACCTGAGTTGTTTTGTAACTTGTGCTTTATAGCCGGGCTGTATTTCAAACTTCTGAACCGATAGAATCTGCTTTCAGCCATATTAAGGAGACTTGTGATAAATTGAATGGGCCAGTAAAGATAGCAGACGAACAAATGCATAGAATATTAGGAAAATCTCGGATGCTAAGCAGATCTGCATTTAGCATTAACTATTACATATTCTTTTCAAAGAGTGACGTAAATACTACCACTGTCGAAATATACGATACACTGCAAATTGCCTTTAGGCCAGATAAAAGATTTTTGGAACCACTTGTCCTGGCGATTGGCGAAAGAATCCCGTTCGTTACCGGGTATATTATAGATAAAGTAGAAAGTGAAATAGCCGCTGACGGCTGGATTGTTAGAAGACCAACTGAACTTACCATATGGTCTAAATTGAATGATGAACTGTTAAAGAAAAAAGACTATGATATAAAATTAATATAAAATAGCATCGATAACGAAGATACTAAGAAAGTCAGAAAATTATTTATATCATTAGAGGACGACAGTATTGAAATTCATCTAAAGAAGGATAAGAATTCAGAGCCCTTGTTCAGAATTCCTCTCAAAAATATCAATGAAATTAAGACCATACCAATTACAAGAAAGCACCTCCTTTCGACTACAACGTTTATAGCGTTATCAATTTCCTTCGCCAAAAGTATCAACAACATGACTTCTCAAGAGTTTCATCATAAAAATAACGATACGGGATTAATAGATGAAGCCCAATCAATGCACATCTTAGTTTGGGGCGTAACGCCTTTCTATTTATTAGAACATTTAAGAATATTAAAAATAGTTGATAGTGATGTTAACTCCAGGCTAAAATTCAATGCCTTATTAAAGGGAACGATAATTTGCACCAATTGTTATAGAAATGAAACTACGTTCAAATTTTCGGGTCAACATTTGTGTATGTCTTGCTTTAATCATATCTATGGTGATATAGTCTTACAGGCAAAGGATGGTGAATATTATGGAGGACACAAGTTTCATTTAGCCGGTGGAAAACTAGGTGATCATGAAAGAGGCGCATTTTACCTTACAAGCAGATACGCGGTATTTCTAAAGAGTGACAAAAATCCTTCGAATTTATGGGAAATATTCATTCCTTTGGGCTCTGTAATTATAGAACAGTGGAATGTTCATGAGGAAACTCGAAATACAAATTTTTCGGCCATAGGCGTTGGTAATGAAGATTTCACTTTTGTGGGAGGGTTACTAAGTGCTACCGGCAAGATTCATAGGCTGGTAATTCCGTATAAGGACGAGAATGGAATAATTCATAGGCCTGTATTTGGAGTATCATCATTAAACGGGAAAGCGATCAGAGAATGGGCTGCACAATTATATCAAGTAATAATAAAAAATAGGCAATCTTTCAGCGATACCAAATCGCCTAACAATCATCGGAGCGTTCAGACAAATGATCCTATTGCCATACTTAAAATGAGATTTGCTAAAGGTGAAATAAACAGGGAAGAATATGACGAAATGAAGAAAATATTAGAGGATAAATGATCCCATTGTTAAAGTGCGATGCAATTCGAATTGCCGAGAATCTAATTTAAACTGACAAACTAACTTAATACTATTTCTTCATGATATTTTGAAATCATTAGAAAACTACCCTCCTTTAAATCCACTAAGTGAACTAACACTCTTGAATTGATAATATCCATTTCCTTAACAAATTCGGAAGGAATGTGTAAGATAAATGAATGGGTATCTGTATTTTCGTAAGTTCTCTCAAGTGATATATTAGATATTCTATCGACTTTACCCATGATAGTAAATAGCACAAGCAAACTATTAATATTTTTAATAAATTAGATTGAACCTAGTTAATTCAGCATTTGATATGATGTTCCAAATCATAGTATTTCTATGTATTTTCAAAAATATTATTTTTCTTCGATTCTTCATCATAAATTTACATCTTATGCAATCTTATGTAACCCATCAATTTAACTATCACCTGTTTACTAAATTGAATGAATAAACTGTTCTGGCAATTCAGAACCAAGATAAACTTTCTTCAAAGTTTTAGCATCTTCTTCCTTCCAATAGGCGTAGTAGTAAGGACCATGAGGACATTGATGACATCCTTTCTTTCCGCATTTTATTTCTTCTTTTCTTATAGTGGCTTTTATAGGAATTAATCTTAATTCCGACTCCTTCTCTTTCTCCTTGTTTATTTTATTTTTCAATTCATGAAATTTGTTCAAAATATTATCGATTTCATTCTTACCAAAGTTTTTCATTCTTTCTCTATAATTTTTCGGTATATCTGGAAATTCATTGCATATCAATTTATCAACTTGGAACTGTTTTGCCATATCATCCTCTGATAAGAATAGCAAATGTGACTTGATAAGTAGATCTCTGTAAACCCATTCTCCGTGGTTAAATTTCGTTTCATAGATTTTAGAATTCTTATACAATATTTTCTTGTAGTTGTAGAAAGTTTTTACTGATAATCTCTTCTTTGTCAGCCTCTCAATAACTTCTAAAGACCTCGTTTCACCAACATCGTAATATACACAACTTTTTATTATCCTTAAAATGAATTCCTTTTGAGAATGTATCCTTATGTTCAAAAGAATTTTTGACGATATAGTCATTTTGAGAAGCGACGACTGATTAACTTAATGATTATCTAATTAAGTAGAGCCCTACTACAAGTATCAAGAATTAGAATAGGATTTGTTGTTTAAATCGTTCCATCTCATATGTATATACGAAACTATGTTCCAAAAAATATTAAGAATTATGGCCTAAGATCCTCTGTTTGCAAATTTAGATATTCGACCTCCAATGCAAAAAGCAAATGTTCTAAATCATTTATAATATTTCTGCAACTGTATTAGTGTAACATTCATTTTTCTAATAAGGGGATGATAAAAGGTGAATCGCGGACGACAATTTATCATAACATTATTAATAATGTCTATTAACGGAGTTGCAATAGCAGTTGGCTATGTTCTCTCGGTGTACTCTCCTATTGCATATACTTCCTATAAAGATCTTTCAATTATAATTGTGGCTATTCCGGCAGCCTATTTTGTAAATTCATTTCCGAGAAGGACGGAATACATTAAGACATTAAAAGATCTTTGACATCGCATAATAGCGGCAGTTCAAAACTCAATCCAATATACCCATACAGCGAACCCGACTCCCGAATTTTTTGCCAAAACTACTGTAGACCTTCGTATGGTAATAGATGAAGTTCGTGTATCCTTCGAGAATGTTGGAGAAACCACTGTCTGAAGGGAGTTTAACCATTCGAACCATTCAAAGAAATACTAAATGAAATTGAAAAACTAGGATACAATGATATTCCCGAAGACGCTAAAGAGACTGCACGAAATAACATCGTTTGTAATTGGAAGGAATTACGTTATTCATTCTTAAAAGAATTCGACCGCGATACACCAACCAAACCAAGCAGTAAATGGCTAAATCAAAACAAACATTAATCCAATATAACTTAAAATTTTAGAAACTAATTTTAAGTTACCATATGAGCAACAAGAATCGGAAAGTCGATTATATTGTAATGAGAAAAAGTGGAGAAGACTCAGACATTCTTAATTCAAGTCAATCAGGACGATTTAATAAATATGTCCATGATTTCCTAAGGTGCACGTGTCATAAAGTGTTTTCATTTAATCAATTTTGTATTTATTTTTAGTTGGTTAAATTTTGTTTCAAAAGACGTTTTAAGTATATATTCGATAATCTTATTAAACTGTTCTTTATTGTCAATACTTTCTTTAATTCTATTTAGACTTTCATATACCATTTCATAGTTAAGATAGGATCCGACCTCCGTCGATTTTTTAAGGATTAAATTTATCAAAGAAAGAACCTTTTCTTCGTTAACATCGGGGAATTTGGATAATTCTAACACTACATTACTAAGATTGAAATAATCGGATTTTACATCGAATTCAGGTCGGGTTAAATATTGATATATCAGTTCGAGAGAATAATTTTTTTCAAATGGACTATTCAAAAATACATCTATTAATTTGGGATTGGTCTTAAATTTATTCTTGGACAAAACCTTTTTGAATCTGTTAATGAATGATTCACTAAGAGATTTTTGTTTATTGTTCTTCACAAATTTTACCAGTTCAATCAAGAAATTAGTTCGAGTCTCAATGCTGGAAGAATCAATGAAAGCATCAAGTAAAGAATCGTTCTCGTCTTTATCGTTAAGAAATGGATATAGAATAGCATTAATCGTCAATAAATTAATAGGGTCTGACTTTTCTGATCTTAAACATTTTAGGTTTTTAAAGAAGCATAGCAATTTTTGAAAGTTATTTTCTATTATAATTTTAACGGAATTTTCATTCAAGAAAAATACCCAGGCTACATAAAATAGAAGTTTACTACCATGATCTAAAGTAGGAAGTATGACATCCATGTTTTTTGATACGAACGATTCATCAAGAGAACTAATAGTAGTAAAATAACCCGCGTATGCAGCCAATATAAATACCGAATTAATTCCATGCTGTTTTATTTCTCGTAGATCAGATAACTCATCCAAAATTCCAACAGCACTTGTATTTTTATTCCTCCAAAAGTTATATTTAATTAGAGCCGCCTGTGCATGAAACTGATGTGAATCCAAAACACTTTCAAACAACTTTTTGCCAATTGGCTGATTAATATCAATCTCTATATGAGACGATATTTTCAATAGATATTTAATTATAGAGTAAATTGCATAATTGTTCATTTCAAAACTGATGTTATCGTTCATATATTTATGGACAAAATGTAAAATTTGATGCAACAATTCATTGTTTCTATTCTTATCAATTGTAACTATGTGATCTACCAGTGGTAATATCTCTTCTGTAGGGATCTTGCCATTATTGTTAGTTTCTAAAATAGACTTAAGTATAGTAGAGTAAAATAACCCATTAATAGTATCAATATCATTAACATTCTTTACAAATTCGAGTGCATGTTTTTCTAGATTATACTCTATTAAATAATATTGATTTATTTCATATTTCTCTTGTTTAAGAATCTGCTTAAGATCTGAATATGAAATATCCTCAATAATAGTTTGATCATGCCAGATGGACACTTTTCCCATGTATCCCTCAGGCCTGTATGCAGAATATCTTGAGATTAAATTATCATAGGTTGCTTTTACTCCAGTAGGTAGAAAGTTCTCTATAGGTTCATAGAACCTAAGAAAAGTATGAACATCTGAAAGATCATTCTCTAAATCTAGATCAAGTGTTTTGACTTTATTTGACACCTGTTCGATATATTTAGTTCTATATTCAATGTCAAAGGTTGGTAAAGTTTTTCGAACTATTATTGAATATTCATGATAAATGTCTTCATTTCCCAGATATTCAATAATGCAGTTCTTAATTTCATCCTGAAAATATGATGGAGTGAAAGAGTAAATCGAAAGCAAAAATCTTTTATACATTATCGACGAATGTCTCGGATTTGAAACTCTATTGCGTATAAATTGTAATAATTCAATTGGGTTATCTCGTTGAAGTAATTCAAAAATTGAACTCTTAAGCAAGTCATAGAGTAAAATGTCTACCTCAATATTTTCTTTCAACTCGTTATCCACCCTGATTCGGTTTAGGTTGAACAATGGGATAGGTTTGATAGGATCTAATTCAATAAAGAAATCGGATCCTTTACTTTGATATTTAAGAATTATTTCATACGTATTTACCAATTTTTTAAAAGTATCAAATAATGCATAAATGAAATCTAATGATTTCAAAAATTGATTAAGGTCACGATAAATTAACTGAATCCATCTCACAAATTCATTGTAGTTTATGTTCCTCAGTGGATAATTGATAAAATTATTAATAGTTTTTTTGAGTTCAGGATTTGTCTTGCCGTCATTTGTTTGTTGTTCAATTTCTTTCTTATTATCTAAATCCTTGATTTCAAGGATATGCCTATTCCACTTATCGTTGTATATCGAATTTTTTAGTAGTTTTTCAGTAATTTCTGTATAAACTCTAAGGTCGAAGTAATACTGGTGAATAGGCAAATCGAGCCATCCCCTTTCTAATAACAGAGTTATAATCTTATTAGTATATGACACAGGGGCATTTGCTGCAACTTGCAAAAAATCAAGTGTCACATTATGGTTTCTCTTGTTAACATCTATGCTCATAGTGCACTGTTGAATAATTAAATAGAGAATTTCGAAATCTATATTAGAAAATTTTGAACTGTTGACCAAAAACTTTGATTCATACCAAATTGGACAGGTATGGCTTTCGGTTTGTGACGGAGGATTCTTAAAAAAATCATTTTCTTTTAAAAGTTTTATCCACTTAGGCGAAATACTGTAGAAAAAATTCCTACGCAAAGTATCAAATTTTAATTTCCTAATTAGTTCTTCGATGTCAATTAGTTCTGGGTTGTCTTTCCTAATCATTTTATCTGTATATTCCATACATTCAGAATAATCCAACAGCAAATCCATTAGTTGTTCTTCAAAAATCTCTAATTTTTCTAAGTATTCTTTTTCATCTGGAATTATACCATGATGTGTTACTTTAAGAAAATATTGATATGTAGAATCATGAAATGATGAATATATAGATACATATTTTTTTGGAATATTACCTAAAGGATCAACATATTTTTGAATTTTAATTTTAAATGCATTGTTCTCCCTATCGCTGTTGCTCGTTTGTTTTTCGTATTTTCCATCCCTAAACAACTTTTCGATTAATTCCCTTATTGAATTGGCGGATTGAGAAAATCTATCCGGATTTGACTTGTCATTAAAAACATGTATCGCGCCTTTGTAATAGTTTATCAATGTAGGGTTTTCCATCTGGAGTTTTCGTATTAAGTCTTCATTAAAATTTTTCAAATGCTAGTTGGCTAACTATAACGTGTGTTGTATTTGTCTCTTATGAGATTATATCAACCTAATTTTGTTTAAATAATTATACCAATTTAATGACCATAATAGAATTGTTGGAGTCTATCGTAGGTCAAAGTCGTGTGTATTATTTGAACGATTACTCTCGTTTTTTTCATGACGATTATAAAATATACATATTAAAATTTAAAATTACACTAAAACCATAAAATTTCCAACGTTTATATGACTTTTTCAATTAATAGTGATTGTGAAGGCTGATACCGTTCGCTGGACTCTTCCAAAGGAGGATATACCGATCACGGTAGAAATTGAAAAAAGAAGATATGATAAAATAGTAATTACACTTTCTGAAGGGTTGGAATTTAAAGGCTTTTTGAACGTGTCTTCGTATAATTACATCTCGAAGAATGTTGCTGAAATTACCGAAATTTTTGACTCTGAATTCATTGATTACACATATTTTGGTATGATACTAAAAACTAAACGCATTCCTTTTTCCATTTATGAATTAAACAATGTGACAATTGTTGCTTATCTTAACGGCATTGAGATTGACAGGAAGGATGTTGAAACAAGAACATTCAGACCACTCCTTGAAATAGATCAATGTCCAGACGAAATCGAGATCCAGGATCCCATGAAACCGTTATCGTTATGCCTAAAATTGTTCGGTTTGGGAGAAATTACATTAAAAATAGAAGCCACATTAGGCGACAAATCAATTTCAGAGAACCATTCTACTGTCCGTGAAGTGATACGTAAATTATTGTTGGATACATTATCAGAAAATCCTAATGAGGAGGATCAAGAACAAGAACTGGACAAGATAGAAATTGAGTTACTTCTCAATAAATTAGAAAATTCTACTTCCTTCGAAGAATATATTGGATATGCCGATTTTTCAGAGGAGCATATCAACGAGATAAAGGAATTCTTTAAGGATCAAAAGAAAATTAATAAATATTTCATGCTCTTGAAAAATTCCTCCAACACCATCGGCGCCTTTATAATTGCGGAAATGAAAATTGTCAATCCGAGCGAAAACATTCGCTTAAGTATGCCTGTTAGGTTTCGTGGAAAGATGATATCTGAATCCGAAAAATTGCATTTGAAATTATCTTACGTTGATAGCATAGGAAATGAATATGGTCCATTGAAAAGAGAAATAAGAGTAACGGATAAGAGAAGAACTAAAAATCTAGAGTTTATCACCGATTTAGCCTTCAATAACATAGAGGACTACTCACTTTTAGATGTAGAAGATTTGACCTTGGAGCAACCGGTAAAATAGAGAATGGTAATTAGTATCGACGTCGCCAGGGTTGCTGACTGGATAAAGAAAGGGTTTGAATATTTCAAACCCTACAAGGGAGAATACAAAAATTTTTCCATCAACTACGAAAAAGGAACAGCAGAGATGCAATTTCTTGTGCACGTCCCGTCATCAATAAAAAACCAATTTCACTCAGTGGTAATTCCATACAACAAAGACTTTGTAATTAAGAGAATGCATAGTCAGAGTTTTTCTATTATCACTGGAGCATGGTATCTAGATAAAGACAGATGGAAATTAAATACAAAAAATTTACCGGGCGATGAAAAATACTATATCACTTTGGAAGGGAAAATAGATCCATCATTTTTGGATGATTTAGTATGGATCCAAAGATCTGCCAATCGTGATTCTTCTGAAAAATATGACAAATATTGGCTTAGGGCCGTTATAAAAAACGTCCATTCCTTTCAGTCACTTTGGAGCAGCCTAGAAATTGAAGATGTTAACATAGGGGTAGACATATCTATAATGAAAGCCATTGCAACCTCATTGCCATCTGAGTTGTCAGATGTAAGTATGAAAACTGTTGAATTTGTAAAAGCAGGACAGGGAAATGATCGTAATAGGTTATACGCAGCCTGGAGAGACCTATACAAAGTTAGTAAGAATTCTAAAATTGATTATTCTCATATTATTCGAGTGCTCAACAAGATTTCTGACGCACGTGATTTTGATCGATATTTGTCTACTAAGCCTCCTTTTTACTTAGGACCGATAAGAAGGATTGATCAATATGCTGGATATATTCCTCAAAAAATGTCTGTAGAAGTGATTACAAGGTTAAGTCTGACAGAGCCAAAAGCAGACGGAGTATTATTATTCAAGAAGGCGGATTATAGCAAATACGTTGAAAACGAATTGGGATTGAAAAAACTAAAGAAATAAAATTCATCCCTTGATATATCCATAAATAATCTATTGAACAAAACTCTAGACAACAAACCTTTGAGATACATGTAATAGCACTCGATAACAAATCATATTATTTGAGATAGAAAGAATAAAATTCGTTAACACCAATTAGTGACAAAAAGGTCTAGGCAATGATTCTGATATAGTCGTTCCTTCTGAAGAAAATCGTCGCAGTATTCACACCTTTGTTAGGTTATGAATTCTCTTAGCCTTCATAATCCGATTTTTATCCACTCGTATATTGTATAAGGCTCATTCGGGTAAATAAAATAAGTTACTCCCTTTTTTAATAGTAAGTCTGGTGGTTCTTATGCCATTTTTTTAACTCTTATGTAGTAATTTTATTAGCATTTCTCGATCAAATTTTAGATATTTCATTTCAATAGAGTGAGTTGTTTTTTAATATGATTAATATAGTCTTCTTTTTTGAAAATTAACTCGCCATTTGCAACAGGTTGAGTCAGACTAAGATCGGTAAGGATATCAACTTCAATTTTTTGAGGAATATATCCAGCATATTTATCTACACGTCTTACACCTGCAACGTGAAATGGAGGTTTAATAGATAAGTATCTTGCAAACTCGCTCGCATCCGATATGCTATTAATGACTTTTAAGATGTTTGCATAATCCATTCTGAAATTCCTATGGGCTTTATGTAAATCTCTCCAAGCATGAAATAATTTATCTCGATCAGTTGTATAACCGGCGTTTAGAAATTCGATTGTTTTTTTACTAATATCAGTTAGTTCTGGCGGCAATTCGCTAGAAATCAACTTTACTATCGAAATATCTACGCCGATGTTAATGTCTTCAATTTGAAGAACTTTACAATACTTCTCCAATAAATCTATATTCTGAATTATAGCATTCAACCAATAAGTATTATATTTTTCAGAATTATCATTCGCCCCATAAAGTTTGATCTTTACCAGATCAGTTATTAACTTAGAACTAATATTACCTTTAACACTTATGATATAATTTTCATTACTATTCAATTTATTCAGATTTATACTATATTTACTATTATCTAGTAACATAATGCCAGGGATTAGTTTAAATTCCTGATCTCTCAATTTTGTAACAATAAAGTTTTCAGGAAGAGCAATTTCAACAGAATTCCGGGTTTTTTTCAAGGACTCACTCACATGTATTGAAAAGTCTAGTTCAATGCTCTTGTCATTATAATTAATAGTAATATTCTTAATAGCCACATTGAGCACGTCAAACCTAGAGCGAAAGTCTACCATTGATTGGATAAAATGATTAATATTAACTTCCTGCATGTATGGCCTAATTTGATATATTTCATCCTTAAAGATCGGTTTGTTTCCTAATCTTATCACTTCTAAATCCATCTCGGAAGCGAGATTTTTTTGACTTTCCCACAGTGGGAGGAATTTTTTTAACATATTTATACAAACCATAACTTCTTCTATGAAATTGCCTCCTACCAAAAACTTATTTTCTATTTTTATAATATTTTCTTTCTCTAATTCTTTTACAAGGGATTCGAAATTAACTTCTTTTCCTAAATAATTATAATTTGACACACTGACGCCGTTCTTTGAATAATAAATGAGTTCAATCAATTGAACCGCATTATCCAATGACAATAATTCAAAAATTCGTTTAATGGACTGCAACGTATCTGTTCCGTCTATATTATATACAAATTTGATTTCATCCAAGATTTTCCGATCGGAATTGCCAAAAGAATCATCTTTTAAAGTTAATTCATAATCACTCAGAATCGAAGTAATTTTATTCGTCAATGTTACTAAACTTTTACCAGATCCAAAATTCGGCAATTAATTAATAAATATTCTCACTAAGTCATTTACTTATAAGTATTTTGAATCCTGACCAAGAATAGAATAGGCAAAACATGTTTGTGTTTCACCTATTTTGAATAAGTGTTGATAAAATATTGATTTCGGCTACATCAATTTTAATAAGTCTTAAATTAATTACCTGTGAATACAAATAGCGTAAATCATTTTCACTCCCCCTGGACAGAGCAATAAATAATTCAAAACTCTCATAAGTAGCAAAGAGATCTCTCTCTTCATTGTTTAGGCCCGCATAGAGTTGAGGAATTAACTTAACAGTTTCGGTTTTTGGATTATACACACTATCACCGAGATTTCCTATTTTGTCAAAATTTTTTTGAAAAGCGTCTTCCCCAAATGCCAATAATATAATTATTTTCCATTCAGGTTTCCTTGAGATTATCAATAGTTTTTTTGATAAGTCATTTAAGTAATTTACATCATATTTATCAATATTGTTAAATAAAATTGCTAGTCGTTCTTTATTTGCTAGAGACTCCTCTATTATCGATTCTACATCTCGCGGCAATTCTCTTGTTGATTCTTTTTTTCGATTTCCAGAAACACCTATATCAATTCCCCATTTCTTAGCAGCAATGCTCCTGTTAGTGGTATCAGAGTCGACTGTTCGAGAAGCCATTAATCCTCCTATCCGCTTGACAATCAGTTCGGTTATTGAAAATTCATCGGAAACTTCCATTGGAAAGTATTCTATGCCATTAGCATCATAAATTTTAACGAAGTCATCATGATAAAAATAGTAATTTTCACATTCAAAAACTATCCGTCCGTTCTTGGGTGGAATGATCTGAACCATCATACATTCAAAAAACATCTTACTATTTTTTAGATACGCACTATTAATATGATAACCGCGATTCTTTGAAGAATAATCAAGTTTAATCATTTAAATCAGTCTGATTTAAGTGCTTTATATTCATTTTCGGGCCACAATAAATTCAATGAAAAATTGTTACAATTGTTAGGTTGTTAAGTGCTTTAGGTATAATCGGCGCCACCGTGACAATCCTATTAAGATGCGAATAAATTGCAAAAATATCAAACTAATAGAGAAAAATTGGTATTGCTGGCAACAGTGACATTTATACTAACATTGATAATATTTGTCATACTTCTATGACTGTTATTGTAAATTCCTAGAAAAGATCCTAAAGTTGTGGATACTTTCGGAATTCTGACAAATTTATTTTTCAAAGAATAAGAAATTGATTTCCAGTTTTTAATATGGGATTAAGACCTGCACCGGCATTGGAAATTGAAGCAGTAGTCTGCTTTATAAAGGAAAGTATAAGGCCGTGAGTGCAAGAAACCGAGTTAGAATCCAACTCGTGACTACCGGTTAATATTTTTTTTATCCCTATAGTATTACCTGAGTTCGGCTTCTTCGAGAAAAATATATAGCATAAATATTACAACCCCCAAGATAACCTAATGGATTCGAATCCCACTCCCCGCGCTCATGTTTTTTACGACATTTTTAAGAGTAATGTACGAACAAAATATAAGGAACAATAATTCTTTGCTTATATTTGTTCACTAGGGTAAACAAATGCATGAAGCGAAATGTCATTAAATTAACAGGAAATAAATCTTTGACTAACATTTAGGATCTGACAAAAGGTCATATTAGAGTTGTATAAGTCTTCAGTATCTCATAGACATACAATAAACATATTGATTAAGGACTAATTCTCTATCTCTATACTTTCCCAGTATATGTTGAAATTAATGACAAATGAATAGTAAAAAAAAAAGAACACATAGGAACTACTACTTTTTTTATCTCTATACAAAGAATAGTAACTAGGATACAATCTTTCTCAATAAAATACGCAGGCTTGCTACTTTTGTACATACTCTAATTCCTAAAATTGTCCTGACTTACTAATATCACTAATCCTTTGGGGAAAGTCTCTTTGATGTAAGATCCAATATATCAAGGCTATGTAAGGGAGGATTAGGTAATTATTTTTCCTCAATTGGTAGAGAAGAAACTGTATATTAATCTACAAAAGTGTCGGTCAGAACTAGTATAGTCTGTTAACTAGTTATTTAATCCATCAGTCCGCAAGGCAGCAACGTGATTCCAGCTATTAACCAATCCAACAAGCTAATTTACGGTCATCTTTGTTTAAACCATTTATAAAGCTGAGTTAGTATAGATATATTAAGGGAAATTACTTAAATAAATGTGTCGCAAGTGACACAACTTTTTTGTTTTCTTTTTCATAACAAATAAAACAAATATTCACATTCATATCCACGTTTTCACTATATGCTAGCTGCAGATTACAGTATGTTTATATATTTGTAATCATGGTATTTAAGTGTTTTTATACCTGATTCGGCTCTTCATTTAAGGAATTCTTATAGCTTGAAGATGTTGTCCCTATTTCCATATGGTTATCAAAAGAAACAAAGAACATCTTCATTAGATATCGACCGTGCATTGTATTTGTACTTTCTTGGTTTGTCGACTAGATGTGTTGCCAAAGCATTGTTATTCTTACATAATGTTAAGAGAAGCCATGTTGCAATCTGGAAGTGGATTCAAAAAGGTCATTTCAGAAGCACATCCTCAAAGAAGAGAAGGAAAATTGATGAATTCATAGTTGATGAAACATTACTTATCAAGGTTGGTCCAGAATTAATATGGCTTTGGATTGCAATCAATTGAGCCAGAAAGTCATCAAATTCTAGCACTTTTTTGCCAAAGGAATAACTCAAGAAAGAAACATGTTTGTTGCCGAGAGGTTTCTGTCAGGAGTCGTAAGAGATTATGGAAAGCATGTATCCAGTATCTACTGATGGTGAAAGAACATGGTACCCGATGGCTTGTCAGTTTCTCAGACTCGATCACCATGTTCATTCTCCTATAGAGAAAAGCAGGATTGAAAGAACGATACAATATATCAAGGATAGAACTGAAAGTTTCGATGATTACTTTCCTTGTAGAAAAAAGAGTTGTAAACTAAAGCATGTAAGAAACTGGTTGAATCCATTTGTGGATCATCATAACGCACAGATGATTAACGCTTAAGTTAACAGAGCCCCTGATTACCATCGTTAAAGTATAGCCAATCAAATTAAGATTGACTTCCTTATGAATAGGACCAATCAAAGTATTTCTAGTAATTTAACGACAGTTTATTTTAATTCAAAAGGCATTTGAAAACTTGATATCCTGAAAAAGTTGATCAACTGTGAGATTGATAGAGGTAATTCTACACAAGAATGGTAGGTAGATATCTGAATATCCTGTGATATGGACAACAATCATAATTTGATCAATAGTTTAGCATTTTATTTTAAAAACTAAATATTTTAAATGGACATTCTCTGAGGTTTACTTTATTTTTTAAATTCTGGTCAGTTAAATTGATTCGTCCATTACATTATATACATCTAAACAGCCTACAGAATTACAATTTTGTTTAGTCCCTTTTACCCCTAGTTAATTCTTAACTACAGACACATTCCTTCGAAATGACTTTTTTGCCATCGGAAGAACCATCTGGTGGTATCCACCTACCATTGTATTTTCTGCTATCGCTTAAGAAAATCCTTTGACTGTGTCCTCATATTCACGTTCCTTATTTCGTTGTTTATAATTGAGTTGGGAGGATTTTTCCTTTTATTATTCCAGTTTTGATTCCTCTTCTTCTATTTACTGAATTTTTAAGTTGAATGAGATATCATATTGCTAGAAGATATTTTTTATCAACTTGTATCTAGACAGTAAAGTTACATAACGTGATAGACCAGATTAATCAGCAGTTTCCTGCTATAAACCTTCATTCCCATGGATACATAAGGAGCAAGGATGCCCTTTTTCTTATATTCATTAATATCACTTTTACTTTTGCATTATTTTTTCTATAATATTTATTCCATTTTTGGGACATCGATTTAACACCTTTGTAGACAATAATCTCGTATCGTCAATCAATGTCCTAACTAATAGTAATTATATTGAATGTTATCATGATTTTTTTAGAAAGAAATAGTAATCCACTTAATAATTGGGTCGATACTTACATTAATTTGAAATCCATTATACTTCCTAATCTCGGGTTTCAGGTTTCATTTTTCACAATGGTTAATACGGATCGGATTTTTGGTATTTTATTTATATTGAGAGTAATCAATTCTCTAAGTTTGTCCGTGTTATCAGAAGTTATAGTTGCTATTATATCATACACGCCAAATACTCTATTCACTTCAATAACATCACGAAATTTTTTCATTTGAGTAACTACTTCATTCTCAAAATCCAAATCACAGCATATTAGAAGATAGGCGGTAGGCATAATTTGTAACATCCCTATGAATTATAAAGACTTTTTCCAGATAGGCTTGCATTAAGATGTTACTATGAATTATAATACGGCTCTTTAGAGGAGTTCAAGTTAAATGTCAAAGTACAACCAACGGGTGAAAAAGCGTCGTTGACCAGTTTAGTAACTAAATTTAAGATTATTGAAAGTAAAGCAAAGTAGTTTCCTACTTGCAATGTAAGTAACTAATTAGACTGATCACAACTCTGAGAGTCGGCTGCAACTTTGCAAGATTGCCAAAAAAATCGAAAATTAAGTTAAAAAATCCATCCAAAATAAATTAATCAAGAAAATGGTTAAATTTCAAATTAACCGTCTTCTTTGATTTTCCCCTGTTACTCCTGCTGAAATGATTTGAATACTAGTTATTAGGAGTGCTATTCCTATTAAAATGCCTGCAAGTGCCAGTCCAATACCTGGATATGCAATTACCGCTGCTGCAAGAATTATTGACAGTATACCAACTCCAATACCAAAATACTTGGACCATCTACTACTAGTATGATCTTTTATACTATGAATGATTCTTGATACACCATCAATTAATAAGGCCACTCCTAACAATAATACAACAAATATACTGGCACCCAAAGGATAAGCCAAAGCTATCATGGCTACAATAACGACCAAAATACCTAATCCAATGCTAATAAATCTGGTTCGACCGGCAAAGATAATCCCACTGATAATCTTTTCTATTCCAGCAAACAGTAATAGGAATGCCAAAAATATGATAATTGAAACAGAGCCTAGTATAGGATTGACAAGCACTATTATTGATAATATCAGGATGACAATTCCAAGACCAATTTGAGCCATTCTAAGCCAAGTTGGTGATTTTCCTGGAGGTGAAGAATTTTCTGAAACCATGATTCATACTCTCCTCGCCGCTTTCAAAATATATCCTACTTTAATTTGACAATCGTATAAATTAAACATTTGAGTAATATCTTCCTTAAATGGAAAGCATTTCAAGTTTACCACATTACATAAATGTTATTGTAATATTTAATTATTTATATAATTCTGACAAAAGACAATAACTCAAAAATAAAAATCAATAACCAATTCAAATAATCAAGCTGTGTTGGCAAGGTGAAAAACTTAACCTAAATCATATTCAGAATACTGACGCTTTTCATAAGCTAAGTTTCTTGAGGTATGTTTTCTAATTTTCAGGCCAAAGCATACAATTT
This sequence comes from Candidatus Nitrosocosmicus agrestis, assembly GCF_008389435.1. GTDB lineage: Archaea > Thermoproteota > Nitrososphaeria > Nitrososphaerales > Nitrososphaeraceae > Nitrosocosmicus > Nitrosocosmicus agrestis. The sequence continues at coordinate 45,881 of NZ_VUYS01000018.1, read as the reverse complement.
AGAACATTGAAAAATTTTGAAATAGATGTATTTTTTGTTTCCTTCAGTTGTGATTTCAAAGTCTTCAAATGGAAAACTGAACTCTATCATTTGAATTGTAGATGATCAAGTAATTCTTTTATATTTGAAAAATCACTAGTTGATGATGATAAAACTTGATACTAAGATTGTTTCAGTCAGTTTGATTGTAATGTCAGTGATTATTACTATGAGCTTCTCTCATGCTAGCTTTGCTCAGAATAATAATAATATTACTCAAAACCAGATAACAAATAATACTGATCCACAGATTGACAAAAATAATTTTCCGTTCTCACTTACTATCCCGGTAGAAAAAGGATATGTTAATGGAAATGTATCTTATTTCATTAGTACTGACGCCTCAGAACAAATGATAGTTTCATCCGTCACCAATACTACAAAATTCAATGTTAATTATGCACCAACTCTAGCAGATACTCCAGAAGTTTCACGTCAACAAGGCTATGTCTTTACAAACGGAGTTGAGGGTAACGGAACATTTGATCACCAGCTCCCTATTGCAACTGCTTCAGCAGATGATGAAGGCTATAGTCCATTATTTGAAATAAATTACGTAACCTGGAATAATGGATCTCAGCCAAAGGTACTCAAATCAGCTCAGGAAGTTTTGGATGCGCAAGCTAAAGGAGAGCTTACGGTACTTAAGTCAAATGTTGTGATAAATAGTCCTGCTGTAGATCTTAACTAAATTATTTTTTTATAAGTATTTTTCTAGCTGGTTTGTGAAAAAATATTCCTATTTTGCATTTAGCCAAAAATGACCCCTTCTGGTGGTTCATTAATGATCGGTTAGTTTTACCTTTGGCAAAATCATCCAATAATAATTTTTTTTATCAATCAATTAATCAAAATAAGATTTAATAAACCAAGTAATTAAAATACTTAAAAGGGTATAGTTGCAACCAATCTACTTCTTTGTAATATTACTTGTTGCTATCGCAGTTGCAAATCTTTTGCTTATTCTAGCCGATTCTGATAGCAAATTAATATACTCTAGTTGGATGCTTATAATTAATTCCCTGATAGCGGCAGGATTATCAATGGTAGTCCTAATAAAGGAAAGAACATCGATTAGAAGAGACAGGACAGGCATTTATTTTACAATAGGATTATTATTCTACTTTTTAGCAAATATCGTTTGGGGATATTATGAGATAGTGTTAGACATAGTTTCTCCCGTTCCATCCATCGCTGACCTATTCCTCATGTCTGCTTATGGATTTTTAATATACAGACTCATAGTCACATACAAAAGAATAGAGAAAAAGGGAAACAACAAAATTATTTACATTACCTCAATAATTACCGGAATATTTTTAGCTTATATTTTAAATTTGATGATTAGTTTAACTGAAGTCTCTAATTCTCGTGGAATCATGCTTTTGGTTGTCACTGTCACATATCCGATTTTGAACTCGATACTGACTGTACTTGCTTTATCAATATTACTGAATATCAAAGGTCAACATCATATTTCAGTTCCATGGATTTGCGAGTTAATAGGATTGTTAGCCATAGTCGTAGGAGACAGCTGGTTTGCCATTATAGTTTTGACGGCGTTTGTTGACGAAATTTGGATTTCAGCAGTCTTGATCTCTTCGCACTATATGATGTTAGCAGGAGGACTTGTGTGGTATTTACGATATTCTGTAAAGTGGAACACTCGTTGGCCGACGAGGAAAAATCAGGGTAAATTATATTTGAAAAGTTCAAAAAATATAATTATTTCAACTATCTTTGTCATCGTCTTCTCGATTGTTATGGGAATTCTATACTTTTCAGAAATTGATATTACATCCGAGGATGCCGGAGGCCTGGGTGAAAATGGATTGAGCAATTCAGGATTCATGCAAGTTCACGGAGACCAAGAAATAATATCGATAGGGGCCATTGTACCACTGACCGGATCGCTTTCCTCTATAGGTAAACCTATTGTAACATCCTTACAGATGGCTGAACAAGACATCAACGATTACTATAGTTCAATCAATTCAACAGTAAGAATCAAACTTATTGTATCAGATTCAAAGACTAGTCCTGAATCTACACTATTTGCCATCAAACAACTATCGGCCGCAGGTGTAAAAGTTGTTGTTGGTCCGGCAACAAGCACTGCAGTAGATGCTGTTAAAGACTATGCAGCTAAAAACAATATCACACTTTTAAGTTACGCCAGTACTTCCCCTGCTCTTTCAATTGAAAATGACAATCTATTCCGACTAGTACCTGATGATAAAATGCAAGGAAAAATAATTGCTGAGAAAATGAGGGACGACGGAATCAAAGTAATGATCCCCTTTTGGAGGGCTGATATTTATGGCAATCAGCTAATGAATGCAACAAAGCTAAATTTTGAAAATCTAGGTGGCAAAGTGGATTATGGTGTAAAATACAAACCACATACAGGAAAATTTGCAACCAGTCTGCACAGAATTAATTTTATAATGTGGAATCAAGAATTAAAGAAACTAAATTCCATCGTCGCAGAAGAAATCAGTAAATATGGCCCTAAATCTGTTGCAGTTTATGTGGTAGCATTTGATGAGATTACTCCTATACTGATACAAGCACAGTTATTCGACCCCCTAACGAAAGTTAGGTGGTACGGAAGTGACAGTGTGGCTGAAAACCATCATATAATTAAGAATATTGACTCAGGGCAGTTTGCCTTAGAAACTAATTTTACCAATCCCTTGTATTCAACTGCATCTGAGAACACAAAATACATAGATTTTGCACACAAACTGGGTAATTCCTATCACGATACCTCAATCACTTATCCAGCGTTGGCATATGATGCTTTATGGATTGCGGCAAGAACACTGGAGCAATATACCAGTGATATTGCATTAAACCAGAGTAACGTTGAGAACACCCAGTCACTCAATGAGATTTTGGTGGATGTGGCTAAATCATTAGATGGTGTCTCAGGGAAGATTAATTTAAATAAAGCAGGGGACCGAATTAGTGAGAATTATGATTTTTGGAGAGTAGATAAAAGTAATCATGATAACAGTTACTATTGGACTAAAATTGGAGAAGATCAACATCAAGATCGTATAATTTCACATTAGATTATTTGTTGGACATTCTTCTGCCATCAAATCAAAACCTCAATTATCAAGAATGGATATCTAAAGATGTGTAAGGATGCAATCTAACCTACACTTTTCTTATATACTTGAACATCTCATTAATTGTGTCATGATGTCAAATATATTAAAATGTAAATGCGGATTAAAGGACATCATCAGATTAAAGCATAATGAGTCTATTGAACAGCATATTCAAAGAAAAAGATGTCCAAAATGTGGAACAATAGGTCTTTGGAAACAACTCTCTCAAGATGAATACATGTGGGAGAAGGCTAGTCACTGAGGGCTTGAAATATTAAAAACTAAAACAGATCAATTTTTGTAACCAATAGCCTAGCCTTTTTCCTGCAACTTCTTTTTATAAAAATGCATTTTCTTTACATGTGCCTTGAGTTTGTCCATATCGGAGAATTTTTCTCCACAATTAGAACAATCGTAGGTAGAGGAGTCAGGATGGTTCAGCAATGTATGATGCATTAAATATTCTATCTTTCTAAATTTTTTCTTACAATACTCGCACTTGTGTTTCTTTAAGAAGTTAAACAAGATATTTTTATGCTTTTAATTCGAGCTATTTAAATAGATACAAGAGCATTAATCAGGTCTTACATGGTAATCGCAGCTAAATAAATTCAATAGATTAAATAATAAAATTTATCGCTTTATTCTATTCATCTGTTCAGGGTTAGGGATAAAAATTGCTTTAATCCTTGTTTTTGCCAACTATTAATTCTAATATATGCTCAATAGCCTGGCTAGTGTTAAGCATACCGTTTCTTTTAGCATAACTCTCCAACAATTTAACTTGGTCTGGTGTAAAGCAAACTGGCATTGTTCTTCTGGGGTTATTCATATTTCTGATAATCTCAAAGCAGTATATTAAATTTTTCCAACAAATTAGTTTGGTAAATTTAAATGGTAGTTCATAAATAATGGAAACATACCATTATTTTTTTCTAAATATATTAATTACCAAGGATTCTCCTACTTGAGGTCTCCCATAATTTTCATAATTTCTTTTAGGCATTGTTATTGTAATATTGGTTTGCGGGTATGATTGAATAATAGTTTGCGGTTGTGTCCTTAACATGGCCTCCATGATTGGCTGCAACTGCTCTTTCATTTCTTTATCTGGAATAGCACGATTGATTGCTTCGAGCATCATCTGCTGTTGAGTAACAGGCTCCAATTCTATATCTTCAACCAAGGTAAGTGTAACCGAGACACCATTATCGTTTAAATTTTTTATTTTGTAAGAGTTTTCGTGATGTTCCATTTCTATATTTACAAATACTACCCGTTTCTATATATTCATAGATGAAGCTTGTTAATAAAGGACTGGTATTTGTAAATTTAATTTGATGGAGGAGCCTGACAAAATTCAACCAAAACACCATTTAGAGACTTTGGATGAATAAAAGTTATCTTGCGCCCATAGGAACCTGTTCTAATATTGCCTAAAAACCTTATACCATTTTCCATTGCTTTGTTGACATCACTTTCAATTTCATCAGCTGTAATTGCAACATGATGAATTCCCTCTCCTCTTTCTTTAAGAAATTTGCTTATTGGGCTAGTATCATCCATTGGCTCAAGGAGCTCCAATCTAGAATCTTCCAGATTGATCATTACAACTCTAACTTTTTCATTAGGTACCTCCTCAACCTCTATCTTGTCAATATTTAGAACTTTTTTATAATTTTCTAATGCTTTATTAGCATCGTTTACAGCTATTGCTATGTGATCAACTCTCATTCTAAAAAATGATAGGACAATGTGATATATATTAAAATTGATTAGACTCAAATTGTTTTTGATGTAGAATGAAGAAGATACTATTGTTCCTTTAATTAGGTTTTTACTTCAACCATTTTCTCCGAATATAATAAACTTCAAGATCTAAACGGCCAATGAATTCTAGGTTGCTCCCAATTCTGTCACATTCCAATCTAATTATTATCATCATAAATAATAAAATCTATAATAGAAATAGGCGAAATGTATTGGAAATTATTTAGACATCTGTGAATAATAGAAATTTTGGGTGTAAAGACAAACTAGACAAAAATACAAGCTGTCTGCCAAAAAGATTTAATTTTTAATAAATAAAAGGCATGGAATGTGTTAGCACTTGTTCTTTTCTTTCTGGTAATTTCAAAACTATACTAATTCTTCAATATCTTAGCCAAAAATGAGTCCTTATGCTTTTACCAGAATCTTTCTTTTAAGCCCATTGTCACTTCGATAGTTGGCATACTAAAGCAAACATTGGTTTGTTAGAAAACCTTGGCAGCATAATCAATAAAATTAAGAAATATCGAAATTAAACACTGACCCTTAAGAACAAAAAGCCTAGAATTCAATTCTGCTCCTTAAAACAATCACTAGTCGCGGGTTTGCAAGGTCGCATGAGTTTTTATTATCCCTAATCTAGGTAACATGAATATTGCTCTTTTTTTTCAATTCACCTGAAGGGGGATCAAAGTATAGTTAACTTTTAGGGGCCTTATTTTCAGTATGACTCTGTCTACACGTGCTTGGTGCAAAGGGTATTTACTGATATGGAGGTATTTTTGAGAAAGTTTGTCAAAATGCAATAACGCATTTTTAGTTATTCTATCAATGACAAGCCCCGATATTGTTACAGTTTCGTAGGAATTGAGTCTATTTACTATGGACAATGCTACTTTCTTATTTGATCTAGTGTTTCTTTCCTTTTGTCTTCCCAAAGCAGTATTTATCAAAATATTGTGATCTGAGTCAAAGTCAACCCAAACAGCAGACACTTGAGGGTTACCCCGGGGTGATATGGTAGCAAGCGATGCAATATTTTCTCCTTCAAGAAGCCTTATTACATTGGTGTCGAACAAATTAATTACATGAAATCCTAAACAACTATTGTTTATAAAGAACTTTATAATATTTCATAAGGCTTAAAAGTTTAGAATGCACTATAATTATTAGTTGGGTATTCTCATAACTCTCATTTTAGTTGCAATAATAGGACTAGTAATCCTTGGGATTGGTTGGACCAACTTTTTCTCAGCCCTTATGAAGGGTGCAGACAAGGTAAAAGAAATTCCTGTTGTAAGAAACATAACGGATACTGCGCAGACAGAATTTAGCAAATTAGTTAATAATGTTTCAACTAATGTCGCAAACAATATTGGTAAATAGAAAATAATCTTTACATAGTTGCAATACCAAAAAATCAGAAATCTTTTTATTTTTTATTGTATATACAAGTTATTTTTAAAAAATATTTAATGGCTATGTCCACATCCACAACCTGAGTGACCTCCCATATTGCTGCTTTGCTCAGCACATGATGGACATTTTGATTGTTGGGTTTCAGACATAAACATTGTACCACAGACATTGCATTTTAGTTTTAATATTCCTTCCATAGTGTCAAATGAGACAAGAACCAATTAATAGTTATCTATGAACCAAATCAGAGAAAAAGGGAAAAGAAAAAGGGGAAAAATTTAACTAATATGAGGTTTGGGTTCAGGGGGAGTAGGCTTTGGATATTGATTTTCTGTATACCGTCTCTTGAAGCCAAATGGCTTAAACGGCCTTCCATTACCATGGTAAAACTTTGAGAAGAATTCGACATACAAGAGCCTGGCTCCCTGAATTCCCGGTTCAAATACGCCTAATATTATATTAAACAAATGCCCAATAACGAGGATGGCAGTACCTACTATCAGAAATATGATCCCATTATCAGATGTTCGAATGAAAATATGATCGATTACATCTGCCAATATAATTGAAGCCATCATGATACCAATCAACCTAGTGAATGACAAAATATGGCTAATAATGGAAGGTAACTCCATCATAGCTCTAGAGCCTTCACCGTAAAACATCAATCCAATTCCTCCAAATATCAGAGCAAAGTAAACAGCCCCAGTTATACTAGCAGTGGGATTGATATTTTCGTGTCCTATCAAGCCCAATCCAATAAATACAACGCCCCATCCAAAGAGCAACCATCCAATCTTTCCTATTGCGTGTCTTTTGTTCTTGTGGTTTATATCATTTATAATTCCTAAGATAAATCCAAATGAAACCATTCCCAATCCAATGTATCCACTAATCAACAAAAGTTTTCGAAGACCCCATGTAGATAATGGGTCGAAAATAGTTCCATCCGCAGGCAGATGAAGACCACCAATGCTATTTAGGAATCCAAAAATATATTCATTTAAGTGGAATCCAAAGTAAAGATTGAAACAGAATCCCAGCACCATTGCAATGATGCAACCGGGTGTAATTGCCTTTGCGATTTTAACCATCTGGGTAGGCAAAAGTATGGTTTTTCCAAAGTTTCTCAGAAATTTAGGCATAATTGTTAAGTTCTTCTTGCCACCCTCAACTCTTCGGATTACCCATCTGGACACTAGCAAGATTACTACGGCATAACCAAAATCTGCAAACATCATACCATAAAAAACCGGAAATACCAATGCAAAAACCAGAGTGGGATCAAATTCATTGCCCGAAGGCAAAGAATAAAATCTAATAAATGACTCAAAAACCCTTGTTTTTTTAGGATTACTTTGTAATGTAGGAGGAATTTCATCCGTATTCAAAACAAAAACCATGGTCCCTATGCTATGATGACTAATCGATGCCTTGGTTTCTTCTAATTTTGATTTAGGAATCCAACCTTCCAAGGTAAAAGTGTCTTTAGTCACGCCCAAATTATCAATTACCTCCAACCTTTTGTTCTCAATATCCAGTTGTTCTTCTAATCCCTTTAGCAATGAAAATTTATCTTTAGAAATCTCCAACAACTCATTTTCAATTTTTCCAAGATTGCTTTCATGTTCCTCTAAATTATGCTTTAATTCTTGAATCACCTTTTCTGGCTTTCCCTTCAAGTCAGGCACTGCTTCCATATGAACACTGTACAAATTAATAATAGATGCCAAAGCATTAGAGGGATAGTGTGGTAAAACGACTAAAACAAATCTAGTTACTTTCTCACCTTCATTTGCATATAGAATAATATCCTGGTTATTTGATTCTAATTTCTTTTTAAATTCAGGGTATTTTTCACTAGACACTCTGCCAAAAAATGAACGTGCAGACTTTAGGTGTAAAACACTTAAATCCTCAGGAAAGAACGAAAATTCAGTTAACAGTTTTATATTATTTTGAGTATTCCTAATAGTAGTAAGCAAATTCTCTTTCTGTCTTTCCAGGGAAGAAACTCGGCTATCGATATCTAACTTTCGTAGGACGGAGTCAAGTTCTTCAACAGAATCAAACTTGATTTTTTCTTTTATTGGGATCACCGGGATAGCGCTCAATAATCCTCGAATTCTGATCAGTTGATCTGAAATATGCCTATGGGATTCGCTTTCCTTCTCAGAACTTAAATACGTTGATATCTCCTTGGATATCGGTTCAATTTGAACAACACTCATCTCCTGTAATATTGAAACTATTTTTTGACGGTATTTTTTTAATCCCAGAACTGCTATTTTAGACATAGGTTCTGGACGAAGTAATGTCATGATGTTTAAATTCCTATTTTAGTCCCTTAAACAGGATCTCCAAAATCTCTTTAACCATGGATTGATCAAAGTTGAATGTAATGTTCTTAGATTTGGCTTCGGCATCTGATATTATTTTCTTGGCCTCAGACTCTGCTTTCAGACGAGATTTAGATATACTTGATTCTACTAGTTGTTTACCTTCATCTTCTGCCAAATTGATTGAAGATATTAAATCTTCATCCAATTCTTTAATTTCAGCATCGACTTCCACTTTTCGTTGCTCAATTTCCTTTTGAACCCTGTCCTCTATTTCTTTTATTTTTACAAGTGATTTTATATATTGTTCTTGTTCGGAATCATTTACCATCTTTAATTTACACCTATTAAATAATTGATTAGAAATATCAATAAAATTGCAGTTGCCATAATATTACCAAACTTGATAACTCTCATAATTCGGTGGAACTTCTTCTGATTCTCATTTTTGAAACCATTATTAAAACTACTATTATTCATATCGTTAAACATTTATCTCAGCTTCAACCTCCTTCAATTCCTCTGATTCCCGTTCACCCATCTTTCTCTTTACTGTTTTCAACATAATAAAAGTGTCACGTTCTATTTCATCTAAACGAAATGTAATAAATTTGACAGCACTCATAAGTCGTGGAATGAAAACATTTTCGATTGCATTAGATTTGCGTTTTGTTCTTTCAATTTCGTAAAGCAATTTTCTTAGTGCAGTTTCTTTCTCTGCAACTTCTAACACAATTTTGTGAATTTTGTTAAATGAGCTAATGGCTTCATTTATGGATGTTGGGAGCTCAAGTAAATACTCCTCATAAACTTTGTTTTGTCCACCTTCAAGTCTGGGTATGTGGACACCCATTATACTTTTAGATTTTACATTCAGTTTCCCCATCATAGGAAGTTTCATTGATTCATTTTCCAATCGCATAGAACCGGCCAAAATTTCAGCCATTCTTATTGATTCATATCCTTTGATTAGCTCTTTCTGCAAGTTTTCCCTTAAAGCCGCAGCGGTCTTGCTTGTATTGAAAAATTCCAAAATAAGGGCTTGTCGCTTTAGTTTTAAAAGCTTTAATCCCTTTTTAGCAATGACTATTCTTCTTTTGGTACGAATGTATTCTAGCCTAGTAGGCCTGATATCCGTAGCAGATGGCATTAGTATTCTTACTCCTCTTTTTCAGATTCGACTTCTAGAGATTTTTTCCTGTATTTAGCAATAAATTCAGGTTTGATTCTCTTCATTTCAGATTCTGGTAGATCTGATAGTAGTTCCCAGCCGATTCCAAGCGTTTGTTCTATTGATCTATTTTCGTCAATCCCTTGATTAACAAATTTTCTTTCAAAGTTGTTTGCAATTGCCAAGAATTTTCGGTCTATATCACTTAAGGCCTCTTCACCTACAATTGCAGCCAATGCTCTAGCATCTTTACCTTGTGCGTATGCAGCATATAACTGATCGGCAAGGTTACGATGATCTTCCCTAGTTCTTCCACTGCCAATACCTTGATTCATCAATCTGGACAAACTTGTCAAGACGTCTACGGGAGGTTGAATATTTAACCTGTGCAATTCTCTGCTCATTACTATTTGACCTTCAGTAATGTAACCGGTCAAATCAGGTATGGGATGTGTAATATCATCTGCAGGCATTGCCAATATTGGAATTTGCGTAACAGAGCCTTTTCGACCCTTTATCTTGCCAGCTCTTTCATAAATTGATGCCAAATCGGTATACATGTATCCTGGATACCCTCTCCTGCCTGGTACTTCTTCACGAGCAGCAGAAATTTCTCTCAATGCTTCGCAGTAGTTAGTCATATCAGTCAAGATCACAAGAACATGCATTTCCCTTTCGTAAGCCAGGAACTCCGCAGTGGTCAAGGCTAACCTAGGCGTAAGGATACGCTCCATTGAGGGATCTGATGATAGGTTCAGAAACAACACACTACGTCCAAGTGCTCCACTTTCTTCAAATTGTTTGACAAAAAAGTTTGCTTCTTCACTAGTAATACCAATGGCGCCAAAAACCACTGAAAAAGATTCAGAGGAGGACAACACCTTGGCTTGACGTGCAATCTGAGAAGCCAGTAGATTATGAGGCAAACCCGCTCCTGAAAATATAGGTAATTTTTGACCTCTAACAAGAGTATTCATACCGTCAATGTTTGACATACCAGTCTGAATAAATTCAGATGGCTCTTCTCGAGAGTAAGGATTTATTCCAGAACCGACCAAGTCGAATCTTTCTTTGGATATAATTTTTGGACCATTATCCCTCGGATTACCTAGTCCATCAAAAGTTCTCCCTAGCATCTCATCAGAAACGGAAATCATCGCAGTTTCACCTACGAATTTGGTTGATGTATTATCTGTTCCTAGTCCATAGGTTTGCCCAAAGACTTGAACAACCGCTAAGCCTTCTCTTGTATCGAGCACTTGGCCTTTCCTTCTCTCACCATTTGCTAGTTTAACTTCTACCATCTCACCATAAGCAGCATCTCTTACCCCTTCGACGAAAATAAGCGGTCCGGCTATTTTTGACAGATTTTTATAAGCTATTTTAGACATTTAGCGTGCAACCTCCATAATTAATTCTTTAAATTGCTTACTCATATTAGTCTTAATTTCTTCTACTTTAGCATTTACTTCTTCTTCTCTTGTCCACTTTATCATTGACAATTCTTTCCGGGTTGGTAAAGTACCAATCTTTGTTGATTGAACACCTTTCTTGATTGCTTCGGCTTCCAATCGTCCAAATTCCAGTATGGTCTGGAGCATCAAAAACTGTTTTTTGATGGAGGTATACGTGTCAACTTCATCATAAGCACTCTGTTGTAAGTAGTCTTCTCGAATCGAACGAGCGGTATCAAGTATTCCCTTTTCTGGCTCAGGTAAAGCATCGTAGCCAATTAACTGCACAATTTCTTGTAACTCAGCTTCTCGTTGAAGGATTTCCAATGCTTCCTTTCTCAAAGCAGTCCATTGTGGAGATATATTGTTCTTGTACCAGTCATCCATATCATCAGCATAAAGTGAATAACTAGTGAGCCAGTTAATGGATGGAAAGTGACGACGTGAAGCCAAGTTTGCATCCAATCCCCAAAATACACGGGTGACTCTCAATGTATTCTGAGAAACGGGTTCTGAAAAGTCTCCACCTGGAGGTGAAACAGCTCCAACCAATGTTAGTGAGCCTAATCGTTGTTCAGGAGAAGTAACTACCGCTTTTCCTCCACGTTCGTAAAACTCCGCAAGTCTACGACCCAAATAAGCCGGGTATCCCTCTTCACCGGGCATTTCCTCAAGTCTACCAGATATTTCTCTTAGTGCTTCTGCCCACCTTGACGTGCTGTCGGCCATTAGTGCGACATCATATCCCATATCTCTATAGTATTCACCCATAGTGATTCCAGTGTATATACTGGCTTCTCTAGCAGCAACAGGCATATTAGATGTGTTAGCAACTAGTATGGTTCTTTCCATTAACGGTCTTTTTGATTTCGGATCTTCTAATTCAGGAAAAGTGGTCAAAATTTCGGTCATCTCATTTCCACGTTCGCCGCAACCAATGTAAACAATTACGTTGCTGTCCGCCCATTTTGCTAGTTGTTGTTGTGTTACTGTTTTGCCGCTCCCAAACGGTCCGGGAATAGCTGCAGTACCTCCTTTGGCAACAGGGAAAAATGTATCCAAAACTCTCTGTCCAGTCAGCAAAGGAGAGACTGGAGGCAGCTTTTTAGCGACTGGTCGTGGACTCCTCACCATCCACCAATTTGATAAACCCACATTTGATTTGCCAGTTGCTGTTTTGATTTCTGCTACATTCTCATTTACTGTATACTTTCCTTCTGCTATATCGGTTATCTTACCATTTATTCCGAATGGAACCATTATTTTGTGATTTATTAATGGGGTTTCTTGAACTTCCCCTATTATTTCTCCCTCATGGACTTCGTCGTTTTTTCCTTTCAATGGAACGAATGTCCATTTTTTGTGTTGATCAAGTGCAGGTATTGTAACCCCTCTGCCAATAAAATCACCACTTTTTTCTCTTAATACATCTAGTGGTCTCTGAATACCATCATAAATTGAAGTTAGTAAACCTGGTCCTAGCTGAATTGACAAAGGTCTTTTAGTATTAACAATTTTTTCACCTGGCCTGATTCCGGTTGTATCCTCATATACCTGAATAGTAGCTTTATTTCCTTCTAATCTAATAATCTCTCCTAATAATCCTAAATCTCCAATGCGTACCACATGGTACATTTCTGCATCCTCTACATCAGTAGCAACAACTACTGATCCTGAAATACGCGAAACTATTGAATTTGACATCTTGCCTTACCTTTCACCTTTATTATCCCATTTTAATACTTATCCCAAACTTATTCCTAATACCCGTTTGGCTAATGCGGCTATCGACTCTTCGTGTATTGCACCTTGCAATGCTGGCATAAAGAGTACAAGTGGATCTATAGAAGACTCGATCCTTGTCCTGGTAACTTGAGGAAGTGATTCTTGAACAAACTGACTTGCTATTACTAGATTGTATTTATGAGAGGAAAAAAGTTCATCCATTTTCTTTACGGCTTCGTTTTTATCATTTACAACGAATGTGTCCTCAACTCCCAATAGCCTATATCCCATTACTATCTCTCTCTCACCGATAACAGCAATCGATTTAATATTATCTGATTTCTTGCTTGACATTTTTACTTACTCCATCACCAACATTGAATTAATCCGGTCAGGTGTAAGATTGTAACGCTTTCCATAGGCTATTCTTTTTATATTATCCCATTCAAATTCAGCTTTTATAATAAAATGAAAAATCGTTCCAATAGAAAGAGCTATATTTTTTAATTTTCTTACATAATTATTGTTGATATATTTGTCCATAGCAACTTCGAAATCGACTAGATTTTGAGTTTTCACATAATTATCTAACAAATCACCAAATTTAATATGTTCTTCAATACGGTTAATGAACTCCTCAACTGTATTTGCAGTGAAAATTTCCATAAGTTTGTCGATGGGAATTTTTCCGTTTTCTATCAAATGTTTCTTCACTAAATCTCGATCTAGTTTAGAATCCTTCCCTTTAAGTAATGTTAAAATATTTTTCTTATCAATTTGAGTCCTAAACAAATCTCTTGTAATTCCTTCGTCGCCTTGAAAAAACTTGATACTTTCAAGGAGATTTGTATAGTAAAAGGACAAAAGTTCAGTCATCATAGGACTAATGTCAGACGTTTTCTGATACGTATCGAGGTTTTGAATTAAAATAGTACCATATTTGTATTTAACCAGTTGATTAACCACTCCCTCAACCGTAGGTTGAGAAAGTATGATTTTCATTTCATCGTGAGGAATATTCCCCGCTGTTATTCCAGCCGGAAAATTGCGGCTAGAGACCAAAAAGGGTTCAGTTTCTGTTATTGTTCGACCAATGACTTTTGAAGACAAGATTAGTTCAATATTATGGATATCCCATTTAGAAAAGTAAGCTCTAATCGCTTGTTTTCCGCTAAATGGAGTAGCTTCAAGAGCAATCTTGTTTACTTCGACTAGGTGACGATTAATAGCAACCTCTAGTAATTCAGGTGGAGTATACATCGCTGCGGCACGGTCAATTTCAGCGCCATACCAAGTAGATTCGAGCAACCTAGAGACTTCATTAACATCTTCGGCTTTAACTAAAGTTTCAATAAAATCCTTAGACAAAAAATTAATAGAAATTGCTTGCAATCTTCCATAAGAAGATGAATAAGAGGATGTAGTCATTTTCATCAAACCATTTTTTCGTACAAGTAGTTTTTCAATTCATCTTCATTGTTCTCTAATAATTCTTCAAATGTCAAGTCTAGTTCTCTAGTTCCTCCTTTGTCTGTGGCGGTTATCCCACCAATGGTGTTTATCGGAGGTCCAGCGGCTACATTAAGCTCCTTTATTATTGGCAAATCAGATTCTCTACAACTTATTATTACATCCTCACCAAATTGACTTTTAGCATATTTAACCATGTTTTCAAGCGACTTTTTGTACTCTGCCTTTTTTGTATAATTCTTGATTTCGCGCCTAATAGTCTCGAAAGCCGAATGCATATTCATATTAATTGTATCAAACAAAATTTTCTTTGCTTCTAACCTGGCACTTTCAGTAATTCGGGCATATTCTCTTTGTGATTTATTTTCAGCTTCATTGTCGTATTTTTCCTTAATGTCCTTTATTTTCAAAGCCTTGATTTCTTGAGTCTTTGTTTTCTTTTCTTCTAACAAAGAATTCAGGACAGACAGTTCCTTTCTTTTTCGGTCCTGAATCTCTTCATCAAATGTGTTGAGGGCAGACATTTGATATTACTATTTTTACAGTATACCCAATAACAGGATAATACCAAGAACGAAACCAATGATCCATAGAGTTTCAGGAATGACGAAGAAGAACAAAACCTGGCCAAATTTTTCTGGCTTTTCAGCGATAATTCCCATACCGGCTGCACCAATTCCCTGTTGTGCATTTCCAGTACCAATTAACCCACCAGCAATTGCTATTGCAGCTGCCACGGCTAATAATGACTTGTTTAATCCTGCATCCCCAGCTCCGCTTTCTTGTCCAAATGCCTGTGGTGTTAGCAATGCAAATGCCAATAAAGCTGCTCCTCCGATTATGGGTATCATAAACAATTTTGAATAACGAGATTGTTTCATTAATAATTAAAGACCTTTGGTGGCATATTAATAGGTTATTTTAAAATAATCGTAATTTAACAAAATTCTGCTATTTTCGTCAATAATATGATGGTAAATAGTTGGTAGAGAAATTCAATAAGTTTTTCAAAAGGACTAGAAGTAGACGATCAAACTAAAGCAATGATCTAATTACAAAGAATTGGACTATCAGGGTTCTTGATTGTCCATGGTATGTTAATCATAAGATGGAATCAAATTTCAAAGGGCCACAATTTCGATCCTTTTATCAAAATAATTAAGAAAATGAATGTGTCGATATCTAAATCTCAATATTTACGTTACCTTTTAATTATGTAAATTAATAAAATTAGTCTTTGATAGTTGTCACTCAAAATTGGTAAGATTGCTTTTTTTTCATTATTTAGAAGAAATGAAAATGACGTTAAAAGTATTTATGATACATTTTCAGACCTGATGATAATCGGGACTGGTGGCAGCTTTTTAAACTTTGGTTATTGGGATGGAAAAACTGTTGATCCATTGCAAGCACAACTTAATTTGACCCATAAATTGGCTAAATTTGGTTCATTCTTAGAATCTGATAATATTCTAGATGTAGGCAGTGGGTACTGTGCTCCGGCATTATCTTGGTTGATGAAGTATCCGCTTCTTAAAGTTATTAGTATCAATATAAGCGGAAGGCAATTACTAACAGCCAAGAATAATATCAGAAAAGATGAATGGGGACTGTATACTAATTTCAAAATGAATTTTAATGATGACTTTGACAACCGACTAAGTCTTTTGGAATCTACATCTACTTTATTGCCAATTATGAGTGAATCAATGGATAAAATTGTAGCCTTTGAATCGGCTCAGCATTTCAAACCTTTGAAGAAATTTGTAATGGAATCAAATAGGGTATTAAAAGAGTCCGGACTATTAGTAATTGCTATACCAATAATATCCAAAGAAAATAACTTTAATTACTTTTCAGAGTTATTAAATTTGGGTATTCTAAAATTTACTTGGGCTTCTGAGCATTATACCCTTGATTCAATTAAAAATATTTTGAGTTGCTGCGGCTTTAGTATACAGGAGGTTGAACTTATCGGAGCAAAGGTTTACATACCCCTCGCAGATTATTTTATAAAAAATAGAGAAAGATTATTTGAATTAATAACTAGTAGATATCCAAAATTCTTTGAACAGATTTTAAATAGTTCGATTCTAAAAATGAAATCAGCCTCTCAAAGCGGATTCATTGACTATGCACTTATCAGATCAGCAAAAGTAATTGCCGATGAATGAATTATAATTATAGTAAATCATTGCTTATGCAAACTGATTAAAATTTTTATTATTCCTCTTTTATCCATATAAGGCTTGTATTGAATCGATCAATTATAGTATCCACTGATGCCTGCCTACTAAATCTAACATACAACTAATAATAATTTTGTAAAAAAGCCTCAATACTTGTCTAAAACTTTGGACTCGTTTAGAAAGAGAATTTACTAACTTGGTTTACGGTGAAAGGCCATAAGTATTCAATACATATGTATTATTATTTAAATAACGCATTATTTTAGAATACGTTATGTCCTCTTCAACTAGCTCTACATCAACTGAGACTAAAGATATAGGATCTAATCCAAAAACAGTAGAAAATTCAGAAAGCAGTGAGAAAGTATCCAAAATTTCAATTCAAGATACGAAATCGTCAAAATTTAAAGAATTGACGGAGTTGTTACAAAAGTGGGGATTTAAAGTAACGGATAAAACTAAAATTATCAACATTCCAGGAATTGAATTTCAGGCAGAAGTTATTCCTCAAATCCCATATCCTTCTGGTCTGAGTACTCCCTTTTATCTCGAGTTCCAAGACAATTTGGAAGACGGTTTTATTTTAAGGACTACTTTTGAGTTGGACAAGAATATCGAGATTTATTTGAATAGTCAAAATCGTGCTAGGGAAATTGAGCTGACTTATATTGAGATCAATCAAATCATTCTTCCACTTAAAGTGTCAATAATCAAAGATCACCCTTTCCTCAAGCTTTACAAAGTAATGTTTTATCCTGGATTAAGAAAGCAAGAATTTCTGGACGGGATAAATGATCTCATTAATTCAATGACAATCATCATTGGGAAATGGGACGAAAGGTATTACCAGATGAGAACCACAGATAATAAAGTGAAGGCTGAGAAGGCTGAGAAGGCTGAGAAGGCTGAGAAGGCTGAGAAGGCTGAAAGAAAAATTAACGATTTAGAACTGGAAAAAATATTAAGAAAGTGATCAACTTTTTTTATTATAGCATTTAGTGGAAACGCAAGAAATCAAAGTAGAACAAATTTAAGAACGAGATATATCTTTTAACAGCATGTGTAAAAATTGACCAGATTAGATCTTTACGCAATCCTGGGGATACCAAAAAATGCTTCTTCTAAAGACATAACGTCGGCTTATAGAAGATTAGCATTAAAGTATCATCCTGATCGTAACAAAAGCCCATTTGCTAATGAAATGATGTTAAAGATCAACACTGCATATAATATCTTATCAGATCCCATCAAACGTGAAGAGTATGACTATTCACTTATTCAACCTGAAAAATTAATCCGTGAGGAACCCGTAGAGGATCAAGTCCATCGGGGAACGATGTCTGACTTGTTGTTAAGGTTGATTGTCAAAGTTAGGAGCAAATCCAAAATTTCTGTTAAAATTGTAATAATTGCAATAAAACGTGTTCTCAACTTTATTAATAGCAGGTAAACAAGATTTACAAATTTTAAAGTAGGATAACTTTTTCCCTGCCGGATTTTTCTTCTGCCTTAAATATCAAATATTATCATAATCCAAATTGTAAAATATTAAGAAAAAGCCTAGATAATTAACAACCATCAGAAAAGAGAACATATAAAATTTAAGATTGTCGAAAGCAGTTTAAAAAAAATGATTGTAAAAAAATAAGGGTATTACTTACTAATAGTGGGTAAAATATTCGAGGCGATTTTTTCCAAGTACATTTGAATGTGAGGTTCTATATTCCAGATCTGCTCAGTTTCAAATAGATGACCATACCTTTGCGAACTACCCATTAACTCTCTTTTGTTGAGTTGTTCCAAATAGGTGTTCTTAATTGCAGACTTGTCAAATCCATTCTTAATTGCAATTGAATCTAACATATTGTGTATCCCTGAGCCATGCTGCGCCGCCTCTTTGATCCGAAATGCAATTTCCCTTGGGATACCCAGATTTTCGGCTAATTTTCTATGAACTCGTTTCCCCAAGGTGTCAAATTCATTACTACCACTATTTTGGATGTTTAAACGTGGGTCAATTTTTAAGACAGTGTCAATTAAGTTGGGATCGAGGAAAGGCTCCCTAAGCTCAATACTTTGAGACATTGTTATTTTGTCCTCTCTTTCAAGAGTTTCTTTATAAAGTAACTGAACATCTTTTATCATGTATTCTAAAATCTTGTCGTAACCAAATTTTTGGACAATTTTAGAATACCATGAATATCCCCCAAATATTTCATCTGCACCCTGACCGGTTAACATTACTCGAATCCCTTGTTCTCTAGCTAGCTTTACCGCAGCATAAATTGGGATGGCCACTTCAACCTGACCCATGTTATCATCTTCTATTACGTTTATTATTTCTGGGATCATTTTTTCTACGTCTGCTTCAGATAATTCATTTATTTCTAACTGCAAATCCAATTTTTCTGCAATATCGATGGAATTTGTGATGTCGTTGGAATCTTTAATACCGGAAGTATAACAGATTACTTCAGGAACCATTTGCTTAGCCAAGTAGGCCACGATTACGCTATCAATTCCTCCAGAAAAGACGATCCCTATTCGATCGAAATCTCGCACTCTTTTTTCAACAGACCTAAGAAGTGCATCTTTGTAAGCATTCAATGCCGAGTTTATATCCTTGTATAAAATAGGATACTTTGATCGGATTGACTTGTTGGTATTAACCGTAATTGGATGAAGTGTCGTTACATAATTGCCTTCAGACGGTGATTGTTTAATAAACATAGCATAACCTGGCAATAACCTATGAATTTTATGGGACATGTTGATTTTCCACAATGCCTTTTTCTCTGACCCGAATGCAAAAAATCGATCATTCTCTCCATAATAGATCTGTCTAACTCCGATACCATCTCTCACAAGTATAATATTTCCTGTTGCCTGTTCACGTATTGCTAGAATGTAAATACCATCAAGCTGAAAAACAGTTCGCTTGACAGCTTCCAGCAAATCTCCATGGGTCTTTTCATAATGATCCTCAAGCAGATGTATTATCACCTCACTATCTGTAGAGGTATGAAATTCATGTCTCGTTTCTAACGTCCTTCTTAAATCACGATAATTGTAAATTTCTCCATTGTGTTCCAAAACGAGCTTTTTATCACAACTTACGAAAGGTTGAGAACCACAAGATCCACCAACGATTGCGAGGCGAGAATGACCAAGGACACTATTTGCCGTTGTCTGAGAAAAGAACACTTTATCAAAAGTATTTGAATAAATGATCTCATCCTCAGTAGCTAATCCCACTCCATCTGGCCCCCTGTTCTTCATACAGGACAACATTTTCTCTATAAGCGGTGCTACATTTTCTCCTTTTTTGCTTAAAATTCCTACAATTCCACACATTTTAAAAATTTCCTAAACAAATACTATTGTATGACAAGATATAATAATAACTTCATTACTCAAATTTAAGTATTACACTTTATATACTACATATAATTCATAATTTCATTTAGGTCAGGATTTCGGATGATGTTCTTGCTATGCCTTATTATCTCATTATCTTTGGGCATAAACGCGATTCCTAGGCCCGCATGATTTATCATGCAAATATCACCGCGGGTATCCCCAATAGCTATGGTATTCTTAATCTCAACATCAAATTTGTTAGCATACAAACTAAGATGATATCTTTTGCATATCGAAATTTGACATGGACAATTATTCTTTTCCCAACCTAAAGGCATCGATATCTCACCAGTTATAATACCATCCCTAACTTCAAGTTCATTTGCCGCATAAAAATCTAGTCCTAACTTCCTTGCTACAACTTCTGCAGCTATAGTATAACTATCAGTTATAATGCCGGTGTAGTAGCCATTATTTTTGAACCAACCGACCATTTTTTTGGCATTATGCATGATCGGTATTGAATCAATAGATTGTACTACGTCTTCGACTCTTATACCAGTCAGTAGTTTGGCAATTATTTCCGTTTTTTGAAATCCAAGTAAAGATTTTTCGTTTTGGATTGATTTTACTTTGTCTGAAATTTGGTATTTCCTTGAGAGAACCTCAATAAGTCTTCCTTGAATGAGGGTACCATCCATATCAAATGCAACGAGTTTTGTTTTCTTTGTCATTTCGAGTCAGATAATTAAAGTAGGATTAATGACCATTATATGATTTACTCATGTTTGATGGAATAGGTATTATTATGAGAGAAGTTATAAGAAGGTATGAAACTTGATTTCCCCCCGAGATTTTCAGAGAGGATAGGAGCTATCAGCCTTCATGCCGTTCAGAAAATCTATGAATTGGATTCAGGAAAATCCCCTGAATTTCATGGTGGGCACCGGACAATTCGTGCTTTTGATCATGACGAACTTGCTAGTATTTTTAAAGATTTAGCAATTGTAATTCCAATAAAAAATGAGAGATTGAGGTTAATTGAAGGAGTGCTGAGTGGCATTCCAAATGAGTGTATGGTTGTTATAGTTTCGAATAGTCAAATTTCTCCCGTTAATAGATTTTCAATGGAAGTGGAGATGATAAAACAATACTCTCAATTTGCAGATAAGAAGATAATTTTAATTCATCAGAGGGATCCTGATTTGGCCAAAATATTTGAAGAGGTTAATTACACTTCGATTCTAGATTCTAAAAAACAAATAAGAGATGGTAAAGCAGAAGGTATGATAATAGGCATTTTAATGGCAAAAATGCATAATAAGAAATATGTAGGTTTTATTGATAGTGACAATTATTTCCCGGGGGCAGTTAACGAGTATTGTAAGATTTACGCAGTTGGTTTTGGCATGGCATCCACACCATATAGCAATATACGAATATCCTGGTTATACAAACCCAAAATTAGGAACAATATTCTCAAATTTCCAAAATGGGGAAGAACTTCAGAAGTAACTAACAAATATCTCAATGCCTTACTGTCATACATTACTGGATTTGAAACAGACATTATCAAAACAGGGAACTCTGGCGAACATGCATTGTCAATGTCTTTGGCTGAAAGTTTAAACTATTCAAGCGGATATTCAATTGAACCATACGAATTTATCAATATTTTGGAGAAATTTGGTGGCTTACTCCCAGCTGATTCTCCAGATATTGTAGAAAAGGGTGTTGAAATATTTCAAATAGAAACTAGAAATCCTCATTTCCATGAAGAAAAAGGTAAGGATCATTTAACAGAAATGTTACAGGCTTCCTTATTGGCCATTAGTAACAGCAAGGTGTGTCATATTGAACTAGAAAAGGAGATTAAAGAGCATTTGTCCAGATTGGATACATTGTATAAAAAGGACAAGAGTGGGAAGATGGAACAGAAAAAATATTTTATCATGGATCCAATAAAAACTATCCCCATTGAGAAATTTGGAGAATTGGTAAAGAAAAATGCCAAGTCTTTTAATAAAATATAGAGACAGTCTACAATAAATTAGTGGGGGCAGATAAAAGGATAACTCACAATTCTCAAATATTCAAACTGTCAAAAAGAACAGAATTTCTTTTCAAATTATATTTAGGTCAATAATAGAAACTGCGAATTACATGTACCAAATAATAGTTTGAATGCCAGGGACTTTTTTTTTTTAATCAGAATACTACAGGGTTCATCAACCAAAAAATATCCATGCCCGCTAGACTGGTTTTCTAAATAGTTTGGTCACAGTATAAGGCATCTCATTTGGATCAATTCATGGTAATACTTGAATGAATATTTTTTACTTTTTTGTAGTTATTTTTAATAACCACTTTGTAATCTTTTAATTTGATAGCCGGCCTTGCGGAATTTGCAGATAATTATAATTCCAGGAATTATAGTGGGATTAATTGGTGGAATACTGTTATTTTTTGCAGCTTACAACTTTTATCCTCATAAGAATGTGAATATTAACTTGGATGGTGATTGTTACGAATTCCTCGGAAATGCATATACAATGTACAAGAATCTAGAGAACATCAAAGAGAGAGAACTATTGAAAATGCAAATTCAGGCAATTGAAAACCCCGATGTTCCTATTCCTATCGCTTTTAGTGGTCCGCAGAGTCAAGTCAACACTCTCATCGATACCGGTAAGATTAATGTCACTAACAGGCAGACTTTGGGGGATAATCAGACGAGTGTGGACAAAGTTATTGTGAAAGGTCTTGGAAAGTTAAGCTTCCTTCAAGAATATTATGATGATTGGAATATTAATTCTACGGATGACACAGAAGTTCAGAGTCTTAAAATAGGAATTTTGCCAAACAAATTCATATCAGCTCAGGAAAGTGCATCAATTAAATCCAAAATGGACAAGTTTATGATTCAAGGGATTAAAGACATTCTGGCTACAAAGGATGGGGTTAAATCTACTGAATGCCGCAGTGCCATAGTTTATCAAGACGGTGGTTAGTACAGGATCTTTGAACAAATTTTATTTGACCTCATCAAAATAAAATAAAAGTATAAGCAAGTCAAATTCTTACCTAACCACTATTATCATTGTCAAACAATCGAGTGGTACCAAAGCACGTTTAAATTCTATACCTCTATGCGGTATTGATTAGCAGATATTTTTAAAAAAACATGATGAAAGTGACAATGTTAGATATAAAATAACTATCTGGGGCTTATCATAACCATGTACCATGTATTGCCGGTAATTGTTACAGGCATTAAATAAATGAACTTTGTTCCTTGTTCATCATTGAATTCATATTTTTTAATTGTTTTGAGATTTTTATCAGAATTGATAATACTTTTGTAATAAAAAGACTTCAAGTCGGTGCTGTAAGTACTGTTATTTGAATTTATCAATTCGGTGCCATTTCTGTCGACCAAATTAAAGGTATCATTAGTATTATCGGAATATTTGAATAATAGTTCTCGGGTATAATTGAAATCCATAATCGCGACCAAATATCCTGCCTTATCGGATTGGACGCCGTTGTATTGAATGGAAGTTCCATTTGACTGAGAATTTATAATAGGGATAGCCACTGCGATGGCTGGAGCATTTATCGCAGCAGATGAAAATACAGTGCTCACATACAAACCATCTTTCAAATTAACCCCTTTGTACCATTCTCTATCTGCGAAATTGAGTCTAGGTAGTTGTTTCTGATCAGAGAACGGTTCCCCAAGATAGATATTTCCATTAGGTAATACTAAAAAGATGCTAGCGATGTCGGGATTTGATTTTATAATGTCGGATAAGAAATCTCTCTTAGATTTTTCCATATCGTTGGGGAGTCCATGTAAGACCTCGCTCACATTGGCTTTATAATCAAAATTATTCAAAATGTGATTCTCACTTGCCACCTGAAGGGTTGAAATAGTTTCATTTAATTTTGAGGTGACGAAATTTGAAAATTGCTCTAAACGTATTTTTTCATCAGAAAAGCCCTGATTGGTGATTCCAGTGGAGTTAGATAAAGTTGCTGAATTATCCAGCGCAAAAGTTAAGGTATAATTAATTGAAAGTACAAGTACAAAAAGGATCACTATTGTGGACAGTATCAAAAATTTTTTCAACTGTTTGGTTTCAGTCTTGATCAATCAATTTTTGAAAGTGTGTCATCCTATAAATTCCAATCATTACAATCATTTTTTTACTTTGACAAAAATGCCTCCACATTGTGACTTGAATTCACTTGATCGAGGCAATATGGATGATTCAGTAAATTAAAATATTAAAGTAGTTTCCCCAATCCCTTCATTTTAAAAATAGTTTTTGGGTCAATGATATGATATATTGATCAGTATGTCACTAGCAAATATTATATACATGAAAAAAAGAGTTTTATTGTTGGTTGGAAGATAGGACTACTTCTGATTCATTTAATACCTCATGGATATCTGCTATAGTTTGCCTAATTTCGTCAAGAGAAACATTCGCATCTATCTGGTCTCTAAGTTTTTCCCTTAACAATGATTCACCTTTGTCTGATAATTCCTTACCTATTGGAGCTTCGATATACTCAAAGTTATCTAGATACGCAGTTGTTGCCAGTTCTTTGGCCTTAACATTATCGTTTGCTTCGTAAGATGAAATCACTTGATCCAATAGACCACGGATTTTTGCGATATAATCACCAGAAGTCTGCTGGCCGTCAGATTGGACAGAGGTACCATTTATTTGAGTATCACCTCCTATCTCTGAGTTGATTTTTTCAATTAATTGGTTGATAATTGTTGGGTCTTTAAGATTGTTGACGGAATCAGTAAGGTTGGAAAAATCTGTTAAAAGCGTTGTTATTTTACCTGTGTCGTTAGAAATATTCTGAGTATCGTTGAATAGTGCATAAGCTCTATCTATAAAAGCTGATCCATCCTGGAATTCCAATTCTAATATAATTTTGCTATCAGCAACACCTTCAGCATATTCAGAGCCAGAGACAGTTAGCAGATCTTTGATGACACTAATATTATGGCTGGGAGAGCTTAATACTTGCTTTGGTACCACCGTTGAAATCACCTCGTCAGACAATTGTAGTGAGGAATGTGATTTATTTTCAAAGTCTGCAACTGTACTGTTCTCAGTCGCCATTGTAGATAACTGATACAAATCATCAAAATAAGTCTGATTTAAGCTGCTATTAGATTGAGTCAAAGGTATTGTAACTAGACTCAGAACTTCCTCGATTGGATGGAGGGTGTGGCCAATGGTTAGAGTTTGATTGTTGAAAAATTTGTTATATGCCGCTTTTTCTATATGCCCCTTGATCTGTTCAATATTCGAATGAAAACCAGTATAATCTTTGTCGGTACCTTGGGCAGTATCATTGATTTGCCCCATGACTGACCCAGAAAAATTTGCACCGATTAATATGGATGATATTATGGCGGTAAGAAACATTACCATCCTTTTTGAGACCTTAAAGTAATGCATACTCAAAACCTATCCAGAGATATATTTAATTCACAAGCCTATTCTCTGATTTGAGAATTAAAATCTAAAGGAGATATTGGCACCACTATAAATCAGTTCAAAAATACAATACCAAACTTGAATGAATCTAGGTAAGCTGGCGTATAACCTCTTTGTTATAATTTTTTTGTGATACCTCATTAAAATCGCTCTGGGCAATTGAGGAAATTATTTTCGGTAAGTGTAATTTACTGATTGAAACATTAAATTATAATTGTGTTTATATATTTAAGTTAGTTAGACATTCATCATAGAGATTTGAAGAACCTCAAAGCTTTTTAGATTAAGGATACAACCTAAACCAATTGTCGAATCAACAAAAGAACAACCTCGAAAAAGTCTTAATCCTTCAAGGTGGTGGATCGCTGGGGGCGTTTGGATGTGGTGTTTACAAAAGTATTGCTAGTCAAGGATTTGTCTTGGATATAATAGCAGGCACATCAATTGGTGGAATAAATGCAGCCATCATTGCAGGTTCAAGGGACGAGGACAATGCGGCTCAAAAGTTAGAAGAATTTTGGATCGAACTCTCTGAAGGATTTGTTCCCAACAAAAATATGAGTGAACTTTATTACGAGAATTTTGAAAAATTTTACAGGAACATTATATTTCCCCTTCCTTCGATGAACCCGTCTCCCGATCATCAGGATCTCAAACGCGAACAAAAAATAAAATACGATCAAATCCAATCATTTAGTAGTTCGGCATTATTTGGAAATTCAAAGTTTTTCATGCCTAGATGGTTGGTTGCCAAAGAACCAATGGATTCAGGATTCCTTAATCCTGCCAAGTGGACATATATCTACGATCACAGACCTCTTTTGAAAACACTGGAGGCATATGTCGATTTTGAAAAGTTGAATCCTCAATCGGATAACAAGATGAGATTAATTTTAACTGCAGTGAATGTACTGAATTCAAGACCGCTGATATTCGATAGTAAACAGATGCAAATCAAACCAAAACACATCTTGGCAACATCTGCTTACCCATTGTACAACTTTCCTTGGATCGAGGTAGAAACAGATGTGTATGCATGGGATGGAGGGCTACTAAGTAATACACCGCTGAGAGAAGTATTGGACGCGTCTCCTATAAAGGATAAAGTGATATTTTTAGTCGAAAACTATCCCAAAAGGGTGAAAAAGCTTCCTGGAAACCTTGGCGAAGTTTATCACAGGGCAAGAGACATAATATTTTCAGACAAGACAGAACACTCTATAAAAATGTCGGCTACGATTACGAGATATTTAGATTTTATTGAAGAACTGTATCAAATTGTTAACACAAATATGGATAAGTTACAGTTAGATGAAAAAACAATAACCAAAATTAACAGAAAATATAAAAAATATCACCAAGATCATGGAGCTGAAATCAAAGAGATTTTTTATATTTCAAGAGATGAAGAGTTCCCTCATATTTTTGAAAATGCAGATTTTTCACCAAAAACAATTTCAAGGTCTATTAGAGAAGGAGCAGAAAAAACCCTTAAAGTAATAGAGGATCATGGAATAAAAGTCAAATCTCGATAAAGTAACTCAATCCACTCACTCGATAACAATTCGAAGAATTCAACGTATTAGAAATCTAAATTGATTGTGTCGTTCCTATATTATGCAGAAGGATAAATAACTGCAAAAAAATGGAAATTAGTAAATTCATTTTACAAAATAAATTATTTCTTGAAATACCTGATTCCTGTTAGTCGCATATGGACTTGTTGAAGCAATATACTGCTTTAGCATACTCTCGAAGTTGATAGAATGAATTTCCTTTCATAAACCAAGCGCCATAGTTATTTCCGGAATGGAAATCAAGATATTTATCAAAACACCTGATCGCTATGCCATAACACTTTTCATTATAATATTTCAAGCCCTTTGTATACCAATATTGTGGTTCCGCAACTACTTTAACCATATTATACTGTAAGATCCACTTACTTTTAAAGTATTGCTTTTTATTGGCAATATCGCACTATATAATCAAGACTTCACAAGAATAAGGATCAAATAATTCGAGACTCCCTAGTAAATACTAGTCAAATGTACCAATACTCCTTTAGTTACCAAATTGACTTTGATAAAAGATCATAGAAATCGAATACAGCGATGAATATTTTTATGATAAATCAATCTCAAAAGGTTATTCAAAATAAAAACTTTCACACAAACGGGAAATCTAGAATGAATACTACTAACAAATCAGATCGTAGGAATCTACCATGGTTTTTTTATATATCGAATTATTCAAATCTATCCTATAATAATCAAGCATATCTGGATCATACTTTCTCACAATATCAATCATCTCCAATTTCTTCCGCCTCTGTAATATCACATCTCTGTGAGCATATCCTGTCAAAAATTTGTATCTACGTCCCAATGCCTCATTAAGGAATTTGATTCTCAGATAATGTCCTCCTGTGCCTCCCCAGTAACCTTCTATCACGCTGATTCCCTCCAGATAAACTGTATTTCTTCTGCCATAATACCTATCTATTGTTCCAGGTCTAAGGGAGTAACACTCAAGAGGACCACCCTTTGCATATCCTATAATTTTTCCGTCAGGTTCGTCGAGCCTCATTGTCACGATTATAGAGTTCAAGTCATGAATTGATTTTATGAATTCATTTTCATTGATTCGCATCAAGGTAGGTACGGTTCCAAATACTTCTAACAGGTCAGCTATAGTAGCATTAGAAATATCTGTTGAATTGTTCTCTGTGACAAATACTAATTTAGACCCCTTCTTTAAGTCTCTCAGACTTAATTCTTTGTTCCATGACTCTTTAAAATTTGCTACATTGTTATAAAAATTCGTCCTAAATTGTTGAGGAACAGCAGATATCACCATATCAAACATTTCTTTTTCGTTTTTCATTAAATAATCAAAAAATTTAACTGAATTCTTGTTAATTACGGAAGGATGCCAACCTAAAGCATGTGCATTCCTCCTTGCCATATCCCTTGCATGTTCGATCCCGCCCAGGGCATAACCGGCCATTCTCTCAGATACAGAAAGTAGCCAGCCCAGTTTTTCAATTTTCTGAGTTGTGTAGGCATCACCGCGGGTAGTTGAAGTTTTGCACATTAATCGCTGGATTTTGTTTCTAGCATGATCCGCAATTTTACCTTCGAAGGGATATGCAGTCCTATGTATTAATGCCACAACAATGTTCAGATCAAGTCCTGCTTCCTCAATAAGCCTAGTAATTTTTTTATCGTTCCTAATGTAAAATTCTACACAATCTTCGTTTGGTTTATCAAATTCCTTCCCGGGGTCATAATCATGAAATAAAGCGGACACGAATAGATAGCAAATGTCATTTCGAGTTATTTCATATCTCTTTGATTGGCAAAGGCCGTCGATAGACAAAAGAGTAAAATAAGCTGCCTCCAGTTCATGTTGTATGTTGTGATAGCCGTAATAATCGCTACCTAGACCTTTCTTGGAGAACTCCGAAACGGTGTGACGCAAAATTTTCTTTAGCCACTTGTCTTTCATACCCAATTTATGCCCGATTGAAATAATGTTTTCACGCAATTCAGATTCGACGGTATTGCCCTTGTGATATGAAACCCACCATGGGAAAAGTTTTAGACGGTTGTAGATTTCGATCCCCCACAAGGTCTGTATTTCGTTGGTTTTTGGGGGAGAATTCTTTATTTTATCCATTTTTAGTTTTTTATTAAAATAGTCATGTGACACCCCCGTTACCCCCTTAACTAGAAATGAATTTCAAAGATATATAACTTGCTTTTCTACATGAGTTTTCATAATACTTTTCAATTTTTTTTAATATTTTAAATAAAACATGTGATATTTTTAGCAAGGTTGGGAATTCTAGTACCTGGATCATTAATAAAATTAATTGTCGAGTATAGGTGGGTCAGGGATAAAAAAAGTAATCAGCTAAATCATACTCTAATAGATCATGTAAGATATATCTGCGGATGTATTTTGATAATAATAATAATAATTATAATGATAATTTAATCTTAAAAAGAAGAATTCCTATCACTTGAAGCCATCCGGTAGCGTCAAGTCATCTTTCTTATTGGAACATAAAAAATTATTTCATTGTTGTCATGAGTTGTAACTTGACAAAAACCATATCACTCCAAAAGGGTCAGAAATCTTGGCTACAATGTCTGTTTTGAACTTGGGTGTAGGAGACTCTATAGAGGTACAGCCATTTCTAATCGCTAATTCATATACTCGATTTACATCCTTCAAATATATCCACAATGATACTCTTTCAGATTTTCTATCTCCGCTTTGTTCCTGAATCATCAGTACAGAATCGCCTATTTCAGCTTCCAGATATCTTTCCGCATCATTTTCAACTTTTTTTCTGATGCAGGCTCCGAAAACGGTTTTGAGAAATGAGAAATATTCACTAATTGAACTCACTATAATAAATGGATTGACTGAATGATAACCAGTTGGAAAATATTCGGAGTTATTCATCAAGACCAAAATCTACGTCCCATTCATTTTAACATAACTAATTCAAAATAGTAAATTGGTTTGAATTTGCCAATAGCATTATTTTAGCCCGCATATTCAACGGTGAGACCGCATTGTTGAAATGTTTTAAAGAATTACCGGAGTAAGACATTCATCTTTGCAAGTTTTCAAAAAACTATTTAGCAGAGACGGAGGAATTTTATCAATAGAAAATTAATTTTTTCCAAATGTGATACAATTGTTTTAAGTTAATTTCATCATTGGAGATACAGATTGGCCTTGTTTTTCCTTCACCTTTAAACGCAAGACTATAGCTTATAAATTCAGGAACGTTTGAAAACATAAACAAATGTGCTAAAAAATACAAAAACTTCTCAAATATTTTAAAAGTTTTTCATCATTTAAATTCTATTTGACAGTTTGAATTAGTTAATAACAAAGCCTAAAAGTGGGTGCGGATAAGGAGTGTTATTGGGTATGAATGGAAATACTGTATCAAATCTAATACTTGGAAATCATATGCAAAATAGATTACCATTTTTTATAGGTATTTCCATGATCATAATTGTTATAGTAGATTTGCTTATGACACGGCAGCTCCTTTCATATGACCCAACTATTGGAAGAATAATGTTCGTTCTTACTATCATAGTTGGATATGGGTTTGGGACATATGTATTACTAGTATTCGCCCATCACGTTTCAAAGAGTTTGAGGCAAAAATCGAGACTAAGTTCATCGATTCACTGGTCAGTCATTGTGATTCAAACTATACTTCTCTGTGTTCTAATTGTAATGCTACTATATGGTAACCCCGACTATATTTTTTCGAGGTTTGTCTTTGCAATAAGTTCAGTACTTGCGACCGCAATTATGGCCGTATTAACATATAAATTTTTTTCATGGTATAAAGCCAGTAAATACAAAAACTCAATTGTACTATTTTATGCCTTGGCAACACTGACACTTGCATGCTCAATTATCGAAGATTTTACAACCAAGTTTTTTATGATTGATATCATTTTCGAAGATGATCATAAGTCGGACACAACCTATGATTCATCATTTCAATATAAACAGTCTGATAAGTTTGGCGGCCAAGTTGTTTTTATAGATTCTAATAAATTTGGTACCAGCTATTTTGTTATTCCCAGTGAGATTTTAGAGACATATAATTTACTTAATTCAATAATTTTGCCAGTTGGTTTTGTGTTTAGATGGACAGCGTCCACAATGCTATTAAGAAATATTTACCAAAAGTTTGGCTCACTGCCTATATGGTTTTGGATCATTCTTTCCCTACCATTAGTTCTTTATATTATTGGCAAAATGCCAGGGTTTTTCTCGGGAGAAAGCCTGACAGGGATTGATGAAGCATATAGATACTTTTTTAGGATATTGTTCAGGCTTGGAACGATTGCGGGCAATATTCTGTTTGGTTTGGCCTTTTTTATTGTCGCCAACAAGATGAAGAGTTCCAAGATCAAAGACTTTTTAATTCTAGCTGGGATTGGAGATACTATTGTAGGGATATCTCTTTCAACTTCAGCGGTTGAACCCACTTTTGGTGTAGCCGCCCATTCATTAGTATTGCTTTCTACCTATTTGTTCATGTTGGGACTTTATTCATCAGCGATTACTGTATCCCAGGACTTGAAGTTGCGTCAATCCATAAGGGATTCAGCAATAGAAGAGTCTAGACTCCTTGTCAGTATTGGATCTGCTCAAATGATTCAGGAAATTGAGAAAAAGGTAATCGGGGTAGTCGAGTATGAGAAAATTCAGATGGCTCAAAGTACTGGTCTTCAGTCAACCTTTACTGACCAAGATACCCGTGAATACCTCAAGTCCGTACTCAAAGAAATAAAAATAATACACAATGTCGAGGATATCATATCTAAGAGTAAAAATATACTCATAGATTCACGTGAATTCATACTGTGCACCAAGACACAGGGTCTTCTCCTAGCTTACAACAATTATTTTGACGTATATCAAAGAATATGTAAACACAAGCAGGCTTTTGCTCATGATGGAATAAGAATTGTGACTAAAATTGATGATAACAATGATATTATAACTGCATCTCATTTTTTAAATTTAGGGATAGAAATCAGGCACGTAAGAAATCTACCACCTATTAATTTTGCCGCATCAGAAAGAGAAATGATAGCGACCATACAAAAAACAGAAGGAGGGCAAGTCATCCAAAATTTATTAACTACAAATGAAAAGGCTTACCTAGAACATTTCAGATCCATTTTTGAGGAACTGTGGAGTAATGGAATAGACGCCAAAAGTAGAATCAAAGATATCCAATTAGGCTTAGACAATGAAAATATAGAAATCATACAGAATCCCGAAGCTTTTGAAAAAATGCTCAATGATTTGCTTAAGACAGCATCTATTGACATCGTAGGTATATTCTCTACAGCTAGAGCATTTGAAAGACAGAAGAACTCTCTGTCTTTTGCATTGCTAAACGAAAGATTCAAAAGCACGGGACTAACAGTGCGTATTCTTGTACCAGAAGAAGACTCAATTTACAAAATAATAGACGAAGTTGAAAAACAGGGTTTTGCTGATCGTATCAAAATCAGGTTAATTGACCGCAGTATGCAAATCAAGGCATCCATTGTCGTAATAGACAAAAAGTATTCCTTAGCAGTTGAGGTTAAGGATGATTCAAAAAATACCACTAAAGAAGCTATAGGCCTAGTTACCTATTCAAATAGTTCATCTACAGTACTTACGTACTATTCCATATTTGAAAGTTTTTGGAGGCAAGCGGAACTTTACAAGCAGCTCCAATTGCACGATAAAATGCAAAGAGAATTTATCAACACTGCGGCACATGAATTGAGGACACCCATACAACCGATCCTTGGGGCAGCGGAAATATTGAAAGGGTACCCCAAGAATGACAGAGAGAAGGGATTAGTTGAGATAGTTGACCGAAATGCCAGAAGGTTAAAGAAACTAGCCGAGGACATCCTTGACGTTACAAAAATTGAAGGATATGTTTTGAATTTAAAAAAAGAAAAGTTTGACATTAATGAAGTTATACTTGAAAATATCGATAATTACAAACAAAACATTGAAAAGGCAAATGTTGTATTTACAACCTCCCTAGATTATGATGATTCGATTGTCAGTGCAGATAAGAATGGTATCAGTAGAGTAATATCCAATTTAATTGATAACGCGATAAAATTTTTACCCGAAACAGAAGGTCAAATAACCATATCTACGAAATCACAAATACGGCAAGAATCCAATGGTGTATCGAGATGGATGGAAATAGTAGTAGAAGACAATGGCAGCGGGATTGATGAAGAAATTCTTCCTAAATTGTTTACAAAATTTGCTACGAAATCATTTAATGGGATTGGTCTTGGATTATATATTTCTAAGAGCATCATAGCAGCTCATAATGGAATGTTAGTCGCACAAAATAATCCATCAGGTAAAGGAGCAAAATTTATTATTTCGTTACCCAAGGGTAATGATAGCATTCTGGATGAAAGATAGCTTATGATTGGTATTGATTTTAAAAAAAAGATTCTGATAGTAGACGATGAAGAAGATATTACTTTCATTTTTAAAATTATATTGGAAGACTCTAACTATGAGGTTGAGATATTCAATGATCCAATTGAAGCATTGTCAAATTATAAAAAAAACTATTACGATTTGATTTTATTAGATTTAAAATTGCCCTCCATATCTGGAACAGAACTGTACAGTAGGATTAAAGATATCGATAGTAATGCAAAAATATGCTTTCTTACATCGAGCGAACAAATTAGTCTGTTCAACAATAGCAAAATGGTCCTTCCAAAATCTATTACAATTATACAAAAACCCATTGAAAACAGTGTTTTTGTACAAAAAATTAATGATTTACTCACAGAATAAACAAAATTTCTTGTTTTGGATTCTACCGTCACGTTCGTAAACTTAGGTTGAAAATTCCTTTGTTGGTTTAAATAATAAAACAATTTTTTTGGAATCCAAGGATCATCTGCTTGACGAGGGAGATTTTAAAGATATTCATATCAAATTAGTGGACAATCCGCAAGTAAGCATTATACATGACCAAGTTTTCTGGAAATTATATAGTTACATGGAAATGAATAATCAAACTAAAATATGGCTAATTCTTGTTTCGCTGTGGATTATTAACGGATCGAGCTTTCTTGCTATAAAGGTAGCCATCGACACAATCCCACCATTGTTGAGTGCTGGGTTAAGATTTATCCTGGCAGGACTTGTATTGTTTACGCTTTACTTCCTTATCACTCAAAAGAGTGAATCATCGACTGCATCCTTAGGTACAAGGCCGACCAAATCAAGAATAGGGATTTTTAGTTTAAAAGCCCAATCGAATCATCCCAGAGAAAAAATAACTTTGAATCAATGGAAGGACAGCCTCATTTTGGGTGTTACTTTATTCTTAGGTGGTCAGGGTTTACTTACGTGGGGGGCACAGTATTTGTCCTCTGGTATGACAGGCTTGTTGAATTCAACTATTCCTCTTTGGGTGGCAATTTTGCTATACATTTTATATAGGTGGATAAAAAAATCAAATGATGGTCCAAAACTGACCAAACTAACAACCATGGGACTTATTTGTGGGTTTGGCGGGTTAATGTTACTAGTTGCTCCTTCGATAGGATCCGGCGAGATGAATCCAATCGGGGCCGCGGCACTGATAATCAGTTCGGTTTCATGGGCTGCAGGGTCGATTTACTCTACAAAATCAAAGTTGCCGGTAAGTATGCTAGCTTCTTCTGGAATGATAATGCTTACTGGAGGATTAATGCTTGCGGGAGTAAGCTTCCTTTTTGGTGAATATAAATCACTAGATTTGTTTCAAATATCATCTCAATCCCTGATGGCCCAAGTTTATCTCATAGTAATAATTACCATTATAGGGTTTACAGACTTTTATTATCTGTTAAGAGTTACTTCGGCATCATTGGCAAATACTTTTGCTTATGTCAGTCCAGTTATTGCTGTACTCCTAGGTTGGGCCATATTAAATGAGCACTTAACTATCACTACAATTGTTGCAATGATTATAATACTGTTTGGGGTAGCTCTAATGGTAACTAAAAAGAAAAAGATTGTGCAAAGCAAAGTAGAGAAGAAAGAAATTTGAAATAAAATAAGAATTTGGATTACCAAAAATATAATGAAGGCGACTTTTTGTAAGTTACAGCCATAAATATTCTTATATTTTTTTATTTTTGAAAATTCGATTAAAAAGATCGTTATAGCATTTTGTGGTTGCTAAATCCATGTCAATTATTTAAAGAATGGATTGAAATGGAATATTCTTGTATTAATGGTCGGTTAGCAATCCCTGGTTTGAACACTTTTGGACAAGAACTTGACGTTCTGATACCGGATTCTTTAATTATAATAATAAGATAATAATAATTGATTCTCTCTTTAAACGCTATTATATCTAGAATGATAAATAACATTGCCGGCGATACGAAATGGTCATTTTTATAAACCTTGAACACCTCCCCTTTGAAACTAAAATGAAAGTCTTGAGGGAAATAGAAATAGAGTTTTTTCCTAACGATAATAATAGGACAGATTACTACAGAATAATTTACCGCGATAATTCTACTGGGAATGATGATAAGAGAAATTCAGATAAAAGAACTGATATGATTAAAGGTATTGAGATAGAGGAGCAAATCGATATGGTAAATGAAATTAAACTGAAATTAAAGGAAATTTTAGTTAGATTGGCGATTGCTGATTTTGTTGTAACGAAGGACTCTAACTCTTATGAAAGTTTGACTTTCTTAGAAAGATCTAATGCAGAGTCTAAAGGAATATTGCATTGTCGACATTGCGGAATGGAATTTGAGGACGAGATGCAACTAGGAAACCATCTGAGAATTCATTTTATTATTTAATCAACCTCTTTATGCTTTGAAATTTTTCTACCAGAGTTTTTTAGGAAAGGTTGACTCTCCGGGTAGCTTAGGAAGGAAGTTTATATTGTGACATAGTCCGGTTATTCATTATAATTTCGTGGTGACCTTTTATTTAGCATAATAGTTTTCAAATAGGCAAGTTTAGATAAAACATAAATATTTTATGTGATATCAAAACTTTTTTTAAAAAAAATATAGAATATTATGATCCCTCAAATGTTATAAAGTTTATAACAGTTGTAAATATATTTACATATACACAAAAAAAATCATATCAATCTATGCCAAGAAAATAGTTTGGCAACACAAGAGCCGGTATTATATTTCGCACTTTGGCAATCTAAGGAATCAGCAGACTAGATCAAACCAATGGCCTTTAGTTTGTATACACTCAAAGGGATATGTATACAGACCCTTAATTCCCCTTTAAGTATCCTATTAATATTATGTTCTAATCTAATATACAAGTATGCCTCACACTACTAAGAAGCCTCAGTTTTGAGGAGGCGGTATTTGTTGCAAATAAGCAGTCAAGTTCTTGTTCTTAGTAATATAAACATGTCTTATACTTACCCTGTTGGTTTATATAAACTACATCGTTATTTTTTCTTTTTTGGGAACAAGTCATCTATAAACTCATAAAATGTCAACTCAATCAGGTACATTGCATTAGACATCTCAATAACACTATCCCAAAAGTATTGTTTACAAGTTATAGAACCTACATCAATGAACAAATACTTTTCCACACTTATAACCGCATTTTCGATTTTACAAAGCAAACGTATTGGAGAAAGTATCTTGTGCATTCTTATAAAGAGACTATTTTGTACTTCTTCCTTCAAATGTTCAAAGTCGGTCCTGTCTTTTGGTGTGAATGCTACACGCATTCTGAGTAGAAAACCATCTCGATACTCTTCCTCTGAGACGATTTCAAAAAATTTTATAGCCTCGTTTGGAGGAAAAACCTTTGCGTAATATTGAGGTCCATTTTCAATTTTAGATTCTTCATTAATAGAATAATTATAATCTTTCAGCCATTGTAACATGGTCCTATACACATGCTCCTTGTTACTATCAGTCATTACTAGAGGTAACAAAGTCCAATATTTAAGTAAATGGAATATAGTAATATGAATCAAAGTAATTTATTGAGACAAATTTAGGGAAGTCCAAAAAATTTAAAGTAGAATACCATATCCTATCATTTTCATGACTTGATGCAAATTGGCTCTGAAAAAAGACTAAACAATTAATATCGAAATCAAAGTAATATATTTTTAATCTAATTGACGCTGGATGCAAACTACACTTTAAACAAAGTATTTGCTCAAGAATTTTAAAAATTTTACAGTTATATTGATTAATTAACAATTAGGATATTATTATTTTCTTATTACGAATAGAACAGAAAAACCAAAGTACAATAAAAGAAAAGTGGAATGCAACAGTCTTTAATCCGCGAAATGAATACAATTTATTTGTCATTAGGAAAACTATGGGTAAAGCGGTCCGACGATTTTCCTGAATGTATTCAATAGTAATTAATGCTTATTTTATGAATTTAAATTTCTAAATAAAAAAGCATTTTCCATTAATAGAGCAAAGAGAAAGGATCACCCAAACCCATTGTTATATGTTTTTTCTTCAATAGTATCGCAGGAAAAAAGATTCTAAGAAATAACAAATATTGTTTAACTTTGGTTGCAATTTTTTGATACTATTTTGAGATTCATGTTGTTACATCTTTCTGACAATATTTGAATTATAATATTGCATATGATAGTATGTTATCTGATTTTATAATGAAGATACTATTACAATTTGATGGTTAATTCGATCTTAAGCATTAATTTCAAAAACCTGAAAGTAATACTCAAAAAAAAATCGCCTTCAATATTAAATTGAAGGTTTATTCTACATTCTTGATAAAAGGTGTCTGTAATATTTTGTGTAATATACAAAAAAAGAGCATGTCAGTCTGTATAAAATCCAATCTACTACGTGTAACAGTCCTAAATGAAACGCTAGTTCTTTCAATATAGAGGTCTGAATATACTGTTATACTATGCCTTTAGAATGTGCATTCTAAGTTATCAATGATAACAAAGATTTTATTGATTGTAGCAAAAATGATCCTTCATAAAAATTCATTGAGTTTAATCGAATTTGTGAACCATAACGTAAAAAAAGAAGAATAACAATTTTCCGAGGTAATACATGAAATTGAATGTAATCTATCGATTACGTGACTTTTCTAATTCCAACAAGAGTATCTTAATGCGGTCTGGATCTTGCTTAAACTTTCTCACGTAGTTGGAGATATATAAGGATGGAACATCATCTTGTAATTTAATTAAATGAAATCCTAACATGGCAAACGTTGTTAACAACCATTTTTTCCATGTTTGAAACTCCTCCAAAAGAACTGGTGATAATAATTCATTGGTATATTCAGTAACCAATACTAGTTTACCATTTTGTTTTAATTTTTCTCTTAATGTAAGATAAAGATTTTTCCATTCATACTCCCTTTCTATTCCTATGTAGTTTGGATGTGGTAAAATACATAAAAAGGTGTTAATTGTTCTGTCAGGCAGATTGTAAACTACCTCTTCAAAGTCATCGTTTAAAAAATATATGTTATCGTTTCTTTTATTCAATATTAACGAGAGGGATTGTTTATGAAGTTTGTGATCGATTTCAATTCCGACATAGTAGTAATTACCGGTTAAATTAGTGCAAGAAAGATCAAACAACATTCTACCGTCGCCTGAGCCAAGCTCTACTATATACTCGCGGTTTTTTAAAAAAATATCCTTCATTAAATAACGGTATCTCTACAAATTGGAACATATAAAGCAATTCAGTGAAACCAATTACTTTTGAAATATGTTCAGTCGTTATTATTATTTATAGGGTGTAACTTCGCTTATATTGAAAGTTCAAATAAATGTCCTCCTTGTTGATAGTCAATTTATAGACCATCTTATCCTTTCAATTCTACAGAAGGTACTAGTGAAAGTTAAATGACTTGAGGTTAGACAAATTATATGGATAATGAATTTGCTGATCGGGTAATACTTGTCACAGGAGGAACTGGAGGACTAGGCACATCAGTAGTCAATATGTTCATTAAACAGAATCCCAAAGTGTTGGTAATAGCTCATCGAACAGAGAAGGATAAAAGCAGCTTTTCAAATCTTTTGGATGAAGGTGGGAAGGAAGCAATCTCCAAAAAGACGGATACTATCGTTGAATTTGTTAAAGCTGATGTGACGACAGAAGATAGTGTAAAAGCAATGATTACTGAGATTGAACAAAAATATGATAAAATAGACATTTTGGCAAATATAGTAGGGGGATACATGGGAGGTAAATCCATTGAAGAGACTACACTAGGGGAATTTGATTTCATGATTAACATTAATTTAAAAGCAGCTTTTCTGCTAACCAAGTATGCCATATCTTCAATGAAATTAAGAAGTACAGGCAAGATAGTCCATGTTTCTTCAGCATCAGGTGTAAAGGCATTTGGTAACGACACAGCTTATTCGTCTTCTAAGGCTGGTTTGATAAGATTGGTCGAATCGGTTAAGGAAGAAGTCAAAAATAATGGGATTAACATTAACTGCATTCTTCCTACAATAATAGATACAAAAGCAAATAGAGAGGCAATGCCACATTCAGACTTTTCAAAATGGTTGGATCCCAATGATTTAGCTAGAGTTATCCTTTATCTCTGTTCAGATAGCTCAAAAAGTGTCAATGGTGCCGCAATTAGGACTGATGGTAGGACCTAATACATCATTACTGCTTGCATGTGTCTGACCTGTACGCAGATACCCGAAAAATTATCTGCTCTAAATCAATTTGTTAAATGTAATTAATTTAATTATAATGACTAATAATAATTAGCCAAATTGAGAGCGACTCAAGAGCTTAAGGAGGACCATGTAACTTTAAGAAGAGTTCGGGACATTGCGATGAAAAGTTCCAAGCTTCTTTTGGAAAATAAATCTATTC
The DNA here is from genome assembly GCF_008389435.1 of Candidatus Nitrosocosmicus agrestis. Classification (GTDB taxonomy): domain Archaea; phylum Thermoproteota; class Nitrososphaeria; order Nitrososphaerales; family Nitrososphaeraceae; genus Nitrosocosmicus; species Nitrosocosmicus agrestis. The sequence continues at coordinate 5,836 of NZ_VUYS01000018.1, read as the reverse complement.
CTATTGAGGATATAGAGATTATATCAGTTGTAATTGAAGAATTTATAGATAATTTTCATCATGGAAAGGAGGAGTCGGCTTACTTTCCGGAGACTAAAGATAAGAACAATTATGCAGAAGAAGTGCGAAAATTCTTGATTGAGCATGAATTTGGAAGAAGGATCGCAAAAATGCTAAGAAGCGCCACAACCAATCTGAGGAACTCAGAAAGAAACAACCAAATCCCAGAAAGAGAAAATATAGATAAGAAAGAACCAGTTGCACGATTTTTAAGAACCTATGCAATATTTATAGATGATCATACTGGAAAGGAGGACAGATTTTTTGATGATGTCGAAAAACTCGAATATATTTCGCCTGATTTAGACACCTTATTGTTGAAGCATTACGAAAGTTGCAAAGTTAAGATGGGCGGTGAGGAAAGGATATCTCAAATGATCAAACTAATAGAATATCTCGAAAATTGTGAATGGATGAAACAATATCGTCAAACTTGAGAAACATATTTGATTTTTGTGTGTTTATGTAGTTTTGATTCACTTGATAAAAAAATTAATGGATAACAAGCAGTAAGTTTGACTTATTCACAGCGACTTGACTTTATAATATGTGTGAAAATTTAAAATTTACCTTATCAGAATACCATAAAAAAATAAATAATTTCTCAGATCGCTAATAAATTGGAATTGTTGACCCTAGTTAGTTAACTAAAGCTAAAATCAATTCCAGCAGACTTCATGGTGTCTTCAACATTGTCAAAAATATCGCCAATGCCGGAATTTGATGAGCCAAAGTCGTCGTCAGAACCACCGTTGTCGTCGTCAGAACCACCGTTGTCGTCGTCAGAACCACCGTTGTCGTCGTCAGAACCACCGTTGTCAAAGTCAAATCCAAAGTCAAAGTCATCCACCCTATTAGAGAAGTCAAAGCTGTCATTGTCATCATCATCGTCGTCGTTGCTACTGCTACGGCTTGTATTGTCATCGTCATTGTTGTCATCATCATCGTCGTTGCTACTGCTACGGCTTGTATTGTCATCGTCATTGTTGTCATCATCATCGTCGTTGCTACTGCTACGGCTTGTATTGTCATCGTCATTGTTGTCATCATCATCGTCGTCGTTGCTGCTACGGCTTGTATTGTCATCGTCATTGTTGTCATCATCGTCGTCGTCGTTGCTATTGCTGCTGCTGCTCCCGCTTGAACCGCCAAAGCTATTATCTACACCAGTTAATGCACTGGTGGTCTTACAACAAATCGGTCCGTTACCAGTATCGTCGTTAAATTGTTGGACTTGAGCAATGGGTTGAACTTGGGTCGTTAATGTGGTATTACCCCCCATAGTACTATTGTTAGTTGAATTCATTGGCGAATTCAACATCATTTCATAATTAGATAATTGTGCTTGAGTAAAGTTGGTTGCAGTTACGTTAACAGAATAATAATCTTGAGAGGACTGACCTCCAAGGTTTGCACAGTATATCTTAGATGTTATCTTGTTGTTTCCCTCATTAATGCTGGTGTAATTGCTTGAAAGTGTATATTTCCATGAAGAATAGTCATTGGAGCCTCCCAATCCTGTTGGTTGAACATTCTGATATGGTTTCACATTATTTAATATGATAGTTACATCACAATCAGAAGTTGCATTATCTTTTGAAACTCCATTAATAACTAATGATTTATTGGAGTTTAAGGGAACTAGATCACCTTTGTCAGGTGAAGTAATTTTTATACCGCCATCTAACTTTGTGGTCGTTGTAGCAGGTTCAATACTAACTTTGTCGGGTGATGTGGGTGATGCGGTATTAGATGTACTATTAACCGCAGTTATATTTGATGGATTTGCAGGCGTAGTAATATTCTGAGCAAATGCCACTATACTATTATCAACATGAGTACTAGATAATAATAAAACAGTCAACAATACTGCAAAAAAAACACCAAGTTTTTTTACCATAAATTATTTTCAGATTTCTATATATATTAAAGTTTGACAAGATTTTTCTATTTGATAAAACCATATATATCTTCCTTATTTTATTCCCAAGATGTGAAGCATAGTTATTGGCATCCTACGTTGCTACGAATGCAGATAACAAACCTGTTCATAATACGAAGTTACACTAAAGAATAGAAAATGGAATTCATACTTTCTAAATAATTAAACTGACCCTACTAGTACAAAAAGGCTTTCCCGTTCACAATAATAAATTTCGGCAAGTCTGGTCGATATTGAAATTTCGCACCTATCGAATAATCGGCATTATCTTTATTGTTGCAAATAGTTTATAGTTAAATAAGAATGCAGAAAAAAGAAGATAGTAATTCGGGCCAATAATAATAAAAATCGGTTGAAAAAAAGAATAAACTCGGTTGAATGATAAAGAACACTTAGTTTGTTCTGGTAAAATAACAAAATGGATAAAAGTTATATGATTTAAATGCTTATCTCTCAAAACCAAATAATTTACATTTTAAAAACAAGAGATCTCCGAATCCGATTCCAATTTAAAAAATTGTGAATTTATTTTATTTTTTGATCAATTAGAATAAATAATTCGACTTTATTATCAAATTAGTGACTGATGATAGCAAAGAATATCGATTTAATTCTGTTATAAGCTATTTAAGAGAATCAGGCTTTACAATCTCTGACGAAAAACATACCATAGTTACCTCGGAGTTTTATGCAAAAATAATTTCCCCCGAAGCTCTACCGGTATTAGAATTGATTTCATATCCTAGTTTAGGAAATGGAATAATGTTTCAAGCTAAACTTGTTAATTTAAAAGAACAATTCCCAAAGTTAAGTACATCCGACTTAAAAAATAGAATAGAACTGGATATAGCTATGAAAGAAATGCTGAACGAGAATGAAATCTTGCTTTCAAACACTGATGAAGAACTTATGATTCAAAAAAATTTTTCCATAGACCCTCAAAAAACTGAATCCAAATTTGAGATTCTAGACCTGGTTTCTACTCTTCAAACTGTCACTAAAAATGTCGAAAAATGGGTAGATTCCAACATTAGAATGTAAAGTTTACTACTAAAGACCTCAAAAATTGGTATTTCGAAATAAAGTTTGGAGGATAGACTTGTTTAATAGTCCATAAAATCTAATGGATCTTCAACCAAGTCATTATCTGGATCTAACATATATTCATGTCCCAACTTGCATTTTAGATCCGAACACAACAATGGGGACGTATTATCGTCTTCTTCTGTAGAGGTGCTAGTTGTAGAATCAATGTTGGAGCGAGTGTTGTATTGTTCATGACAGGATACATTTGGATCTTTCACTTCGCTACAAAGTGCATAAATCGGTTTCACACCTATGAAGGAAGCTAGTAGTGTCGCAGTAGTTAAAATAGTAAGAACAGCGGCAACAGTTATTAATGTTCTCATGTTTTAGAATTCAATCTTAAACAATATTAGAATTTATCAACTTATTACTGCTATATTTTTTGGTATTCTTCTTTAGGTCAAAGACCTGATTTATTGTTTCTTGGTGATTAACGAGATCAAACCATACTTGAACAGAAAGTAAGTCTTCGACTAATCATATTATTTATTTTATCCTGATTATGGGTATTTACTTTGGCTTATTCTTTAGGATTAGGCAGTCACAATAATGTAGATATCTCTTCAAGGTTTCGGATTTGAGAAATAACTAAGTTTAATTGTATTATTAGTCTGCTTTATGTAGAAACCCCGCAAGGATTAATTTAGCATGGCAGTCAATTTGCAAAGGATTTGAATAACTATAAAACGGTTTTGATTCTGATAGACATTATAGTTCTAATATTAGCTTCATTACTGGCTATTTTATTTCTATCCTTTGATTATGATTTATTGGGTTTGAAGAATTCACCTTATATACTTCCCAAGGAATTCAAGGAAATCTACGATTATCTACCTTGGGCACTGTTTCTCGTATTGATAATTGACTTGACTATAAAATTAAAGTTAACCGGTTTTAATCATGTTGAGTTTTTGGGAAAATATTGGGTAGATATCTTGTTGACACTGTTAATTCCACTACTTTTCCCAATAAAATTTGCCAAACCAATTGTAAAGGTGTATAAATCCTCAAAGATTACTAAATCTGGAATAAAGATTTATCAAAAATATCTTAAAGTTTTTCGACATAGAACACGAAAATGACTATTAACAAATAGAATACAAAGTGGCAAGTTTACATATTTTTTATATAATTGTACATCCGGACTTTTAAATTTCATATCCACATATTTGAGTTAAATAGTTTAATAGTTATAGCAATCTTATGAGCTTGAGATGTCCTAACTGTAGTACACAAATGTTGTTGAGCAGCAAGAACGGTGTCGAAATAGATCATTGTCCTAAGTGTAAAGGAGTATGGCTTGATCGTGGTGAATTAGAAAAAATTACCAGTATGCAAAATCGTTACGATGACGATCACTTTCAAAAATATCATCATGGAAGGGAATACGATGATGACGATGATGATTATTATTACAGGAGAAAACATAAAAAGAAAGGTTTCTTTGGAGATTTATTTGATTTTGATTAAAGAGCATCAAAGCAATCAACAAATATTTTTTTAAAATATATTTTTTGTAATATACCAAAAATCATCAACTTATCAAGAAAAATATAATAAATAATTCATGAACGAGGATCATAACCAAAAAAATTTTTACACACACAAATAAAACAATGATGATCATCAGGCCTATGAGCATCAAATCTATGTGACAGTCGCAAATGACCACAGCTTCTACAAATATGATATTTTCGAGAGTCCATATTCATATAATAAATGAATCATACATATAAGAATGGCAATTTTTTAGGAAGACTATAATATCATTAGATCTTAATTTGAAATAAAATTGATGCGGCCTTAACTCTCAAGAGTCAAATAACAAAAATTTAGATATTAGAATTCAATTGATTGTTATATAGTATGTTATACATGTAATATACATGTCAGAAGAAAATAAAAAGAAATTCGATTGTAACTGTGGGGCTGCTTTTGACACTGTTGAGGAATTAGACAAGCACAATCACGAAGCACACTAAGTAGCAAGTATAAAACCAATAATCATCATTTTTCAATAATTAGAATGATATATTTTCATATTGGGCAGGTAGATGTATTGACAATATTTTCTTCTAATAATCTGTATTTTTTTATATTTTGATTAGTTATTTGCATTTTTAATTACCAAAATAGTCGGGTTTTTATGAATAAAAAATAATGTAGTCAACTTGTATACCTTTAAAAAAAATAATGCGCACGTTCATGAATGTATTTTTCTTCTTCACTGCTAGAAACAGCACCACAAAATTCACAAATGAAAATGCCTAGCTGTTCAAGATCATCGGGTTTTAACAAAGTTAAAGTATTGTCTTCCTTTGAATCCACAGCCACATCATAATGTAGATTCTTATCGGAATCCACAGTCTTGCGAACATGTTTTTCAAATTCAGAAAATGAATCATTAAAGTCGAAATAAAAGACCAAGTTTTCAGGCAGGTTTTTCTGTCGATTCAAATATTCTCCCACTTCAGGGAATTCATGCTTTAAAGATTCAAGAAACTGAAATACATCATTGTAATCGACGTACGAAAGATCGACTCTGACTCTCAAGGAATCTCTACATTTCCACAGAGGTTTAGGAGGCTATTAATATATTTGAATAAGAGAATAGTTATCAGGGCTCTGTTCAGTTAACGATAAGCCTATAGCTTGAAAGCATTCCATTTCTTTTATGCTTACTAGAAACAGAACGCCTTCAAAGTATGTATATTATGGGTTGCATTTGTACTTTTCAGGCCTATCCTT
>NZ_VUYS01000040.1 GCF_008389435.1 Candidatus Nitrosocosmicus agrestis | reverse complement strand
CTTCCTATTGAGGTTTATAATAACAATGTGGATACCTTGCTGTCAAGAAATTCAAATTTTAATAAGGTCTTGGCAATTGTCATAGGGACAAAACCAGATTTTTATAAACAAGCTCCAGTCCTTATAGAGTCAATAAAACAGGGTTTACCTTCTCTTATTATTTCTACTGGACAACATTATGACGAATTACTTAGCTACGGTATAAAGGAATTTGAGTTAGAAGATTCTATAGCATGCGATCTTCAGATTAGGGGTGATCTGATCCAGAAATCTAGCGATCTCATGCTAAAGTTCGGGCAGTTTGGACGATACCTAAAAGACCGTTTTCCAAATACCGATTTATTACCAATTGTTCATGGAGACACTTTGGTTGCCGGTGTAGCAACCTTGTCTTGGATATTTGGTATGGGTCAAAAGGTTGGTCAAAACGAAGCGGGACTCCGATCTATGAGTCCAAATGGGGTAAAGAATATCAAAATTAACAGTATCCCAGATGAAATTGGGGTAGAGAAATTTATAACTGATCAGATATCAAAAGAGTGGTTCATTGCCCGTGAAGAACCTTTTCCCGAACAAATAGATACCTGGGTCTGCTCTGCAGGAACAAAATTCTTCTTTGCACCGACCGAACTTAATAAGAAACACTTGATTCGGGAAGGTTATCCGGAAGAAGACATTTATGTTGTCGGTAACACTGTGGTGGATGCTATTAATTTAAAAAGAAGTAACAAGCCTACTCAAAGCGTCTTTGACTTATATCCTAAATTAGAAACTGGTAGATGGATTCGAATGGATATTCATCGTAGAGAGAACCTTACTACTCACAGATTCAACGCGATCATTGGGGGTCTGGTTGACTTGATAAAATCGACAGATTTTAACGTGGTTTTGGTTTTACTAAATGGCACCATATCAGCACTCGAAAAATATAATCTCCATACTTTACTTTTAAACCTAGAGAAGGAGTATCCTCAAAGATTCTTAATTACTACCTTATGGAAAGTTTATGGTCATGTTATTGAATTTTTGGATAGTGGTAAATGCTGGGCTGAAATTACAGACTCAGGATCTTTGCAAGAAGAGCTATTATATTTTCCAGACGTTTGTTCCTTTACTGTTCGATTCAATACCGACAGACCGGAGACTATTTTTGAAGCCAAGGGCAATCTATTGATCCCTCCTATTAACAGAACTTGGTTGCCCAAAGTGGTTTCTTGTGTTCATGAAAAATATGAAAATTTGGGTTTTAAGTTCAAGTCAAAGGAAAAATTATATGGTCAGCCTGGACAGGTTTCTGAAAAGATTGTGAGAATAATGAAAAAAGAGTTTGAAAAGAAGGATGGGAATTTTTTTCCCTGGCTACATCAGCGATTAGGTTTTTGGCATGAGGATAATGAATTCGAGTTTCT
>NZ_VUYS01000019.1:13351-89148 GCF_008389435.1 Candidatus Nitrosocosmicus agrestis | reverse complement strand
GATAGTAGGAAGATGGAAGATTATGGTTATGGACAATCCTTGCTTTCACTTCCTTCTGGATACAGGTCACAGTTTAGCAAGAGAGATAAGAAGCTATATTTCTATCGAATTTTGGGATAGGCTCTAAATATAGATATTGTAATGATAAATTGTTTAGTAGGTATATCTGTCGACAATAAAGTGCAAATAATAATTATATAAAAGATCTGTAAATGAGTACCAGACAAATTTTTCAACAATATATTTGATCTATTAATGATAAGTAGGATATTTGATCTTTTAAAACATTTTGAATTCTAAGATTGTTCTTACTATTTTACTTTATTTTTCTAGCCTAAGATCTTATCACCTACCAATAGAAATCACCTAATAAGGTCATATTGAGCCAAATCTATTTTAATTGCAATTATTTGCGAATGAGTGCGGTTTATTTATATTAAAGATGTTGGATTAAACGTTAAGGACAAGAACAGCATGACTGTGGGTAACGGTCCAAATCATTACTCCTGTAACCTCAACGTGTTGCTTTATTTACACTGATAGTGGCGGACCGTTATCTTTTCTATAAGTACTAACCGAATCAAAAAGATGATGAGCAAACAACTATTGGTCCTTTTTATATCATACTTATGTCTCAACAAGTAATCTCTAGAATTACCTAATGCACATTACTAAAAGGGAACACACTAGTTTGCAATTAATTACACCATTTTTATATTTTAGGTAACTTATCTGTATTTACGCAAGTCTCTCTGATGTCAAATGCAACTGAATAATGAGATATCTGTCTATCACTGCATGAGCGTTAAGCACAATAGTGGTCTACAACCTTCATCATTAAAATGGATGTTCCATCTGGTTCATCAAGCTATGTGCAATGGCTATTAATCGGCTGTGGATCACTATAATCGTGCAGTGGAAATAAAGATATGAGATACTGTAATGATTATGATTTGGCATCATTCACATTCGGATTACAATATTTATATGCAATTTGATTCACCTATCGATTGCTTATCACCCAAAGACCACATACGTCTTGGCTTTCCCGTTTGGCCAAATATATACATGAATACATTGATTATAGTCTCTTAGCGATTGCAGTTGAAAGTTGTCGTCAAATCATGAAATTGCAATTGTTTGCAATTAAATGCTTGGGTATTATATTCAAGTATTCAGATAAGGTTAATGCGCCGAAATTACCTTTTACTCCTTGTCAAAGGTGACGGCTTACCAATCCACTGTAAATGTGGGTTATTCACACGGAAAGCCGTCACTGTATAGTAGATACTATGAGATTTTTTTAATACAACAGGATTGGACTGCAACACCATACATAAGGTGATATGATTACTCAATCTTTATGATTGGTGTTTAATACCGATATGGATTTTTTCCACATCAAACCCCCTAAGATTCCGACCCAAATGAAATAGATTATCATAAAGATACCCAATTCAGTTGTTAGTCCACTAGAACCTTGATCAGATACATCTAAGCCAGCATAAATAGTGGCAGCACCAGTGACAACTCCTGCTATCCCAATCGACCTGCTAATAATATTGCTCTTTAGAATCGCAATACCAAAGATCAATCCTACCGTACCCTGGAGAATACGAAAGTAACTGTTGGTACCTATCTCGATAAACCTGACTCCTTCTGCAACGCCAAATATGATAGATTACTCATTAGAAGGAGCAGACATCCAAGCATCTACTGTGAGCTTATTACCAATCCCATCTACAGCCTGGAATATGGCAAATACACTGGCAGTCATTTTAGATAATGCAAGACCAATCAATGCTAGTACAGAAACTAAGTTTGATTCTGATTATACGAGTAAGCGAGAAAGAGCTATAACCCTCCAGCAAAAACCATTATTACCCTTGTAAATTGGCCAATATGAACTGCTATCCATGAATCATCGCTGGCATATGTTGTAAATACTTGAACAAAATTAGATGGATCTTCAGTTGAAGCATGTGAAATGGTAGATATAATTGCTATAATCGAGCCTAAAATTAGAGATATTGACCCTATTCTAAGTAAAGATCGTTGAAATTGGTAGATATTTTGTGTCATACTAAAATAAACTCCCATATTTGAACAGATAATTGTCCGTTTACTGAGAAGCTGACGTAAACAATTTAAAGTTTATGTGTTCAATTAAAGGAAAAATGTCCCTTTCTAGTCCTCTTTGCTATTATTTATTTTGAGTGTAATGGAGAAAGGAAATAAATTGAGTTATAAGTATGTGTTATCCAAAGGCTTTGCATCTCATTGTTTGATTAAAACTAATCTTCGGTGGAATTTGTTTACTATTTCCTTAAATCCCATGTGGAGTAATATTTTGGAAAGATTTCCAGAACAACTGACTGTCCGCTTTTCTGCATATCCAATAGAGTCTGTGCTACAGGATGTTCCGTATTTCCCAAGTACTTCATCATTATTTTCTCCGCAATTGGGACATTGAAGTTAATATCTTCATGAATCTTAACATCGGCTTTTCCACGTACACCTCTTGGTGCATTTGGATCATCAATACAAAAGTAAACAATTGCATTGTTTCTGAGGTTATCTGTTTTCTTGGACTGTTTTGATGTTTCAAGATATATTCTGTTATTTTCAGTATCGTAGTAATACCATACAGGATGAACGTTTGGATAGCCTGACTTATCCAGAGTTCCAAGATGAAGGTTTAATTTGCCAGTTGTGAGGAATTTTACTGTTTCTTGCTCATTAAGAGGTACACCAAGTCCTGGATTCCCATTTAGAATTTTTAACATGTAAAATACGGTGTAATAATCTATTTAAATTACATCAAGAGAGAAACGGCTCTGTTCAGGCCTACTAACAGGACTTTCTAAGATTAATAGGATATTGATAATACAAAATCGACAACATATGTCAATCAAAATAGGAAATTTGATGGTTTCCATAAATGATTAGCGAGATAAAAAAGATTATACCAAAATCATAAAAACTAATCAATGGGTAATAAAATATTCATGAAAATATTGTTGATCAATGTAATACTGGATATTTTCACTTATTAAAATAAACTAGAGATATTGATACTCAATAATGTTGAGCAATTGAACCTTATGATATATTACATCAAGTTCTAAAACAACATCAAAATGAGTCAAAACGTATCGCCAGGAAGGGTGACAATTTCTTTCCAATAATTCATTTTTCCTAAAATCTACTCTAATTAATAGCATATCATCATATCATATAATACCTCTTTACCGCACTTCTCTATACTTTTTCCTCATCCCACATCCACCGAATGCCCTTGTTCTTAGTTTGTAGTTACATCACGGACAATATGCATTATCATTCCACTCGATGAATATTTCACAAGTAGTGCACCTCTCCCGGCATTCATTATTCTGGCTGGAACACCCTGATTTCTTTTTGCTTTATACCTAAGGCATATTCCATTACAAATTGTACATATTAGAAATAGAGATAGATCTTTGATGGGAATGAAGATGTACTTAATTTAACAATTCATTCTTCAACTCATCTAACACCGACCATATCCTTTTAGTATCAGTGTTAAAGACAATCCATATGAGAGAAAATATTTCTTCTGGAACAAAATGGGAATCAGAAGTAGGATATTCCAGATTAGTTAAGGCGGGACCCATGATATTTGTATCAGGAACAACTTCTGTGGATGAAAATGGAAATATTGTAGTGATAGGAGATTCATCTGAACAAGCCAAGTTCATAATTAAAAAGATAGAGAAATCATTAAAGGAAGTAAATGCAACTTTGTTAAATGTAGTTAGAACTCGAATCTTTATAACCAATATTGAAGATTGAACATTGATAGGCAAAGCCCATGCAGAATTCTTTCTCGATATTAAGCCAGCCTCCACGATGGTAGAAGTAAAACGATTGATCCGGAGTTAAGAGTCGGGTTAGAAGCAGATGCTATTCTCATTGAATCTGACTATAGCAAGAATAGTTTTTGAGAAAACCAGTTATTAACTCCTATTTACTTATTTCGAATTTGAGATTGGCACTGTTAACTTAAGCATATCATATCTTCATTGTGACGATTAACAAATAAATTTAACCAGTTCAATACATGTTTTAGTTTACAACCTATCTTTTTACATGGAAAGTAGTCGTCAAAGATTTCTGTCCTGTCCTTGATATACTGCATAGTTCTTTCAATCAGACTTTTCTCGTATGAGGAATGGATATGGTGTTTTAGTTTTAGGAATTTACATGCCATCGGGTACCATGTACCACCATCAGTAGAAACGGTATGTTTCCCATGAATCTTGACTATCCTTGATATGAATCTCTCTGCGATAAGCATATTCCTTTCTCTGGATACAGTTACTGCGAGAATTTGCCTGTTTTCTGGCTCTATTGATTGCAACCCATAGCCACAAATATTCCGAACCAACTTTAAGCAATGTCTCGTCAACTATGTATTCTGAAATCCTTTTTCTTTTTGAGAATACCTTGGATGGTATTTCTGAATCCACTTCCATACTGCAACATGACTTCTCTTTACCTTGCGTAGACAAAATATTGCTTTGGAAATACTTCTGGTTGATAAACCAAGAAAGTACAAATACAAAGCATGGTCAATATCTAAAGAAGGTGTTCTGTTTCTTTTATCCAACATAATCGAGATAGAGCATCTTCAAGCTATAACATTTTCTTAAGTTAACAGAGCCGCCTTGTCGATAGTGAGGTTTATCTATCTAAAAGCAAGCAATAAATAGCAATAGGTGGGAATAATGATTCTATTAAGTATTGATTCATAATATTATGTAGCAAAATAGGGGAGATATGTACGATAGTTAATCCCAAAAAGGTTGAAATTTTAAGTGTTGAAGACGCGGTAAAGGAGATAGGTGAAGCAAAGTATGGATTACACTATCTGGTAATATATCCTAACCAAGAAACATTTAGGGATTTTTACACTTATTACTTTCAGAGACAAATTAACCTCAAAAATGAGATTGTCCTGTTCAATCCTTTTTATGAAACGATAGGTAAAGTTAAACAGAACCTTTCAATAGGCCATATTGGCGTAGATAACTATCGGTATGATAGTGACATTTCTCTGATAATAGCTGATTCGTTGGATCAGTATTTTGGAAAGGTGCCGATGGTTGAATTCTCTAAAAGATTGTTCAAGGTTGATGTAAAGAAGCGAAAAGGGGGGGTTTCCATTGTTTCTGACATGGGTTCTTACTTTTACAAAGCACTACATCAAGAATTAGTAGGTTATGAATTATCGTTACCACAAGAATTTGATGTATCGTTAAAGGGTCTTTGTATTTACAACCAACTTGACTTTGATAATGCATTTACTAACAAACAAAAACAAGAATTAATTAACCATCACAATAAAAGCATAAAGTTAATTGCATCGGAATGTTAATTGGAATATGGTATTAACTTGAATACCGGTTTTTGAAATGGACATCTTTGTAGTGGTTGATTAATTGGGAAAGTGTCCGCTAGTTCCATATCAGAAAAGTGTATATCTTGAATCCCTCCCTTTAGCCTCAAAAATACATATGAAACTTAAAAGGGAAGATATAACCCTAATATTTGAAAGCCTAAATTATTAACAAATCCCGAGACTTCATCCTTCAGGTAGAGGATGAGTAAGATTTATCCAAATATTTCTCACTTTTCTACAGGCAATGGAGTTAAATGTGGATTTATTCTTAGACTTCAGAAAAACAATCCATCTTTATTCCTCACCCTTTGACTTAAATTCTGTAATTCTTGCAGATTTTTGTATGGAAGAATTGAGTAGTTTTGAATTTGCTTAGAGATTAGACGAGCATAGGCATTTGAACTACTAGTTTAATTGGTCAGTCAATCTATCCAATTTGTTAGATACTCTCAAAAGCCGAAATATATTTGCAAAATAAACTATTAAAATTATCAAAATTAAATATAACTTATCTAATTTTTGCACATATTTACTTTAAATTTTCTGTTGTTTCTAAAACCTCCAAAGAAGATTTAAAGTACAAGAGGTGTCATAAATTATGGACAAAACATCTATTTCTCAAGAAGAAAATGGTGCTTTGCGTAATGCTGAAACTTTTGTATTAGATAAGCTATTTGACAAAAGTGGGCTTGATGACTATTTAGTCAATTTAGGAGAATTAATTACATCGATAGATACTGCATTATATCCACTACTAGATCAAGCGATTGAGGATTTAGTTGCTCAAAGCTTGATTCGTTCTGAAGATGGTGAAAACTATCAAATAATGCCAGATGGTATTAACGAATTAAAGAATAGAAAGAGAGAACCAATACCACTTTAGTTAACAGACAATCTATCTAATTCAGTAAGAACTAGATATCAAAGCCATATCGAGTTAATGCTTTGTACAATAATAAATCATTAATTGAAAAGATCGAAGAAATTATAAGTTGGGTTGAATTGATGCCTAAAATTTAGATTAACATATAAAGTGTTACTAAAACAATATTTCATAATACTTTTATGAAAGAATCTTCTATATTATGGTTAGTCATGAAAGATGGATCCTGAAATTTCATCAAGTGTTGGCGATTTTGTAAAATTCGAAAAGTTAAGAGACAATTTTGAATGGTTTTATTCTAATTATGAAGAATTAAAAAGAAATTTTAATAACCAATACGTAGCAATTAAAGACAAATGCCAGATAGATAATGATTACGATCTTGAGATGTTATTAAAGAGACTTAATTTATCAAACTGCGATCAATCTATTGATATCGAATTTGTAAACAAATAATGTCAGATAATTGATATAGGTGTTCTAAGATATATTTTCAAAAATTTATTGATTTCAGGATTTTTACCATGATCAGTTTCTTATCTTCTAATAGGAGATGATTTTACCATGATAAAGTTTTTCAGTCCTACCGACTATATTCCTTGCAAGAATTGTTCGCATTCTAGAAAACTTCATTATATCAATACCGAACTTCCTAGATGCACTGTGAGTGGCTGCCTGTGTAGCGCTTACAGGAGATACATCTAAACTATTTACCATGTAAATAAAATAGAATAGGACACATAATTGCCCATCGATTTTAGTGCAAATGAGGCAAGATGGTAGACCTTGGGACAGACAAGTGACTATTAACCGTCGCATAAGTTTATGTGACCAACCAGACCATTTTAGTATGAGTTCCCTTCCTTGCATAAAAAAATGAAAAATTTAACTTCTGAGAAGTCAATTAGAGAATTTGACATATAGTTACAAATGTTAAAACAACTTGTGACACATTGGTGTTCAGTTTTCAACATAATCTATAAAACCATACAAGAAAACTATTGGCTCTGTTCAGTTAACAGGTTTTAATTCCTTGTTGTGATAGTCGACAAACAGGTTCAACCAGTTTTTTACGTGTTTTAGTTTGCAGTTCTTTAGCCTGCAGGGAAAGTAATCATCGAAACTTTCAGTTCTGTCCTTGATATACTGCATTGTTCTTTCAATCAAGTTTTTTTCATAGGAGGAATGGAGATGGTGTTCTAATTTAAGGAATTGACAAGCCATGGGATACCAAGTACTACCATCTGTTGAAACTGGATACATGCTTTCCATAGTCTCTGACTATGTTTGACAGAAACCGTTGCGCAACAAACATGTTTCTCTCCTTAGAAATGGATAGTGAGAGAATTTCCTTACTTTTCGCATCTATTGCAACCCATAACCACGTGTATTCTGAACCAACCTTAAGCAATGTTTCATCTACAATGAATTCACATATCCTTCTTTGTTTTGTCTTGATAATCTTAGGTTGGTACTTTTGAATCCAGTTCCAGATAGTGACATGATTTCGTTTGATACAGTATGATAATCTTTCAGATGTTTTCCTAAGAGAAAGACCTGAAAAATACAAATACAAATACAAATACAAACCATAGCATATGTATTTTGAAGGTGTTCTGTTTCTAGTATTCATAAAAGAGATAGGACATCTTCAAGCTATAGACTTGACGCTAAATGAACAGAGCCAAACTATTGTATGGTTTTATATAATAAGAATATCAAATAAAATACTCTTTGAACTAGTATGAATAAAATAAACTTATTTGCAATCACTACTGTTCTTGCAATGACCTTGCCAATGGTTATTGGAACTTTTGTGACTACTAAAGTTGCTCAAATAGCAACTACTTCAGGTACTGCTCGTGCCAAACATGTTGGACTAGGAGTGTTACCATGTGGTGTTGTTTAAAACACAACGACAAATAACGCAACAACTAGTGGATACTGAGAATTTAACGATACCAACATGGGTTAAGAAACCATAAAAGTTAAAGAATTATTCAACCTCTCTTTTATATTTTATTTTACTTCTTTAGATGTTACTATTTATAATATTTTAAAACAAATTCTCCTTAATCCTTTTTCGAGGAATAATCTTATGAGTCACAAAAAATGTGTACTCAGCCTAATAATCAAAACCTCAAAAGCAATTTCATAAATATATCATATCCGCCTTTCAGTAAGAAATTAATGTTCCGATTTGCTTTGCATCTTAAATATAATAAAACTGCATGATGTTAACGGTTCACAAATGGATGAAGAGCGCGCACTTTACAGGAAGGATTTTGAACCGTTACACGGATTTTTAATCATGCAGTAATAAACAGATCTCATTATTCAGTTTTGTATATGGAAGTCGGCGAAACAGTATAATAAACTTATCAGTTACCTAAAATATAAGCAAAGTGTGATCAATTGCAAACTATAGTATTCTAAATTTACGTTAGATTTATTTTTCTTGTTTAAGTTTAACCACAATGAGACTGTTGACCTCACTCCAGTATTTTCCAAAAAGAATTTCTTGCAATAAAACCAGCCATTGTCGACTATCTAATATCTTGATTATCTGTTTTCAATTTCACATAACTACATTCCCAGAGGGCAATAATAAGTTTCGATACAGTTTGGTGCAGTTTTAAAAAGTTTCTGGATAGGGAAATTATTATGGCTATCTAATCAATGTTTTCTGTACTACTAAATAGAGTTCCATTTTTAGCTAAGGGCAATAAAGGCCTAAAGGTTTCTCCATTATCGTTACTAATTCTCATTACAGGATCGTTTTAGGTTGGTTTCTCTCCCACCACGTAACATACACGTTACTATCAGACGCTTGTATTTTAACATCTTCCGATTCTGAATTTGGAGTATTACTTAGATTAATTTTATCATCAAATGTAGCACCATTATCATTGGATGCTCTAAACAAAACTTCATTGTTTCCAGATTTGTTGGTCCACCAGGCTACGTACACATTATCCGAGGATACAGCAATAGGAGCGTCAATTACCAAAGATGTGTGTCTTCTATCGGAAAATAGTTGAGCATTAGCTTCAGAATTTAGAAAATTAACACTGCACGAAGTCATCGCTAATAATGTACCTGTAATTATTATCAATATCATACAAATTCTAACAAAATGTTGCATACATCTTAACAGATAGAATAAATAATGTTAAGGTAGATATATGTTTTGTTAGGATCATTTTATCTTCATCCAGCCTCACTCGATTATTGCGAATTTGTTCAATTCATCCTTTAAATCGGATAATTACAATCATTATCTTTACCATTTCCTTGAAAATACGGTCATTTTTGAAATTTGAATTTGGTTTTACGAAAATAATCTCGCCTTACTATTTTTATATAAAGACAAAAAACCAAGGGAGGATCGTTTACTTTGCACTCGTGAGTTACTACTTACAAAACATATTCTATGAGAAATTGAGCGTTACTATCAATAGCGGGTTCAAAGAATTCATTGTCAAGTATTGTTATAGAAATACCACTCTAAATTTCATAGTTTGATTCTACAATTATTAGAGTATTAGAGTATTAGAGTATCGCAACTAGTTAGCAAATCAAATATATTTTTTCTAAAATAATTAAGATGTGAATAAAACAATTATTCATAATCAAAACAAGAACAAAAAACTTTTAGTAACAATAATTGCAATCGTGGTCGCGTTAGCATTAGTCATGAGTCCCATTATGGACGCTAATGATGCTCTGGCTAATCATAAAAAGAATGGAAATAAAGCATCACAATCCATATCCCAATCACAATTGTCAAATCAGAACAGTGAGGTAGTGTCTGGTGGTAACAGTATTGACTATGGTAACAACTTCAATTTCCAAAACCAGGAAAATTTTGGTAATAATGTGTTAGCATAGGACTAATCATGATGAAAACAATATCAATTACCGTTAGTGCAATTTTAATAACATTTTCCATTATTATGATATTTAGTGCATCATTTCAAGGGGTAGTCAATGCCGCTTCAACTAATGCTAGTGCTGGTGGAGATGGCGCAAGTTGGGATAAGTATACCCCTCAAAATATAACAATCAACTCGGGCGAAAGCATCACGTGGACCAACCCCATGAAGGTTACAGAACCTCATACGGTCACTATAGTTAAGGATAAGAAATGATCCCACCTCTTCTCGCTCCCTTTAGCGTTTCAAATAAGACTGAATTAACTGCTGCAATACAATCTCCCAATGTTGAACCAACAATAATACCTGACGCCTCAAACTCCAGTAACAAAATAATGATAGTGGATAATCTTAGAGCCTCTGCTCCAGTCGTAGTTGACAGTACTAGAACTAATGTAACTCACCTTCCGCCCAACTCAAATTATTCCTTTAGCGGCGATGAAAGTTATGTCAATTCCGGCTGGATGTTTCCAAAGGGAGAGGTACCCCCTGGTGCATCACCAATTACATCGTTCACAGTGACTTTTGAAAACCCGGGGACTTATTACTATATCTGTGTACTTCATCCTTGGATGTCCGGAACTGTTAATGTAAATTAGATCTACAATTAGATCAAAATCTATCTTTTTTAAAAATATTATACAGTATCATTAACTTGATGTCTGTACAAATCCATTGGATAATAATTATGTATTATTCCTTTTAAATTATGTTCATAAATAAGATCATAATATTTAATCACCAGAGAGTATGAAGTATTTTATGGGAAATCTTTAGTTTATTAGAAATAATATATTGGTATAAAACATCTCAAAACTATTAACGACTAATCCAACGGTAACATTAAACTCGATTATTAAACCATATTGGCTTTGCTAATAGAACCACCATTGAGATTATATGTATGAAGAGTGTCTAGAAAAGGGTAGTTTAAAGTACTATGATCTTGACTATTAATTCACATAATATAATGATTGATAAACCAAAATCTTTTGGTGTTATGTTTTTCAGATGATATACAAACGACTAAATGGGAATTAAAAAAAATAAGAATTTAATAAGCAATGGAAGTATGAAACCAAGTCAAAGGCAAAGACCCTTAGAGAGTGGATCTTAGGTTAAGTTTTAATACATTTCATGGTATTTATGCTCATTTGCTTATTAAAGTTCATTATATTATCGTTTTTTAGAATTTGCTCGCAGTCAAGATGTGACAAAATAGGACTAGTGTTACTCAAAATTGGGCTAGCCAGCGAGATCATTACTAAGAATGTATGGAGAAGGTGACGAAGTTGAAATATGGTCTAAAATAGCTGTCTTAACATTACCAATAGGCTTGTTACAGAATCGGTCATTAGATAAACTCTGATATAGATTATGCTAGGATAAATATTCCTAGGATTGCAAATGTGAAGTTTGAGAGTCAACACCTTCAAACAAACGAAAATGATCTATACTTTGGTGCTAATTGATATTGAGGAAGTAAGATCAACAATAAGTGAAATACTCCAAAATGAGTTTTAATATAAACAAAGTATTAATAAAATTCGAATCACATCTAATTAATTCGATATTTGTTCTCATATAAAGTTAAAATTCAATTAAATGACCGAATTATCTAGTTTCATTAAAATAATTTAATATAAATCCCAAAATCTTAAATATATAATATTGTCAAAGAAATCATGCCCCGACCTCATCAGTCTGTTATGGTGATAGATGATGAAATAGAACTTGGAGAATTATATAGTAGATTTTTAGAGTTGAGTGGGTTTAACTGTGTGTACTTTACCGAACCTGATGAGGCATTAAATGAGTTTGTGAGGAATTTTGATAACTATAGTCTGATAATTACAGATTTTAAAATGCCTAGTATAGATGGACTAGAATTTACCCGAAGGATACGTCAATACAATAAGACAATCAAGGTCGTATTAGTTACTGCATTCTTAACAGACGAAAATTTAGAGCATGCAGAGATAAAGGAATCTGGAATAGATACTGTGATAGAAAAACCCTTTCGTTTAAAGGATTTAGAACCAATCATTAAAGAAATTTCTTTTACGTAGAATTTATTAATGGTTCAATATATTTGCAAAAATTTTTTTCCTCTTAGGTAAAAAAGTGTGATCCCTTATCTAGTATTAAGGCTGTTTATTTCACATTATTACTTAAATGGATTTATATAAATGCGTTCTGAACAAAATACTTGTACCTTACATCTTCTTTATTGCCATTATAGTGTTTACTAGTTCCGATCCTTCCTTGTAAATTACGCAACTTAAAATATCTAAATTGTCGGTATGATTTTCAATTAAAGCTATTCCATCAAGTTCATTCACTTTTTTTTGATTGGGTATCGGTTATGAACCCTTTAACTTCCTCATGGTCCATCAACAGAATGATGATTTAAAGGATGCATATTCGACCTTTGGACTTGTCAGTCATTAACTGCAAATAGGGTAGGCAAAATGAAATTTAGTGATGGGGATGGGTATTTTTTCTTCTTATCATCCCTCCCTTATAAACATAATTTTTAGATTAATAAGTTCAAAATGCATACTTAAATAAATTATTTCTATAAAGATTATCTTTTTTAGTAAATAATGCTCTAATTTTTTAGTAATTGACAATCAATCAACCTCTGTTAACCTAAGAAAATGATACAACTCGAAGATGCTCTATTTCTGTTATGTAAAGCAAAAGAAACAGAACACCTTCTTTAGATATTAGTAGCGCTTTGTATTTGTATTTTCTTGGATTATTTAACCAGAGGCGTTGCCAAAGCAATGTTCTTTCCATATAAAGTTAAGAGAAGTCATGTAGACATCTGAAATTGGATTCAGAAACATAATCATCAATGGGTATCAGCAATGAGTAAGAAAATTTCAGAATACATTGTAGATGAAACCATTTTACAGGTTGGCTCAAAATACATATTGGCTTTGGATAGCAATAGAGCCTAAAAAAGTAAGGAAATTCTCCCACTCTTTTTTGCTAAAAATATCCAAGGAAGGAGACTTGTTTGTCGTCCAAAGATTCATTACTTGCGAGTTTAGTCAAAGCACATGAATAGGATTTACTGATTTTCATTAATGGTGAAAGAACAAGGTGTCTCCGGCCTGTAGGTTCCTAAAGACAAGATATCAGTTCATTCTGTTTTTGCAAAATAAGGGAAAAGTCTGATTGAAAGAGTCATACAATATTTTAAGTACAGAACTGAAGGTTTCGATGATTTCTTTTCATGTCAAAAAGCAATCTGTAAAACAAATCCTGTGATAAATTGATTGAATCAATTTGTATATAAGCACAATAAGGATATGATGGCTTAAGTTAACGGAGCATTATTCATAATAAAATTGGCGGCCAAATTGACCATTGGTGATTGAGTTTATTCAACCAAGTATTGTGGATTAAATTTGCTCAAATTTTTAACTTGGATCTTTTTTCATGTTCAATGGTTGAGTTTTGGAGAATGTTTTGAGTCCTTGTATTTCAAAAATATTTCTTATGGTGACCTCAATTTAAGGTCTAAGTCTATTATTATTATAGAAAAAATTACAATATGATTCATATGAAAGCATCGTATTAAACCTAATTATACAGATATTTTTCAAATATTGTTAAATGGCTATAACTCTGGGGTCTAGTTCAATTGTGCAACCATCTGATCTTGAGGATGATTTAAGGTATCGTTCTAAATTGATTGAGGAATGCAACCACCTTTTGAAAAGCTTTGACAATGGTACTTATTTGGTTTCATGGAATGGAGTACTGCCTGGAGAAAAGAATCAAATGAAAAATCATGGGGCAAGAAAAATAGGAATCAAAGTTGACTCTCTAATATATTATGGAAAGTTCATTCATCCATGGAAACCATATGTGGTAAAAAAAATACGAATTGAAGGGAAAGATTTCTCTTGGTTAAAAACGTGGAAAACAGAACAAATTGCTAGTTTGTTAAGGGAGATTAAATCTTTAAATTCTGAAATCAATTGAGTTAATCTTTTTTTAACCTGAAACTTTGACAGTTACTTTACTATTAGTTATTTACCGAACTTGAGGAATGTATTTGTGGGATTAACTTTAACTAATTACTTGCTTTTAAACTACAGTAAATTTAATTAGTTGTAAATTTTTGAGGTCCATAATTTGCCTGGGGCCTCAGCAAGGATCCTAACCATCACAATTTCTATACATGTTGTCAAAATCATCAAAATACTGTGCATATAGTTATTAAATTTGGCTGAACATGGTAAATGATTAAACAGGGGAAAATCGTTCCCAAAAATGAAAATATACTACAGCAAAAGTGAAAGTAATTGATCGATTAGAATATAAGTCTGAAAACCATTTTGAATTTTATTTTGGTTATGGGCTTAGTATAAAGTGTTTCAACATCAAATTAAATTTACAAGAATCAACAATGTACTATACCAAAACCCTTCTATTTAACATAAATTGCATTGGTTACAACTATTCATAATTAAAATGGTAAGTTTGTTAGAGTACCTTCCAATCATAACTTCTGGACTTTTACTTCTATCTATCTTAACTTTAGTAGTCAATAGGAAAAACCTGAGGCTTCAAAGCGAATACCAGATTTATGCGAGGATGATTGAAGCACGACTCAAGTTGGAAACTTCTGAACCTTTCATTAACATGGCAAAGGAGAGTCCTTTTTTTGCAGATAGATTTGCATTAGTAGACAGTCCCGATCAATTTTACATGTTGCGAGCATACATTGACTTATATGAATTCATTTTTCTGTTACACAAAACAAAGGTAATTGATGATCAGCTCTGGACAAGGTGGATGTCATCGGCAAAGGCGATGAAATCTATCCCAAAGTTTTTAACGGTATGGGATAAGACCAAATCAGTTCATTCACCTGATTTTGTAAAATTTATAGATTCTCTCTAGACCTCCATGTTCGTTTCGATTTCAGACCATTCATGAATAGGATAAAAATATAACAATCATCAATTAGAAATACAATGTCATTTGTTATTAGAAAATTACTGAAAATCGATATATTTTTTCAGAATATACATATTGTAAATGGCAACACAAAGCAAGAAAATCATACCGATTGCAATACTAGCAACTTTACTAGTTTTAAGCTTCACGGTTTCCTCATCAACTTCTTTGTCCTTTGCTCAAAGGGATGGAAGCAGTGGTGGAAATCAAGCTGCAGCTCAAAACAGTGAAGATGGAGATAACGACTCATCAAGTGGAATTAGTCAATCAAGTTCTAGCTCCCAAAGTTCTGAATGCTTATCTGAGGGAAATACTGTAGGTAGCTGCAACAATATCAGCGTACAAGCAAATCAAAACAGCAATTCTGATGAAGAAGAAGCTGACCAAGTAACAACTACACCACAAACTGCTACCGCAAGTGCAGTTGAAGAGGAACAACCAGTAAGCGCTAGTGTTTCATGTGGGGAAGTAATAACTCAAAGCGTTAGTTTGACATCAAACTTGGATTGTAAAACAGACGGTCTAATTGTCGGAGCAGATGGTATCACAATAGACTTAAATGGTCATACGATATCCGGTCCAGGAGTAGCAACATCTAAAGTTGGAATAATGCTCAGTGACCAAGACGACGTAAAGATCAATGGTCCAGGAATTATTCAGAACTTCCAAGCAGGTGTATTGAACACTGGTGGTCAAGATGATAAAATTAATCAAGTAACATTTACTAAAAACCAAATTGGCTCATTTAACACCGGCTCTGCAAATACAGGAATAGAGGCTAACTCGTTCTTTGGCAACAATATTGGAGTCGCATCACACTCGTCAACTGGTTCAAAGTTATTGTATAACCTCTTTACAGGAAACGATTTGGCTGGAGTTACCTTTGTAAATTCTGCAACCAATGAAGTAACATCTAACACAATTCAAGGTTCAGTCAGCGGATTGTTCTTTGATGGACAAAGTAGAGACAATGTAGTGAATTCAAACAATATTATCAATAACGGTGGAGTAGATATAAATAACGCAAACGGGCTCCCATTGAATGTCAATAACAACCAATTCAATGACAATAGATGTAACACATCAGTACCAGCAGGCCTCTGCCTAGGGAAATAAACAATTTCTCTATTTTTGAATCATCACTCTAAATTTTTATTTAATTTTAAAGTTAAAAAAAATTAATATTTAATAATCATTAATTTTTGGTTTTTAGTGACTTGATTTTTGAACAGAATAAATAAATAAAATTAAAATATTGAAAAATACTCCTGCACTTTGAATGAACACTGTTGTTCTTAAAATTTAAATAATTTGTGTATCAGATGGTGGTTTAAATCGTTCACTATCTTATGATCTTATTAAAAAAACTAACATCGCGGTTATTGATACCAATAATAATACTAATTATTGAAAATTTCTAAAGCAAAAAATACTACAATTTGAAAACCATTATTAGTTTAATTTATATCTGATTAAATTACCATTATTGGAATTCAATATCTCTTGTTTTGATGAAATGCTGAATGAAAGAATAATGAACCTGCCAAGGCCCTTTTAATATCGGATCCCATCCTTTTTGAAAGTCCATTTTTTGTTTACTAAATATTGATGAAGACATAAATATATTTAAAAATATTAGAAAATTTTGATTATACTAATTTGTAAAGCTTAATATATTTTCAAATAACTTCTGGGTTGGCGGAAGAAAGCATAAAGAATATCAAATCATAGATTCTACAATATATTTTATTTAAGAACGTTTTAGTCATCGTTAAAATTAATGTATATCCTAGTTTGCATTTCCTTTTATAAAAACTTGATATTTTGTTATTTTGTCGATGCCATACATTCGACATTATTTCTAGGTATCAGATAAATTATTATACAATCTATATAATAGACAATAAATGGATGGTATTAGTGATATTGTCAAAAAGTTTGATGAATTTGAAAAATCTATGAAAGACGGATTGCCGAAGGTCGACACCCGATTGATAATTGACATGCTCCATAGAATTAAAAAGGACGATTCGCCAATGTATACAATTGAAATTTTCTTAAATGATAGACCAGATACAAACAAAATAAAGACAATTATTGAAGAGGGATTAGGAGTAATGCCTGCATTTTACGACCACGGTACTCACATTGTGGTCGCCCACAGATTTAACCTGCAGATGCTGGAATACTTGTCCAATAATCTGAATGTTGAAAAAATTAGGGGGACATTTACTGGAGGAGGTAGAGGTGCTTCAATTGGTCCTGTGTTTGAGAGGG
Source organism: Candidatus Nitrosocosmicus agrestis (assembly GCF_008389435.1). GTDB lineage: Archaea > Thermoproteota > Nitrososphaeria > Nitrososphaerales > Nitrososphaeraceae > Nitrosocosmicus > Nitrosocosmicus agrestis. Next base: position 71,630 of record NZ_VUYS01000019.1, on the reverse strand, counting down.
ATGATCAAGCTGACTACTGAAAATCAGTAAAATCAATTTATTTTGCAACGGTTTAATTGATTTATGCAGTTTACTTGGATTTGAATTAAATATCCAAATTTAATCATGAAGAATAAAATTACTAAAAACACAGTTACGGCATGAATCAGGTCAACTAAATAATCTTGAACTGTTTAAGTTGATATCATTCTAGAAAAAAGACCATCTTGGGATATGGATAATACCACGAAAATTTGGGAATTTCTACAGGATAATTATTCTGAAACTGATTGCGCCCTTATCGGATGTCATGCAGATCCTAAAATAACTTCGCATGAATGTTGCGAATTCGACATATTATCATTTAATGAGAACCCAAGACCAAATTTACATCCTCAGACCCAGTTTCATAATATACGAGGTGAGACAAAAACATCCATATTCGAAGTGATAATGGTTGGGAAAAATAATTTCTATTCCAATGCTGACTTGGGATATTCAGAATATGCTCCATTTCCAAGATCATCATTAAGATCCACCTCTTTTGATCACTTTGAAAGGAAAAAGGAATTATTTTGCCAATCGATTCAATTTAAAAATAGAACCAACATTATAAGGAATATTTACAGCATTAGCAAAGTAATACATGATCTGAATAAGGAGAACAGCAATACAGATATACTATCTCTTGATATCAAAATTTGCTCACTTTTGACTCTCACAAGTCTTTTACAATGGTACCTAAAGAAGGAATTAAGACCCTCACATATGCGCGAGCAAATCCAACTCGTTTTAGAAAATGAAAATTCAAAAGTATCGGAGGCAATCACCTGCATACTGGATATCATTGATTCGGAGAGGATAAACAAGTCCACCATATCAAGAAGTGAAAGGTCCATCATGATGTTATTAAACAAAGATAAACAATCAAAGCCATCTCTAATTGCAGAAAAAATAAATTATTTTAAATTAAAGGGCAAGCACTTTGATGCGATGTTACTAGTGTACGATTTCGCAATACAATATTATCAAAAAACCCCTGTTAGCGACCGATATAATGAGGTGTTAAAACGTGCTATTGATGTGCAAAATAAAGAAAAAATAACTTGGTTGAAAGAAATGAAACTACTTTTAAAGTTTAACAAAAATCTACTATAAAGTAATTATTGAATCACTATTGCTTGCTCTAGTGGTTCAACTGTTTTATTTCTTGCTCTAAGCTTAGCTTTGTATTTTAAGTTTCTTGGTTTTGTTCTTAATCTGTATCCACAGCATGGACACCATAGACCATCCCACTTAATGAATATTTCACAAATTTGACATCTTTTTTGACCGCTAGCATAACGCCCCGATCCCACAGGCTTTTGAGCTTTGTGTCTGATACAAATACCTTTACAAGTCATACTTGAAAACCATAGAAATGTCGCCTATCTTCCTTATAAACTTATATAAGCTTCAGTAGATATTTATAAGCATTTAAAAAATTAAAAATGGATTTTTTAAGCGGTCACAGAAACGTTCTTTGCTTGAAACAATTCATGCATTGTCATGTACTCGTCTAGCTTCATTCTGATATCATCTTCAGATGTATCGTCCATACCGGAAAATCCCGCTTTGAAACTAATTTTATTGCCTGAGACATTGACATCTGAAACTTCCATATCAGCATAAACGTTTCCCATTTCATTCACCCATTCTTGTGCTTCGTTTTGATCAAATCCCTCTGCATCTATATTCACATTAAACATCTTGGTCATCTTATACCACTGCTTTTTTTTTAATTAGGATGTTTATAAAGGTGCCGTAGGCTCATCAGATCATATAAATTAAACAATTCAAACATTTATCCACTATTTGTTTCCTTATAGTTTAATTGCTATCTTGCTTGAATCCATATATTAAGACAATAAGGTTCAGAATAATAATTTTAGAAAGGGGTCTTGATTTATCAAAAAACGAAGGCAAAAGTATGTTATGGAGAATAACTTCTATGGGTTTTTTTTGTAGTTCATTTGGGTCGGATTTTCAAGCACCTGTAATCCCATAAATCGTAATACTTGTACAATTCACTTTCCCAAAAAATTTCCAATAGAACTGCTGTTGAGGGAAAGAAATATTTTAAAATTAAGATTTGTGGAGGAATATAATAAGTAGCCTCAATGGGCCGATATATTTAGTACCATATCAATTCATTAGTATCTAAACACGTATATTTAAAATCTAATTAGACAAATATTTTATAAAAATATCTACAAAGTATGTTATATACCTTGAAACAATTGGCTTTAAATGAGTTATGTAAATTACATTTTAGATCCAAGTAATTGGAAGTATTAGTAATTGATTTAATTCACCAAACATGTGATCCATACTTAAATTACTAATTCAATACATTTAATTTCTTGTCAATCCTTGCTTATCATTTATAAAGCTTATGGTGTATAGATATATTAAGGAAAATTAATTAAATAAATGTGTCGCAAGTGACAGAACTTTTTTGTTTTTCTATATCTCATCCTAAATAACAATGAATCTATCTATAGATATCATAGATAGAAGATATCAGTGCATCTATAAGTTCTTCCTCATAGTATTTAAGGGTTACTGAATAATTTAGAAATAATGTGATACTAATTCAAAAAAAGGAAATTTTGTATTTTTATTCTTAATATTCGGCCTCTATAAATGTAATATAGTCCCTCTATTGTTTAGAAGAAAAAAATAGTAAAATTTTTGCAAGGTTCTTTGAAAATGACATTGTTTGTTATATGATAATTGTAAAAGATAGGTATATCAAAATACCACTTTTTAGGTTTAATCATTTTATCAATACCTTGTCAATTTCATCTAAATTATTAACTCAAATTCAATAGGTAGGGAAAGACCGAAAAAAAGTGAGTTCCAATATCAAAAGGATACAAATGGGGTATCGACTGCTAATTTTCCATGAGTTGGATGGGTAAGCCTCATTTATTAAGAATGGTAAATATGATTTTAGATTATCGTCACACGGATAAAATTGATGCTCTATATTACAGATTTTATCTGATTGACTTAATTAAATATTAAATAGTAGAGCCGACTGTAAGGTCGGAAAAATCAAACGCAATTATGATGATAAATCGGAAAAAGTATACATTCTGATCTGTTTATATCTTAGTATTTGTGACTAAGCAATTCCATTTTGGAACAAACATTTGGGTAGGTTTGATCGTGTCAGCACAAATATTTTATTAGGAAAGAAGAGATGTGTATGCAAAATTCATGATGATTTTGTTTGATTTTCAATAATTATAATAAGAGAAATTATCAATCACTCATTTTTTTTCTTCAAAGCCCCAATATTTCATGAGATCTTTCTCAAATTTTGTGGTTTGGTCATCGCTCAGAGGATCACCACAGTTTTTGCAACTTGGAACTACTTTCATCCCATACAATTTAAAATCCACATCATAAAAATGAATCTTTGAGCAATTGCACATATATTGAGTCTATTGTGTTGTCTACCAATTTATCTTTTCCCTATATACGACTTTTCAACACTGGTAAACATTTAAAGAGTAATCTGTCCATATTAGTACAAATGAATAGAAGAAAAAGTCTAAGTAATTTAACTGTATTTTTTCTGATTTTGATGCTTGGAATTTCCGCACTACATTTGAATCCATTTCTGAATACTGCTTTTGCTCAGGGGGATGCTTGGTACGTAGGAAAAGGTGCTAAAGCCGATACTTACTATACTTATGAAATTAAGAATGCTGATACGAATCAAGGTCAACCATTTACTATGACTATTTATTTAAAAGAGTACAATGAAACTGGTAAATATTGGATTGCTCCTACTTTCGTAGTTGACCGTGGTCAGGTCTACAACGGAACTTTATACCTTAGCGATTTGGACATGACTGCATTGGGGTCCTCTCCAATTCCAAAGGAAATGGCAGAATACAGGGGTGCATATGCTGTAACTTTAACGTGGCTATCCGCATTTGTCCCTAAACCTGGTTTGTCTCTCAATGCTCCATATTGGGGTAAGATAGCCGCTATTGGGGGTTCTGCAATTGCGCCATCTGATTCAGCAAAAGTAACAACTCCTGCTGGTTCTTTTGATACGCGAGTTATAACATGGCACAAGGGAGTCGACAATCATATATACATAAATAAGGACATGCCTTTTCCAGTAAAGGCAGAGACTTTCGCAGATGTGACTTCAGGTAACCCACCGATTCAATATGCATTTGAACTTAAAGCCACCGGGCAAGGCGAACCACCAACTCCTACGAGTGTTCTAGAGACTCCAAAACCACCATTAACCATAAAGACACCGAGGGGTACTTATAATATTCAATTGTTGTGGGAACCAGTGGATATCAAAGCAGGTAACGCTACAAATTTCGGTGTGGTATTTACTGACGACAGGGACAACATCGTACCGCGTTCCACATTTAGTTACACAGTAATGGATGAAAACAGAACTGTGATAGATAAACAGGAGCGCCAGAGAGCTGATGACGGTACCGGACAATTCTCATATACGTTTGATACACCGGGTACAAAGTATCTGCGAGTATCAATAGATACTGCATCAGGACAAGATATGGGAATGTTTGTAGAATCTGCGACATTTATGCTAGTTGTAAGCTAGCATAATGGCTCGTATCAATAGCTATTTTTTTCTATGGGGATAAATATTTTCCAATAACCAGTTTGAAAAATCTTGTACTTTAGAATCAATTTTACACCAGAGGTGCAACGAGCCAGGTAGGATTTCGATTCTATCGTTTCCAATCGAGTTCTTGTTAAACAAAATTCGAACTCCTTCTTTTCCTTCATACATGTATGCATCATATACACCAATTTGACTATCAAAAACCTCAAATGCCTTTTCCTTAATCAATTCTCTTGCAATAGGAAATTTTTTACTAAATTTGTCAAATACTAGACTCAGGTTCTCTGATCCATAATCTTGAACTTGGTAAATCTTGTTTTGATCAGGAAAGTGTAATTCCAATGTAAGTCCGTACCTTGATCCCACGAATCGAGCTAACTCGTTGACTTTAACGAACACCATCTGAGGGTTCTTTCTAACTCTGGAAATAAAGAAATCATTATTTGTGTTGAGATTATTGCTTAAATCTAAAAGCAAATTTGTAAACTCATTCAATATATAATAACCTTTTAAAGTTTAATAAATAAGTTAAAAAGATAGAAATAATTGGTATGTTCGCATCTGATGGAGATTCTGAAAGAGCTACCAGTATAGAGGATTATCAATATACTTGCAGCGAATTTATTAGAGATATAAGCAAGGACTACAAAGACTGGGTGGAGAGATATCAACTTGCTCCTGAAGAGGATGCAAAAAGAAGAAGGGTAATTGATTATATGGTAGAGAATACAAACAAATTAATTTATCAATATGGGGATTCAATCAAAAAAATTGATATTATTATGAACGATGGGATTAATAAAATGGCTGAGTCAACTGCTGGTTACCCCTTCAAAATTGAAATTACTGCCCTAGATCAAAGTAGATACATCATGCATGACAAAAAACCAATTAAATTGAATTTAAAATCTTATCCCAGAAATAATAGACAAGTAAAAATGACAAATTATGATAAAGACAATATTTTTCTTTTAAACTCATCTTCTCCCGTGGATATTAGTTATAGCGATAAGAGCTTTGATTTATCTGATTATTTAGATGAATACATAATAATTAAACCCAAAAATATTGATTTTGAAGATACTATATCTATTACCGTGAAAATTGAGGAATTAGATAATAATGTGGTAATGGAGAGCAGGGGATTTACTACACTGCTAATTGTTAGATAAAATTCAATTGCCAATATCATAATCAAGAACCAATTTTAAATCCCTTATCCGATATTGATCTCAAACATTCTATGGCAGATAGTATAGCAAGGTAACTGGTCTTAGGATTATCAGGACTGGGATCGTTTTTTACTCTTATGAGGAACTCTCCAAACTTCCACTTTACAACTATTTCATGTTGATTTCTCTCATAGGAAGGATCAATACAAACCATTACCTTTGTTTTTTTAAAGCCAACACCTGCTAGGCTTACTAGGGCTGATACATTTACATTTGAGGGGAATTGTTTTATAGCTTCGAGTGCATCACCCTCAAATACAATTGTCTTTTCTTTGAATGATTCGACATTGATTCCTCTTTCTCGAAAGAAAGGTGCTCCTTTAAGGGATTTAGCTGGTTTCGTAGTGATAAGAGTTATATCTGTGATAAAATCGCGAATAGTTCTGAGTATATCTGAACCTCCAATTGCCCCGGTGGGTAAATAAACTCGGTTACCTTTCTTTTTCATTATCTCTGTCGTTGTTTCATAAAAGTCAGGGTCTGAAAAAGCCCCGATACTCATAATCATCATATCTTTATCATGATTTAATATGGAATTTGTATATGCTTTGGCTGCAGCAATTGATGCAGATTCTATTAAAAGATGTGTATCTCTAAACTCTTTTGAAGTGATAAACTTGTCAAAATCTGCGTAGAGTCCAATATGTTTGTTTTTCAGATTCTTTTCTAACAAGTTTAATTTTTCATCTTCTTCGTCGTATAGTGCAACTAACCTAAAACCTAAAATTTTGCCGTCGTTTAGATAGTGAGCCAATTGACTTCCTATCGCACCGCAGCCTATAATCGCAATATTTTTGGTCACTTTGTTCTAATATGAAAAAGCAATCATGCAATTTATGAACTTCTTATTGCATGTTAAGATGATCCGTTACCAAAATAATTTTTATACCCTAAATCTGCTAATTTAGAGTTCTTTAAATCAACCTCATCTCTCATTTTCTTTTTATATTCCAAAAGTTTGTCTAAAATCTCAGGATCAGAGGTAGCAAGAATTGAACAAGCCAGAATGCCGGCATTTTTGGCCCCATTGATTGCCATTGTTGCTACAGGAATACCCGGTGGCATCTGTACTATAGAATACAATGAATCAACTCCTCCCAAGGTATTTTTCAAACTACCTATCGGAACGCCCACTACTGGTAAAGTAGTGAGGGAAGCAACCATGCCTGGTAAATGTGCAGATCCTCCTGCCCCGCAAATAATTACTTTCAATCCCCTTTTTGTGGCGGTTTCGGCATATTCATACATATTGTTTGGTGATCTATGCGCTGACACAATTCTTAATTCGAATGGAATTTCAAACTCCTCTAATATTTCTAAACTCTCTTGCATGACTGGCAAATCAGAATCACTGCCCATTATTACGCCAACGACCGGGCTTGGGGAAGAATTAGATTCATGACCCTTTAGCAGATGATCGTTGCTTGAAGTACTGCTCGACCTGGGAATTGCTAAATTCTTAACATTTTTCTTTGATCGCATCAAATAACGATCATACAACTGTTATGCCATCAATTTGAACATTTAGAAACCTGATGAAGTAACTCAATTCGAATGGCATCTTCTATTGTATATTTTAAAGATGTCGGGTCCAGATTACTTCCAACAACCGTTACATGTCCTAATTTTCTTTTCGGTTTGGTCTCTAATTTGCCATAAATGTGTAAATGGCAACCCGGTATAGAGAAAAGTCCTCTAATGCCACTTATTGCATATGGGCCAGCAAGGTCATGGGGTCCCAATATATTCATCATTACTGCATCTGACAATAAGAAAGGCTTTGGCATCGGGAGGTTCAAAATTGCACGCAAGTGTTGTTCAAATTGGGATATTGAACAAGCTTCAATAGAATAATGTCCCGAATTGTGAGGTCTGGGAGCAATTTCATTGATCATCACTTCGTCATTATCGTCGACAAACATTTCAATCCCAAAGATGCCTACACTTTCAAGTGATTCCACAGTCCTAACGGCCATATCGATTGCTTTCCGTTTTACTTTGTCGTCTATTCTGGCTGGGACGATTGTAGTTATGAGAATATGATCTTCATGAATATTCTCAACAACAGGAAAATAAGAAATACATCCAGATGGGTTCCTAGCAATCATGATAGAAATTTCCTTTCTAAATCGGACAAACTTTTCTAGCATACACTGGCGCCCTGAAAAAAACTGCAACGCCTGGCCTACTTCACCTTCAGAACGAATCAGATAGTTTCCCCTGCCATCGTAGGAATCCTCACATGCTTTGAGGAGAACCGGAAATTCGAAGGATTTGCAAACCCGTTTTGCCTGTTCTTCATTTTCAACTATTTCAAAATCAGGTACATTTATTTTATTATCCCTAAGGAATTTTTTTTGTCGGTATTTATTTTGTATTATTTGCAATACCTTTGATGACGGGTAAACAATTTTACCCTCTTCTTCTAGTCTCTCCAAAGCCTTTACGTTTGCTAGCTCGATTTCAAAAGTCACAATATCAACTTTTTTTGATAATTCGTAAATTTTTTCTGGATCTGAAAAATGTCCTTCCATTACTATATCGGCAACTCCAGAAGCAGGGCAATCCAGGCTTGGGTCCAACACAATGACTTTCATAAACATTCTTTTCGCCTCCATTGCGATCATTTTACCAAGCTGGCCACCTCCAATTATGCCTAGTATAATTGGATGGCCGACTGCGAACTTCCCATCGATCAGAGTCAACAAATTTAAGAAAAATTCACCTTTTTATAAAGGTAAGAATTGTTCCGATAATCGTACCCGCTGATCGGTTATTTCTTAAATATTTTTATTGCCTGAGGAGGGCACACGTTTTCACAAGCCAGACAAAATATGCAGTCTTTTTCTCTAATCATAAATGGCTTTCTTTCTGATGCAGGATGACCTGGCGTATCCAACCATTCATATACGTTAACAGGACATGCGTCAATACAAGCACCATCTGATACACAAATATCAAAATCTACACAAACATCTGTTCCCCAAATACCTAACTGACCCGGAGCATCGTACGGTCCCCATACTTGAATTCCCTGAAACTTTCCGGCAGGCTGTCTGGAGGATTTAAACCCTACATCTATAGGACCTTCAGCGGCGGTATGATTAGTTCCAGTACCGGTTAATGGAAGATTAGAGGAATCCATAGAAGCGGGAGCATTACTCTGTGTTGAAACTTGTTGCGGAATAGATGCAGCGCTGGGAGGGGCTCCTGCTGCAGTCTGCACAGCTTGAACGGGTACATTTGATGCTCTTGTTGCAGCCACTCGTTTTGTCTTTTCCGCTTCGACTGCTGCCAAAATTTTTTGACGTTTAACCGGGCAAAGCTGGGAGTGAACTTCAATGATACTTTGTAACGTAGTTGGATTCAAATGGGTTAGCAGAGATCCACAATCTTCACAAACATATTCAGTGACTGCAGCTGTCAATAAATCTATTTCTTCCGCGACATATTTATAAATTTGTCACCTCAAAGTATTCCCATGTGTTTAAAACGTTTTATTTAGCTTCGGAGGAGGATTATTTTGAAGAAGAAATACAGAAATGTTGCAATGGGTGGAACTTTTGATGTTTTGCATCTCGGTCATCTCGACCTTTTAAAAAAGGCATTTGATATTTCGTTTTACGTTGTAATAGGATTAACATCCGATTATTTTGCCAAAGAAAGGTTGAAAAAGAACTTGAAAAATCCTTTTGAAATTCGTTTAAATAATTTAAAGGCTCTGATTACTAGAGAAATAGGATCAACATCTTTTGAAATCACAAAATTAGAAGAAGAATTTGGACCTTTAATACTATCCAACAAGATTGATTGTTTGGTAGCGAGTTCTGAGACTAGTAAAAAAGGGGAGCTGATCAATAAACTTAGAACAGATAAAGGTTTAGATGCTATAGATATTATTACAGTGGGATTACGGATGGCCGATGATGGTCTGCCAATTTCATCTACTAGAATAAGAAACCATGAAATAAATCCTTATGGTAAGGTATTGGGTTCGAAAAAATAATCTTTCTGATAAATAATAGTTGATCTGCCAGAATAAAATGTTAGAAAAAAAAACTTCTATGGATTGAATCATGAAAAATGGAATTGATGACCTAATTGTAGATTATTGTAATAACCTCTCAAATTTAAGCGCAGGAATGGAGCCTGAAATTCTTGCCTATTGGTATAAAAGGATAGAGGACAAAGCAAAGGAAGTTTGTTCAAAAGAGATCGGAGAAAAAATAATTTTTAAGCAAGACAGAATCTTGTGGATGAAATTTGACCTTCGTGTTTCAAAAAGAGCAGTACCGTTGGTGTTAGATATAATTCGTCAGTATATCCCTCTTATGCCGTATTCAACATCATTATACTTTGAAAAAGTCTATCAACTGATACTAGATGAATACAACAAAGATTATGTATAATGAGTTAGTATTAAAAAAATATTTTTCGTTTTAGGAGAAATAAAATATGGCCCTGTCTTGTTCGTAGTTCGTATGCAAGACATTTACCTTGTCCTCAGTTACAATGTTAAAGAAATTATGTAGTTTTTTTGCAGTCTCGAAATTCTTTAAAAGAATACTATGATGCGATCCATCCCTCAACCTCACGACAATTTCAGAATCGATAATCTTTACTATTTCAGACACAAAAATCGATTCATCCTTCTGTTTTGAAAAGATACTTGCAAGTTTCTCAGCCTCATAAGAGTCCAAACAGCGAAATTCAATTTTATTGCTTTCCATAGGTCGGATGTCAATTAAATCCTATCTTTTCATCATTATTATATTTACCATCTATCATAAATTCATCAATTCGATTTTTCGCTTCCTGTCTTTTGCGATGTATATCTTTTATAAATGGTATTACGCCTTTTATTAAATCACTTTTGCATTCTCCACAGAGCAAATTACCAGTAGTACAATCCTCAAATCTAAGTTTAGATTCCTCTTCGTCATCAAATAAGTATTTCAGATACCAATAAACAGGGCATATCCTTGCGTTAGCCCCGAGTTTTCTCTGCAAGTATACCGTTGGTTGTCCTCCCGTAAACATATTCTTGATCTTTCTTTCCAATATTTCGGGTTCATCAGTCGTAAACAGGGCCGTATCTGGCTTTGATGATGACATTTTACCTCCGCTCATTAAACTTGGAATAAATTTGCTGTGAATCTGAGCGGGTTTCGGATAGCCTAACTTTTCAGCGATATCTCTAGTAATACGCCAATATGGATCTTGATCTATTGCTGCAGGAATCAGAACAGGTGTAGGTTTGCCCTCAATCAATGAAGGTAGAAAGCAAGGCGCACCCTGAATAGGGGGGAACCCTATCATGCCGAGATTAGTGGAATTGGTAAATCCAAATACCGCCTTTGCGGTAGAAAATGTTATCCTTTTTGCAATTTCAATCGATACCTTATACAGGTATTTGATGTCTTTGGTATTAATTATAATTCTAGTTTTTTTTGGATCAAATCCAACCGAAATTATGTCTAAAATATTCTCATAAGTGTATCTGGATATCATTTGAGAGTCTGAATATTCATTAAACAAGAATTTCTCATCATCAGTTATCTGAAATAGTAACTTCGAATTGAATTTTTCTTGCAGAAATTTAGTAAATATCCAAGGCATTAAATGACCTAGGTGGACAGGACCGGAAGGCCCCCTGCCAGTATAGAGATAAAATTTGTTTCCGCTTTCATACTGCTTAAGTATGACATCGAGGTCACGATGAGAAAAGAAAAATCTTGTCTTCAAGAACTTATGGTTATCTCCAGTTATTTCCGTTAATTTTTGAATTAGGTTCTCATCGATCACGGAGGTTCCAAACTTTTCAATTAATTTTGAGTAATCAATATCGCCTTTAACTTCCCATGGAGTGACACTTACTCCACTTTCTTGATTCGTAACGGGTGAATTATCATTCTCAGGAGAAGGCGAAACCAAACCGTTATTACTATTGCTTTTACTCTCCAATCCTGATTTTTGATTTCTTTCCCCTTCTGACATTCTAAATTTTTATTTCCCTCTCCAAAGTTTAAACGTTTAAAAAGACTAATTCAATTTTTTTAGTTATAGTGAATCAGGATAGACTGGACAGGGTTGATAAATCTCCCGATGAACAAAAAAGTGGACGTTCTGTCTCATCCCTACATCCGATTGAAAGGAAAATTCTTTCCATACTTCGATTTAAGGAAGATTGGATAACTGATGAGGAATTGGCGGCAGAATCTAATCTGACTTTAGATCAAATCCGCAGGGGTGTAGAATGGCTAAAGTATAAAAATTTAATTCAAATTGATGAGTTTAACGATGTTAGTTTCGCATTAAGCAAATCCGTATTGGATGCTGATAAATTTGTGCTTCCAGAAAGAAAACTAGTCAATACGATTCAGGCAGGTACAAGTGTTATTCCACAGATTATTAAGAGTAGTAGTTTTAAAGGTAATAGCAATGAACTTTTTGGAGCTATTCGATACTCAAAGAAAAACCACTGGGTCCATATTGAAGGCGATAAAATCAGTTTGCTTGACGATGTACTACAACAATCAGATGAGGAACAGTTAATTGATAAACTGTTTGCATCAAAAAGGTTGCTTTTGTCAAAACTTGATAGTAAAGACAAGGCCTCGTTTGAAGATTTAAAAAAGCGACCAAATATTCTGACTTTAGAAAAGATTGTTAAAAAGAGAATAAAATTATCTTTGGACAATACAAAAGATATTGATGATCTTTTAAAAACTGGCGATAGAATTTCTCGAAAAATGAGTAAAGATATCTTGATATCTGGGGAATGGAAGAATATTGAATTTGAGCAACTTGATGTGGAAGCTCCGTTACCACTTTTCAATTGTGGGATGAAAAATCCATTAATTGATTTCATTGATGAAGTTAAAGAAATCTTAATTGGAATGGGATTTTCGGAAATAGAAGGCAGTTTTACTCAACCTTCATTTTGGAATTTTGATGCTCTATTTATTCCGCAGGATCATTCTGCGAGAGAAATGCAAGACACCTTTTATTTGAAATCAAATCAAGGCCTTTCGTATGCATTGGAAAAAGAAAAATTACTCATTGAATCTGTTTCCCAAGTCCATAAAGAATGCTGGAATACACTTTGGAACAAAGAAGAATCTAGACCTTATGTTCTAAGAACTCATACTACTCCCGTAACTCTGCAATATTTGTGGCAAAAATCCCCCACATCCGACAAGCTATTTCTAATTGACCGAGTCTTCAGAAACGAGAAGGTGACTTATAAACACCTGATAGAATTCCATCAAGTAGAAGGTATTTTTACAAGTAAAGATGCCAATTTGAGACAGCTTATTGGAATTCAATCAGAGTTTTATAAGAAGCTAGGTGTAAACAAGATCAAATTTTGGCCAACTTTCTTCCCCTATACCGAACCATCGATGCAGTCAATGGTTTATAATGAAAAATTAAATAAATGGATAGAGCTCTTCGGTATGGGTATCTTCAGAACAGAGGTGACAAAACCACTGGGTATCAAACAACCTGTCCTTGCTTGGGGTGGAGGTTTTGAAAGGTTGGCAATGATCAGGTTTGATTTGGAAGATATTCGCGATTTATATTCAAATAAGTTGAAATGGTTAAAGAGTGTACCTAGATGCCTGTTGTAAATGTAAAATTAAGTGCGATAAAGAATTCCTTTTCTCATGTGACCATAGATAAAATAATCCAGGAGTTGCCATATCTGGGTTTAGATATTGAGGGAAGGGATGAGAATGCTGGTATCATCAGGCTAGAATTTAATCCTAATAGACCTGACTTTTCTTCAGAAAACGGAATTATAAGAAGTTTGAGAGGTCTCTTCGAAACTGAAATAGGTCTACCGCAAATTAATGATATCAAACCAACACAATATGTAGTACAAGTAGATGAAGCAATGCGAGATGTGCGACCATTTATCTACTCATTTGCAACCAAGAGATCTAACCCTCTAACTAATGATGAAATAATGCAATTGATTTCAATGCAAGAGGATTTACATAACGGTTTAGGACGGAAAAGGCGAAAAGCTTCCATCGGAATACACAATTTGGATGTATTGACATTTCCACTTAGATATATTCTCTCAGATAAACATAAAAAATTTCAGCCACTTGATTCAGAGCTCCCCTTAAGTATAGAGGATGTTTTACTACAAACTCAAACGGGGAGAACGTATTCTTATATCTTAGAAGGCATGGAAATGGTTCCCTTATTAATTGACTCTCAAAATCACGTCGTCTCGCTACCACCTATAGTAAATAGCTCTTACACTAGAGTCGACACAAGTACTTCAAATTTGTTAGTCGAGGTAACTGCTACTAATGCAAAGTACGCAAAACAAATGATATCAATTTTGGCATATGAACTCAACGACATGGAATTTAGTTTATTATCTATTGTCACTGATTCTCCCTACCAGGGAAAATTGTTATCTCCTGATTTAACACCTATAATCATGGATGCAAAGATAGCGTCTATTAATGATTTACTAGGAACAAATCTATCACCACAAGATATTATCAAATGTCTTGAGAAATGTCGTTGTAATGGCTCTGTCAAGGATGCAGAGAGTATTGTATGCACTGCACCTAGTTATCGAGGAGATCTATTTGGTCCTCAAGATTTATGTGAAGAGGTCTTGTTAGGTTATGGAATTCGTAATTTATTGCCCGATTATCCATATACTAAGTTGGTGGGCGAGAAAAATGTCCACTCCAAGGCTTTTGAAAAATTGCGCCAAGTTATGATAGGATTGGGGTTCATAGAAATCGTTAATCCTAGTATTTTGTCAGAAACACTTTTTAAAATGTCTTTAGCAAATTTGGACCTTGCTGCGGATGACTCTATATTGATAAACAGTATTGAAAACAACAATCTTGAGATGTTAAGAATGAGACTTTACCCATCAATGGTAAATACTTTATCGGTTAATATCCACGAGAAATATCCTCAGAAACTTTTTGAAATAGGCAAGGTTTTCAAACAGGACGGATCAGGTGTGACAGAAGGGTGGTCTCTTGTAGCAGCCATAGCACATGATTTTACCGACTTTTCTGAAATAAAATCGACACTTGAATCTGTGATGAAATTCTGTTTTGACATTGATATTCAAACTTCGGCCACAACTAAACCTTTTTTGCTTAAAGGCCATTCAGCGCTAGTTTCTTTGAAAAACTCTCCTATTGGTTGTATAGGAGAAGTTCATCCTCAAGTTCTAGAAAATTTTAGTATGAGAACATTGGTCAGTATTTTTGAAATCGATCTATCGTCGGCATTTGAATTACTAGATCTCTACCAAAGGAGATTTTTGTGAATTATCAAAAGTCAAAACATTTTTTTTGATTGCCGCCCCACCAAATAATTATTATCGGGTTCTTGTTGGGCTAGCCAAGTCTATAAGGTAATAAAGTTAATTCATATATCGCCTGATTATTATAGTATCTAACCCCGTCAGAGAGTGCGCGATGAGTTTTACACATAGTGTAAGGCTAACAATGATTCGAATGTGGGTCAGTGGCGGGGTACAGATTGACTTATTCCTCTTGTTTTGTTATCTGTTTAATCCTTCTAAATGGCCCTCTTGTTCTAACTTATCAGCATGAGCACTGATATATCGCCAGATTATATCGGCCTTGTCAGATTGAAAATCCCATGGTGCGATTAAGACCAAATCATTGTCTCTTATCCACATTCTCCTTTTTATTTTCCCTCTAATCCTGCAAGTTCTAATTTTACCATCTGAACTCTTTACAATAATGTTGTCTCCACCAACTAATTTGATGACTCTTCCAAACAGCTCCCCTTCTTGAGGCATAACCAACTCCTTCAAATGGGCTTCATTTAAAACTTTGCGCTTACCTATTTCTAATCAATATTGAGTGCCCAAAAAAGAAATAAATACTTTTATCTTTTCGTAAATTCTACTTTCCTCAAGGTCTCCAAGAAGCAATTACAATCTATTTTGATACACAACAATAAAACTCGGGATTTGTAAGAATAAAGATTCACTTCTGATCTCAAATAATTTTATATATCTTTTTTGGCTCATTATTATGATGGCTGATGTACCATCTGAACTAAACTTGCGAAATTATTTAACACGTGAAGAATATGAGGTGTGTGTTAACAGAGGGACCGAACGACCATTCTCGGGAAATTTATTGTACAATAAAGATAAAGGCATTTATTGTTGTAAATGTTGTGGCACAATGCTATTTGATTCAGATCAAAAATATGATTCACATTCTGGCTGGCCAAGTTTCTGGGCTCCACTAAATGAGGAAAATATTACGAAGAAAATAGATAACGACTTAGGTATCACTCGTATAGAGGTAGTTTGTTCAAAATGCGGATGTCATCTTGGTCATGTATTTGATGATGGTCCAAAGCCTACCGGTCTTAGATATTGCATAAATTCTTTATCTCTCAACTTTGAGAAATCCACTTAATTTGTTGAATCGTAATCCCATCTGATATAAGATTATATATATATAAAATAGATTAATTTGTTTTATTGATAAACCTTTTAGAACAAAAAGATTTTGAATATCTTTCTGAAAAACGTTTCTTTGTGATTGGAATCCTTCTTTGCGGGATAGTTATGACATTTAGTCTTTTGGGGGGTAATCAAGTGTGGTCTAGTTCCATCGAGCCGGATAGCAAATTCAACTTTTCTGATACTTATGATTTGAGCAACAATCAGAATGACTCCGTGTATGGTCAGATATCTTCACTTGATAAAAATAACCTTGCACTTGTTTGGCAAGATTCTAATTTCAAAATTACAGGGTCAAATTTGATAGATCGCAATTATGATATCTTCTTTGAAAATTTTGACCTTAACGGCATAATAAAAGATGATCGATTGAATCTGAGTAACAATCCTGGATTCTCAGAACATCCTCACATGGCAGTTTCTGGGAATAATACTTACATTGCTTGGATAGATAATTCAGAAAACGTAAAGCAAGTGTATTTCAGGCATAGTGAAAACACTGGCCAAGATTTCTATAATACTACCATACTTAGTAGTAACGAGAGCCAGGCCTCTAATGTTGACGTTAGCGCTGAATCTAATTTCGTATATGTAACTTGGCAAGAAAAAAATTTAGATCGTTCATCTGTGATCTTGAGAATCAGCAGTGATTTTGGCAAAACATTTGGAGATGAAAAAGTGCTTTCAAACTATAGCAGTGATTCATACCCCAGAATCTTCTCACAAAATGGAACTGTATTTGTAACCTGGAATATAGATGTTATAAAATCGTCAGACCCTTTTAATTATAACAATGCCATTTCATCAGAAATTAATCCTGGAATTTATTTTACGATGAGCCGTGATGAGGGAAATACATTTGGTGCCCCGCAACTGCTAAGTAATGCATCTGATTTTAGCTACGGTGAGGCTCAGGTATCAGCATTTAACAACTACGTGTATGTGAGCTGGGTTCAGAAAGATTCTCCACTAACTTTCGGAAATCTGTACGTAGCAAAGAGTGCTGATTATGGCAACAACTTTGAAAGAATTGAAATTCCGTTAAAACCTTACAATATTTTTGATGCTTCAAATTTAGATACTTTTGCTTATGGGGGTAAATTATTTCTGGCACTTGAGGCAAGCGTTAATACAACGACCTCATTGAACGTCGGTATGAAAAAGGAAGGGGGGTTTAACAAGGAAATATTTTTTACCGTGCTATCTCAAAATCTAACTTCGCCTAAAGAAATGTTTAACTTGAGTGAAAATCTTGGAATATCTGAATGTCCTTCGATATCTTTACTCCCTAATGAAAAAATAGTTTCAGTTTCATGGGAGGATTACACACCAGGAAATCATGAAATACTTATGCGTCAGGTGCATTACTGATGACAAAGGCCCGATACCATTCGATAATTATTATTTTTTATTTTTCAAAACCTATTTGGTAATTTGATTCCCTATGATGGGATTTTTGTTTTGGAATTGATTCTGTCTTTGATCCCTATTTAACATTGTACTTTCTAGTGGATGAGTGTGAAGTCTCTGTAGCAAAAAATCGCAACTACTGCACTTCCAGCAACGAGTTTCATCACAGTATTTGCACTTGTACAAAGATGTTAATTCTCTACCACAAGACCTGCAAGATTCCTCGTTGTACATTGGTATTCAAATATTTGATAGCTTCGTGAGTATATAAATTTTATAATGTAATATATAAAAATTATATAATTATCGAAAGGTTGTTATATTTTTTACATTACAAAAAATTATTATAATTTCAGTGGTCATTTGCTATTTTTTTCTAAAATTTAGTTTGACATCAGGTAATCCTTAATTCATAAAGATCCCCTACATAGACGAAATACTATCCGTTTACAAACCCATTTATAAAAGCCGATTAATTTTGAATATCTACGCCATAAAGGAAGAAAAATGTGGTTACAAAACTCGGAAGTCCGGTATATACTCTTCATATTGGTTGAATTATATTCAACTTAATAGGGGGACTATCAAATTCATCATCGTCTTGTAACACGATATGGTATTCCCACAACAATATAACTTTATGGAGTTAAGAATTCAATGTGACTTCTATTCGGTAATAATTGCTGCATGATATGGCTTCTTACATTTAGGACACATGGCGTGGTCGCACATACATTCGATACAGTAATCACTGTTTTGCTCAAATTCTCCTTTATTACCCTTGTAAAAACAAATTTCGCAAACTACCTTTTCCATCTACATAATTCTTTCTAGAGCACTTTATTTAACCTTATCAAGTTTTATTAAATTATTTGAAAGGAATTCAAGAATTTGATCCCTTATTTTGTCAATGTTCGATTGTGAAGAAGCGGACAAGCACAGGATTTCCTCAGAATATGGGAAAGTTAACATAGAAATCTTTTGTTGCTTTATGATAAGGTAATCCACTGGACCAAATTTCTCAGAAAATGATTGAAAAAAGGTAATGTTAGACAGCGATTGCAAATACATGTCTTGCTCCTCATGTTGATTCAGTAAGGGCTCGATACCCTTTCTGAAACCTCCCTCAATTACTTCACCTTCTCTATTTATTAATCCTACAAATCTTATATTGTTGTCAATATTGAAAATTTTATCACAAATCTCTTTTCTCCTCTCTTCGGGGATTCTATTATTATTATTATTATTATTATTGTGATCCATATTTCTAATAAAGTTTACACGAATTATATTCTTATACTCCGGTTTTTAGTGAATTATTTTGACCCCTTATTTTCAAAAAATGATACCCTTGATATTTTATAGTAAATCACTTCTCCTCTCCTTTCCACAACAGCAATGACTGCATTTTTTCCCATAGCCTCAACCTGTTCTAGAGTTCCCACAAACACTGATGCTTTAATGTTCGTACCTTCATTAATGCCAATCGCCACGTATTTAGATGGTTTTTTACCGTAATCACCCCTTTCATACACTCTAAAATCGGTACCAAATCCAAATCCATTTTTCACAACATAGCCTTTGCTTCGCAAATCTCTATAAACTAAGAATTTGGTAAGTAATTTTTTGTCTCTCTTTATAAGAATTTTCAAAAAGTCTGAAAAAGAAAAATCTGATTTATTTTTGTTGTAATTTATTACTAGTTTCTTGTTTTGAAGAAGATATAGCGCCTCAAGTTCATCCAAAAGAAATTCCTTGTTAAAAATATCTCCAAACCCTTTATTTCGAAGCTGATCCTGATGCCTTTGTTCATATACTATGATTTTGCCTTTCTGGGATTGAAATGACGCTTCAACTAGGAAGTTTGATTCTGATTCTGCATCGTTATTTGATTTGGCTTCTTGATGGTCGATCGTATCTCCAAGGCCAAATTTTTCTGGTTTTACTTTATCTTTTGGCTCGGATTCGTTCGCAGAAGATAGACCTTTACCCTGTGGAGACATAACACATAAAAACAGCAACAGGCCACATTTAATCATTAAAAGGGAGTTATATGAAAGGAGTAAATTATCGAGAAATAAAGGGAATGCCTTACGTTAGAAAAGAGTACATTGCAGGAAAACCTCAAATTAAAATCGCTAGATTTGCTTCAGGTCAGGCAAAGGCTGATTATGATTATCTTGTTGAACTAAAGGTTACTGAAAGAATCCAGATTAGACACAACTCATTAGAAGCTGCAAGACTAGCTGCTAATAAGACCATGGCGCAGGCAGGTGATATGACGTTTTTCTCCAGGCTCCGAGTTTATCCTCATGTATTATTGAGGGAAAACAAGATGATAGCTACCGCGGGTGCTGATAGGTTGCAGGAAGGAATGAGAAGAGCCTTCGGGAAAGCAACTGGACTTGCTGCAAGGGTTGAACCTGGGAAAACCATTTATGAAGCACACGTAACCAAAGAAAATCTAGATCTGACAAAAAAGGCTTTCAAGGTTGCCTCAAGTAAAGTCGGCTGCCCAACCATCACCAAAATTACTCCGATCAAGAAATAACCACTATTTTTTAGTTATAGGGCACATTCATTTTCTTTTTGATTAATGTCGGTCTAATTTGATTCATACTTAGCTTATTTATTAAAACTAGGTTTTCTTGTAGGCTATGTATCTTTTTATGTTCTAATAGTTAGGATATAATACGTCATCACAATCTTTTATATTTGAAATCGAGAATAAAATTCAAAGGTCTAATCTTGAAGCTTTAAGTATTATGGACTATGATTTTTATTTTTATTTTTATTTTTATATTCTTGAATATATATAATAGACGCGGTAAAAAAATAATTCGGCCATGGTTTAGTAGATCGGTTAACTTACTAAAACTCATTGGAGTTCCCTTTGAATTATAAATATTTAGGATGTCATTTTTTGATCTTTTATGCTTGACTGTTGTGCTCGATAGTATATAATACATATATTACTATTATTATTTTATTTCCATAAGGCCATGGGACAAATTAAAATATTGACCGATTTTGATGATAAGTTTTTTCGAAATAAAAGAATATTTGTCAGGGTTGATTTTAATGTAAAAGTCAAGGATGATGCGATAAGCGAGGACTATAGAATCAGGTCAGCTGTTCCTACCATTGAGTATTTAGTCAAACGGGGTTCCAAAGTGATACTAGGGTCTCATCTTGATAGACCTAAGGGAAGAGACTTGAGGTATTCCCTAAAGCCAGTATCTAAAAAACTAGCCGAAATGCTATCATCTTTTAATGCCATTGTTCGATTCTCGGATGACTGTGTGGGACCAAAAACAAGTAACATGGTCGATAGTATGGGGGAGGGAGATGTTTTGTTATTGGAAAATTTGAGATTTTATCCTGATGAAGAAAAAAATGAAAATAAATTTTCAGAAAATTTGGCTTCATACGCTGATATCTATGTAAATGACGCTTTCAGCACTTCACATCGCAAGCATTCTTCAACTTATGGGATCGCGAAATATTTTGATACAAGAATAGCTGGGTTCAACTTAGCTCAGGAATTGCGGTATCTGACTCAATTGCGCGAAAATCCCGCAAATCCTTTTACTTTGGTAATTGGTGGCGTTAAAATAAAAGACAAAATTGGTGCATTGGATCACTTGTTGCCTAAAGCCGACAAGGTGCTTGTTGGTGGAGCTGCTTCCTATACTTTCTTAAAGGCAAAGGGATTTTCAGTTGGAGATTCAATTATAGAGGAAGATTACCTGCCTTGGGTTACAAAAGCATTGCAAGCACATAGTGAAAAAATAATCCTGCCTTTAGATCATAAGGTGGCTCGCAGTGAAAATGACGACCAATACCAAATAGTTCAAACCGATATACCTGACAAAATGCGTGGATTTGACATAGGCGACAAGACTATTCAGAAATTTAGTTATGAAATACATAATAATGGTTTGGGAACAATTTTTTGGAATGGGCCAATGGGATTTTTTGAAAAGGAGATGTATTCTAATGGAACTAAAAGTGTAGCTGTAAGCATGGCTTTGGCATATTGGCGAGGAGTAAAAACAGTGATTGGGGGTGGTGACACCTTGGAGGCAATGAGGGTTGCTGGAGTATCCGAAAAAGAAGTAACACATGTTTCTACCGGAGGCGGGGCATCTTTGAGATTCCTTGCTGGAGATGAAATGCCTGGTATTGATATTTTACGGGAAAAATAAAACTTGCATTTTCACGATAAACTGCAAGGTAAAATAGAATAGACAACGTAAATATTTATCGTAATTCGTTTTTTATTTGTTAGTTGTTCAACAAGAATCACGAAAATACCTACGACGCTATAGTCGCCGGAGGCAGCGTTTCTGGATTACTTGCTGCCCGTGAAATGAGTTCTAAAGGCATGAAGGTCATTGTTCTTGAAGAAGATCACGAAATTGGAACTCCTGAACACTGTGGCGGTGTTGTTAGCCAAAAGGGCCTTGAAACCTTGGGAATTATTCCGAGGATTAAAACTATAGATAATGAAATTAAAAGGGCAATAATTAGGACTCGAAATAGAGAATTGGAAATAGATTCATCCAATCAAAAAGTTATTGTTATTGATAGAAGATCATTTGACAAGGAATTAGCCTTTCAAGCTCAATCTTCTGGGGCTGAAATTAACACTAGTAGCGCGGTCCTGAAAAATACCTTTGAAGGTGGTGTCTTTAAGGTTAAGATAAAAGGCGGAGTAGATTTGTATGGGAAATATTTTGTCGATGCAAGGGGTGTAGGTACTCTTGTAAACAAAGGGAAAAGAAGTATACTACCTTCCGGCCAATATGAAATTTATGCACCTTGGATAAATAAGGATACTATCGAGGTAATCTTTGATGCTGACTTGTACCCTGGATTTTTTGCTTGGGTTATTCCCACCGGTGAAGGGAAAGGCAAAGTGGGTGTGGCCGGTAGAAACATCAATCCTAATGAATCTATAAACAATTTTCTAAATAAACGTGGAAAACCTTACTCAATTATAAGGAAAATCTATGCACCTATATGGATTGACGGATATGTCACTCCTTTTTCTATAGGCAAAAACGTTGTAGTGGGTGATGCTGCTGGTCAAACAAAACCTACAACTGCAGGAGGTATTTTTACTGGGGGAATGGGTGGTATATTTGCAGGTAGAGCTATCGCTGATTCGCATGGTGAAAACTATGATGAAAAATACCTTGGAAGATACGAAGACAATTGGACATCTCAATTCGGTAAAGAATTTGACCGACTTAGATTGATGAGAAGTATATTGGAAAGATTGGATAATAAATCCTTAGACAAAATATTTTCTGATATATCACAAAAAACTTTGGAAAAAATTTCCGCGGCAGGGGACTTTGATTTCCATTCCATTGCACTAAAGCAGTTTTTGGATACAAAACTGACATTGAATTTAATTTACACATTGATGGGAAATGAATATAGAAAAGTTGTAAGGGACCTAAGCAAGATATAAATGCGGTTTATGACTTTTTTATTACATGTCAAAGCAGTTGCAATTGCCGGTATGTACATCATGCAATAGGCCTATCATGCCTAATGATGCTTGTGTTAGATTTTATTGTCCAAATTGTGGATATGTAATAATTTGGCGATGTCAAAGTTGTCGAGAATTTGCTAGACCCTACAAATGCGTAGGCTGTGGATTTGAGGGACCTTAATAGAGATGGCCCGATTAGTTGCTAGAATCAAGATTTTACCTGCAGACTCTGAAACTGATGTTGATAAACTAGCTAGTACGTTAAAGGACAATATACCATCTGGTATGGAACTTAAGGCACATGCTAAAGAACCAATTGCCTTTGGCTTGAATGCATTGGTTGGTGATTTTCTTTTAGAGGATGCAGAGGGTGAAATGGAAAAATTGGAAGAATCAATAAAAAATGTTGAAGGGGCTGGAGAGATGCAAGTCATCAATATCAGTAGACAGTCCGTAAAGATGAAGTAGAGAATTTATTACTCCGAAGTTTAGTTGAGCAGAAAAAAAGAAAAGTCCAATCCTGGTGTTCAAAAGGGGAACACCATAAAATTAAAAGTTGCAGAGTGTAGAATTAGAGATGTCGGGAAGAAAAAAGCTATACTCGATAGCGTAACCATGGAAAAGATTGGAGTTAAAGACGGTGACATAATAGAATTAGCAGGAAAAAAGATTACTGCTGTTTCAGTATTCTGTTCAGATGATAAATCAAAAAAAAATAATTTCATTCATATTGATGGACAAACACGACAAAATGCCGGAGTAAGCTTGAATGATTACGTTCTAGTCAAAAAAGCAAATCCTAAACCAGCTGAGAAACTTGTCTTATCCTGCAATACTTCAAAAAATTTTTCAGATGAGTTTATCCTATATTTAAATAACCGATTTGAAGGATACCCCGTAACAAAAGGTGATCAATTTCTGCTTAATTTTTTAGGTACATCGCTTGAGTTTAAAGTCCAAAATACTTTGCCAAAGGAGGTTGTGCGTATTGCAAGGAATACTAAAATAGTAATTAAGATAGGATTAGAAAAATTATATCACGATAGTCATCATGTTACGTATGAACAGATCGGAGGTTTAAAGAATCAGATTACTAAATTAAGAGAAATAGTTGAATTACCATTGCGCCATCCAGAAGTATTTTCCAAAATAGGTATCGAACCTCATAAAGGAATATTATTATTTGGACCACCTGGTTGTGGGAAAACCCTGATAGCAAAAGCTTTAGCGGCCGAATCAAAAGCAAACTTTTTCATAATAAATGGGCCTGAAATTGTGAATAAATATTATGGTGAAACTGAGAGTAAATTGAGAGAGATTTTTCAAAAAGCAAAGGAGTCTGCTCCAAGTATAATATTTATTGATGAGATCGATGCTATTGCTCCCAAACGGGAAGATACGTTCGGTGACGTGGAGAAAAGAGTAGTTGCTCAACTTTTAGCATTAATGGACGGTATGTCTGACAGAGGAAATGTAGTAGTTTTAGGAGCTACTAATAGACCAGACAGTTTGGATCCTGCGTTAAGAAGGCCTGGTCGGTTTGATCGGGAGATTGAAATTGGAATTCATAATGTAGATGGTCGTTATGAAATTTTAAAAATCCATACCCATGAAATGCCATTAGATTCTGATGTTCATTTAAAGGAACTGGCGAGATTACTTAACGGATATACAGGTGCCGACATTAAAGCATTGTCTAGGGAAGCTGCAATGAAGTCGATACGAAGGACACTTACTGACTTCGATTTGGAAAATCAAAACCAAGTGCCTTCTGAAATTCTAAACAGTATAAGGATTAATAATAATGATTTTTTAAACGCAATGAAAGAAATTATTCCGACTGCATTAAGGGAATTTTACGTTGAACCTACCAATATTACATGGGATGAAGTGGGGGGATTGGTCAAAGAAAAGAGCTTGCTTAAGGAAAATCTGCTGTCACCAATAATGACGCCTGAAAGATTCCTTAGAATGGGTATCAAGCCTGCAAAGGGCGCCCTGATTTTTGGGCCTTCAGGATGCGGCAAGACTTTACTTGCAAAATCGTTTGCGAATGAAGGTTCAATGAATATTATTTTTGTTCGAGGACCTGAAGTGTTGTCAAAATGGGTCGGTGAATCTGAGAAAGCGATACGTGAGATCTTTAGAAAAGCAAGATCTTCATCGCCCTGCATAGTTGTTTTCGACGAATTGGACTCTTTGGGCAGACCTCGTACATCTGATGATTTATCAGGCAATGAAAGGGTTTTATCTCAGATATTGTCGGAGATGGATGATTCAGGTAATTTTGGTGTAATTGTAATAGGCATAACTAGCAGGCCCGATTTGTTAGATACTTCATTGTTAAGGCCTGGCCGGTTTGATCTCATTATTTATGTTAGTCCTCCAGACGAACTATCTAGATATGATATTCTTTTGAAGATAACATCTAATATGCCAATTTCATCTGACGTTGATCTCAACAAAATCTCGTCTTTAACAAAAGGATTCAGTGGGGCAGATTTAGTAGCCCTTTGTCGATTTGCAGCGATTAATGCAATTCACAAGAACTCTGACATGATATTTAATTCAGATTTTGAAGAGTCTTTGAATAATGTCAAGCCTTCCATAACAAACGATGTGCACAATTGGTATTCATCGATAGAAAAGAAGTTAACAACTGCAATTCCAAAGTTTAACGACAAAATCTTTTATGGATAAAAACCTTGAATCCATTTATCCATTCTACTCTTTTCTCCCTTTTCTAAACCTATATTAATGCTCTTTATTCGATCAATTAGTATGAATTACCCAATTAGAAATGTTATTTTTGAACGAATCAAGCGATTAGGCGGTGTAACAACTGATCTAGATTTAATCAACTCATTGCAAAAGGATAACATTAGTATTTTAGAAGATGATTTTAACAAGGTTCTTTTGGACTTGGAAATTTTTGGTCTTATTCGGGTCGGTTGGATAACTAAGGAACGAAAAAGAATAGAATTGGTCAATTAAACTATGATTATCATGTTTGCTCCTATTTGGGTATGCTCATAGTCGAATATACCATAAAGAATCTAAAGCTATGGCTATGAATATTATTACCAAATATGGGGCCGTAACTTTATATGCCTTCCAAGCGAATTCTGGATTTGGATTTTGCATTAATTTATAGTGATATATCGTCATTAATACTCCCGAACCTACCGCAACAACAAGATATAGTAGCCCCAATCCAAAAAAGTACAGTGATATTGAGTATGGGATTAAAATCAATGAATTTATGAATATATATTTGGCTGTGACTTCATCTCCGTAGACCACAGGAAGCATGGGGACACTAGCCTTGGAGTATTCTTCCCTCGTTTTTATTGCTAAGCACCAAAAATGAGGTGGAGTCCACATAAAAACAATCCAACCTACAAGAAATCCTAAAAGGTCCATCCCGTTTGTTGTTGTAGCCCATCCTGCCATAGAAGCTGCACTACCTGCAAAACCCCCTATAACTATATTCCATACGTTCCTTCTTTTAAGGACAAGGGTATATACTACTACGTAAAAGAATATTCCCAATGCGATCATGAAAGTGGCCATGGGATTTAGAGTAAACCATGCTGTGGCTACTGATGCTACACAGAGTGCTAATCCATAAAACAAAACATTATTAGCTTTAAGTCTACCTGAGGGGATAGGCCTTTTTGAAGTCCTTACCATTAAGTTATCGATATTCTTGTCATAAAATTGGTTTATTGCACTGGCTCCCATAGATGACAAGGACCCGCAAATTATCAAAAAGAGTAACTTCCAGCCCGAAATATCCCATGCTGCATCGGGAGAACCATCGAATCTGGTAGCTGCGAGCATCGAAGTAACTGCCGTAATGACAAGTACTATTACAATTCTTGGTTTTGATACCTCAATGTAATCTTTAATAATTGAAGATTCCAGACGACCACTCACAGACACAAGTATTCAATAATAATGTGCCTTTGCTTGAATTTAACTTATTCGATGGATGAAATATACTACATCGTCCTATCTCATATCTCGTCTTTTGTCAATTTCTTGGATTTTTTCTTTTAGTTCCTCAAGCTGTCCATTGGACCACTTCACAAATCCTTCGATTAGCTCTTGAGGCAATTTATTTAGTTGAGAGACAATTATAAAACCTTCAAATATTTTTTCATAAGTTCTACAACACACAATCATATTGGTAATTGCATCACTTACAAAGTCATTACCACTACCCTTAACATAATTTTGTTTAAAGTCCTCAAGCAATTTATTTGTCCTTCTCGTCACTTCATCTTGGCCAATGTTTTTTTCATATGATTTATCAGGATCGGACACTTTGTTATAGCTATTATACATTTTCTTTTATTAATTTATTTATCCTCCATTATCTATCAAGGTGTGGTCAGATACCCTAGTGCTATCATCATTGCTTTTATCAGACTTGTGTATCATCATTCCTTTTAAATTTAGATGGCTTTTTAATTCATATAATTGTTTATTTAATTTCACAAATACGGTAGATTTTTTTCACAATCTTTTATTTAACACTTTTCAGCGTTTTTGATAATATGTCCAACATTGATGATATATTCAATGATATTAAATCTTTTGGATCCGTTGGAATTAAGAAATCTGACCTAAAGAAAAAGCATTCGGATGTTAATTTTGATGATCAATTGAATCAACTAGCCGGATCAGACAAGATTTGTATTTCTAAAAAGGGGACGTATGTCTATTGTTGGGAAAAGCAATCTTATCTAGAGTATCTGCTTTCATCTGATATTAAATTTAAATTCTTATATTATTCTATAACAGGTATTCAGAGTAAGTTAGATAATTATTCTGATTCCTTGTTTAAATACGTGGAAAAAATAGACTGTGAACTCTCAGATATGAAAGGTTCTTTTGAACGTTTCGAAGAAAAAATTAATAACCTAAAACCAGATTCACTTTTGACTACTTCAACAAGTAGCTCATTATCTATAGAAGACTTTAAGAGTAGGTTTGATAGTGCTATAGGTGAAAAGTCACAATCCATAGGCTGGGTTGAGCTTTCTGTTATTAAGGAAGATATATGTGAAAGCTGCAACATTACCAGTAACGAGTTTTATACCTTGGTATCAGAATTGATTGAATTGTACCCTGAAAACTATGAACTCTCATCAGGGGGGTATGAAGGGGTAGTCCTGAGAGGAATCATCCATGGGTTTGTGAGGTGTATCGCATAATGCCCTATGGACTTGAAAATAATCCTTTCCCGAGTACCCCAACCCCGTCTATAACAACCTCCAAAATCCTTGGTGGCAAGCGACACATCGAAGCTGTTGATTCCATAAAAAAATGTATAATTGATCTTGAATCAAAATCCAAGTTAAACGCAGGTCAGAGTGATGATTTATTTAAGATAGTAACAATAATTCAAGATGTTGGTTCTGGAAAGACCCATTTAACCTTACATTTGAAAACTATTGCCGACATACGAGACAAATCCGTCATAACCTATACGGACCTTACTCAAGTACAGCCAAGAGATATTGACAATTTCTTTCACTCAATAATATCTGGTTTTGGATCAGAATATTTCAGTCTCATAAGAACTCAATTGATGCAATATCTTAAAGAATCTTACAAACAGAATCCTAAGTTAGTTAAAAAAATTATAAAATATGGTTTTTTTGACTCTTTAAATGGAAATTCAATTTCTGACAAGATTGAGCGACTGACAGAAAAAAAATCAACCTTGTCTTTTGAACACCTTTTTGAGTTGATGTCAAAAGATTTTACAAAAATGGAGATCCATTTGGTATCTGAGATTATCCGGACAGGAACGTTAAACTATTCTGATTTAAAAACCTTTGAAAACCTGGTAATGGTTTTAAAAGCCCTCGCGGCCATTAATATCAAACTCTTAAACAAAATTACAATTTTTCAGATTGATGAATTTGACACAAATCTTTCTTCATTAGAATATATGAAAGGTTTGATAAACTCACACATCTCATATGCCATGTTAATGATTGTTACGACTCCATCCTATTACTCAGAAATATCACGTCTGAGTCCTTCTTTATTTGATCGATTGGAAAAGGCCAATTATAAAATCGATCTTGCCGGATCAAACTCCTTTGATGAAATTGATGGAATAGTACTTCAATACATTTTGCATCACAACCCCAAATTGTCTTCTTCAGAAAGAAAGGATTTATCCTCTAAAATCCGGATTATTTACGATGAGTTTCCTGATTTTAGGAATATTAGATCCATCCTAAATGTGATTAGCCATGCATTTGATACTGCATTGAGTAAGAAATCTGATATTATAGATGAACAATCTATAGAAGACACATTAAAGAGCGTTTATCCTGGACTTCGATTGAGAGGTAGTATAATGGGAATTCCCATTTCTGATTTTATAAAGATGAGGAAACTGTCGATTGACAAAGATAGGCTTGAAATTGGTATAAGAGAAGCAGTTAAAAACCTCATAAATTATTTTGAAGAAATGGGTGCCGTCAAGAAGAACCAGGATAAAATCGATCTTGATTGTCTGGATGCTATTTACAATGATCATATGGGTAAGAGAATAGGCATAACAATAGCTGTAGACACTGACAAGAACAAAAATTTTGACAAAATTGTCATGAGCACTAAGAAGACATCTGTAGTGGACAAATTGGTTATACTTACTACCAATATGACAAATATCAAAAGGACGGGAACTACATTTGTCACAATTGACAAGTGGAAACTTGCTGATCTTCTTTATTTTAATAAGAAGTACGACAGTCATGAATTCAGCAACGAAGATCCACAAAAAGCAATACTTTTGGCAAAATCTATTCAAATTTGTTAACAGACCCGAGACCCATCTTAAACCTTTAAGTCTGTTATTTTTTTATAAGTTTAATTTTTAAAACTCTATCTACCATTTAGTAATTATTGAAAAAAAATTTGAATTCCTTGGAAGACTTTGTATCTAATGTTCATAAATTAGGTTACATGCTTGTAAATTTTGCCGGTGAGCGAGTTCCTTGTTTATTAATGGATCCAAACGAGTTTGAAAACATAATGAAGGTGTCGCAGGGAAGACCCAATTCAATTGATACAAATCTTAATATTTTTGATGATGGAGTCCATGTATTTGTAAATATAAACATAAAGTTTATGAACCGTATTTTGGATTATGATTTTCTTCTGTATGCAAATGAGACGCTAGATTTTTTCAAATCTTTGTCCGTTACAGGGATGATTGGTATATCTCCTTCTGGTTCCTCGGAATCCAATGTGTTTTTTATACAGCTCCCAAGAAAGGATCAGGCAATACATGCCTACAATCTCATAGTATCTAAATTACCTGAAAGCAATAAAAGTTAATCTTTATGGGACTTTCGTTGTAAAATTATGGTTTTAAATAACCGATTAACTTTCATTTATGTGTTCACAACTTGAAGCGAAGAATTAGGAAATCGCAAGGCAAAAAGACTAATTATCGTAAATTTTTAATTTTGGCTGTTTTGTTTGGAGCACTCCTCGTTGGAGGTTCTATCACAGCATTTTCTAACTATGGAAAACAGAATAAATCCTCAACTGAGGCTAATCCTCAAAATATTCAACAGCTAATCTCAAATCTTACTACTCCTGTAATCCCTGGCGCTACCGCCTTAGGGAAGCCAGATGCACCAATAAATATAGTTGAATTCGGAGATTATCAGTGCCCATTCTGTGCAAGGTTTAACGCGGAGACTAAAGAGACTCTTGTATCCAAATACGTTGATACCGGTATAGTAAGATTCGGATTCAAAGACTTGGTAATAAATGATCTTCCAAAAGATAGACTCTCAACATTGGGGGCAGAAGCATCCTATTGTGCAGCCGATCAAGACAAATATTGGGACTATCACGACGAGGTATACAGAAATTCCAGAGGTGAAAATACTGGTTGGGTCTCAAAGGAAAGCCTGATAACATTTGCCAAGAATGTTAACATGACCGACATATCTGAGTTTACAAATTGTTTGGATTCTCACAAATATTCCAAATTAGTGGCTGAAAATGATTTGTTCGCAAAAGGTCTAGGTTTGGCGAGCACTCCAACATTTCTTATCCTTAAAGACAATTCTACAAGAATTGCGGCGATAGAAGGTGCGCAACCTATGAAGGTATTTGATGATGTAATAGGTCAATTACTAAACAATACTTTATGAAGCCGATCTTAGGTTTAAGAACATACATTCAATTAAGAATTTTTTTTAACTATTGTTTGATTTTAACAATCAAATATCTACAGAACTTTGTCCAATTTATTTTGACTCTTTATTATCTAGATGCACTTTCCCCTTAAATAGTAACATGTGTATTATTGCTTTATCGCCTATATTCTTGGAATCTGTATAAAGGTTCAAAAAGTATATTTCTATTAACACAAACTACCTATAATAAAAAAACTTTGATAATTTTATCATTTTAGCCTTTTAACCCTGCCAAATAATTGTTTTAGGGTATGTATACATAACTAGTATAGTTTTCAAATTGATCTGCTTAAAATGAAATGAAAATTCATTTTGAACATTCAGGTATTTCCTTTTAATTTTATCTAGTTTATCTAAAGAAACCAGTTTGGTTAAAACATCACTTACTCCAATTTGCAGCAATTCAGATACTAAATTAAAATTGAAAGCAGATGCTGCAAAAATGTAGTATTTTTGTTTTTCATCCACTCCATTTTTTAACCAATTTAACATCTCTAAATCCGTAAAATTTGGAATATCTATATCTAAAAGATTAGATCATAAAATAATTTCTGTATTCCTTCAACCCTGATTTACCATTATTGATGATCTCTTATAATTAATATAACTTGTCTCAAAAATCTTTAACTGCATAGGTTATACTCTCATTGTCATCTTCAATCAATACCTTCACTTGAAGAAATGGATGATTCTATGCGGTTTGTAGTAAAACTTTCACACTATGCAGAAATAAGGGTAAATTTGAATGAGGCTCCGTTCTTGTAAAATGGATCAATCCAAATTGTTCCTCCATGTGATTCTATAATACCTTTGCATATCGCTAGACCTAATCCAGTCCCTCCGTATTTCCTACTGAGGCCAGTATCTATTTGATAAAATTTTTTAAAAAGTGAATCCATATTACTCTCCGCGATTCCTATGCCATTGTCCTCTACAGTGAATATCACTTTGCCGTTCTCGTTTATGTTGTCTGTCCCAAGTGTTGCTTGGATATTTGTTTGACCTTGATTTTCGTCTTCAGCCTTGATGACAATTCTTCCTCCTTCCTGTGGGACATGGTCAACAGCATTATTTACTAAATTGAAGAATACTTGACTGATTCTCACTGGA
Organism: Candidatus Nitrosocosmicus agrestis; assembly: GCF_008389435.1. Taxonomy (GTDB): domain Archaea; phylum Thermoproteota; class Nitrososphaeria; order Nitrososphaerales; family Nitrososphaeraceae; genus Nitrosocosmicus; species Nitrosocosmicus agrestis. Next base: position 38,983 of record NZ_VUYS01000019.1, on the reverse strand, counting down.
TCACATAATACTTTCTTGTTTGTCCTCACTGAAGAATTGAATTGTATGTTCTTATCTCGCATCAATGGAGAAAGAGCTGACATATTAGAATCGATCAATTCGGTAACATTTGTAATTTTCTTGCTAATTTTAAAAGTGTCTAATTCCATTCGATATACTGTAAATATATCGTTAATTATTGTCTCTAATTTTAGAATATTTTTGTGAACTATGCCTAGAGCTTTTTTCTGAAATACATTTAGCTCATCAGCTCTGTTGCCTTTAAGCATCATTTCGATATATAATTTCATTGGTGTAATAGGGGTTTTAAGCTCGTGACTAACCATGGAGAGGAACTCTTCTTTGGCTTTGTTTGATTTTAGTAGCTCCTCGTTTATCATGTTGACTTCAGATTCTTTGGCTATCAAATGTTCATTGGCTTTCTCAAGGTCCCTGGTACGTTCTTTGACCTTACGTATTAGGTTCTTTTTGGAGTTTTCAACATTTCTGCGCATTACTTCTAGACTAATCGACAAATCCTTTACTTCACTTGATCCTTCAACCATGATTTCCTTTTCAAATTTATTTCTACTTAATTCTAACGCGACATTCTTTAACTGGGTAATGGGTAATGTAATCTTATTTACTAGTATCACTGTTACTAATATCGCGCTAACTAATATAACTGAGGAAGCGATCAAAAAATCGCCTACTGTTTTATTAAATTCTTCCATTGAAGATATATTTTGGCTATTTAGTAACATAGTCCAGTTTCCATTTGTTTGGAGATTGGCTAATGTTATTGGAATTGGAATGGATATCAGTGTAGATTTGCCTCTACTAAAGTTACCATCGAAGCTAGACTTATCGGATAAACTGAAATTATTCATCAAAATACCCGAATCATGGCTTTCAAAAATATTTGATCTGGTAGAAAATATTAAAGCACCGTTGTCATGGATCAAGTCGATTGAAAACTTGTAAATGTTTCCTTCTTTATTCAAGGAAAATAACGTGTTATTGACAATATTATAAATAAAAGTATCTGATACTCTCACATCAACTAATCCTGTTAATAAATCTTGGTTGTTGTACAGCGGTGCTGTAAAATGAAATCCATTCTGGTAATTTGATATTCTATCAATTGTACTATTAAAAAAAACCCTATTTGGGATTGAACTGGTTGAAATGTTTGTATTTGAAATACTCTTGTTGGGATCTTCTCCTGTGGTATCTAAGATCTTGTATCCACTTAAATTGTAAATTGCTACAGAAGCGTATTTTGATTCCCCCAATTTAATAAAGTTATTTAACAAATCAAGCTGCTCCTTGGCCAATCCATTTGGTTGAGTAAGTATTGGTTGTTCTGCAAGATAAATTACATCAAACTTCATTTTATTGATCTCACCTAAGATCCTGTCTACCAATTGATTCCCTGAATTTTCAAAGATTTCAAGATATTTTGCTCTGAATCCTGACATGTTTTGGAGAGAAAGTATTGATGTCATAATTATAGAACCAACGATTAATGGGATAATTAAGATCAAAATATTAGTTGCTATCTTCGTGATCGTTCAATTCCAAATAATACAAGTAATATTAAATAGATTGCTATGTAATCTTAGATCTGATAATCTTGATAGTAAGGTGAGCATTTCGGAAAAAAATGATCCTGCAAAATACTTTTTTGGTTTCAAATAACCTGTGAATGCTTTATATTGACTACACTTACCGTTTTTGTATTTTCTTGTGATACCTAATATTATGCTTAATTATTTCAAACCTTTTTTTCCTAACTTTGTCGATTGAATTGGGTTTGATGGATTAGTCTAAGTCAAGTTATGTAAAGATGAATTGGATAAATTATATCTTTGGCATAATAAAACTTTTCAAAGTATATCGTATCACTCGATCTACATACCCTAGCTTCAAAATAGCATCTGACATAAATTCTGTATCTGAACAAAATAAGTAAAACGGAAAAATTTCCGATTGGAAACTTGAATGTACTGCTTTTTATCTTTAGTTATATTTCTATCAGATAAATGTGAATTTGACTTTGTTATCTCCTTCAGTTTTATTCATCGTTCCACTAGCCAATTGCGAAATTCATGCACATATAATCCAGAAGTCAGAAAAATGAACATAAGAATTTATTCAAATTTTATACTGTCAATTAATGTCCAAATGTATCCAACATCGGACCACAGTAAATAAAATTAAGTTGGCATAAATCTTATTCAAAAATCAGAATAAAATTTGACTCAATTTCTGAAATAAATCTGGCAAATCATTATCTAGTTATCAATTGAACGTTTAAATCAAACATGCTTTAGTTGCTTCCTTTTAGATATGAGATCAAAGTCGTATTAATTATCGTTGGGATCACAAACTAAACCTTTAGCAGCCGACGAGTATAATGTCTGTCCTTATCAAATATGTATTTCCATATGGGCCGAAAGGGATTTGAACCCTCGGCCTTTCGATTATCAGTCGAACGCTCCACCAAGCTGAGCTATCGGCCCCTTTTGCTAATTTTTAAAGGCCCTATTTTTCTAATATAAATGTAATTTAAAATCTCTTGATGTTTTTTATCTAAAAAATGGTAAAGTCGATTATAAGAGCGTGTCGAGGTAGGCGAGGCAAGGCCTATCTTGAGTAGTTAGCCTCATAATTTTTCTAAAAGATCTTTTTCTGGCTATTTATGTCAATATCTAAGGACTAATTGGTTTGCATTTTCATCCATTGATTCGTACCAAATCCAAAGTTGTCAATTTCTGCGAAGAGATTACCATACATGTCAGTAAAGGAAAGAATGCTGATTAACTTGAAAGGTCAAATTTTGATATATGGTTTGAAAATCACTAGTAATTTGGAACAAACTTAATTCTATATTAGTGCTATATTATAAGCTAATGCGTCTCTGTGAACCATATGTGAGGTTAATGGCAAGAATTCACTACAAAAAGGGTCTATAGAGGGAACAAATAAAATTAGTCGCCCGATAAAATGCGACTGCCGAGAATGTGATAATTAGGCCCATCAGGTCCGTGAATATTCATAATTTACAATAATGAATATAAGTAAAAAAATATACCCCATTGTATAATCATAAAGTGTTTGAATCATAAAATTCGATGCGTTGCCATTTTTACTAAAAGAAATAATGAGGAAGCAAAAACAGTTACCTCTTTATTGAAGGAAAAGATAAAAGGGCAAGGTATTGAGGTTATTGAATTCAGGAAGGATAAGTTAGATTTTCCGGGATCAGATGTGGATGAAAAATTGGATTTGGCCATAGCAGTTGGAGGTGATGGGACTACTATAAAGGCGTTCAGGTTGTTGCCACATAACGTTCCAGTGTTGTGTATCAATGCTGGCGGGACGAGAGGCATTTTGTCAGAAGTCTCAAAAAATTTTGTAGAATCAATACTAGATCCCTTAATTAATGGAAAATACTTTACTGATAGAAGGATACGGATTATAGCTCATTACAATAATAGGATTTCTGTTCCGGTTATAAATGATTTTGTGTTAATGAGATCGGAACTAAATAAGACACCTATGTTCCACATATGTGTTAATGGTGATTCCTTTGGTCAGAAAATGGATGGAATTATAGTTTCGACCCCTACAGGATCGACTGGCCACTCGCTCTCAAACAATGGTCCTGTTATACAGGAAAATCTAGAATGCTTGCTACTTACACCAATTGCATCTGTGAACAGAATGCCTCCTTTTGTACTGCCAATGGAGCGCATAACGATCAGCGCTAGTCATGATACCCAACTTGTTATGGATGGCCAGATAACTCAAGAGATTCCTAAAAATACTGAAATCAAAATAGTAAAGTACGCTTACGATGCAGTCTTCTTAAGATTTAAAAAAAATAATACTAGACAGCTGAACAAACTTGGATACAATATCTAAAACCTATATAGCTGATTCCAACGTTTTTTATATGGGGATTCCTTTTCAGAGTTCTTCTGATGTTTCATTTATGATTACAAGTCACATTTATGATGAAATAGAACACATTTTGAAGGATATTAATGGACTAGAAACATTAATTTCTGCAGGGAGAGTATCTATTTTAAATCCTTCTAGAGAATCATTTAACGACTTGAAAAAATCAAATAACAGATTTGAAGTGTCAAAATTGTCTGATGCTGATTTGTCTTTAATAGCGTTGGGAAAGGAAGTTAAATATCCAATTATATCTACTGATTATACTTTGGCTAACTTGGCCAAAAAACTTAACCTGCAAGTAATAATCCCGGGGAAGGATAAATTCAAAATTAAATCTCTAAAACACTACTGCAGTATATGCAAATCCTTCACTGATACACACGAGCCTTATTGCAATATTTGTGGCAATAAAGTAATTTTGAAAAGGACAAGATAAACTTAATTTGTTAAATCTTGTGTTTTATTGTATTTGTGAAAGATATCAAAGAATATTTTAACATTTTCAAATCTAACTCTTAAAATATTCTTTTTGCTGCAATGTAAGATTATCAATATCCAAACCAAACGCTTGTAACGCAAGTTTTGATATCTGATTCTGAATTTTATTAGGTGGTGGTGATACCTTCTTAGGTAGCTTCTCCATATATTTAAACAAATAGATTATGGAAAGAAACTGATTAGTAAATGAGAGATCCATTACTTGGGGGGAGTTGCCCTCTGAACCTATCAAATTTACTACTCTACCCCGAGCAAGCAAAAATACTTTTTTCTTATTCAGGCCATCTCTGATTTTGTAGCACGTTACGTTCTGTACAGGCTCGAAAGCGTCTGGATCAATAGCATCTAGTGCTTTAACATCAATTTCCACATCAAAGTGACCGGCATTGCATAAAATTGCACCATCTTTTAGGTAATCAAAGTGTTGTCTTCCTATTACGTTTATTTGACCAGTACATGTAATGAAAATATCATTATGCGATAATAATTTATCTAGTCTAGCAACCTCAAAGCCATCCAAATATGCTTCAATTGCCTTGAGAGGGTTTGTTTCAGTAACACTAACTTTCGCTCCCATACCTCGAGCATATTTTGAAACACCTTTTCCCACCCAACCATAACCACATACTACAATTCGTTTACTTGCAATCAACACACTTGTTGTTTTGATTATAGATTCCATAATGCTTTGACCAGTTCCAAAAGTGTTGTCAAATAAATGCTTCGTAATGGATTGGTTTACGGCAATCACGGGATAAGGGATGTCGCTTAATGCTCTTAATCTATTTACCCCAGATGTTGTCTCCTCTGTACCACCTCGAATCGGGTCCTTTCTCCTTATTGCCTTTTTGTGTAATTCACCACCATCATCAATAATTATTTGAGGTTTTGTGTCGAGAACCTTATCCATATTCGAATAAAAAGAATCTAAATTGTAGTTTTTATCTGTAAAAATACGAATACCAGATTCCTTTAAAAAATCTCTAACTTCAGTTTTGGTTGATAAAGGATTAGCAGAGCATAGAGATACGTTAGCACCAGTTTCCTTTAATCCCATTATTAAAACAGATGTTTCTTTGGTTATGTGAAGACATACTCCTATGTCTAAACCCTTTAGAGTATTGTTTTGAGAGTATTTCTGTACTAGTTTGCGTAAAATGGGCATTTGATTTTTAGCCCACAAATACTTCTTCTGCCCATTTTGGTTACTATTTTTTATTTTATTGTTTATTTTTGCTTTAAGGTAATTACAGTATTAATGCTTTGTTCTTTAAGGAAAATGATCAATCTTTTTTGTAGTCGCTCAATATATCTGAAAATCTCTTATCTTTGTAGGCAACGTACTTTACATATTCGCCGTAGGACTTATCGAATCCGCAGTTGTCGCATTTCACTACGGAAAAATCATCGGCCAAAAAAGCGGCATTTTTACAGTCAGGACAGACTATTTTCAACTAAATCGCTTTTAGTTGCTTAATTATTGGCTGTCTCACTTTTCTAAACACTCTGAAACCGCAAATGCATTTTATTTCTGGAAGATAAGACAATTCTTCTGCAGTTACATTAGTACCGCAAGACATACATTCATAGGTTACTGCACCCATCACTTCGCTGCTCATAAATACATTTTTGCATCAATGGTATTTAATTATTTTCGAAAATGTAAAATATATTTGGTCGTATTTGTACCAAATATATTTAATTTTATTTAATCCGTGTAAAAAACTATTCTGCAACCCCGTTACAGGCACAAAACCCATACTCATCTATCCTCTTATCACATCGGGGACACCTTTCATTATACTCAACCTCCCACATATGCTTTCCAAACATTTGGTAATGCGTATCGATTTCTAACGGCACAACAGATACAAACTTCTCAGTATTGGGGTGAAGTCTTGAAAAATCAAGCTTTTTATCCCTTCTCACATAATCATGTAGGTAATTCGACTATATTATTTGTTTGATGCTAAAACTAATTAGTGTGCTTATAAGGTTTATTAGTATTCCAAAATGAAATCCTATTCCAATGTCGATTCTGACTTGATCAAGAAATTTATCCTTCCTAGGGAAGTGACATCGAGGAAAGGTGATAATGGAATTACATTAATTGTTGGAGGTAGCAGAATCTATCACGGGGCACCTTTGTTAGCTTCCATGGCAGCACTGAGAAGCGGTGTCGATTTGGTTTATACCGCAGTTCCTAAAATTAATATCATACCTTCCAGAAATTTTTCGGCTGACTTAATATTGATCCCATTTCCGGATGATAAATTGACCGCAGGAGCAGTACACAGGTTGCTAAAATCGATTCCAAAAAAAATACAATCGGCGGCGATAGGTATGGGTTTGAATAATGCAAAACCTCAAGCATTGTCGTCTCTAATCCAAGGTTTACTAAATCAAGATGTTAAACTCATTGTTGATGCAGGGGCGCTTATCCCAGAAATCCTGAACCAAATTACTAACTCACAAGTCGTTGTAACTCCCCATGCTGGGGAGTTTAAGCGTATGTTTGGATTAACCATGCCTGAAAAATTAAATGATCAAATTGAAATAGTTTCGGACACGGCGAAAGAATTTGGAATCACCGTAACATTAAAAGGATATTGGAACATTGTTTCAGACGGAGAGAATGTATTTGTTATGCAACGAACCACTCCTGCAATGACAGTTGGAGGTACAGGAGACATCCTTTCAGGGCTTATAGCAGGTTACCTAACCAAATATGATCCCATCGTGGCAAGCATAATGGGACTCTTCTTTAATGGTACCGCGGCATTAAATGTTTACGCGAAAACTGGTCTTCATATGGTATCATCTGACCTGTTGGTCGAATTGCCCTTCGTAATGAAAGAATTCGACATATTGAAATGAATACAATGATTAGGCGTTCATTGATTCAATTTCTTTTCTACTAATCTTTATCGATTTTTCTGATTTCCATAAATCTTCAAATTGACGTATAAGTACTGGCATTATGATATCAACCGAATCAATTACAATTGATTTCGTTCCGTCAGTATTCATTAGGAGTATCAAGTGTTTATCAAATATAAAGATGTTTGAAGTAATGGTATTTTTTCTTAGGTTGATAGCAATGGGGAGTATTGAGGTGTCAATGTCCGAATTTTTATCAATTATCAGGTCAACTTTCACACCCCTTATTACTGCTTTTAAAATATTGTCCTGTATGGCTGAAAACAAAACATTTCCCCAGGAGTTTAAAGCTATTTCGATAGATTGCTTTGAAGACTTGATGAGTTCCACAATTTTACTGTCCGTTAAAGACTGATTCAATAGGAGGTAGTGTTTTTCATCTATCCCTTTATTCCGGAGTCCATTATCATTGATAACCTTTAATCTTTCAATTAGCCTGCGTAGCCCACTTATTTTTTCTTCATGTTTTAATAAGAGATTTCTGAAGGAATCAGCAGGTGAAAGTGCTCTAAACATCAAGGGCTTTTGATTGCTGATAATTACGAGTTTTTTTCTTTCCAGCTTTTTCAATATGGAATAAATCTTTGTTCTGGGTAAACCTGAACTATAAGCTAAATCATTTGCTGATATTAAACCCTTACCAAGTAGCCCATAATAAGCAGATGCCTCATATTTTGATAATCCTAATTCCTCTAAACCACCTAGAATTTCATTGCACGCTAAAGACTCTGACATCTTTTTCATTCTTGATTTGTAATAGTTGTAAGGACATGAGTCAAATTAATTGAATTAATAATTAAAATAAATGAAAGTAGCATCCTGATCATCCTTTGTCACCTACAATACATTAGTCTATTTTTTTTTATCCTTTTGAAAAATTCTATTTACCCTATATTCTTTCTAACACTTTGAAGATTGTAAATGAGAATAGTATATAATGACACTTGCACCACAGGAATTGGAGAATACTGCAAGTAAATTTGCAGCAGATGCTATAAAGCTTGATTCTCAGGGATCACATTCGTCTGCAATTAACTCATACCAAAGAGCAAGCGAGGCTCTCATAAAACTAGTTCAAATTTATCCCGAATACAAATTAAATAGGGTATATTTGGAAAGGGCAAGTGCTTATCAAAATCGAATTAAAGCAATACAGATGGCTAATGGTATTCTTGAGGAGGGTAAACAAGACTCTTTGGATGTCAAAGATTTTGGAGATTCCTTAAAAAATAAAGATTCTCATTTAAATTCGAGCAATCTGATAAACAAGACTGAAACTTCAGTAAAACGTGGCCTCTCTCAAAACCCACGTTCTCAGTATCCTCCTAAGAATGGACATACGCCAAGTACCGACATAATTCAGGATTTAGGAAAAGAGTTGGAAAGTCTCATTCTCAAAGAAAAACCAATGGTTACTTGGAACGAAGTAATTGGATTAGAAGATGCTAAACGTGCGATTAGAGAATCCATAGTTTATCCTACTAAACGAGCAGATTTATTTCCGCTTGGTTGGCCAAGAGGAATATTACTTTTTGGACCTCCTGGATGTGGAAAAACCTTATTGGCTGCAGCTGCAGCTGCTGAGATTCATGGATATTTTATCAATATTGATGCGGCTTCTATGATGAGTAAGTGGCTAGGGGAAGCAGAGAAGAATATTTCCAAACTATTTACTTTTGCTAGGGCTTTGCATGAAAAAGAAAAAATTCCAATCTTGCTATTTATAGATGAAATCGATTCATTGCTTGGGACTAGAAATGGCGAAGTGGGTGGTGAGGTGCGAGTCAAAAACCAATTTTTAACAGAAATGGATGGCATCAATGGAAAGGCCAAGGATTCATTTCTATATGTAATTGGAGCTACGAATAAGCCATGGAGTTTGGAATCTGGTTTTCTAAGGCGGTTTCAGAAAAGGATTTATGTAACTTTACCTGACGTGTCCTCTCGGAAGAATCTATTTAAACAATATGTATCTAAATTAACAAATGATCAGACTGTTAAGGTTGATGATTTGGCAAAACTGTCTGAAGCATACAGTGCCAGTGATATAAAAGATATTTGTCAATCTGCACAGTTAAAAGTTGTAAATGAATTATTTGAAAGAGGGGAGCCACTAGACCACTCGATTCTACCTAGAGAACTAAGCTTATTAGACTTTAAAGAGATGTTTAAGGTGAGAAAACCCAGCGTTAGTCCAGAAATGATAAGAGCTTATATGCGGTGGAGTGAACAATTCAAGGCATTATGATTGACTCTTCTTAAATCTTTCAATTCCATCAAGGATAATTTGTTCTGCTGCTTTTCTATCTTTCCAGCCAGTTACTTTTACGAACTTTCCTTTTTCAAGCTCTTTGTAGTGTTCAAAAAAATGTTTTATCTTATCCAATATCACAGGATCGATTTGACCTATTTCTGAATATCTGGAGTAATCGTAATCGATCTTCTCATTTGGGACTGCGATAATTTTTGAATCTTGCCCTTCTTCGTCTTCCATAATTAATACGCCTATCGGTTTTGATCTCACAACAGACAATGGGGAAAAGGCGTCATTACTCATTACCAATATATCAATTGGGTCACCATCTTCTTCTCTTGTCATAGGGACAAAACCGTAGTTGAAAGGATAAACCATCGATGTATGCAGCTTTCTATCTACAAAAAGAATACCCGAGTCTGCATCAACTTCATACTTGATATTGCCGTTCTGAGGGATCTCAATTACTACATTTACATTACTGGGAGGATTCTTGCCTGCACCTATCTGGTCAAATTTATTCACATTGTGAAAATTAGTACATTTTAATATAATTCTATGGCTGGAACTATAATCGTTTATTTATTGAGAACTAAATTCTAATCATTTGTTAATGACACATATTCTCTACTGATGATTCTTAGTAAAAAGTCGTGTATTCTCAAAGCATCAATATCGAGTTAATTTGCACAATATCCACTGTATGCTTTTCAATGCATTTCCAAAAATATAAGAGAGGTCAAGCAGATGGATTCAAATGTATGATGAATCTGGGGAACAAGTTTGACTTGAAAGAGATTGAGAATCAAATCAGGGTGTATCATAATGATACTCAGGTAAAGAATAGTCTCAAAAACTTCTCAGATAAGAGTAATTTTTCTAAGAATGAAATAGGATTCATTGAAGGACCACCAACGATGAACGGAGAACCTCATTTGGGTCATATTAGGGGGAGAATTATTAAAGATTTTTGGTATAGAGAGTCTTTCTTGAACGGGGTGAATTTGATATTTCGCGCAGGATGGGATACACAAGGTCTACCGGTTGAACTGCAGGCAGAAAAAGTCTTGGGGCTTAAAGGGAATAAGAGTGAAAATCTTGAAAAAGTTGGGATTGAAAAAATTGTGGAAACTTGTAAAAAAATTATTTCCGAGTACAACAAAAAATGGAGAGAAGTAGATTCATTAATTGGTATGTCATTTGATTACGAAAAGGCATACTGGACTTATAGGGATTCTTACATCGAAAGAGAGTGGTCATATGTAAAGAAAGCTTATCAAGATGGGATACTCAAGGAGTGGTTTCGAGTTATTGCATATTGTCCCTCCTGTCAAACTTCGCTTAGTAATGCTGAAATTAATCAAAGTTATGAGCAGGTTGAAGATCCATCGTTTTATTACAAAGTAAAATTAGAAAACTCTGATGAATTTTTGATTGTCTGGACAACTATGCCATTTACCTTAATTACGGATGAACTTGTAGGGGTAAATCCAAAAGCTCAATATCTTACAATCAGAGTTAATCACAGTAACAAAGTTGAGAAATGGATAGTGTCAGAAAGCAGACTTGATGGTCTAATGAAAGAGTTGAGAATTGAAAACTTTGAAGTGTTAAAAACTACAAAAGGCAAAGAGCTTGAAGGTCTACGCTATATTCATCCTTTGTTGGATAATATTCCTGTCCTTAGTACCTTGGCACGTGATAGGAACGTTCATTTTGTAGTGGCAGAAGATTTTGTTGACTTGACCACTGGAAGTGGGTTAGTCCATTTATCACCAGCCAATGGTGAGGAAGATTTTGAAATAGCTACTAAAAGGGGATTGCCCATTTTTGTTCCCATAGATGACAAGGTTTACTTTACCAAGGATGCGGGCAAATATCAGGGTAAATTTGTAAGAGATGCAGAAACAGATATAATAAATGATATGATTGCCAAGGCCTCGGTTGTAAAGATAGGTAAGATTATTCACAAATATCCGACTTGCTGGAGATCACATCATAAAATAATTTGGATGGCAAAAAAAGAGTATTTTTATATGATAGATAAATTGGGCAATAAACCGTATGAAGCGGCATCGGCAGTTGAATACTATTACGAACCCCCAAAAAACAGGTTCATCGAAATTATAAAAGAAAAAGTTCCTTGGTGTATATCAAGAGAGCGCGTCTGGGGGACCCCGTTACCGATTTGGAAATGCAATAAATGTTCATTTAAGGAGGGTTTGTTTTCAAGGGAGGAAATTATTAAAAGGGCATCTAAGTTGCCAGATGGTGCGGCTTTCGAATTGCATAGACCATGGATCGATAGGATTGAAATTCATTGCAATAAATGCGGTGAAGTTATGAATCGAGAACCCTTTGTTTTGGACACATGGCATAATAGTGGAAGTGCGCCATATTCCTCTCTTGATGACGATGAATTCAAAAATTTGATTCCTGCTGTATTCCTAACAGAAGGTATCGATCAAACCAGAGGTTGGGCTTATACATTGCTCATGTTGAATGTTATATTGAAATCACGGGCCGAATCTCCTTACAAGTCCTTCCTCTTTACAGGTCATGTGTTGGATGAAAAAGGAAATAAAATGAGCAAAAGTTTGGGCAATGTAATTGATGCATATTCTTTACTCTCATTAAACCCCGTAGATCTGGTAAGATTCTATTTAATGTGGAAATCTTCACCAATTGAACCACTTAACTTTGATTTGAAAGAAATGAATGCCCGTCCTCACCAGGTACTTAGTACATTGTACTTTCTACATGTTTATTATAATCAGAATTCTCAGTATGATCAGTTTGACTTCTTTAAACTAAATAATTTTGGAGAAATAAAATTTTCTGGCGAACTGTTGAAAAGCCAAGATGTTTGGATTCTTACCAAGCTATCTGATCTGATTATCCGGTCAGAAAAATTGTTCCAAGATTGTAGGTTTCACGAGGCTGCACACGCAATTGAAGACTTTGTAATAAACTCATTGAGCCAGACTTATGTGCCGATGATCCGCTATGATCTATGGAGTGATGATTTGGACAACCGGGCCCGAAGGTTTACCATTTACAAGGTCCTAGCTTCTTGTTTGTTAACAATTGATTTAATTATACATCCAATTTGTCCTTTTACTACCGAATACTTGTACCAAACTTGCTTCAAAAGGTTTGATTCAATTTTGATGGAAAAAAAAACCGATCCCAAATTATTAACTTCTGTCTATAATAAAGAAATTGAGAATGGATTTGACAAAATCAAGAATATTTCATCATTGTCTTTTGCACTCAGAAACAAATTAAAACTCAAAAGAAGGTGGCCATTAGAGTCAGTCCAAATTTATTGCGAGGATACTAATTTTTTGAACATCAATGGATTAGATAATTTGCTTAAAGATCAAATAAACGTTGAAAAACTCTCAATATTTAAGATAGATTTTACAAATGAGGTTACCAAAATACTTGATATGATCAAATGTAAGGCCCCTATAACCCCAGTGATTTCGATAAATAAAAAGACTGTCGCCAGGCAAGTAAAAAGTGATATCGGTAATCTAGTAACAAATTTTGAAAATATTGACAAGGTAAAATTATTAGAAAAAATTGTTATAGATGGGTATTATGAATTTGAATATGCTGAAAATAAGTTATTTAAATTAACCATAGATGATATAATTGCTGAATATGAGGCTACAAACTCATTTTCATCTATAGAAAAAGATAACTACGTGATCTTTTTAAATTCTTTAAGAAATAATGACCTTATTACGAAAGGATTGGTCAAGGACCTTGCGAGAAACATTCAGCAACTCAGAAAGGAATTAGGTTATTTACCTACTGAAATACTGAAGGCTGCATATATTTCCAATTTTAGCGAGGAAGAATCAACAAAGATTAAAATCTATGAATCTGAACTAAAAGGCCTTGTTAGGGTCAACTCTATTGAATTTTCTGATATCCATAAACTAAGAAATTTCAACAGCAAAGAGATAGATCTCGATGGTAAGAAAATCCTGATATATGTTCACTAACCATATATCAATTATGCCTCTCAATTCACAGATACAAAATGTTATTTATCTAAAATAAGAAAAGGAAATTGGAATCAGGAGATTACGATTAAACAACGAATCGTATTTCCGTAATTTGTAAGGGAAAAATTACTTTCAATACTTGTCTATCTCCTTGAATTATAATTTTGAGCTGCCAAGTGGGTTAAAATTGTTGAGAAACTGTTTCCATAACATCCTAGATACTTGATTTTAAGACAAATAGTTAGAGTCCAATACAATACGTAAATCTTAAATATCTACCATCTATCTTGTATGTAATTAACAAAGAAATAGGAGTATTATTTAGAAATACATTAGATAGTATATGACTAAATAAGGTTCATATCCAATAATTATCGATATAGAAGATAAGCAGTGGAAATGATGATTAATAAACATTGGTCAATAAGTCAATTGTAATGATCTTCAATATAGATAAATTGTTTTCAAGATTTTAGATTGCTTGAAAAAAGTACAAGGTCTGCAGGAAGGTAAACAGTTGTCCTTTGAAAATTGTATCATAGAGAATTTCAAAGACAAACTAACAATGCTTTCAGTAAACGTAGCAAAAACGGGCAGACCTGTAATACTGTACACCTCTTTACTTGACGAAGTGAATGACTACGGTGAGCAAGAACTTGCTATAGTTAATGAGAATTTTGTAGTAATTCAAGTTATAACATTTGGAGGATATGTCCCTATAGGAATACAGCATCAGCGGGTTTTTACTTTTGAAGAATTTTCAAATTATATGTATGGTAGGAGTAGCAATTTATTCAATCAGTGTCTTGAGACGTTAAATGAATACTTACTTTCAATTCGATAGTTCCTCTTGCTGTCATCATATAAATTTTAAATGATTTCTTATGAATATGTTTAAAGTTAACCAGTGTCCACCCACAATTCATTTTAATTGTTTCCTAATTATTTTTTGTTGTAATGATCTTTCCAATAACTCCATTACTCTAATTTTAAATAATATGGAGATTATCTTTACGATGATATTATTGTGATCGATGTTTATGAGGAAGAAAGGCCGTGGGGAAGATTTGAAAAATTTATTGAAAATCAAAGATGTACAGTAAAGTTATTACATTTAAAACCTGCCGCCCAGCTTAGCTTACAATATCATCATAAGAGAGAAGAATGGTGGAAGGTAGTAAAAGGAAGTGTGACAGTAGAGGTTGATGATAATAGGACTACATTAAGTGAAAATGATACGATTTACCTTCCAAAAGGTTGTAAACATAGAGCCATTAACTTGGATAAACCTTCAATCATTCTTGAAATTTCCTTGGGTCAATTTGAAGAAAGTGATATCGTGAGAATCGATGATATCTATAACAGAGTGTGATATTTTCTTCAAAAATATGCGAATAGTTTATTAATGCTTAAAATGAGCCGTTCAATTCTGAATAAAGCTTATAAATGAGACATAGAGAATACTTGCAAATAGGTGTCATCAATACCTTTGAAATTTGTTTATTTATTTCATATTCCATGGACTCTCCATTGGTGGGCAAAACGTTATTAAAAAAAAGATAGCGAAATACAAATAAACCCCTGCATGATTTTTATCTTTTATGAGCGCAAGTAAAAAACCACATATGAATTTGGTGGTTACTGGACATGTCGATAATGGTAAATCAACGACCGTTGGACATTTGATGGTCGATTTAGGTGTAATAGATCAGAGAACTATTGATTCTTTTGCTAAGGAATCGGAAGCTACAGGAAAGGGTGATACCTTCAAGTATGCTTGGGTTTTAGATAGCATAAAAGATGAAAGAGAGAGAGGTATTACTATCGATCTTGCATTTCAGAAATTTGAAACCCCGAAATTCTTTTATACTCTAATTGATGCCCCTGGTCACAGAGACTTTATCAAAAATATGATCACTGGAGCATCAGAAGCTGATGCTTCAATTCTTGTGGTATCTGTAAAACCAGGCGAAACAGAAGCTGCAACAGAACCAGGTGGACAGGCTAGGGAGCATGCTTTCCTTTCACGAACACTAGGAGTTGGACAGATTGTTGTTGCTCTAAATAAAATGGATGATGTTGGATATGGTGAGGGAAGGTACAACGAGGTTAAAGAAATTGTTGAAAAAATGTTAAAAATGGTCGGATATAACACTTCCAAGGTCAGTTTTATTCCTGTTTCTGCTTGGAAGGGTGACAATTTAGTTAAGAAGTCTGAAAATATGCCCTGGTACAAGGGACCTACTCTAGCAGAAGCACTGGACTCCTTTACACCTCCAGAAAAACCAATCAACAAGCCCTTAAGAATTCCAGTACAGGATGTCTATACTATCACAGGAGTGGGAACTGTGCCAGTTGGAAGAGTTGAGACTGGAAAGATGAAAACGAACGAAAAAGTAATAGTTATGCCCTCTGGTGTTCCTGGTGAGATAAAATCTATAGAAACCCATCATACCCAAATGGATTACGCAGAAGCAGGTGATAACATTGGGTTTAACTTGAGAGGGGTGGATAAGAAGGCAATTCATAGAGGTGATATCATTGGAAATATTGATAGTCCTCCAAGTGTGGCGAAGGAATTCGAGGCTCAAATAATTGTCATTCATCACCCTACTGCCATGGCACCAGGTTATACACCCGTTCTTCATGCTCACACTGCTCAAGTTGCGGCTACTATATCTGATTTTGTAGCAAAAATCGATCCAAAAACCGGTGGTATCGTGGAGGAGAAGCCCAAATTTTTGAAAACTGGTGATGCTGCTATTGTCAAAATAAGGCCTGTAAGACCATTGGCAATTGAAACTTTCAAAGAGTTCCCTGAAATTGGTAGATTTGCTTTACGTGATATGGGAACAACGATTGCTGCCGGTATTGTAAAGAGCATTACTGAAAAATACGATCCCAACAAGAAATAAGTGAATTTAGATGCCTCAGGAAGCTCGGATAAAACTTACTAGCACCAATTTGCTTACTCTTGAAAACGTGTGCACTGAAATAAAGGATATAGGAGAAAAAAATGGTATTCGATTAAAAGGACCACATCCATTGCCTACAAAGAAAATGAGGGTAGTGACTAGAAAATCACCATGTGGTCAGGGCACCAATACTTGGGACAAATACGAATTGAGAGTTCATAGACGTGTAATTGATTTGGGGGCTGATGACCGTTCAATAAGGCAACTGATGCGTTTAAAAATACCTGAAGATGTATACATCGAGGTATCTTTGACCCAATAATTTTTTTTTGATTTTACTTAGTATTTTTAATTAATTTTAATTGTAAATGTTGTCATTTTTTTGTTAAAGATTTCTCTAGTGCGTTCTTTAATTCCATGATAACCATGTGCATCTTCGAAGGCTCGGACTTTATGTGTCCTCCCGCTGCGTACTCGTGACCTCCCCCCTCAAGCAAGTTTGAAGCGATCTTGTTGCATTTGATATTGGGATTGTTTCTTCGTATACTAACTTTACCTTCATCACTTAAGAAAAAAATAGCATCAATACTTGATTCTCGAAATATCTCCTCTGAAAATAAACTAGCTTGGATATAAGGACTTGATGGAATAACTGCCATTTTCATGCCATTACTTAATTCCACAACCTGCATTTTCTTTATTGATTCACTTTTCGATTCGTCTCTATATTTGCAGTATTGCAAATATTCTTGTTGCATTGTTAAATCCCAAAGAACGCCATTAGATACTTTTATTGCAAGTTCTGTGAGTTTGGAATAAAAGTTTGGAATATTTTTGTAGTAGATAATTAATTCGGGGAGAGGGGGATAGATTTGATCATTTAAAAGAAAATCTGATGTATGGGCGATTGAGGCAAGCAGTTTTGCTTTGTTGTTATTAGGAAGCATATAATCGTAGGTCAGTTCTGCAGCACATTTTTTCCCTGAACTGTCTAAAACTAGTCTGCTCGTTTCCTTTTCTGAATTGAACAATTCAATTGATTTCAAAGGCCAAGGATGATGATCAATCCACAAAACCTCCCAAGAGTTGGAGTGCAAGAAACTAAAAAGCTCAGATGTAATTTCGACTAACTCTTCACTTAATCCAAGGTCTGTAAAAATTACCACTCCTTTGCTCGTCGACTTAAGGACTTCTCCATATACAAGATCAAAAACTCTATTAAAATTCTCCTTTCCATAAGAAGTAAAGAAAACTCTTCCTTGAGGGTACCTTTGTAACGCAATTGCAGCAGAAAAAACTCCGTCTACATCTGACTCATGAGATATTATGATGATGTTCAAAGTATAGTCGGATATTTTCTGAAATTGAATAATGTTTTTCTTTGGTTTTTATCTTAGGTCCCACAGATTTTCTTCTGTCCTGTAAAATTCTGGATCAATTCTAAATCCTTTTGATTCTTCATATGGAGTTTCTACGAGTTTTAAGTGATACTCTTTATTCATTTTCTTTAGCCTCTTTTCTAGCCAAAGTAAAAATTGTTGTTCCAATATATTTCCTTCCTCTTTATTGATTTTTGGATGGACCTGTGCTAACGTCCTAATAAAATCCATTTCAAAATACATATGGAAGAAATCCCAACCCATGGTTTTCCCTACCGATGAGCATTCAAAATTCGATTGGTAATGGCATCCCCATTCCAATTCTCCAACTAAATCAAGAATAGTATTTCTTTCTTTATCAAAATTTAAGCAGGATCCTGAAATAAGCACCATTGGAGGCTTTTCAGCATGCTTCTTTTGCATAAATTAAGAGGGTAATATGAGTATATAAGATTTAATCGAAATTAGAAATGGGGAAGATATAAAATTTATTTTGCAGGTTATATGTGTTGCCATTTATTATTTGATACACTAATATTGGTTTATTTTTGATCTTACATGGAGGAAATTGGAAGTACCTATTTCTGAGTATGTCACTTATTTCAACTATGAGGGTGAAAACGCTGACTTTTTGGTTCGGGAAATAAAAAAAGGTGTTTTCAAAGTCCTTATCAGAGAATATAATGACAATCATGATACAGAATTTATCGAAAAGGAGTTTTTTGTCAAGAAAGTTACATTAGATGCCCTCTTTGAAGAATACAATGTAATGAAGAAGCCTACCGGAACTGAAAAAGTACTCGAGCCGACCCACGAGATTGAAATATAATATATTCTGCTAAAGGCATGTTTTATCTAGTTCCCATTTTTTGCAGTTGAAAAGGCTTTGTTAACCTTTGTTTATCTGGTTCCTTTTGTATAATATGTTGACTAGGGGGGGAAGAGATTGGGTCAAAAAATGCACCAAATAATTAATATAACCAATATAAAATAAATGTCAGAAAGGCGACGGTCGTCCAGTTTGGTCTAGGACATCAGATTGCCAATCTGGTAACCCGGGTTCAAATCCCGGCCGTCGCATGGATTTCTAAAAAATATTGATAACTTTTTTCGGAATTTCATATAACACTTAAAATTATTAACTGTTAGGACTTTAACAATAATAATGCTACCACGCCTTGACTATATCAAACAAGCCCGTCTGAAGTTAGGGGTTACACAAAAAAAACTCGCTATCTTGTGTGGTATTAGTACATCTATGGTCAATCAAATAGAATCAGGACGATGCAAGCCTAGTTATGACACTGCCAAGCGAATATTTGAAATTCTCCTTTCGATGGAAACGAATGCATCAATAAAGGCGGGAGATATTTGTAATAAGAATCTCATAATAATACAAAGTGAAGAATCATTGAGTGCTGCTATTATCAAGATGCGTGATAACAATATTAGTCAGATGCCAGTCTTTAGCGGGGGTAAACTTGTGGGTATTTTAACCGAAGATGATTTAGCCAAAATCATGATAGAAAATAACGATAAGGATATTCATACAGTAAATGTTGGAACCGTTATGGAGCCTCCACCACCGCTTGTAGATGAATCCACGCCTGCGAAGGCTTTAGTTTCTTTAGTACGGTTTGCAAAATGTGTGTTGGTTAGTGAAAAAGGTAACGTGGTTGGAATAATCACTTTGACAGATACCTTAAAAATAGTCGCATTATCGTGACACTATTTAGAGTTTTTCTAAACCCACACAGCAATCGACACATTTCATACACTCTGAACAAATGCTTACGCTAGTTTTATCAGACAGGGTTTCCATGCATAATGCACATCTTTTTGAGCTCAATATTTAATATCACGTTACATACCTTATTAATCTTACATAATTGCAAATACAAAATTCCAAAAATTAATTAAATTAATAGAATAACCATATCTGAAGTACTTGGATATAATAGACATCATTACCTCTCTCGTTTCTACTCATGGTTATTTAGGGTTATTTTTAGCATCTTTTGCAGAGACGATGTTTCCTCCCATACCTAGTGAAGTGATTTTCCCACTTGCTGGGTTTGTTGGGTTTAAATCGAATTTTACATACTTGGAAACTTTTTTTATGGCTATATGTGGGGCTTTAGGCGCAACCGTTGGAGCCGTCATAATTTACTTTATTTCTCTCAAGTTAGGTAGACTTGCAATAATCAAAATTGGAAAATATATATTTGTAAGTGAACGAAAAATTCAATCTGCTGAAAGATGGTTTGATAAATATGGTATCTATGCAGTCTTATTAGGTAGGATGGCTCCTGGCGTTCGTGAATTAATAAGTGTGCCAGCAGGAATTGCAAAAATGCCATTAGCGAAATTCACTTTGTTTACATTCTTGGGATCTCTAATTTGGTCCGTTATACTAGTGTTTGCTGGTTATCTGCTTGGAAATTCCTGGGATTTGCTGTCAGAAACATTATCTGATTACTTTTCGATCATTTCTATCATAATAATTGGCTCGATCGCCTTGATACTCGCAATTTTCTTAATTTCAATCAGAAAGAGGAAAGAGGAAATATAGGCTTTTAAATTTATTACAAGTTATTTGGAAAAAAGTAAAGAACTTAATTTCATAGAAATTTTTTTCGAATATTCTTTAACCGAATGACATACGTGCTGATTTTAGGTATTAACGATGATAAGGAAAAAGGTCCACTAATTGTTATTCAAATTTTTTAGCTGGGAATTTCTTATTATGGTTTAGTGAATCTACTGATCCATGTGTTATTTAGACTGTCAAGAATCTATTAATATTGCGAGTAAGAAATTTACTTATGGAAAAAAAAATATTTGCTGATGTAAGTGAAAAAGAAATTACTCGTTCAATAGCTTCTATGTTTTTTGAAACTATTCAAGAATACAGTGATTCTGAAGTTATAATTTTAGGTGCTGGACCAGCTGGCCTATCTGCTGGAAGGGAAATAGCAAAAAAGGGGATTAAAACATTGATCATTGAACAGAATAATTATTTGGGGGGAGGATACTGGGTTGGAGGTTACATGATGAACCCTGTAACAGTAAGGGCACCAGCCCAGAAAGTTTGGGATGAATTAGGTGTTCCTTATAAAAAAGTAAATGAAAACCTTTTTGCCGCTTGGGGACCTGATGCATGTTCAAAATTGATTTCTGCCACCTGCGATGCAGGAGTTAGATTCCTACAACTTACAAAATTTGATGATCTTGTGCTGAAGAACAAAAAAGTAAGTGGGGTAGTTGTAAATTGGATGCCTGTATCGGCTTTACCTCGAAATATTACATGTGTAGACCCAGTTGCATTTGAAAGTAAGATCGTTATTGATGCAACGGGGCACGATTCCGTAGCCGTGAAAAGATTGATGCAGAGAGGTTTGGTAGAATGGAGAGGTATGAATCCAATGTGGGTTGAAGGTGGAGAAGATGGTGTAGTACACCAAACGGGCGAAGTTTATCCTGGGCTTATTGCTGCTGGTATGTCGGTGACCGAAACTTATGGCTTGCCACGAATGGGTCCCACATTTGGATCGATGTTACTCTCTGGAAAAAAAGCTGCTGAAGTGGCAATCTCTAAACTAAACTCGCAATCAATTTCACCAAAATTAAAAGTGAAGGTAAAATAGCCCTATATCTAATTTAATTTTTTTCAATTATTGATAATTCTCTTTTGAAAACCTGGAATCAAAATAGAGTACTAAGAAAACTAAAATTACATTTATCTACAAGGTATTAAGTATTGGCTGCTAAAATAATGGATGGTTTACTTGTATCACAAAAGGTTAAAGAGCGATTATCAATTCAAATCGCAGGTATGAGGCAAACTGGGAGGATTCCATGCCTTGCAACTATTTTGGTGGGAAATGATGCCCCATCTATGGTGTATGTAAATAACAAACAAAAAACAGCTAAATCAATAGGAATAAAAACACTTGATTACCGGTTGGATGAGTCTGTCTCGCAATTAGAATTGACAGATCTAATAAGAAGGTTGAATTCAGACAGCTCTGTTCATGGGATCTTATTGCAACTACCTATACCTAATCATCTCGATAGACGCAAAATTATCAATACCATAGATCCACAAAAGGATGTAGATGGTTTGACAATCATCAACTCCGGATTACTGTTGAACAACCAAGCTAGCCTTGTACCATGTACGCCTCTTGGTATAATGGAACTATTAAGATATTATAATATTCCTTTGGATGGATCTAATGTATTGATTATTAACAGGAGCAATTTAGTTGGCAAGCCTTTGGTTTCTTTGTTACTTGAGAAAGACGCCACGGTAACTGTGGCTCATACTCATACAAAGAATTTGCATAGTTTTAGTACTCAATCCGATATTGTGATATCTGCAGTAGGTAAGAGAGAATCTTTTTTATTAACCGCCAATATGGTAAAACCTGGAGCAACAATAATAGATGTTGGGACAAATAGAGTAAATGGAAAGCTCTGTGGTGATGTAGATTTTGAAACTGTTAAGGAGAAAGTAGATTACATTACCCCTGTTCCTGGAGGGGTTGGTCCTATGACAATATGCATGCTGCTTGAGAATACTGTCAAAGCAGCAATGTTATAACAAAATAAATTGAAACATGTGTTTAAGCAAGGAAATAATCCGAAAAGAATATCTGAGACTAAGAAAACTAAAACCTTCATATACTACTTTTCTTTTAAGTTGGGAAATTCAGAAAAAGTTTCTAAATTCAGATATATACCGTCAATCCGATATAATTGGTGTTTATTATCCTATTTTAAACGAAGTCCAAAGCTTCAGGATTATCACCAAAGGGATGAGTGATTCGAAAACCATAGCATTACCTATAGTGACGAGGAAAAATCTCACTTTCCATAAATATTTTTCCTCACAAAGCCTGAAGGTAGGTGCATACAATATTAAAGAACCCCAGATTTCTGATGTAGCATTAGACGATAAGTTAGATGTTGTCATAGTACCTGGAATTGCATTTGATCCTAGGGGATACAGAGTGGGATATGGAAAAGGCTACTACGATAAGTTTTTTCATTCTAAACAAAGATCCGATATTAATATTATCGGCCTGGCTTATGACTTCCAATTGCTCGATAATTGTATAGAGTCTGAGAACTACGATGTCAAATTAAACGCTCTGTATACTGAAAAAAGAGTTTTAGAATTCTAAATTGGCTATTTAAATAAGGTTAAGTCACATTCTTTCCAATGTCTTTTCTAAATTGCTGTTGGCAGTCGCCCCAACTAATATTATTGACCGTTTGATAAGCTTTATTTATAGAGTCATCCAGGCTCTCACCCAAAGATGTAATACCTAATACTCTTCCACCAGAAGTGACTAATTCATCGTCATTTGTCCTTTTTGTGCCAGAATGAAATATCATTAGATCGGGATCGAAAAGGTTTGTAATTCCTTTGATGGCATAACCCGTTTCATACTTATCTGGATAACCCTTTGACGTCATAATAACACAAGTAGAGAATTTTTTCTTCCATTCAATAGGTTTAACATCGTCCAAGCTTTGGTTTACACCTGCTTCTAAATATTGCAACAAGTCAGACTCCATTCGCATCATTAAAGGCTGGCACTCAGGATCTCCCATCCGTGCATTAAATTCTAGTACATATGGTTTACCAGTATGTTTCTCAATCATGAGTCCGGCGTATAGAAAACCTTTAAATGGTCTTCCTTCAGAGTTCATACCTTTGATGGCCGGGTTAAATACTTTATCTACAATGAATTCAATTTCATTTTCAGTAATATCAGATACAGGTGAATGACTACCCATGCCTCCAGTATTTGGGCCCAAATCATTATCAAACGCTCGTTTATAGTCACGACATGGATCAAGCAATTTGAATGAGTTTCCATCACAGATGGCAATAATAGATGCCTCATTACCAACGATTCTTTTTTCGACGATTATTTTTTCACATGCTTTTCCAAAAATCTTCTTTTTTAGTAATAGATCAATTGTGTTTATAGCTTCAGACTTGCTGTTTGTAACAAAAACTCCTTTTCCTGCAGCCAATCCATCTGCTTTAACAACTACATTAAAATCTATTTTCTCTATGAATTCTTCGGCTTTGGATGCATCGGTAAAAACTTTGTACTCACTAGTTGGAATAGCAAATTTAGTCATAAAGTTTTTTGAAAACTCTTTACTTGTTTCTATTTCTGAGGCGAGTTTTGTAGGGCCAAAAATCTTTAATGAATTCGACTCAAAAATATCCACAATACCAAGTGACAGGGGTAATTCAGGGCCTACAACTGTAAAGCAGTTGTTGTCCTTAGCAAAATCTATCAATTTTTCAAATTCGGTAGGTAAAATAGGCAAATTATTATTCGTGCCACCATTTCCGTTTGCATAAAATATTTTTTGGATGTGTTCATTTTGAGAAATCTTCCAACCAAGTGCATGCTCTCTTCCACCTGACCCTATGACTAAGACATTCTCATTATCATGCATATTCGATAGAATTCTTACCTATTATATATTTGAAGACCTTCTTAATTCATTTATTGTTTCATTTACAATTTTTTTAGCAAACTCTGAATAATCTTCATCTCGATACACAATCGTTCTATACTTGCCTAATTCGACATACATTTTTATCTTTTCCAAATGATAACATCCTTCGTTTCTCTTATAATTGAAATAATAGCCCATGCATGAACAAAATTCGCCTTTTTCATCTATAAAATATATTCTTACATTATTTCTACTTCTTATTTCCCACCAGAACTTCTCCGACGGAAGAAATAGATGTTTAGTTGGGATATTGGTATTTTTTTCTACCAATGAATCCGGGTGTATCTCCAAGACCAAAAGATGATAAATTATTCCTTCCTAATGTGTATAACCTTTCTAAAACAATGATCCAAGTATTTCTTAAATTCAATATTTCAGTGAACAATTTATCCGGAATAAGAAATTTTTAATTTGATTACTACACTTTAAAATTGAATTTAATGAGTTTGGAATTTAATGTTAGGTGATAGGGGAACCAGCCCTTGTGTCGCTTAAAACGGTTAATGGAATGGGTTTGCCATCTTCATTTGTAGCTGCCAAAAGCATTCCATTTGAAGTCTTTTCTCCAAATTTTCTAGGTGCTAGATTGGTACACACGATAACATTTTTTCCCACTATCTCACCAGGTCCGTAGTGCTTAGCTAGACCTGACATTATCTCTATCTTTCTTTCACCAATATCCACTTCTAGTTTTAATATTTTTTTATAACCTTCCAATTGCTCCGCATTCAGTACTTTGCCAACTTTGAGATCTATTTTACTGAAATCATCATATGTGATTTCGTCCTTAATTTCAGACATGATTTGACAACTTTACAAAAAAGGGTTATCTGATGCCGAACAATTGTTTGAATGGATCTATAATTGGGTCAAGGAACGAGGTGGGCGAAGTTTGATTTTGTGTTTGATTTGGTTGTAAAGTCTCTGTATTTGTTGGTGAGGCTAAGGGTGCATTGTCGGGATGGGAGGATGGAGCATTAGAAAGTGACCCGCTCTCGTTATTAGCAGCTGTTGAATCAATGGTCTCATTAGCAGCTGTTGAATCAATGGTCTCATTAGCAGCTGTTGAATCAATGGTCTCATTAGCAGCTGTTGAATCAATGGTCTCATTAGCAGCTGTTGAATCA
>NZ_VUYS01000019.1:0-13253 GCF_008389435.1 Candidatus Nitrosocosmicus agrestis | reverse complement strand
TCATTAGCAGCTGTTGAATCAATGGTCTCATTAGCAGCTGTTGAATCAATGGTCTCATTAGCAGCTGTTGAATCAATGGTCTCATTAGCAGCTGTTGAATCAATGGTCTCATTAGCAGCTGTTGAATCACCGATCGCAAATGATTCATTTTCTGGAACCGACTGATTTGATTGTCCTATGTTGATAATAGGTTGGGATGGTTCTTCGAAATTAGTAGTATTTTCATTTGTGGTATTTTGTTGGACACCGCTAGAAGGTGTAATTATCGTAGTATTCTTGGGATTAAAGGTTGGCATACTATCATTTGCATTCGTGTTAGTACTTTGATTACCGGAAATCGGGTCTTCTGAAGTACTAAGCGGATTCTGTGTGTCTTCTTCTGCTAAATTGCTCGGCAGATCTGGGGTCATAATGAGGGAAATATTTGAGGTTACGTCGGGAATTACTTCGGAGTCAGGAGATGTTTGTGTCTCACTGTCAGGAGATGTTTGTGTCTCACTGTCAGGAGATGTTTGTGTCTCACTGTCAGGAGATGTTTGTGTCTCACTGTCAGGAGATGTTTGTAAATTAGGCTCCAGAGTTCCCGGTGAAATGACATTAGACTGAGGCGAAGAACTTTCTATTACTGTAGGATTAGAACAGAATTGGACAAACCCACATGATGCAATCTGATTTGATACATCAGAATTATTTTGTGCATAGGAATATTCCACAATGTTCTCAGAAAAAAAAACAATTGAAACTACAATTAAAATTAAACTGAAAGCATTTTTATTGGTCTTATTTTTCAGCATCAAATAAGCTTATGAATTATGTTTACTTAAAAATGTTTAGTAATGCTTTAGTATATTCTTGATTGTATATATATGGAGAATCGATAGTTTAGGTTTAGTGGCTGCAATCCTAATTTTGAACCTAATATTTATTGTAATTGTTGTCGGTGCATTTGGAATTTGGTTATATTTATTGTTCATATTAAAGAAGTCTTTTGACAAGTCACCAATAATAAAAGGTGGAAGAGATAATACAACTAATTGTGATTTATTAAGTGTTATTATCCCTGCAAGAAATGAGGAGAAATATATCGAAAATTGTGTTCAAAGTATCCTAAATCAATCTGCTAAAGCATATGAAGTCTTAATAGTGGATGATAGTTCCGAGGATTCGACTTTAACCATTGTAGAATCATTCAAGAACAATCCTAAGGTTAGGATTATTCCTGCTGGACCTAAACCTGATGGGTGGATCGGCAAAAATTGGCCATGCTATGTAGGATATAAAAATGCCAAGGGAAAATACCTTATGTTTACTGATGCGGATACTATCCACTCAAACAATAGTCTGACTGATTCATTGAATACTTTATTATTAGAAAAAATGGATGTAATAACGGCGGTACCTAGACTCATGTATCCTAATTTTATAATAAAGATGGTTCTGCCCATACTCTCAATCTTCATGTTTACCAGATATTCACCAATGCGTGTCAATGACCCCAAAGTTGAACTTGGTTACCTGTTTGGTAGTTATTTCGTAATAACCAGAGAATGTTATGAGAAAGTAGGAACACATGAGAGTGTCAAAAATGAAATAGTCGAAGATGGTGCATTGGGGAAAAAACTCAAGGAAGAAGGCTTTAAACTTCGAATGTACAGGGGTGAGAATCTTATAGATGCATTTTGGGCGCGTGATTTTAGCACTTTATGGAATTCACTGAAAAGACTAATAGTGCCACTATTCTTTACTGACAAGAAAAACTCAATACTCATAGCCGTGGGAATTTTTCTATTAATGGCCTTTCCTTACCTAATGTTTTCTTATTCAGTTGGATTTTACCTGGCTAGTTTAGTTACAGATATTAGTTATATTTTTTTATTGGTCGTATCGGTAATGTGCATTATTGCAATTTTCGGCACCAACTTCTATCAACTAAAAAGAGCAAGTACTCATAAATCTATCTATGGCTTTGGTACCCCTGTAGGTTGCTTTGTCGTGTCGATTTCATTTCTTTGGTCAATTCTAACTTCCCAAAATAGGGCAGTTATTAAATGGCGAGGTAGAGAATATGATTATAATAAACCAGTTCGTACTTAGCCCACAAAAATTTATTAATGGTTTTCCTTTGTTGGTATTAAGGGATTAAAGATTCCGACTCTTCTCAATAAAGAAATACATAATTCTGCAAAACTAATTTTAGAAGATGGATCAATTTTTGAAGGCATAGGGTTTGGTTATCCTACAAACGCTTCGGGAGAAATTGTTTTTAATACTGGAATGGTCGGATATACCGAAACGTTAACGGACCCTTCATACCGTGGACAGGTTTTATGTTTTACATATCCTTCTATTGGCAATTATGGTGTACCACGGTTTGATGATCTTGATGAATTTGACCTTCCAAAATATTTTGAATCTGATAAAATTCAAACGAAAGGCGTAATAGTAAACAATCTTTCCAATGTTTCAAGTCATTGGTCTTGCACAAAAACCTTTGATCAGTGGCTTTATGATGAAAAAATACCGGGTATAACGGGAGTAGATACGAGAGAACTAACAAAAAAGATTAGGTCATTTGGAGTAATGAATGGTCGTTTAATATTGACAGAGTCCGAATTACCAGGGGATAGTAATTTTAACTATGATTCATACAATTTCATGCCAGAAGTCTCTGTGGAAAAACCTATGTATTATGGAAAGGAGCAAAACCCCATCGTTGTCATTATTGATACTGGCACAAAATATAGTATAATAAGAAACATCTTAAGGATGGGATTCAGCGTAGTACGACTGCCTTGGAACTCCACCATTAAGGATATCTTATCATTTAGTCCTGTGGGGGTAGTTTTAAGCAATGGTCCTGGAGATCCTGTAGTTTGTAAAGAAACTATTTTAACGGCGTCAGAAATTATTGAGAATTCCATTCCAACATTAGGTATTTGTTTAGGAAATCAGATATTGGCATTAGCAGCAGGAGCTAAGACCCATAAACTCAAATTTGGACATAGGGGGCAGAACAAAAGTTGTACGGATTTAACCTCTAACAACACTTTGATAACAAGTCAAAATCATGGTTACGGAATCGACCTAGAAAGTTTGAAGGATACGGAATTCGACATTTGGTTTAAGAATATTGATGATAATACTGTTGAAGGAATATTCCATAAGAAAAAGCCTATAATTGCAGTACAATTTCATCCTGAAGCTTCACCCGGGCCTGACGACTGTCTCTATGTTTTTGATAAATTTAAGACATTGATCAGAACGTCTTAGTCAAATTTAAAAAGATATAAATTTAAAATAAAAGGTTCATATTTTTGAACAAATTGATAGTTGTGATAAAAAGCAATGCCTCGAAATCAGAGTATAAATAAAGTACTTGTATTGGGTAGCGGAGCAATAAAGATCGGAGAAGCAGGCGAAAGTTAGGAATATTTCCTAACCGCAAATTTGACTACTCTGGATCTCAGTGCTTAAAGGCCTTAAAAGAAGAGGGAATATCTACTGTTCTAATTAATCCTAACATTGCAACTATCCAAACTGATAATAAATTAGCCGATAAAGTTTACTTATTACCTATAAATACAAATTTTGTTGAACAAATTATTGAATTAGAGAGACCGGATTCTATAATGCTGAGTTTTGGTGGTCAGACGGCATTAAATTGCGGCGTTGATCTTTATGACGGTGATATATTAAAAAAATATGACGTACAGGTTTTGAATACCGCAGTTGAGGGGATCAAACTTACTGAAGACAGACAAAAGTTTAAGGATTCAATGATAAAGTGTAATGTGCCTGTATTAGAAAGTGCTACCGCTTATTCATATGAAGAGGCATTGAAGGTTTCAAAGGAAATAGGTTTTCCAGTAATTATTAGAGTTGCGTATACACTTGGTGGCAGAGGGGGAGGTGTGGCTTATAACGAATATGATCTGCATGAAATTGTGCAACGTGGGTTATCGCTTAGTATGGTTCATCAGGTCTTAATCGAGAAATACGTAGGGGAATGGAAACAGATCGAATACGAAGTAATGCGAGACTTTGAAGGGAACAGTGTGATAATATGTAATATGGAAAACGTTTTGGGAATGAAAGTTCATACAGGGGATAATATCGTGGTTGCGCCCTCCCAGACCTTGAATAACAAGGAATACCATATGCTTCGAGATGCAGCATTGCGGGCTACGTCATATTGTAAAATTAATGGTGAATGTAATATTCAGTTTGGGCTCGATCCTCTTTCTGATGAATATTGCGCCATTGAAATTAATGCTCGGCTTTCGAGGTCTTCAGCATTGGCGAGCAAAGCTACTGGCTATCCATTAGCATACATGGCGGCAAAAATAGGCCTCGGATATACTTTGCCTGAACTGCTAAACCAAATTACAAAGGTTACCTCTGCTTGTTTTGAACCCGCTTTAGACTATATGGTCGTAAAAATGCCTAGGTGGGATTTTCAGAAATTTGAGTTAGTCAAGCGGAAGCTAGGAAGTGCTATGAAGTCTGTTGGCGAAGTAATGGCAATAGGAAAGGGCTTTGAAGAAGTAATTCAGAAGGCAATACGCATGTGTGAAATAGGAAAAGATGGGTTGGTGTGCAACTCAGATGACTACGAAACTCTCGATAAGATACTAGAGGAAAATCCTGACGGGACTATAAATTATCTCAATACTCCTGAACTTGAAAAAATTGAGTATTCTTTGATTCATCCGGATGACAAAATTATTTTTAACGTTGTTAAAGCCATAAAAATGGGTTTGAGCATTGAACGAATCTACAAACTATCGTCAATCGACCCATGGTTTTTAATAAAAATAAAAAATGTAGTGGATAAGGAGGCGCAGTTACGAAAAAACCCGTTTGACTATAGAGAAATTCGAGAAGCCAAAAAGCTTGGGTTTTCAGATAAGCAATTGAGTCGATGCTTAAATATAGGACCCGAACAGGTAAGAGACTTAAGAAAAAAATTTGATATTATACCTGTAATTAAGCAGATCGATACGCTTGCTGCAGAGTGGCCTGCAAAAACAAACTATCTATATCTCACTTATAACGGATTATACGACGACATTGATCTCCATAAAGAGGTACAGAATAGGTCTATAATAGTATTGGGAGCCGGTCCTTATAGAATAGGTAGTAGTGTTGAATTTGATTGGGCAACAGTAAATATGGTTTTTGGATTGCGTCACAATAAAGAGAATAATATAGCCATAATAAACTGTAATCCTGAAACTGTATCTACCGATTATGATATACCTGACAGACTTTATTTTGAAGAATTAACCTTGGAACGAGTTTTGGATATATATGAGAAGGAGAATGCACGCGGTTTGGTGGCTTGCGTCGGGGGTCAAAGTGCTAATAACCTTGTCGCAAATTTAAGCAAGAACAACGTTTCGATTCTTGGGACTTCGAGTGCGGATGTAGATAGAGCAGAGGATCGCTCTAAATTCAGCAAGCTATTGGATGAATTAGGAATTAAACAACCTCCTTGGAAAATTTTTAAAAGTTTGAAAGAATCCAAGGATTTTGCTAATAGGGAGGGATATCCCGTCCTAGTTAGACCCTCATATGTCCTCAGTGGTGCAGCGATGAAGGTTGTTTGGAGCGAAAAACAGTTAGAACAATTTATTTCCGAAGCTTCCAGCGTTAGTCCTGATTATCCAATCGTAATTAGTAAATTTTTGGAGAATGCTTCTGAAGTTGAGGTAGATGCTATAGGTAGCAAAGATGGTATCGTTATAGGATCCATTATTGAACATATAGACAATGCTGGAATCCATTCAGGTGATGCGATGATGTGTATACCCCCATGGAGACTGAGCCGGGAAACAATGGACATCATAATGGATTACTCCGTGAAAATTGGGACTGCATTAAAGGTTATTGGGCCATTAAATATACAGTATCTGGTTAAGAACAATGAGGTGTTAGTAATAGAAGCGAACGTTCGCGCTTCTAGATCAATGCCTTTTGTATCAAAGTTTTTTGGAATAAATTTAATCGAATTGGCTGCCCAAGCTATTCTAAATAAAAATTTACCTCATTTAGATAACGAACATTGGCTGAAAAAATCCGGATTTGGGATCAAAGTACCTCAGTTTTCCTTTATGCAGCTGGAGGGAGCTG
Source organism: Candidatus Nitrosocosmicus agrestis (assembly GCF_008389435.1). Lineage (GTDB taxonomy): Archaea > Thermoproteota > Nitrososphaeria > Nitrososphaerales > Nitrososphaeraceae > Nitrosocosmicus > Nitrosocosmicus agrestis. Next base: position 7,121 of record NZ_VUYS01000019.1, on the reverse strand, counting down.
ATATAATGCTAGGAGTTGAAATGCAATCTACAGGGGAAGTAGCATGTTTCGGAGATTCATTTTACGACGCCCTATCTAAATCCTATTTGGCCGCCGGATACTCGCTTCCTATTAGCGGGAAAGCTCTCATAACTGTAGGTGGAAAGAGAAACAAAGAAATACTTCAACCTATAGTTTCTTTAATTTCTTCTATGGGTTATACCATATATGCAACCGAGCATACTGCAGAATTTTATCAGCAGTCTGGAGTAGAAAATGTAGAATTGGTTTACAAAATAAGCGAGCCTGACAGACAACCTAATATACTTAATTTACTTACTGAAAGAAGAATAAATTTTATCATTAACGTTCCTTCTACATCAACAATCGAAAAGTTTGTAGGCATGTTAGATGATGAATATCAAATTCGAAGAAAGGCTGTGGAAATGGGTATTCCTGTCTTGACTACTATTGAAAGCACTGTTTCATTTGTAAAAACACTAGAATGGATGAGGCATAATAGTCCTACAGTTAAGCCTGTTAATGAACATTAATTTAAGGTTTCAGTCCTTTGGTTTGATGAAGTTCCATAGAGAAGTGTCATTACATCTTGCAAAGTACCTACTAATGTTCCATCAGTTGAATACATGTATCCATTTAACAAAGTCCAATGTTGTTTGTAAATCAACATGTCCAAAAATGGTAATTTTGATTTGTTAGGAGGTCCAACTCTAATCTTACTTGATTTGGAGTAATAATCTATCAGTTCGTTAAAATGGGGAAGTATGATTATTTCTATATTTCGTTCTTCCTGATTTTTGCCGTGTCTTGAAATTATTTTAGATAATACTATTTTCACCCAAACTTTGGAGTTATTAAAGATACTTCCATCCTTTTTTAGAACCGGGTGTAAATGACCTATGATAATTCTATTAATATCCGATGTAATCCTTGGTCTGGTATGACCGTGAAAAAGCAATACATCGTCGATTCTTAATCCGCTGGGAAGCAACAAATTTGTATTAAGCGGCAGAAGATGTGATAACTTACCATCATGATTCCCTGGTATGATGAAAATATTAAATGATTTTTCAAGTGTCCTTATGAAAAGAGGTACATTGCCCCATTCAGATTTAGTAATAATACTTGTTGAGGATTTTAAATCACCTAATATAATCAAATTGGAAATACCTGTTTTGTGTTGAACATCTAAGAGAACTCTGACCATCTCTATGACATTACCTGAAAGGTCTACTTTTAGTCCAGCCTTCCTTAATCTTTCTTCCCAACCAATATGAACGTCGGATATAATGAGAAACTTTTCTCCTGATGAACACTCTAAATTAAGTATTGGATGGGGATAAACCGGAAGGCATCTTCCTGTATGTGAATCCAAAGTTTTCATGTCTAACCAAACATTTCAATAGATAATGCAAATGTTATATCATCAGTTACAGAAAACAAGTTTCACTTATATGTATGTCCAATGTATTATATAATGATATTTTTTTGACGCAAAACAGTTTTCCCATGAAGCAATGGCATTTAGAGCATGTCGAAAAAACAATTAAGAAATTTATAACTGGATTATCGGAAACTGCTAGCATTTGGGAGAAGCGACAGCACAAGAGATATGGAACTATTGCGAATTGTTGCAAACAAGTTGACTATGATTTAAAACATGGAGTTACCATTGATGAGGTAATCCAAGTTCTCCATAAAATTAAGACTGATGAAATTTTCGCCCCTGTATTACAGGGAGAGAGTGCAACACAGAGATTTAACGAGATCGAAAAATATGTATTGTCTTTGAAAAGCCCTAGACCTGAATAAGTAATTGAAAAAGCCTATTATATTCCTCTTTTCCTCATGATAATCCCTCATAAAATGCTTTTTTCTTAATTACAAGTTATTGATGTATAGAGTATAGTTGTTTAATTTGAAGGATTGAATCTTATCTGTTACTGGGATAGTAAACGAAGCTGAACCCAGTGGTGGTATATTATATGGTTCGGTTTGGGCCTTCCAAATTCCCAACAAATTACCATTCTTGTCCACTACCGATGCAATAATTAGTGTATTATTGGACATTAAGTTCATATTATTAGTAACTCTACCACTAATATAATAAAACCCCGAGAAGTCTAATCTTGAAGTAACAGATCCAATAGTCAAATCCCTTTTAGGTTCCATTGATGTTGAATTAAATTCAAATTCAATTTTAAATGTGTTAATAAGTTCGTTAATTCCTTTATCGTAGACCAATATATCAAATGGAGAAGTTTCACCATGACTTAATGGATGCACGTCTACTTGGTTACTGTAGTTTCCTAGTTGTGAATTATTTTTTCCAAACAAGATTCCCTTGGCGTAAATATTGTCAACCGGGTTTGGGTCATCATTTTTGACTTCGCCTATCAAATGAACAAATTTGTTTTGATCATGAGTGATTGCTGAATCTACGAGTTTTAATCCAAATATCGGTATGATTGAGGATAAGATAATAATTGTAAACCCCAGAGTAAAATATAATAAGTTGGTTTTCGAGTTCAATATCACATTAAAATGTAACTTTCTCTTTTTCTTCATCCTCTCAAATTCAACCATGCTTTTGAATATTTAGCAAGATAAATTAACCCTTTGTTAATGTTTGAATTATATTTAGTCATTGTTTTAAAGGAAACTCGTGTTAATCACCGAAGGCTCATTAGTGCTCTTTTACTATAATAGCGATAAGAAATGGCTTATACGAGCTGAAAAAGAAAAAAAGTTGCATACCCACTTAGGGATAATTGATGTTGGAGCAACAATAGGACTTGAATTTGGTTTAAGCATCAATACAAATAAAGAAAAACGCATTTACCTACTGCCTCCTAATATTCATGATTTTGTTATGAAATCTCAGCGTTCTACTCAAATAGTTTACCCAAAGGATTATGGATACATAGTCGCTAGAACTGGGTTGAAGAATGGCTCGCAAGTACTTGAGATAGGAACGGGCAGTGCAGCACTTACTACATTTATTGCAAGTATCGTAATGCCAACCGGCCACGTTCATACTTATGATGTTAATGAAGATTTCATGACAACCGCTCAAAAAAATTTAACTAAATCTGGGATGATTAATTTTGTAACCCAAGAAAAGTTTGACGAGACTCGTATAAATCAGCTAAGGGATATAGATCTAGTAATAATCGATCTAGGCGATCCATGGAATTATTTGGATACTGTTCATCCAGTTATGAAAAACGGAGCTTCTGTTGTTTGCATTTGTCCGACTATGAATCAACTTGAAAATTTGGCTACTCAATTTCACTATAGTGGGTTTATAGATTCTGACTGCGTTGAGATTTTTATTAGAAAAATTGAAGCTCGCCAAGGAAAAACTCGTCCTTCTATGAGAATGATAGGACATACTACTTACCTTGGGTTCGCGAGAAAAATAATAAAATGAGCACAACTTTTTCATTTACATTTGCAAAAAAAGAATCTATATGAATTTTTCACATTAACTAATATTCAAAAAAAGTTGGATTGGACTTCAATTCATGGAGAGCAGAAAAACTGTGGAAATTAGGATTTTGGTATTTTTATTGAATCTAATCTGCGCTTTTTTATAAAACTATTATGATAGCGAGCTCAAATTAGTTAAATCTTCCAATATCTTTTTTGATCGATGATGGGTTTCTAATTTATTTAATTCCTTCTTAGCAAGCATAGAATAATTAAGGTATGTGTTTTCCATTATTTCTATGAATATGTTATCCTCGTCGTTTTGTTTTACTAATAAATTAAACAATCTCTCTTCATTGTTATAATCAATTAAATCATCATGTATCTGATAAGCAATTCCTAGAAGCCTTCCAAAATTTGAGAGAGCGTTTATTTGCTCTTCGTTACCATTAGCCAATATGGCACCTATTTTTGCAGATGCCTGGAACAATGATGCTGTCTTATTTTCAATAACGTTAATGTATTGTTCTTGAGAGATCTTGTGAGTTTTGACTAATCTTAATTCTAACATTTCACCCTGGCTCATTCGGATTGATGCGTTTGATAATTCTTGAGTAATTCTCCTGTTATTTGTCTTCGCACTGATATTAAGGATAATTCCTAAAATAAAATCTGCCGTTAATATACTTGCGTTATATCCATACTTTACATGAAAGGAAGGTAAACCTCTCCTTGTGTTGTCTGAATCAATAATATCGTCATGTATTACAGACTCGGTATGCAGTAATTCGATTGCAGCTGATGCTCCAGAAATACTTTCCATTGTTATTGAATCTACTTCGCTTAAATCAATGTTCAAAATGGACTCTGCTGCCAAATTTAAGATTAAGGGTCTTATCCTTTTCCCCCCATGGGATGCATATTTAAGAGGCTGGTAAAATTCTGACCATGAGTAACAATCTATTTCCCTAGCTAAAGATTGATTTATCTTATTAATGTATTCGCTGAAACGCTCAACAAATGGACTTAATTGAAAATCTCTGTCATTCAATAATATTTCCTAGCCTAGTTAAGTAATCGAGGATGATCTTATTAATGCTTGTTTTCATTGTTATGCTAATGGGTAAGATAGATATGTAGCTCTCTATTACCTTTTCTAAACAGAGATCTTTAACTGTAATTAGTAGGAATTTCGATATTTTTTTTGATAATTTACACCTACAATAAAGGATCCATCAAATAATGTAAGTCTTTTAAAATCTTTCTCTACATTTAAACTTCTATTAATCTGCAATTTAGATTCCTTTTATTATTGACTCTAAAAATGCATTAGCTTTGGGGAGATAAAATTTAAATCAACATTCAATTTTGTAATGGTTGTAGATGAGCTCTTTTTATGTAATAGATGCTAATTCAGTTGTTATTAGGCAGACAGAATATTCTGACATACCTGGTATCATTGAGCTGCAGAAACAGTCATTTGCAGACCTTGCAAAAATTGGCAATATTTGGAGCGAACATGAACTTCAAAATCATCTTGAAATATTTCCCGAGGGACAACTGGTTGCCGAATTAGATGGCAAAATAGTAGGGTCTGCAACTAGTCTTATTGTGAGGCTGAAAACTGAATACGCTGAGCATACATGGAATGGGGTAACCGGAAATGGTCTACTTACCACTCATGTTCGCAATGGTGACAGCCTTTATGGAGCTGATATTTCAACTCATCCCCAAGTCAGACATAAAGGTATTGGACATAGGCTTTATCAGGGTAGGAAGGACATAACGATGAAATTTAACCTAAGAAGAATGATAGCTGGAGGGCGTTTATACAATTACTGTGAATATGCAGACCGGTATGACCCATCTAATTACGCACATGAAGTGGTTGATTGCAGACTGCATGACATGGTATTAAGCTTTGACCTTCTAAATGGGTTTAAATATATTAAGATCTTGCCTAATTATTTGGAAGATACTAGATCTCTTAACTACGCTAGTTTTATCGAATGGATTAATCCACACTTTAGAACATAGGAACTTGAAATCAAATATTTCAGGATCGGATTAACCTCTATACCTTTAGGACGGTATTTTGCCAATTTTGTATTCAATTAATTCTAGTCCTATTTTTAGATAAATAAAACCTGTTGGATTATCTGAAAAAAATTTTTTTTGGTAAATACAGGACAAGACCATCGAAATTTGGCTTTGTCACGCAATTATGCAACTTAAAGTTTTGATGCTTGCATGGGGGGGGGATTTCGTTATTTTATATCAAATTATTGACTCCAACATTTGTTTCTAAATTGAATTCAAATTATTAAAAAAGCGGGAATTAAATGAATTGCATTGTAATACTCAAATCTAATCGAAAAAAGATTTGAAATGGTTAATACAGGGAACTGGAGTGACTTTAGCATGGATGCATACGAGTGCATAGTGACAAAACTTGAGGTCCGAGAGTTTGATGCTAAAAATGAAGTTTCTTCAGAAATTAGGCTCAAAATACTTGAATCTGCTCGATTAACTGGTAGTTCCCTAAATACTCAGCCATGGAGATTCATTGTAGTCCAGAATCTGGACAATCTAAAGAAATTATCTGACGATAGTACCAGTGGAAAATGGGTATTGGGTGCAAATTTTGCAATCCTAATAATGACTAATCCGTATTTTCGCTTTCATTTGATTGATGCTGGAAAAGTCGTTCAAAACATGCAACTAACCGCCTGGAATTATGGAGTTGGCTCTGCGCTATTTACAGGGATTGATGAACTCAAAATGAGGAATGACTTTTTAATCCCAATTGAATACAAACCCGTAATAGTTGTCGGATTTGGGTATCCAAAAAAAAAAGTTAATGGTAGGACCAAGAAGAAAAATCGTTTACCTTTGACCGAATTGGTCTCTTTTGAACGCTTCGGGGATTCGACTAACAGAAATTTTGCTTGAATATCTATTCATCGCTGGCTTTGTTTGTTGAAAATAAATCGCTGACTATCCATTTCTTATTCTTTAAGTTTGTCTCTCTGAAGGGTTTGAATAAGTCTGCAGTGATAGCTAAAACCGCTAGTAATAAATCTCAATAGTTTGATTTCTTCAAATTTTTTTGTATAACAAACTTCAACTGCATAAAACTTTTTAAATTATTTTTTCTCTATCTGAGGTATGAAAATTAAAACACTCTGCTCCTTGACTATTATTCCAACACTTATTTTGATATTGCTCTTGATAACTTCAGTCGACAATTATGTTCCAGAAAATCAAATTTATGGTCAAACGATTTTGGGGGATCATAATGGACATGAAGTTCATTCTATTAATATAGATATACTATCAAAGGAGAAATCTAATATTGAATTTCCAGTTTGATTTAGTGTATTTGAAATTATTCCACAAAATTTAGCCTAATGCTCAATGTATAGTCAATTCGTGGTAATTGTGTTTTCAGACTTTTCGGATTGCAGCAGCATTATTTCCTTTATTTGCGAGTTTTAACTTTTAAAATAATGAAACTCACAGGTAAAGTTATTTAAACTTCTTTTAATAATATTCGGCTCTATTCACTTAAGGAAATCTTATAGCTTGAAGATATCCCATCTCTTTTATGAACACGAGAAACAGAACACCTTCAGAATACATATGCTATGGTTTGTATTTGTATTTGTATTTGTATTTGTATTTGTATT
>NZ_VUYS01000015.1 GCF_008389435.1 Candidatus Nitrosocosmicus agrestis | reverse complement strand
AATTCCAGTCATGGTGGTGTTAGTCTGGTTAGGAATAGGCATCAGACAATGGCTTGTACTTTCAAAGTGGGATAAGAAATACAAGAAATACAAAGAGTTGCAAAGAAAGGTCGATGAAAAATTAGATAAAGAAGATTGAATTTACTTCTTATATTTTTACATTTTTTGATTCTTTGGGATCATATTCATAATCGATTAAGCAGACAATTGCTTTCTTGTTTATAGTATCACGTAACTAAGTTACGTATCATGGATAAACAATGGTTATAATTATCGGAGAGAAATATTACTAAATGAAAAACAATTATGCAAAAAACAAATCAAGAAAAAAAGAGATACTATTTGGGGTTCTAGTATCTTCCATCATAATTACTGGAATATTTCTTATTAACCCAGTAAACTCCATGGTAGCAGCTTCGCTTAATCAAAATGCTAACAGCACTATTGAGATAAATAAATCAAGAGATTCAATCCCTCAGTTAAACGGATCAGTCAATGTATTTGAAAAGTCACATGTAGCCATTAGAAATAGCATGAATGTTTCGTTTGCAGATGCAGCATACATTGCAGAAGGCCAGTTTAGTGACAATAAGAATATCTCCATACTTGAGGGAAAGTTAAATGTAAAACAGGGATCTCTGGTCTATAGTTTCACAGGAATAGATTACAATGCAAAAAAAGAATACTATGTGTATGTGGATCCTGGAAATGGTTCGGTGTTATACATATCAGAGGGAAAGCCAACTTCTAAACCGATCGACCACGGTTATTTTGGTGACCACAACAGATTCCAAAAATTCTACGGAGGACATGATCAAGGACACGAATGGAATGGATTTGGTCTAGGATCCTGGTTTAACAAATTAACGGGTTCTTATGGTCACAATAACACAGTCGGAAATCATGGATGGTTTTCTGATAACTTCCATCATGGGGACCTACTAGAATAAAGTAATGAATAATAAGAGGTTGATAAAAAAGAGTGAACAAAACAAATTTCAAAATAAGAAGAAATGTTAGACCATATCACGTATTTTGTGGTTCTAGTATAATTAATAGTCCAGGATGGTTGTGATTCTTGAGTAGCAACGATACATCAAGTCAAATTTCAAAATGGATTGGAATTGCAATCATAGGATTGTTATTGTTAATTGGTATAGGAATAGTCGCCACCACATTCACAAACTATGGATCCAATTCGGGTCACACACCAGGATTTGGATTCGTTCCCATCCACTTCGGATTCTTTGGAGTATTGTTTTTTATCATAATAATAATACTCATTTCAAGATGGCTGTTCTGGTCAAATAGATGTGGATATACTTCAAGATATTATTATGGCCATTCAAGCAAAGATAGCGCCATTAAAATATTAAACGATAGATATGCAAAAGGAGAAATTACTAAAGATGACTATACACATATGAAACAAGATATACAGGATGGTGATCCCTGACACTCTTTAAAATCTTCTAATAATTCTTGTTTCCTAATCCTTTATTTTCAAATCATACAATTTTGTCATTTTCCATTTAATTCGTAAACTAGAATTAGATTCTTTTCAATATTGAATGTATCTCAATACACTCAAACTATATGATATTATATTTTTAATAATGATATTTCGACTCGATTTGGACCCTTTTTCAAGACGATTATGACAAATTAAATCAAATTCTATTTCACTTTGGAATGGTTTCTCTGAATCTACTCTATAGAGGATAAAAATTAGTAAAACTACTAAATATTTATCTTGTTCCCTGGATTAAAAAATTACAGAACAGGAATTAATGATTTATGGATTTTCTTTGATGCCACTAAAATCTCCAAACACTATTGATCCAGGCGTAATTATTTCCATAGATTCTTTATACCATTCATTAGCCTTTTTATCGCTTTTCATAGCCTTCATAACTTGTTCTACATGCTCGGCATCTCTATAGGATAATATTTCTAAATTTACATCTTCGTCTTCATTAGCAGAAATAATTTTTGAAATATTTACAAAATCCATCGTGTTTTCTCTTAAATTCAACCTATAAACATATTTTGATACGCCATGCTTTCTGAAAAAATTATCAGTTTGCTTGCCAATCCTTGCCAAAGCCTCACGCTTATCTTTTGGGGTACGAATAAAAACAATTTGAATCAATCCACCGAGATCTCTTTGTTTATAGTTGATTGGATTACTCATGCCAATGAATATGGTTCAATCTTATAAATATGACAAAGGGATCGAGAGTATACTTTCACTACATATTATTTGGACAAACAGGACTTGACAATAGTTTTTAATAGATTTGATATCATATTTTATAGAGTTCTTTGCTATATGCGTATCAAAGTCCGTCAATTTTTAGAAATTTGATCTCTCTAATAACTCGTCCTATGCTTTTGATCCTCTTCATATTTATTGGAAAACTTTGTCCATTCCCTCATAGCTAACTTTTTTTTAAAAATATTTTAAGTCGATGAAATCGAATAAGATCAAAAAAAAGAAACCTTAAGGAAATTGGAGGGAAGTGAGTGGATGAGCGCCAACAAAAATACTACGAGAAAATCAGAATCAGCTACTAAGGTAAGTAGGTGGTTGTATCACATGACCAACAATGAAATGGACTGGCGAATTAGGAGTAGTGATTCTTTTCAATACCTCAATGATATCGTGGATTCATATGATACCATTCGTACGCAACGAAAAATAGTGGATAAATTCATTCCTTATAGGCATGAAGTTGCAGATAAACTCAATGACCCTATGAATGCATTCACAAAAAAATGATGGAAATACCAAAAATTATTTTTCTAATAAACTAAATAAATCCTAGTGACCTAACACTGAAATGGCAACAAGCAATATAAAGAAAGAAATTACAAAACAAGTTAAAGGGCCAAGATGACAGGGTCTCCTTGTTTACGCTAGTGCCTTGTTTGATGCTTCCTTAATCCCGGAAACATTAATTGACGAATTTCATTTGCTTGTTAATCCACTCATAATGAGAAAAGAAAAGACCATCTTCAAAGATCTAAAGGAAAATCAAAAGCTTGTATTTATCGAATCAAAGGTGTTTGACAATGGTCTATTGTCGCCCCACTATAGGGCTAGTAGCAATATCGCTCAAAATATCAGTAAATTAAAGAAAATCTAGTTAGTAATATTCTTTACTCAATTATTTATTTTACGTCAATTATCTCATGTCTTATTCCAATCAATTGTGAATCAAATTCCCATGTGCCTAAACTAAATGGTGTAGAGCAAATAATTATAGAACGAGAGTAAAGAGTACTAAGTTATTTCAAAATAACTCGACATAGGCGTCTTATACAGCAAAATCAGATTATGAGGTCATTTTACTTTATCAGTGGAATAATAGATTTAACAAAGATGGAATTAGTCAAGTAAAATGAATATGGATTTAGAGCAATTGAGATTCAGTGGTTATGTTCGTTCTATTTGTGATCTCGGTTTTGATTATTGTGAGTTCTTGGGATTTTGATGTTACAATCCCCAATTCTAATTTCTAATTTCTTTGTATTATGAAGTGGGTAAATGACTGAAAATACATTATGTTACATAAAGATCTGACATTGTAAAATGATCATGCAATTGCAAAACCGATTAAATTATTTACAGTTCTACTCTATATTATTTTTTTATAGTAATAAAAACTGCCATCTTTCACATCCCGATCTTCAATAATATTATATTCTTTAGATATGTGTCTAGACTTTTTGCCTTGTTCATTAAAGCCAGAATTCTCTAACCGGATGCCGTCACACTGTGTACATTCCTCCTCTGTCAAATTGCGATTTAATGTCAAAATCAATTTGGAATAGCAATATGGACAATCCATTACAATATCATTTCAAAGCTATGTATTTATGGATTATTCATATTTGTACCCTTTATTCATTAGTGAAATTGAATTGAAATTGTTTGGTTGATTGAGAAATCAAAAAGCAATTGTGGATTCTCAATATTTACATCATGAATTTTAATTATGAATTAAGGTTTTCTTCATCAAATTCAAATGATATAGGAAAATTACATTTGTTTTATCTATTCTTAAGATGCATTATATGACGTTTATTTTTATCAAATTCCCAACTACATGAATTGGAATTGGCATCTCAATTACGTGCCTTAAAGTATGAATTGTAATATCCATAATTTGTATAATTAATATTACCATCTTTTAGTAGGCAGTCGGCATTGTCCTTGACAAAATCGATGTATCCAGCATCGCGATCAGTATCTTGATAATTTATAAAATCTCTTTCGATTTTTTGAACCGGATAAAATTGGACAGTTTATACAATATTAATTAATGTATATGTACAGATTCTATTTAATAAAGCCTCAAGATGGATTCACTTGAGGTTATGTTGAAAGCATCAAATGTCATTGTATCAAACATTTTTTTTTGATCTGTTATAATATAATCCAAAACTGTTCCGTAATTATTACAAAACCTTGATCCAATTGCATTATATTTTTGCATTCTTGGCAGTTAGGGCAACTTCACTTTATAGTTCATACTGCACTTTATCTGACAAGAGACTCCATAATACTGACCGATTCTTTGGTGATGGTTCTGAGTAATGAGAGAACAAAGTCTGCTCCAATACAAGTCTTAGCCAAATAATATTTGCCACCTTAAAACTTTCGAATTTTTGCAGATTTTGACAAATAGACCTTCATTAAAGGCAAGATAATCTCAAGAAGATCATTTATCGATTTGATTTTATTTTATTAAAAAAATAGTATCGTGAGTTTTGTTTTCTCATACAATTTAGCAAACTGCCTCCATGAATGTTCACTACCCATTTATCATCCAATTAAGAAAAGGGATTTTTAAGAAATACTTATTATACTATCGATATATCCTCATCATCAAACTATTCTAGTCTTCTATGGATAACAATGGTCATTATTTGATATATATCAACTACCTTTACATACTACTGACCGTTTGAGATTTCTCTTTGTGGAATTTTTGAAAGTTAATGTACAAATTCACAATTACATATACTGTATAAAAAGTCACATCTAGTAATTATAGATATATCTTATATACTTTTTAACTGTATGAAAATATGAATAGTATATTCAGTGTTAATAAAGCATTAATTACCTCGACAGTTCTAGCGATATTGTTCATACTTCTTGTGGGTCCGACGTTGATGACCCTGAACGTATTTGCTCAAGGTAATACTGCAAACCAAGACATAGGCCAATTTCAATCTTCAAACCAAAAAAGTGGTTTAGTATCTGGCGGTGATACCACTGCTTCAGGTAATAACCTAAACTCTCAAAGTCAAACAAATAGCGGAAACAACGCAGCAGCACAACAGTAATTTTTTTTTATTTTCCTTAAATCAATTATTATTTACTTCTTAATCTTTCATTAAAAAAAATTCTTAGTTACCGAATGGCAAATTTATACTTCATTATAACTGGGGTAACAATATAACACTTTCTTTAATCTGTTAATAAAAAAATCGTGTTTCCCAAAAAATATCAAATAGTAAATAAAGTTGTAGTTATTTTTATTACATCAAAAATTATATGATATTTAACTAACCCGCTACCACGTATTTAATTTTCTTAATCTCAAACAAAAGCAATTAAATCTAAGAATAGTAAAATTCTTCGACATAGAATAAGATTCTCTCTCATAGAACCTACATAAGCATTGTTCTTGAATAACAGAACTTAATGATACCAAACGTGATATAAATATATTAGGTATGGGGAACTAAATAGTTTTCATTTCGCGCAAATCAAATTGATTTTGGATTCTCTTAAACCTTAATCGCAGGACCGTTTTAGCCCTGTAATAAGATCAAGAATATATAATTCAATTATTATCGATTCAGAAAAAAGACTGAAATGATCCTATATATGAAGTTAAACGCTCTTGTGCTTAAAATGATCTATGCAACACAGTCCTTTTCTATTCTGAATTGATGAGGTTATTTGGTTTTCTTTTATTTAATAAATCCCAGCTATTTCTTTTTTAAAAACTTCAATCTGTTCATCAAAATCGCTTATGGGCCAAAAATGTATTCGTTTTGCACCAGCTTCATAGAAGGCATTTACCTTTTGTATGCATTCTTCGACAGAACCAAAAAGAAGTGAATCCTCCAACTGTTTTGATGGTCTACCTAATGCCGGAGAAAGAATATCTTTTACCTTTTTTTTAACTTTGTCCTTATCATTATCAATATAACCAAACATTGACATTAAGGAATTGTCAAATGATTTGGTATCTTTACCTATCTTTTTCCTATATGCTAAAAGCATATCCCATTTCTCTTTGAACTTTTGTGGTGTAATATTATAAGCAGATGCCATCCAACCATCACTATATTTTGCAACTCTCTTAAGGCCTGCTTCGGATTCTCCCCACGTCCCTATGAATATAGGAGGATGAGGTTTTTGGTATGGTCTGGGAGCAAGAACTACTTTGTCTAATTGGTAATATTTGCCATTATAATCTACGGTGTCTACTGCATTATTTAGTCCTGCTTGTTTATAATTCCAAAGGGTGTGCAAAATTTCTATTGCCTCGTTGAATCTACCCCATCTCTGTTCAAAAGGAATTCCACATACATCGTAGTCTCCTCTATATGAACCTGGTCCAACTCCTGCTGCAAATAATCGTCCTGATGACAGAATGTCTATGGCTGTTAAAGCATTGGCACAAATGACTGGAGTTCTTACTACTATGTTCAGTATCGAAGTCCCAAGTTTTATCTTGTTGGTTACTGCAGCGGCTGCAGCCAATATGCTCAACGAGTCTAACCAACTAGTTCTAAAAACAATATGATCATTTACGCTTAGTGAGTCATATCCAAGAAATTCTGCCTTTTTTACAATTGAAAGTATTTGTTCTTGCGTATTGGCCGATTTGATTTTTCCTTCTTTGTTGTAATCATTAGCGTTATCAAAACCCATAACCGGCAGGTGAATACCAATTAGAATCTTCTGCATTTTAGAACTCGTAATTGGTGATTAATATTGATTTACATGAAAATAGATATACTAGTAGCTAACTAGTGTATGTTACATAAGTAACTTACTTAGTATCATGAAATGATTGCTCCATAATAGTTCTGAAAGTTAAGTTTATTCTCGGATGATTTATTTTACTCGACAAAGGTAAAGAATGCAGCCAATTTGATTGTGTATCACCCTTCATCAAAAGCAAACTTCCATTCTCTAATAGCAGAGAGATTGTTTTTTTTGTGCTCTTATGTTTAAATGAAAACTTTCTTTCCGCTCCAAAACTAACAGAGGCTATGACAGTATTTTTTCCCAAGGATCTTTCATCATCGCTATGCCAGATCATTCCCTCATTGCCATCATGATATAGATTGAGTAAACAGGAGTTAAATGTCGAATTTGTGATAAGTTCTATTTTTATTTTGAGATCTATTAGTTCCTCGGTCCATGGTAGTGCTTGTTTTGTGGTATTAGAATAAGTGTACAGAAAACCTTGATCTCCATACCAGGCAACTTTTCTCTTTGTAACTATATGCTTTCCATGATAGAATGCCTCATCATTCTTCCAATTTATGTTCTTTAGTAGCAAATCATAGTACGTGTTTGCTTCTGATGCTGTCATTATCTTTCCATAATAATTTGCTTCTCCATCTCTGTTTAGTACATTAACAAATTCATCATTTAAAAGATTCATTTATTGTATCTCAAACTACATGCATTTCATATATACAATACCGGATAGGGTTTGATCAATTCTTCTATAGCTTCGCATTCTATTTCTAGATATATTGGAATATTAGAGCATTACATCTAGTTAGATATACTTTTGTAATACTTTCGAAAAGGGTTGATATGAGAAATTCATCTAATACTAAAAAAACATAGTAATACACTGGTAATTCTTGCGACTGTTGGAGCTCTGGCTGTGGTATCCAGCATCTTTTATTCCTGATTCATTCGAAAAAATTTAGATCCAATTCATTTTATGTAATAGAACCCTCTGCTACAAGTTACTTTATCTCATTGGATAAAAACAGTCTTTTGTAATGTGGTGATTATATCTAAGGCCATAAGAAAATACTCTAATGGACTGAATTGAGATGATTTCTCCACTGACAATAAATCATTCGTCTAGAAATTATTGATGGTATCTATGGATTATTCTTTGAATTTAAAATTAAATTACCATCATTAA
This sequence comes from Candidatus Nitrosocosmicus agrestis, assembly GCF_008389435.1. Lineage (GTDB taxonomy): Archaea > Thermoproteota > Nitrososphaeria > Nitrososphaerales > Nitrososphaeraceae > Nitrosocosmicus > Nitrosocosmicus agrestis. The sequence continues at coordinate 81,970 of NZ_VUYS01000015.1, read as the reverse complement.
TTTATTCCACATTTGTTTACCTATTTTGTGATGGATAAAAAATCATTATCAATAGCCATTGATGGGAGAAAAAATGAATTGCAAAATATGGTATACGATCAATTACTGACTACTACCTCTACTATAAAGGAGGGTTGAATACGATTGGTAATTGACAATACAAAGATGCATGAATTCATTGGAAAAGTAGTCAGTGAATGGGGTGCGGCCGAGGGTGCATTAATAACCTTTATCGGTGATAGACTTGGATTGTTCAAGGCTATGGCAGAATCTGGTCAATTAACATCCGATGAGTTGGCAAAAAAGACTGATACCCATCCGCGAATAATTAAAGAATGGCTGGCTGCTCAAGCAGCTGGTGGTTATGTTATCTATGATAAAGCTAGTGATACCTATACTCTTCCTGAAGAACATGCTGTCGCTCTTACCGACGAGAGTAGTCCGGTTTACGTGGCAGGCTTTTACCAATCATTAGTTAGTCTTTTTAAAGACGAAGAAAAAATTATTGAGGCATTTAAAACAGGTAAAGGGCTAGGATGGGGGGATCATCATCACTATCTTTATGAAGGTACCGCGCGATTCTTTAAACCTAATTATGTGGCAAACCTTACAAGTAACTGGATTCCTGCTCTTGACTCTGTTGAAGACAAGCTCAAAAAAGGTGGAGCCAAAGTAGCAGATGTAGGATGTGGCCACGGTGCATCAACAATATTAATGGCAAAAGCATATCCCAATTCAAATTTTATAGGATTTGACTCTCACAAACCCTCGATAGAAAGGGCCCGAGAATTGGCTACAAAAGAAAATCTTCAAAATGTAAAATTTGATGTGGCAAAGTCTACTGATTATCCTGGTGATGATTATGATTTAGTTGCATTCTTTGATTGCTTTCACGATATGGGTGATCCAAGGGGAGCAGCTAGGCATGTACTTGAAACGCTAAGGAAGAAAAATGGCACCTGGATGTTAGTAGAACCCTTTGCAAATGATAAACTTGAGGATAATTTAAATCCTCTTGGAAGGGTATTCTATTCAGTATCGTCGATCGTATGCGTTCCTGCTTCCTTGAATGAAGATGGTCCAGGTTTGGGTGCACAGGCTGGTGAACAGAAAATATCAGAAATAATAAAATCTTCAGGGTTTTCAAAATTCCGACGGGCTACGCAGACCCCATTTAACCTAGTGTTTGAGGCAAAGCCTTAAACTATCTTGTGGATGCATCTATTATTTCGAGAGATTTATCGATATAACGTATTTTATTATCTTTGATATTAAAAATAAGATCATCAATATGATGGAAGCTTACTATCACTGGGACCTTGATTCCTATGCGCCCGGATTGTCACTAATCGATTTATTAAATCAATCAAAAAAAGCACTAATTTGCAAAAAATATGTCAACCATTAGTCGTACTGGGAGATGTTAAAGAAACCTGCTAATTTGATTTTATATCTTAATTCTAAAATTGTCAATGTAATAGAGTATTGCACCTAGTTAGCAAATTCGATATATTTTTTTATGTTAGCAAATATGTGTAAAAAACAAAAATTATTCACAACAACAATAACAATAACAAAAGCAAAAAACTTGTGATAGCATCAATAGCAATAGTGGTCGCTTTGGATCTTTTCGCAAGTCCACTGGTAGCCGCAGATGACGTCTTTGCAACGTATAAGAAAGCAAAGCAGTCATCAAGTCAAAATGCTGGATGTGTCACTGGTGGAACAATATTCCTCTCATGTAATAACCTAGGCTTCCAACATCAAAAAAACACTGGTAACAATGCATTAGGTCAAAGTGGTCATGGCGGCAACTTTACAGACCAAAGCATCAGCCAATCACAATTCTCAAACAAAACAAGTAATGTAGATTCAGGTGTAAACACGGTAGGCTCTGGTAACAACTTTAATTCTCAAAGTCAAACAAACACCCGTAACAACGCAGCAGCTCAACAAGGATAAATTCGAAATACATCTCCTTTTTTTAAAGTATTTGATTTTTGATTGATATAATAAATTGGAAAGATAATGCCCTTAGATATATTATGTTCTTTATAAAAAGTTGTGAATGAAGGAGAAGATGAAGGATTAGATACTAAGAATAATTCTTCATATCATTATGTAGCTTTAACCACCGACATAAAAAATGGATCGTCAATGAGTTTTTCTATCAAAACCGAAAGAGAAAAAGTTACACAAATAGCAGTTTTTAATGTTGATGGAAAGTATTACGCAATTTCTAATTTATGTGCACACAAAGGAGGACCGCTAAGTAAAGGACTCCTTCAAGGAGATGTAGTAACTTGTCCATGGCATGGATGGAAATATTCTGTCAAGACTGGTAGATCTCCACATGAAGGTGGCGATAGTGTTAATTCTTATCCTGTTAAAATAATAAATGGCAAAATATATGTTAATTCTATTCCTTCTCACATAGGAAAAAGTATATTTCAACCTCATCAAGATTATTTGAATCTAAAAGAATCGGTTGATCAATATTTGATACATAAATCCAACGATAGTATTCTTCCTGTAGATGATAAAAAAATAAGAATTCTTGGGATTTCTACTACTAATGCTAATGATAAGATCGCGCCACGTCAAAGCACCTCGGAGGATGCATTGACCTTTGCTTTGGAATACGCAAAGAAGAAACTAAATGCAGAAACGGTCATGATTAAACTTCGAGAATTAGAATTTAGTCATTGTGAGGGGTACTATTCAAAGAACGCTAATGCATGTATTTTTCCTTGTTCAATTTCAGAAAGGGATAGTGAAGATCAGATGATACAAATTTATGAAAAAGTAATTCTTTGGGCTGATATAGTGGTAATTGCCACTCCAATAAGATGGGGTAGTGCAAGTTCATTATATTACAAGATGATTCAAAGAATGAACTGTGTTCAAAATCAAATGATTACGAATGATCGGTATCTTATAAGAGATAAGGTGGCTGCATTCATAATTACGGGGGGTCAGGACAATATTCAACACGTTGCAGGTGAACTGATGTCATATTGGTCGCAATTGGGATTCATATTTGGCAAATTCCCATTTGTTGGTTGGACTAGAGGCTGGTATGCTGAAGATATGGAAAATAATTATGACAAAATGATCTCCAGCCTAAGTGCGAATACACATAATACAAAAGAATATAGAAATCATGATATGTATAGTGATCTGGCCAAGACTATTAAGGGTGCTTTCAAAATAGCATTACTTGTAAAACAAAACAGATATGATCAAAACGTTTTTGCATAGAGTAAATGAAATCAATAGTTGATAGAGAGGCTATTATGAGCCAGCTCCGTGTTTGGCCTTTCCTCTCTACCGAAATAATGACCTTCGGTGAACGGAACAGAAACCCGGGTCATCCTTTCTATGGTATTTTAGCAACATTTTATTTAAATAATGACCATCCATATATTGAACATGTAGCCTTAATCAAACACGGATAGTGAATTTAGTTAATGTCTTTTTTTAATATGCTAGCATTTAGTATTTGATAACTTTATTTTCGATTAAGCATAAGATAGTTATTAAATTAGTAACATGTGATTTGTAAATGAAGTAAATTAATATCCAGAATGAAAATTGGATTTAACTCGAGAATTCGTAAATGATCTTATTATAATTGGTAATATACCATATTACCATTATGTAGATGGGATTATCTATTCTATTTATAGGATCTTGGGCCAAAACTCTTGTAAAGTAAGCATTGGTTGGAAAGATACAATAAGAAAGAGGTAAGAGGTCTAAATAACTTTGATTTAGGTAAAATTCAGGGTGTATCAAATGGATTGGTCTTTACCCAAAGAGGATCAGTTAATTTAGAACCATTTTGTATTCCTTAAAAGATGGTGGCAAGTTATGATGGAAATATTTTGCGATTTAAAATTTCTGAAGATGTACCTTTAAACAAATATAGAGGAGAGTCTACCGAAACACTTTCACAAGCACCAGGATCAACTACAACGACCTTTTATGAGCAAGAGACACCATTGAAAGAAAAGGATGTGGATACTGATTAATTAACGACTTATTTAATAAATGGAGGACAGAACAGATATATTAAAAAAAGAACATATGGGATTAGACTACCTAGAAGTTTTTTAAACTAATCATTTCATGAGTAATTATAAATGCCTCATATATTGCAGCACTTTAGTATATAGCTTATTCTCTTCGAGTGGTAAAAGAAGATATGTCACTCACCTATACCACTTGCAGCTCTTTCAACGACTTCTGAAAGTGCAGGATGAATATGTATTGTATCTGATATGCTGTCTATGGTTCCATCACCTGTTCTCATTGTAATTAATACTTCGTGAATTAATGTTGATGCTTCAGTTCCAAGAATATGACCACCAAGAATTTTTCAATTTTCCTTATCAACTAGGAATTTAACAAAATCCTGTCTATCCTCTATTGCCAAGCCCATTCCAGTCTCTATGTAAGGATATATTGATTTCTGATATTTGATTTTATTTTGTTTTTTTTAGTTGTTGTTCTGTTTTCCCAACCCCTGCTACCTTCGGTGAACTAAATATGGCATGAGGCATTGCAGTATGATCCACTTTGATCATATTTTTTTATCACTTGACGATAAATTCAGATTATGATAATTAACAAATCTTTTTATTGATTCGTTAAACAAAATAGTCATATTCAATCCAATGCATCTATTATGTTATGACTATACTATAGAACTGAATGTAATGAGGACTTTAATCCCCAAGCGTCCAAACACCGTGAACTCCTGTCTGATAATTAAAAAATGATTCGACATAGTGGAATTTTTATAGACGGTCATGCAAAATTAACCTCAAGTTATCTTTAATCATTTCCGTAGTGTGTTTTGTTAGTGAAATGACATCTTTTTGTTACTGTAAAGGATTATTGGTATGACCAACAACCTTGTCTCCTTTGGCTACTGAGCAGCATATACACTCTAGTTGAATACATTGACTAGATTCTGTATGTTCGCATATCGCACAAAGACATCTTCTGTCCACTTTTGACTTTTTTGTTTGACTTTTTGTTTTTGTAATGTATATCCAATAAACAATAAGAAATATTCCAACTAGCATTATGATAAGTGATGGTATTATTGTTCGTAATGTGAGTAACAATATGCTAAATGCTATTGTAGCAATACCGCCAATGAATGGCCATACAGCCGTCCTATTTTTGGCGTTTCTGAGATCCTTTTTATTATTCTTGTTATTCCTATTATTACTCATCTTTACTCTTTTGCTTCCTCAACAGTAATGGTGTTTTCATATTCATCGTAATTCTTTCTTTTCTTTTTTCGAATCTTTCTTACTTCCTCTAGAATTTCCTTCAGCTTCTCTTCAGAAACCTTTGAGATTTTCGAATCGCATTCAATGCCTTCTGCATCTAATACTTTTTCAGTACATTCAATTATTTCTTTTTTTGTTTTCTTTTTCTTCTTCAGTAAGGAGACTCAAACTTAGAAATCTTATGAATGCGAATTCGCTCATATTATGATTTAGCCAAATCTAGTTTATAATATTATTCACACGAAATAAATTTATGTCTACTTATCCTTAAAGATGAAAACTTGTGGGTCTATATTTAGGATCTTTTGACTGATTTCCATGATAAATTTCTCAAATAACTGTGATACTAAAAACTCTGAACATGAAGATGAGAATCAAAGGTTGAGGGCAGATGGGCTTTTGGAGAAAAAGGTAGCGAGAACAAGAAGTATGACTGACCATCTTGCCCTCACTTGTATATGTGTAGAGATAATAGTGAATTCGTCACAAGATAATCCAATCAAATAGGTTTCTAAAAGAATGGCCTTTTGTTCATGGCTTTATGTGTTGGAATGATTCCTTTCACATCACCACCTATATTCTATATTGTCAAAGAGATATTTGCAATTTTCTAAATCATTTAAGATAAATCTGTTAACATAAAGTTAAAATTTGTTTTTGTGTGTATATATATTATTTTTTTAGTTAAATAAGCAATCAAATTAGGTTTTAATAGTCAAGCATTGTTAATTCCTTTATTTATTTTATATTGTTTGATCCTTTGATATGTTCCCTAAGGATGATGACTGATCAAAGGAATAGGTATGTTTTCCTTATTTAATATACAATTACCAAAAAATACAAAAAAAACAATGGGAATAATACATAAGGAACTTCACTATTTCATTTGCAAACCAAGCTAGGTTGAGTCTAATTGATTAAATTGTTGGTCAACTTGTACAACATTCTATCTTTGAGCATACTCAAATGAAATGGTTGGAGGTTAATTTTTGCCTTGATTGCTTGATGTATTCAATTGATATTTGTAATAACCTTTGCACCACCAAAGAAAAAAATTAAATAAAAAAATGTTTTATTACTTTTTTTATATATGGAAGGTAAAATAAAAAAAGGTTTAAACCTTATCTATCAGTTTAAGATTTTTTCCAACTAAAAGGCCTACCTTCTAACTCATTTCTGATACTGCATTGTGCTACCTTTCTTTCCTGAATACATTATACCGGATAACCATTTTCTAACAGTCATGAAAGCAATAATACCAGTCATTACTGATGCCCCAAAGGCTATCAAAATTTCGTTTGTTGACAGGTTGTGTAACTCGGGAACACCGTTTCCAAATGCACCAGGAGACAGAGCTGCTTCGACTTTGGATCGAGCCATCTCTAACGATTGATACCATGGATCAGTTGTTACTTGTAACTGTGCTAGTTGCGCATAAGCTGAAACTCCTCGATTAGGAATGGATGCGAGAGGAAGCCCGGCTAGTGCAGAGATAAAACCAACTGACAATAATTTAGGTAGCGATTTTACCATCATTACTACTTGGTCTTGGCCCGTATGGATGATTTTATTTACAAACTGCCTTGAGTTCATAATGAAATCACCAAAATTTATATTTGAATATAGAAAATATAAATTTTACTTTATGTAATAATAATGACATTATGTCAGAAAAATATTTATTCTTTTTTTGATAATAGATAGTAGGTGATCAAAAAGTATGAGTATGTTACCCTACGACAACTTTAATTGGTTTAGAAGATTTTTTGATCGTAACCACCGTCGGATGAGAAGTGGACGACCTGATTTCTTTGATATCGATCCATGGAGTGAATTTGAAGAGATGGAAAGAGATCTGAATGATATGTTTGATCAGTTCAAATACATATCAAAGAACTCTCCAAAAGAATTGATAAGAGAATATGAAGCAGAAGATGGAAGTAAGGTCAGAGAGGTTGGCCCAATAGTCTATGGATATTCGATGACTATTGGACCTGATGGCAAACCTCACATAACAGAATTTGGAAATATTAAACATTCACCAATAAGAGGATTGAGAAATAACAGGCATAATGGCACAGGTTTCAGCATTGGTCCCCAAATAACAGCCGAAAGAGAACCATTGGCAGACGTAACTATTACTGATAAAGAAGTAAAAGTTATTTTAGAAATACCTGGAGTAAAAAAGGATGATATAAAAATAAACGTTTATGATAATGAAGTAGAAATATCAACAAATGATGCAAAAAGAAGATATCATAGAACGATAGAATTACCTGACGAAACCGATGTTGATACTGCAAAGTCTACTTATAACAACGGGATACTTGAGGTAACTTTTAACTTGAGGAAAAAAGAGTCCAAGTTCAAAGGAAAAGAAATTAAAATTGACTAGCAGATGTAAGTAAAAAACTTAAAAAACCTGCTTTCATCTTTTTTTCTAGTTTAACAAATAAATAGATATACTCTGTCGGTTTATTGTCGAGCCATATTTTTGAAGCAAAGTTTTATCGTTAAAATTAACTCCATTTATTTTAATATTTGAAGTAGTTAAGATAACCACAATATTGCCCCAGTATCTTCTGACCTCAAGTTAACAATATTTAGTTCACATTTTGTATAACCCGATCATAATTCCATTATCAAAATTAAGATATTTGGTTGGCACTTGGACCATTCATATTAAATTGGACTCTAACTGTGGAGACATAAAAAGTAAAATTTAATTATTTGTTTTGACATATTAAATATTGTTCATTCATCTTCAATAATGGAGTGTGTGAGATGTCAAAAATAGGTGATTACAAAAATTTTGATGGCCTTGATAAGAATTATTTTGTGTGGTTTGTAATATATATTTCAATTGGGATGATTCTGTATTTTACATTACCTTTTCCGATATCATTATTAATATATTTGGGGATAATACTAATATTACAGACATTTAGAATAAAAAAAACTCGACATTCTTATCAAATCAATATATCTGATATTTCCAAAAAAAACAATAAGAACAAGGGATTTAGAGGGTTCATTCAATCCATTTCAGATACTTTGTTCTATAATCCTTATTCGCCAAGATCTGAACCGTTAAGATTTGTTTGTATGACTTGTAACAATGAACATAACAAGAGAAGATGTCCTAATTGTGGATCTGGAGCAGTTAAGGTGAAATAATCTTTATCGATTTTTCCTTTTTATAAGGTGACATGATTCTTCAATAATGTCGAATTTCATTTCAATATTTTGGTATTTGATGATCTTAGATATTACTTGCGAAAAACAATTCTATAAAATACTCTTCCTAAGCAAAAGCAGAAGAAGCTCAGAGCAAAATCTGCAACGCCTTTATTCTTTTTTTATGGGTCCACTTTAATTTAGGTTTATCCTAATTTTGATCTCTATTTCATAGTTCGATTGCTACAAGACATTTAGTCTGCAGGGTTGATTACTGTTATTAATATATAGGATTATTTATTTTAATAGATTCATGTAAAAGTGGTCGTCGTTGTGAAATTCTGTTACTGATTTCTTTTATTATCCAATCATCGTTAAATTGCCATTTTGTAAGTATGTATACATCTGCACTTTTAACCTCTTCAAAGGACCTTACCTTGGTTAAAATTGAATCAACTGTAAATACATTCTCAGCAACGAGTACAAAAGTCAATCTGTCCTCTGAATCAATTACACCAGGACTATATAGAATGTTCTCTTGAAATTCCGAATACATTCGTTCAAGTACACTCTGACGATGAACTCTTGTAGTTATCATCGGAATGGCAAATTGAATATATCCTATCATCAAAGATGGGCTACACTGGATTGAGAAATCTAAGATGTTTGAATCCTTAATCCTAGTAAGGCGTCTAGTGCGGTTTTCTCAGATATTCCTACTTCTTTGGCAATATCTGCCATTTCTGTCCTAGCACCATTTAGTAGTAAACATTTAATTATTCTCAAATCTGTTTCGCTTAGTACAACTGGTTCGATGCGGCTTTCTAAAACAAAGATACTCACGACTGTTGCAGGCATTAAGCGATGATTTAACGTTCGAACAAATAAATCGTCCAATGGTTTTTTGATGAGTAGAGCTGCCACACAAGTTCCTCCCATATGATAAACATAGTATGCAATGTCACCAAGCTGTTTTATACGCTTAATGATGTCATCTTTATTTATTCCATTACTAGTTCTTACAAGCACAATAACTACCTTAAAACCAAAAGCTGCTGGATTAACCCGAACTACAAATTTTTCGATGACCCTTCGGTGTATCATCTTCTTAACTCTTGCTTTAACACTTTTTGAAGTTAGGCCAACCTCTGATCCTATGCTATTAAAAGAAGATCTGCTGTTTTTTGCTAACGTGGAAAGGATGATAAGATCAGTTTTATCAAGTACTATTGTCCCTTTCTCCACAGTCACTCTCTAATTGGTGCAAAAGCAAGTTATAAAGTTGTCTGATATTGGGAGTTTTACTTCCACCAAAGATAAGTATCTGTATAGATATATAATTATGATATGAAAGAATTTGAAACGACAAACAAAAATGGTATACAACAATTGTCTTCAATTGAGGAACCAGAAAGAAGGTTAACGAATACTCCTCCTAAAGGAACAGTAACCATTGAAGGAGAGTATGGAACAATAAAGTTTGAACGAAGATTTGAGCATCCAAAAGAAATAGTCTGGGAGGCAGTTACAGACCAAGAAAAGATATTCAAATGGTTGCCAGATTACAAAGGAACCTTTGAGGGACATAATAATGGTAAAATTGATCTTCTTAATACTGTATCCGGATCCCATATAACTGGGAATGTTCTTGCTTATGAACTTTACCGTATTTTTGAGCATGAATGGTTTATTGCTCCTAATCAAATGTTCCCTAAAGGTGAGCCTGAGTCGGTTATCAGATGGGAACTCAAACAAGATGGTGACTCTAATACAGTTGTTACCATAACTCACAGCCACCTCACAAAATCGACAGCTATGACTTTTGCTCCGGGATGGCATGCTTATCTGGATCGGCTTGAAGCTGTGTTGGACAGTCAAATACCACCGAATTGGTCGCAACGGTTTGCAGAGGTAAAAGAATTGTATTAGCGCCAAATTGGGCCTCCGGACAATGGGTAGGCTTGACTCCTTTCTAGGACTTTGCCGACATTGATGGCTGGATTAAATTTATTTAACGAGGTATTGGTGAACTCAGCATCCCACCGGCAAATCTGTATATAGTACTATTTTTCAGAATTAATTTTATATATTTCAATATGAGTCATATACTGTCCTTAAAGCAATGCCAAAAAAAGATTGAATTCACAACTTAAGGATAGCGATGTATCATTTCAAAGGAACATCTCTTGTCGTCGTCAATATCGACCTTTCTTTCATTGTTGCTTTCTATTGTTATTTCTGCCAAAAGTGATTATCAAGATCTACAGTATATCTTTAGATGACTTTTAGAGGGTAGACTACATAACATAGATTTTAAAAAAAGAGAAGACATAAAAAAAGAGAAGATGACTCAACACAACATTTGATCTGTCTTGATTCGCTAGTGGTTTTTTAGCATCGAGCTTCCTGTTAGGTGATCGTTTTTGTTGACGGGGGAGGAATCTGTCTTGATTGATCCGGATATATACAACAAGCCGAGATAAACTATTCAGAAATTGATCAGAATTTAACTCTGGCCTCCCTTGGCCATGAGATTATCATGATCTAATTTATTACCCTTTTCTTCCCTAATATCTCTTCTTAGAAGCCATGATTTGAATGGTCTTTAAAGAATCGTTTTTACTCAATTATTTTCTTTTTCTCAGCCTTGAGTGGCAACAATAACATTTGATTTCGGTAGTGTTAAATGCTTTTTGACAAACACTACATTTAGAGTTTAGTTTCATGAATGTAGAAGCGTTTATAGATCTTTCGTCAGAACATTTGCCTTTGCACATAAGATCTAAACTAGTCTAAAATTTTTATACTTTTCCACATTCTTTTTATATTTACATTCTTTTTATAGTGATAGACATTAGAATATTATGTAACTCCATTACCACAGACAACTTAATCCAATTTGAATCAGGATGTTACTACTTAATTTATCAAAGCTATCGGATAAAGTATCGAAAAGTATTTTTTGAGGTCAAATAATTCACTATGATATTAATATGACAGGTAATGCGACACAAACAGAGAATATTACTTTAGTCAATCAAGTTGATAATATTGGGAGCCAGTCGTTAACCTAGGATCCCTCAATAGAGGAACCTGTTGGTTAATTTTTTTATATTCTCAGTGATCCGGTCACTGCTTACTAATTTTTTGGTACGTATCTATATTATTCCTTGAATGCGGATTCATTGAAATCAAATAATGTTATAAATCTACTCGATATTTGTAAAATTATGCAAGGATTGTGAAATTGAATAAAGACTTTAGAAACTCGGCATATCGGCATATTAAGGAAATTCCAAGCATAAGGTGTTTTATGCTACTTTCCAACTGCTGAATCTATGGGTATCTTGCTGAACAAACTTCTAACAGTTGACTGGAAGACAAAAACTGGAATCTTTATAACTTCTATCTAGATAGTAATCTTTATTGTAAACTACTTTGATGGTATTTGGAAAATAGTACATTAATGACTTTCAGGTTTGTATTATCTGGATTAATGGATAAATGCAGGACAATTACAACCTGGGAAGGAGTATTTTGTCTTATCATGATTAAAAAACTATGATATTATTAATTACGATTATACTTACCTACATGTGGCTAAAAGCGATATCATTGCAATAGTAGATATTATAATTACTTTGCTTAATCATACATCTTATCTATTTGTAATGTGTTTTCAATTACACTGTATGTCAAACAATTTTGGGAGACAATGCTATGTCTAACGATATTCCGTCGGTTGAATTGCCATCCTCAGAACCATTAGGTGCTTTAGAGCCTGTAGCTTTCTTTAATGATGCTATGCCAACTGGTGTGGCAGTATCTCATACGGGGCGCATCTTTGTAAACTTTCCAAAATGGGGAGATGATGTCAAATTTACTGTGTCAGAAATTCGAAATGGTCAGCCTGTTGCTTATCCTGATGAATCAATAAACGAGATGGATCAAGAAGATCAGGCATCAAAACTGGTATCTGTACAGTCTGTAGTTATTGACCCGGCAGATCGATTGTGGATTCTTGACACGGGTAGTCCACTTTTTAAGCCCACAGAATACGGTGGTCCTAAGTTAATCTGCGTAAATTTAGATACCAACAAAGTAGTTAAAAAGATCTTGTTTCCTCAAACTATAGCTCAACCCACCTCTTATCTCAATGATGTTCGCTTTGATCTACGCAGGGGAAAGGAAGGGATAGCATTTATTACAGATTCATCTCAGAAAGGAGCCAACTCAATCATAGTGGTTGATCTTCACTCCGGGGAAAGCTGGCGTCGACTTAATGATCATCCTTCAACTAAATCAGAAGATATCAAAACTTTTCTTCCTCTTGTGGAAGGAAGGCCATTTTTAGAGCATAAACCTGATGGAACTATAAAACATGGTGCAAGTATGGGTGCAGATGGGATTGCAATAAATGCAGATGGTTCGCGACTATATTATTGTCCACTTGGAAGTCGTAAATTGTATAGTGTGGCCACCGATGCACTTGTCGATCGCGATATTTCCGAAGAAGAGGTTGCAAGTACTATACAAGACCATGGAGACAGAGGAGGTGCTTCTGACGGTCTTGAATCAGACTCTGAAGGAAATATATATTCAACAAATTATGAGCATAATGCAATTCTTCAACTTAGATATTCGGATAAGGTATGGGAAACCGTGGCATATGATCCTCGTTTATTATGGCCCGACACACTTTGCCTCGCAACTGATGGGTACCTCTATGTTACTTCAAATCAGTTACATCGTCAAGCCCGTTATAATAAAGGGAAGGATCTGCGGATAAAACCGTATGTCTTATTCCGTGTACGAGTAAACGCAAAACCTGTATTGTTAAGATAGAGTATACATGAAGTGTATTTTTTTGATTCTATTAAACATTCATAGATGCTATCATTTGAGTTAATGAAATCTCTAACAAGATTAATGCTAACATAGCAGTTATGATAGAGTGGAATAAAACAGAACCTTACTTTTATACTGTGGAAAACTAAATTCAACCAGCATAAGTTGAATATTTTATTTATTGGACCATATCTAAATTTGTAAATTGCATTTACGGCAGATAAATAAATGATTGACATCTATTGACGTCTAACATCAGATTGTAATTAGCAACACTAAGTTGATGGAACTAGAGATAGATATATGAATACAACTATGCTCAAAAGAACAATTATTGCAGTTGTAAAATAAATTGTTTTTTGATTCGGTGAGTAGGTTTGTGTTTTTATTGATTTGTGTGCATTGAGATAGTTCTTCAATGCGAGCAATATCAATAGAATGGCTAAAAATATAATACCAATTCCAATCCAATTAGAAATTTGATCAATTGGGAACTGGGGTTCATGTAAGCTAAATTCGGGCCTATCTACAGAATTCCTTTGTATTATGATTCGGAACTCCGTCAGGAAGAAGCTAAATTTAGATATTATGAATCCAAGACCGATTAGTGCAATACTGGTTCTTACCCACGATAGGAATGTCCTTTCATTTGCAAGATATTGTTGTGAGCGATCAGTTTTTTGTTTATCATCATTATTGTCGACCACATTATTACATCAACCAGAAACTATTATAGTATGCTATAATGAATCCCAAATATTGTACAACAAAGATTGAAAAAAACTATCTGTTGAATTTTCATTAATGTAATGCGTATATTAGAACCCTCACTTCCGGGAAATTTAATCCCAATCGTCCAGACTATTACTAAATATCACACAAAATCCATCAGATATTTACCTTTCTGTTATGTTCCATCTTCTGAGAATCTGTTGTACTGTGAATTATTAGCGAATCAAGCCTACTATCACTAGCAACCTAAACACCCATTGATGAGAACTTAACCCAACATGTAGTCAGTACCTCGCAGTTAACATGTCCATTTCTCACAAGTAACCATCTCTGGTTGCTAAAGATCAATTGAGTTAAATACTGCCCAACAAATTGATATTAAAAAACCAGATCCAAGTGTAACCAAAATATTTCTTTATATTTTTGATTAATTTATTTATATTAATATATTCAACAATCTGATGATTATGAATTATTTCTATAAAATTTGATTTTTATTTCTCTGAAAAAATACAACCTGTGTCAGTTGATAAGCAAAACCATAATTAATTTCCCTTAATATATATGTACACGGTTTCATATATCAGTAGAAGACAGGACAAAATATTCAATTCTCTCTATGTATAGTGGTATTATTCATTTAATTTTATTTTCTGTATTACTTTTAAGATATAAAGTAATCAGAATCTTACAGGATTAGTTAACACTACTACTCATGCTGCTAAGAAGTCCACATGTTCTATAAATTAAATACCTAATCTTTTGCGTATTCTTTTTGAGAACATTGTGACTTATTATTAACTGGTATGGAGAAAGTTTTCTTTCTTATGTTTTGGAGCAAAATCCATAGTGATTACATACTACTTTACCGAGACTGGCAACAACGATTAAAATTCTCTAATAGGATATTGATACACTCTTATGTCTAATTGACACTTGTGATTTTTGAGTATATAGCTATAGAAGCAAAATTATGTAGCCAGTTAATCTACTTTTTGAAGTAAATCGCTTGCCTAAACAGACTTTAACCTGGAAATAGATTTCTTGGCTTACTTTTTTTAGCTAATGTCCTTGTTATGAAAAGATTTATGATTTCACCGCAGACCTATTTAACAAGGCCTGTTCATCAAATCTTCCTATGTATTCAATATCTATTTGCTTCAAATTTTATTCTTAAGATAATAATACAAAGTTTCAAAGCATAAATAAATTGAATCCCCTATTTGATGCTTGGATTATATTCATCATCATCATCATCATCATATCATATCCCCGCACCTCCAAACTCTATGATATGTTCCTACATTAGCAGTAATTAAATAAGAAAGGATAATAATATTAATATAGTATTCTAATCGATCTCACTAAATCTACATATTACTAATTTTGTTAATATAGTTTAAAAGTCTCTTATCCAAAAAATCAAATTGAAAATCTGTTAATGATCCACGTCTATATGTATTAAAAATATCTCTTCTCAGGTTCTCTAATTTTATTATACTCTCTGTCCTATCTCCAATGTCTGCATCTTCAATTGTCTTATTGGTAATTTGTATTAATTTGTTAAATTTCCTTCTTTGACTTCCTTTGAAGAACCAACCTAAAAGTACCGAGAGCATACCCATAATACCTCCTGTTAAAAATATGTATTGTTCTGTCGACAAAGCGGGTCTGAAATTAGCTATGATGTTACCGTAATCACTTGATTCGAATTCTAGAGGATTATTGTTGCTATTTAGCAACCCTGACCATGAATCAAATGTATATCCTCTCTCTGGTATTGCTTTGCATGAATTTATGTTGTTCTTTACAAACGTAGTTGTATTTTGATCGATACTTTTTACATTATTACATTCTACAAAACCCGAATTTTCAGGGCGACTATTAAAACTTACTTTTACAATACCATCATCTAGTTTACCATTTATCAATGAAATGCTATTAGATGCGGTATTAGTTACATAAATTAAATTCGATACAGGATCAATTCCGATAAAACTTGCGATTAGTGGAAATGCTACGTTATTAGGTATAACATAAGGATAATTTTCCAACCCATCAAATGTTGATGGATTAACTTGAATGTTTTTTATTTTGTTGAGATTGGTTTCATTTATTACACTGACAGAACTTGATTCCGTGTTACTAACGTAGGCTTTTCCAGATAGTGGATTTGTTTTTACTCCTACCGGTGATTTGCCAACGGCTATAGTTTTGATGAGCGAGTCATTCGTACCGTTAATTACCGACAGGGAATTAGATAAAAAATTGGTTACAAAAATCAGATTTCTTTTGGTGTCAATATCAATACCCGAAGGCGCCATACCTACATCGATGTTTTGGAGAACTGTAAAATTATTGCTGATTCTCTTATCCAAAACTGTAACCGTGGAATTAGCAATGTTTGATACATAGATTTTTTCCGAAATTGGATTTATACCAATACCATATGGGGAATGGATTCCATGTATGGTATTTATGACTTTGTTTGTAATTCCATCAATTACAGAAACGGAGTTAGAATCTATGTTTGCAACGTATACCCAGTTATTAGATGGGTCTACCCTAACTTGGATTGGAGATAAACCTACTGTAATATTGTCAATGATTGAATTGGTTGAACCATCGATTACAGTTACATCATTTGATCCTCTATTAGTCACGTATATACGGTCGTTAAATAAATTGGAATCAACACTATATGGAAACGTGCCTACAGTGATGGTGTCTATCAGTTTATCAGTATTAGTATCATAAACTGAAACAGTGTTGGAGTATTGGTTGGCTACATATATTCTATTTGCGTGAGGATTAACTGCTATACCGACAGGTAAACTTCCAGTTGAAATACCTGAAGGCAGAATTCTGTTTGCCTCTTGACCAAAAACTATGTTTAATGATTCATTATTTACTTTATCTGTTGTAGTGACCTTGTTTTCAAGATCTTTGGCAATAGAAAATTTTGCATAATCAAAACTCGAGTAAAATTCAGACGTCAGAATTAATAAAACAATAGATATTGAAATTATAATCATAATCGAATTTTGCATAAAAAGATCTTTAATTTTATTTAATATAACTGGTTTTGTATTCCAAACACGCATACAACAAAACACAAGGTATTTTAATACCTGATTTCAAAATTTTTAACACCGTAACTTTTATTTTGTAATAAGACTACAAGATCACAATGAATCTCTGGTCTAACTCTGTATTTACACTCGCATTAGTTCTTTCATTTTATATTTCTTATAGTTCTATTGTTATTTCAAATTCTATGGCATTGCCATATTTATCCATTCAAGTAACAGAAAATAAGGAAGCTGGCACTTTTAGTTCTTTGAGTAGAAATTTTGACCAAACTGTTGCTGATATTAACAATGACAATAGTAGCTCTACAGCAGAAACAGCCAACGATAATGATGGAAGCTCTACAGCAGAAACAGCCAACGATAATGATGGAAGCTCTACAGCAGAAACAGCCAACGATAATGATGGAAGCTCTACAGCAGAAACAGCCAACGATAATGATGGAAGCTTACAGGAATAGCATGCATTTTAACAATGCCAGCATTTTGATTTTCCACTGAGCTGACTCTTGGGATACAATAAATTATTTTAAACAGAAATTATTTTTGATTTCAACGTAATCATATTTTTTGTATCATTCTATTTGACATCATATAAATTTGAAATTCATTTATGCATATCGTTCAAATAAAAAATTCTGCATAAAGAGGATTTTGTCTTGGTTATCTTAACTATGTGAGAATATGTCATAGGGTATAAAGAATGAAGCCACTCCTTAGACTTGTTGCAATACTGTTCTGACTATGTCTTTAAAAACCTAGAAAATTACAATGTGACATTATCGCTATTACAATATTTGGAGCAAGTTACATTTGGATTTCATATGGTCATAGATCAAATGATGCCAGATTGTTGACAAAATTGATGATGTTTCTATCAATACAATCAATTACTTTAAAACAATCATATAATCATATTAGAAGATGTATATTACTAATTATCACCCTTAAGAATATCGAGCACTTCTTCTGTTTTTTTCTCCAAATCAGATAACCGAGTCTTGATATCGGAAATTTCTTCTAGTACCCTTTGATTCGCATTAATAGATGATTCTAGTGTGGTATCCATATATGAAGGATTGTTCAAGACCTCGTGGTCTTTGAAATGTTTTTCTGGTGGACTAGGATCTTCTATGCGATTATAGATCATATGGTGCAGCTGAAAACTAGTGATATAAAACTTTCTATCTTAAATGTTGGTTGAGTCATGGATAGCTAGAGATCTTATCACCTAACTGTGAATCAGTATACGTTGAATTTACGTGATTGAAATTCAATGAGTCATAGATTACATTACCATTACTATTTAGAGTTACGAATCCATTACCCTTTATATAATATGTTTAATAGAATAATCCATGGTTTCAAGTATCAATTGGGATGAAACTATAAAAAAAGAAGCAAGAGGGATAAATGATGCTAATTTTGGAGAGGTTCAAAATGTGTCAAATGGAAATGTTATCGTTGAAAGGGGCATAATTGAGAAGGAAAAATTCATTATTCCCCAAGATAAAGTAGAAAGTTACGATGGTGAAGTAGTTCGATTTAGTGTATCAGAACAAGAAGCTCAAAACAAATTCTACAATGATCCTTCGACTTCAGTCGACGACATTGTCTAAATGATATAAAATAACTAATAACCTTCTTTTCTTATGGATGAATAAAAATAAAATTAATGATAGTATCTGAATGATCGGATTAACAGTCAGTTTCAACAAAGTAGTGGCTTTTCATACAGGACATGTACTTAAATAACTGCATTTAATTTAAAAGTGTGATTATTTACCTCATAAACAAGTGAATCACATACGTGATGTTTTTTTGGATTCGGAAATTAATTAATTCCCCAAGGATTTTCTATGACCATTAGCCATGTGTTATCAGACTGACGGCGAAAAACAATTGAGCCATTGCCCGTATGATTTACAGGAGTGCCATCTAACTCTTTTCCATTCAGAGACCACTCGGTGATTAAAAGTGCAAGATTATCAGCATAATACACTCTTTTTGTTTTTGCTTCTAATTTGATTCCCTTGCTGATGAAGTCTTATGCTTCGCGGATCGTATTTACATCCTTGATTTCTTGACCTGGTTGATTTACAAAAGAAGCCTCTTTCTCATATAATGTCATTAAGAAGTCGATATTTCCTTTATTGAATTCCCTTACTTGGGAATTTAGTAACTCCTCGGGGGTGGCAAATCTTGGCATATTCATTAATTCGTCTGTCTAAATAAATTAAACTCGTATGTTTTAAAGTTGATGGTATCACATTTTTTCAATCAAAAGACGTTAAACAACCTTTACTTTTAAACTTCTTTGAATTGAACCATTTAAAGAAATACTATGATCAATATTATCGATGATAACAATATGTACTTATATCGCTTAATTTTAACCTTAACTTGATCGAACTTGAGATATACTTGATATAAATATTATATTTTCATGATTAGAATGGAATGAATATTGAAATAAACCCTAGCACGGGTAAAGTAGTAGAACTTTTCGGATCCACAATAGAATTTCTAACTTCTCCACAGGATGCTGAAAGCGATTTTTGTATTCTCAGAGGCACAATACCTGATAACGTCCAAGTCCCTATTCACTCTCATCCTGACACAGAAGATTTTTTGTTATTTCCGGAGAATTAGAATGTTTAAGAAGGGTTGATGGAATTAATGAATGGATCAAAGCAAAGTCTGGTGATCATATTCATGTTCCCTCCAATGCTCATCATGCCTGGCGTAATTTGTCAGTCTCAGTTACGATAGTTAATATTCTAACCACCAAAAAGATGGGGCATTTCTTTCAAGAATTCGGGAGATCGCCTGATAATCATAATTTACTTTCTCCTACGTCACAAGACCTTCTTCATTTATCCACAATTAGTAAAAAATATGGATATTGGAATGCTTCTTCCGAAGAAAATAAATGGTTGGCATAAGTCTGAATTTTTAATTCAAACATTTGATCGTATAAACAAATATCTATGCAGTTATTGTATGTATGTGCATCCAGTTTAAATTCCGTAGGCTTCCTATTGCTTGTTTTATATAAATATAAATATAATCTATTTCTTTTAACAAATGTTTTTCTATTACTTCAATAGTATTCAATCATGTTTAAATATAAATTATTACTACTAGTGAATTAAAAATCCGTGAGAAAATATTGTACTTTAAAAGCGTAATTTAAAATGGAATCGATGTGGGACAGGTTCAAACATGGATTTGTCAACACCTTCAACTCTTTCTTTTTTGTTATATAATGAATGATATTTACGTTACTTCAAAAAGTATAGGGAAGCTTTCAGTCGCGATAGATCAGGTATTAATAATAAACCTTGTTGTACATTTTTCGAAACCTGTTTTAACTGATGTATCAGAGTGCTAATGTTACATTCAAAATGATAAAGTCAAATAATTCAAATACAGCAGCAATCTTGATTGTGGCACTATTTGCAACGATACTAACTCTGGGTGCATCGACACATAATCTTCAAACCGCATTGGCACACTATGGAGTCGATAAGGATAAATGCAAAAATGATGAGGATTACTATAAAGATCACGAAGATGATTGTGACAAAAACCTGAAGAAGCATTACGGAGAAGATTATGACGGTAACTTTGGATCAAAATCAATAGATGACAATGATAATGATGATAATGGTAATGACAACGATGACAATAGTAATGGCGATAATAGCATTTCACAAGGAATAGGTCAATCACAATCTTCTGGACAGAGCAGCGAGGCAGCATCCGGAAATAATACCGCGGCCTCTGGTAATAACTTGAATCTGCAGGGACAAGAAAACACCGGTAATAATGCAGCAGCACAAGAGTAATAGTCCATTCCTCTTTTTATTGACGGATTATTATTATCAGTTACAAATCAATATATAGAAATGAAACAATGCGACCTATAGTTTGGAAAAACCTTGAATAATGGAAGAATTTTATATAAAGACTAAATTGTTTTAAACATGCAATATATTTTAAAGATTCAAATCGCCTAAAATATTACCATATTGCATCTATATTTTTGCATTGTATTTTAATAGATATATTTTTGATAAAAGCGAATATGTTTTTATAGTCCTTGATATCTTACTCTATACATTTAACTACAAATGAATATTTATGAATATCTTTTAAATATGATGTTTTGTAGAAATGAAAATGCATATTCGGTTAAAGAATAATGCATTAGGTAAAAAGTTTGTCATAGCTATTAGGAACGGGGTGTTGATAGATATCACTACATCCAACACCCTTTCCTATTTTTTTATTATCGCATTCTAATATATCAAAAGTTCTTTTATCGAGAATATTAGCTATTACAAAATGAACCACTTCTCCGGCTTAATTTAGTTTGCTAGTAAATCTTCATTCATATTTTTTATGAAAAGTAATATCATTTGATTTTAAACAATAACTTTATTCTGAATATAAATCAAAAACAGCATTATGTGATGGTATAGTCTATTTGCAATATAGCCAATTCATTTCAAAATATCAATTAAGCTCAGGTTCTGACATTTTAATGAAATGTAGTCTCACAGTTAAGATCTATCTACTTATTAATAGAATTGTAAGCCGATCATAAAGGGAAATATTGCAGACATAATTCTTATCAAGAATAATTTTATTGAGCAATTAATTTGAAACCTAAAGATACAAAGGATGATTTATTATTTTGTTCCAACTAAATTATTTTCTCAATACAAAATATTTCTATTTTATTCTTAAATTATACTTTTCCTTAAATAATAAAATGAACCTTATGGTGCGCTATTAGTACTAGGCATCCTGCCAATTCTGAAACATTTCTGGTAATGCTTCCCAGATCTTTTATCTTTAATATTTCTGTTAATCTGTTGCTGCTATCCATAACAATCATGTTGACTTTCCTGGCCTTTGCATACTCTGAGATTTTCTTTACAACCTTTTCAGTTACACAAATACTTTCAGATCCTATCTTTTGTTCACTTAAATTTTTGATTTTATTTTCAGCCCATTTTGGTAATTTGTTGACTGATGTTATTCTTAGGTTCATCATTTTTGCCTTTTCAATATGATCTTTTTTGTTTCCAAATACCATGGTGTCTGGGTCTTCAATAATATCAATAACATGAAATAATATCGTTTTATCTTTACATGGTCGAGCTATTAGTGGTAAAATGATAAACTAGTGGTGTCGGTAGATCTGTCTTGTCATTATCGATTGTTGTGACCTCAGCATCTATATTGTATTTACCTACTTCTGTAAAAAGCGGCCCGTTAATAACTATCTTGGCTGCTGGATCAGGAACAATGGCATTAGTTAACACATCAAAGGTACCGCCAACGGTCAAATGAGATGAATTGCTATTCCGAGCCACAATATTCAGGTCTCCTGTGTGAGAGTGAAAGAATTCAGAAAGCTTCACTTGATCATCTTTTGCTATTGTTAACCTGTATGTGACATGTTGAATTTTTTGTCCGGTATTTTCGTCAGTCAAATGCATAGTTAGCTGAGCATCTTTACCTGGAATTATATTCATGGGCTCTATTAAAAGATCCATAGAAATATTTCGATCTCCTAGAGTAGCCATTGGTGGTGGTGCACCATGATGTTGTGCAAACAGCGAATCAGTGGTAGAAATCAAAGCCGTTAAAATAAATAACGCGCTCAAAAGAACAATTCCATACGACTTATTCAAATTGAAATATGGTTTTAGGCCTGTTTTTTTATTTGGAACCCTGCTTTTGATTTATCTCATTACACGTATTCTTATACGGAATTTCAGCCCTCATTCAAAAAACCACTCATTTTACAATTATTTCAGCAGTCATCCATGGATGAATAGTGCAGTAATATTTGAATTCTCCTTGTTGGTCAAAAGTGTGCTTAAATTCACTTCCATCACCATTAACAATTCCGGAATCGAACATTCCTGTCGGACCAGTACCTGAATCACCAGAGGTCACTGTGTGTGGCATATTATCATCGTTATTAGTCCAAGTGATATCAGTTCCTACCTGAACTTCCGCTGAGGGTGGATCATAGAATATTTTATTATCCGGGTTTGAAGATCCAGAAACGATTGATATCTGGTTAGATTTAGTTGTCATATCCTTCTCAAGATGGCTAGATTTGACATTGTCAGCATATGTAAGACTGGAATTAGACCTAATATCGTTTGATGCTGTTGTGTTTGTTGCTAAGGTTTTATCGAGATTTAAAGAAAGCGTCTCACCATGATTTTGAATGATTTTTGTTTCATTCGTTTCTTTGCCTTTATTTTTTCCTTCTCCTCCTTCTCCTCTGCTCATTTCTTTATCGTTTGCAATCTGAGAAACTAGTTTTGAATTTTGAAGTTTCTTTTGCAATTCATATTGCCACTCAAACATTGAGACACTTTTGGTTAATGGTTCTGAGATACTGCTTGGGTGTTTTTGTAGGTCCAAGTCCATTGTGTTATTACTATCATATCTTACCTTCAAATCATTCCCTTCTGATAAATATTCGGGACCCATCACTTGTATTTGACCCATGTTTCCTTTTTCTTCTTGGATTCCATGTGTATGGAAGAAATAGTTACCAGGGTATTTCCACTTGGCTTCAATTATAGATGCATCGCCGGGTGCAACCGATACTGTTTGCGAAAGAATGGGTAGGTTGTCCCACAAGCCTGAGGGGTACGTCAAAAAGGTAGTGCTATGAAGATGAAAAGATGCAGGTATTGTGGTTCCTAAATTAATTAAATAAATTCTCATCAAGTCTCCTTGATTAATTTGAAGTGGATTGTGAATGTACTGGTCTGCATATCCATTTATGATGTAATAGTCAGCTTCAAAATCAAGTTGATTTTTAAGGTTGTATTCTCCCATGACCATTACAAATTCTTTTGCTGGCTTAACTGGTTTGCTTATTGGGTCTACAATAAGCGCACCATACATACCCATTCTTATGTGCAGGGAAGTCGGTGGAGCATGACAGTGATACATTAAAGCACCTGCTGGTTCTCCGGTAATATTATAAAGATATGTTTGACCTGGCATAATTTGGGGGGTAACTCCATCATTTACGTCGTCATGATTACCATGAAAATGAATAGTATGAGGGATGGGTGATTTATTTATGTACTTGATTGTTACATTTTCACCTTCTGTTAGTCTTATAGTAGGTCCAGGAGCTGTCCCGTTAAAAGTCCAAGCTTTTACTCTTTTTCCTGGGGCTATGTCAATTTCTACATCTTCAGTGACCAATGTTATAATTCTTGTTGTATTGTCGTGTTTGTTTGATGTTTTGTTATAGTCTTCCATAACAATATTTTTATCAATGGAGGAAGTTAGCGACATAGACTTTGGATCGAAATTATCAGCTAGGGTGGCATTTTCATTTAATCTTGTCTGGTTTATTCCTTGGGCAAAAGCCTCTGAAGGCTCCAACCCATTGAAGTCAATTGTTAGGCTAATTATCGTGATGAATGCGCACACTGAAAAGATTATGAAAGAAAACAAAGAAATGGATTTCTTTTGCTGTGTTTTCAAATCGTGATTAGTATTGTCTTTAAATCGTGTACGTAAGTTGGAATTATTGTAGGTCGGCAATAGCCTAGGCCTTAATGAACTCTCTCCTGTTAACTTGGCAAATGCATTTAGATTCAATAAGTTTAATGACCATGCCCTTAATATAATGTTGTCTTATGTTGTTATACACTGTAAAACAAAAAAATAAATAGAGATCAACGCATTGTATTACAAATGCTAACACGATTGTGTCAGTTCTTCTCTTTCCTAAATGATACTTTTACAACTGAAAGGCAAATTAAAAAATGTGTAAATGAAAGAGCAGGTAATACTAATAAATATAGATCACATGTCTTGTGTGAATGGCAATCTGAATTTATCTTATGACATTTGTCCTTCGCTCTGTTCATATTCTCAAATTCCATTTGTTCTGCTAATTAATTAATAAATCATGGATATGACTTCGATACTAATTACAGGTGCAGAAGGTTGCATGGGACAGCATCTGATAAATATTCTTTCTATCTATGGCAAAGAATTCTTTGTATCATTGAGACGTGCTAATCGTTCCAATGTGTTAGGCAGTAGACAAATCCGGGGTTTCAGAAATCAAAGTTTAGTCAATTTTATTGACTTGGATTATGACAATCTCGAATCAATTGTCTGCCATAAACTGGAAGGCATAGAAAAAATCTTCTTACTAACACCAAATTCCAATACTTTGGATGTAACTAAAAAAATTATGACAGAAGCACAAAGAACCCAATCAGTAAAACATATTGTTAAGTTATCAATTCCGGGAACAAATTTAAGACCTCCAACCCCTGAAGGGATGATGCATAGACAGGCTGAAAAAATAATTGCAGAATCTGGCCTTCATTATACTTTTCTGAGGCCTAATTACTATATGCAGAATTTTATAACAATCCCTTTTCGGCATTCCATAAAGGGAACTGCTTTCTATCTTCCTTTAGGAGACGCTAGAGCTAGCTTTGTAGACATTAGAGATGTGGCGGAAGTAGCGGCAAGAATCCTTAACGAACAATCCAACAAACATTATGATATGATTTATGATATAACTGGTAGACAGCATCTAAATTGTGGCGATATATCTGAAATTCTTAAATCAATACTCGGATTGCCAATAGATTATGTTCCCATATCCGAGCAAACTGCAAAGAGAGAACTTATCTTGGCCGGATTGAAACCTGAATCGATAGTCTGTTTTCTAAACTTATACCGGATTATAAGGGAGGACCATATGAGACGTATCTCAAAAGCAGTCGAAACAGTTTTAGGTCGAAAGCCGATATCGTTTGAAACTTTTGTAAGAGATCATATAGAGTTATTTAAAAAAAGATTGAATCCATTATCAAGTCAATAATGACGCCTTCGTAATGTTTGAATAGTATATGGATATTGCATTCCATTTTATGGTCTTTATATGAATATTTGATTCAAAGGTGACTAGATATTTCATTTTTTTAAAAAATAAAAAACTACCAAATTTAAGATCTTCGATAGGTTTTATACCCAATTAAAAATTTTCTCTGATTCATAACAATGCATAATAATATTAGACACTGTAAATAAGGTAAGAAACTGCATGACAAAAACACCGACTACAAATACTGCAATACGTATACCGACTGAAATTTACGAAAAAATTGAATTTCAAGCTTCTACCGAGGATAAAACCGTATCTGCAATAATAAACAATATTCTTAGAAAGTATGTATCTTGGGACCAATTTGTAAGTGACATAGGATTTGTTTTTTTGCAAAAGCCCTTTGTACGAAATATCTTTGAACATGTGTCAGATGATGACCTTGTTAAAGCCGCAAAGACATCCTGCTATACGGGTATGAGGGACGCTATATCTTTTATTCATGGAAAAAATGATGTAGAAAGTATTATAGATGTTTTAAAGTTGTGGTTTTCTGCATCTAATTTTACAAATAAAGTTATTCGAGACGATGGTAAAATCGAATTTAGGATCCAGCATAATCTTGGTCGAAAAGGTTCATTATATATAGGCACTTTAATAAGTACTCTTTTTGCAGATTTAAATATAAAATCAAAAGAGGCATTGCTAAAAGAACATTCCTTAGTTATTGTGTTTAATTCCCAATCTAAGAAATGAATTATAATTTTATTATTGAACCCAAATAAGGCATAGTTTGATTTAGGGTAATGCCAAACTCATTTTAACCTGTTAAATAATTGATAATAGATTCGTATACCATTTAATAGTTATTTATAATCTAGTGGTAAAAGAAACTCGTATTACGATGATCTTATTAAATACTGATATTACGAATTTATCTAAAATCTGATATGTTTTTTTATATCTGATAATCATTGAATAAGTATACATTTTCAAAACTGAAACAACAAGTTATCAGATCTTTAAAAGATTTGCCTTCAATCATCCATTATTAAAAAAACACATGATGGATCAATCCTCAAGTAAAAAGAAATCCTAACAAAAGAAAGAATAATCTTATATGAAGGATCGATATCAATGTACAATACCACACCTAACTAGACTAGTTTTAGATCGATTTTCTTTCTTATTCTTGCATAGATATTTTTGGACAGAGACAACAAGTTGTAACCTATAATTTAGTTTATAGGGTAATAAACTTCCAGATCCGTGTAATAACTCCTACCTACAATACTTTTATTCTACCTAAGGGGTTTCAAATAATATGAAGATTCTTAAAGCAAGTGCTGAAATTCCCAGTATGACATTGGAAGAGGCTGAGCGATTCCTTGAAAGTAAATTGAATTTACAGCTTGCTACCTTTGATAGTAAAGGAGATCCTAATATTCAACCTGTATGGTTCTACTATGATAAAAATGAGGAAAATTGTTCATTATGACGGGTAAAAGGACTACTAAGAGTCAAAATGTTAGAGAAAGACCCACCATTTATTTTGCATAGAAGATGGAAACAGTCCATATAAAGGCGTAAAAGGCAAGGGTGTAGATACAATTTCCAACGAATTTCAGACAGTCATGTCAATATCTAATAAGATAATTATGAAGTACTTAGGTACACTTGATAATCCAATGGCAAAAACTATTAGTGAACGCTCTAGAAGCGAAGATGGGGTAATAATTGAAATAGCCCCAAGATTTTTCTCTACTTGGGATTTTGGTAAAATGTCTATGTCTTGACTGTTATGTAGAAACATTAAAAGATTTGTTCCTAACTTGATAGCGAAAGGACTAACAAAATGCAATTCTGTTCTTATTTGTGACTTGTTTGTTTAATAAATATTAAGTTGCTTACTACAATTATCTTTGATATTTTGAATAAAATGAGGTATCAACACGGCTCCCTAACGCCCAAATTAAATAGTCTCTTCTGTGGTAATATATCCATATTATTTTACAAGCTTATGTGTCTTTGTCAGGTTTTTCTATTTCTCTTTTGATTGATTTTAATGTTCTTTCTTTCTTTTCCTCTGGGGTGTTTTCGGACATTCCTACCATATTAGATTCCTCATACACAAACTCATTTTCTCCACTATCATTAATCGATGACATGTCAGTAATTATTGTGTAAAAAAGGTTAACTATATTGACATGTCTTTAACCTTACTTGATTTTACTAGTCTTTGTTTTTTTTAGATTCCTGTCTGTCTTAACCCACTTTTAATATCTGTCTAAAACATTGCTGAACTCAAACAACATGTTATTTCAAAACACTAAATATGATATTTAAAGTTGAATCAGAGAACCATAGCAGCATGAAGGGTTTTTTTGCGGAAAAAATACGATATACTTTTGATCCCGTCCATACTTAATAGAACCATTGATGCCTTATTATTTATGATTACTCCTTATTTACTGGAATTTTTGTTAGGTGACGTATGTTTATCAAAAAAAGAAAACAGGATCTTCAAATTGAATTGGGGAGGGAGCGTAGATGAGTGATAATACTGAGCCTACACGAAAATTAAAACTACATGTAGAAATGTCTGTTGATGGCTGCATTGCGGGACCCAATAATGAAATGGACTGGATAGATTTTACTTGGAATGAAAAACTTCGAGCATATGAAGATAGATTACATGAACCAGTTGATACTGTCCTCCTAGGGAGAAAAATGACCCATGAATTCATTTCTTATTGGTCTGATGTTTTAAAAAGACCTAAAGACAAAGAGTACTTGTTTGCCAAAAAAATGATTGATACGCCAAAGATAGTGTTTACTAAAACACTCGATAAATCAGAGTGGCCCAATACTGAAATAGCAACTGGTGAACTTAGGGAAGAAATTACAAAGTTAAAGAACCAAAAAGGTCGTGGTGATATCATAGTTTACGGTGGTGCTTCATTTGATTCTTCCTTGATTAGGGAAAACTTGATTGATGAATATTATTTATTTGTCAATCCTGTCGTAATCGGGAATGGAAAGACCATATTTAATGATTTAAAAGAGGTTCGTAAACTATCGCTTGTTGAATCAATAGCATTTGACTCTGGAACAGTTTTGCTCCATTATAATAAAAAGAAAAATTAAGGGTAATTTGGATAAGAAAACAATCATTTTTTTATTTTTTGTGGTCTTTTTTTTGATACAGACAATAATCATTATGGATTCCATTTGACCTTGTTCATATCCTACTCCCAATCTCAATGAAACTTGTATTGATGATGATACTATGATTGAGAGAGTGTAAACTTTTATCTTTATACTGGAGCAATGCTGGTCAATCATATTAACAGTAGATGTGTTTCTATAGCTAAAAACTGGCAGATTCTGTAGGTTCATTGGAATCTTCCATATGTTTAACAATAAAATAAGCATGTCAGAGGCTAGGGGCTATTCATTGGTCTTTAGTTTTTATTAACAATATGTGGTCGGTTCCTGATTCTGCTCCCCAAATTTCGCCTTCTATTCCAAGAATCTGTCTTACGTTGGCTTCTGGGCTAGGAATTTCAAATTTAATGAAAGTTTCGTTTAGAGGATCAAATATATATATCGAATTGGAGCCAAAATCGCTAATCCATACCTTGTCCTTTATATCTACATATGCTGCATATGGTTTTGGGTTATCCACTGGTAATTTCCATTCCTTCCATTGAGCAGTTTGAGGATCATACTTTCCCAACTGCCCTGCATTCCATTCTGATACCCAAATATTTCCCTCAGAATCGGACCAGACTCTTCTAGACCCTTGCTCTGGTGTAAGGGGTTCCAAAATGGTTACTTTTCCTGTATTTGTATCTACACGTCCTACATAATTACCTGCTAGTGATGCATAGTATATTGATCCGTCTGGTGTATTTGTGATCCCATAAGGACCTGTGCCTTTTGGTGCATCAAATATATCGATGACACCTGTCGATGGAAATAACCTTCCATAAATTCCACTCTGACCTGTAAAACACAAAGTTCCATTCTTGTCAAATGCAGCAGTATTGAGATTTGCATACTCGGCACTTTGTGGAAGTGGATATATGGTAACATTTTCTGTAAAAGGATCCACTCTAACTATAGCATTTAACCCTCCATCAGTAATCCATGGCGCACCATCAGGACCTGCTATAACCCTATGAGGAGCTGATCCTTTGCCGAGGAAAATATGTGAAGTCTCTCCGGTAGAAATATTTAATTTTCCAAGTTCGCCAGAAGACTGTGCCGTGTACCACACAATATCTTTCAACAGATTCATTGAGACATTGCTATTGACGTAAGGCATTGATGTGGCAGGTGCAACGTTATGAGGTCTTGAGCTTTCAGGAACGGGATACTCTCGTAAAGTAATGTTTTGGTTATTTGAATCTGAAATGGTGGTGTTTGGGTTCAGTATTTTTTGACTGTATGACACTAATGGAAGATACTAAAATATACTTGTATTTTGTGTCGTTTAATGTTGATATCTGCTTCATTTGGGTCTCGAGATTCTCATTGTAAGGTTGGACCTTGTACGTCAGCTTTTCGTTATAGTACCCAACCGTCATGTTTTGTAATGGTGATAAACTTGAAATACTGATACCATAAATAATTACATATACCACAATTCTTAATTTAAAACAATTAGGCATAGATCCTATACATTTTATAAATGTACAAAAAATTATTTAAGTGTACTTAGGGATTATCAGACTTTGGTATAATGTTTATTCTATATGCATTTACAGACAAATGCATTCTTATCCAGCCAGTTAATAATAACTAAATTATTGCACTATGTATTTGAACCCTGATACTGGGAGAACATTATCCCAACTCTTCCAAATTTAGTTATATTCTACCAGTTAACAGCGCCATGTACAGTTTTATTTCATTGGGTAACCTTTTAAACTTTTTAACAAATTAGCATTATTGAGATGATTTGGCGACTTAAAAGAAATGTTAAATTGTAATAATGGGTTAAATACAACGCTGTTATGACCATAGTTATTCGCTCAGACTTTAAATTTACGGATCTTTTAAAGAATTCTCTAAGATCCAGATATGAAAATAGAAAAAGGTCTGAGGAGGAAGTACATGTTTCTGACATCTTGCCTTCTACATGTATTCGAAAACAATACTATGGACGCAAATTTCCTGATTTCGATCCACTTTCTGAAGAGTCAGTACATCATTTCATCAGGGGAGAATCTAGCGAATTCGTAATTACAGACTTGGCCAATATGGGGGTAGCACAGGCTGATTTAGAATTCGATGGTTTAATTGCCCATCCGGATATTTTGGATAAAGATGTAATTGTTGAGTTAAAGGATACTCAAAGTACCAGGAGTTTAGATATTACGGATCAACGATTCAAATCATATCTTAGACAGTTGCTTTATTATCTTACTATAACTGGTATCGAAAAAGGGATCATATCAATCAGATATAGTAGCAGGGAGATGCGTTGGATAAAATCGGATGAAAAAGGTGATTATTTTTTCCGTCCCTTCAACGGTAAAGGTCCGCACATCGAAAGCTGGTCTGTATTGTTACCTAAAGATGATATAGCAAGAGAGCTTTTCAAAAATGAAATGATGCGTAGGAAAAACCTATTTGTAAAGGCTCTTAAAGAAGCGGACGTGTCTGTACTTCCTAGACTTAATATGAAAATAAGAACCAGCAAGTGTCCATACTGTGTATTTTATCATAAGTGTATGAATGAGGATGAAGAAACAGAGCAAGCCACAAAAATGGCAAATGAAGTTGATCTCTTAGACATTCCAGGACTGGTTGATTTTAAACCATTTTGACATGATATAACTATTATGAATTTACTTGTACCCTCTTTGGAAACTATGATCTATGTTTTTGATCGATGGTTTGAAATAAAACATAATAAGAAACTCTAAATAGGTTCATTCCTCTGCGGTCAACAATTCTCTCTGTTTATATATTTAATATATTTTATATCATCCGTAATCCATCTTCATAAAAGTAAATCTTTATCTAAAAAATGTGTTCAAGGTCTTTCTTTATATTCTATTTAGGTAGCAAATCTCTAGAAACTGCAATTATTGTTTATTTGATCCTATCTAATTCACATATCCTATCAATCTTTATCATTTTCTCTGTCAGGTAACACCTTACCGTATCCATGCATTAGGTTATCATGCCTGTAGTTTAGGTCATTTAACTTACTCCAACTGTTTACTTTGTCTTCTCTGATCATTATACAAGTCTGTGATTTTCCTTTGAGATATCCATCTTAAATTATTTTTGGATTACTCTGCTGTTTTGAATTTATTCTTAATATTATTTAAGTTCTTAATACCTTTTAGTAACATAAAAGACTGTATTAGGAAAGTGTTATCCAAATCAGCTAAATAAATTCTTTCAACTGCTTTTACTTTCATTTGACTTTATCATGTTTCTTTTTAATTTATTTGTCAATCAATTGGTGATGCTCTTTTTTAGTTGAGAAACTGCTTTATAACTTATTTCCAATTATATAAGTGTTCTCTATCAGTTACACGGTTCAGAACTTCTACCACTTGTATTCTAAATATCTATCAGATTAAATTAAATTCTAATTGATAGTTATTCTTATAACCAACTCTTTAGGTTATTGGCTCGTTGTTGAGATGAGATGTTGTGGTTTCAGCTTGTCTGTTTGTTGTCATCAACTCTACTACACTAAGACCTTGATCCTAATAGGCATAAACTATTAATCAACACTAATCAAAATTCTTTTTATGAAGAAATAATCCTTTGAATTAAATAAGAATTGCAGAAGATATATTTTAACATGTTTTTGGGAATGATTAACAATTGTTAAATATGAAAGAAGGTACTATTATATTCACATGATTAAAAGGCGATTGTATTGGCAGCATCAATCTTGCTGGTTTTTGCATTAGTTCTGACCACGTATGATCAAAAGGGCAACTTTATAGTGGAGGGGACTTTTGTAGACAGTTCAAGAAATGGGTCTAATGATGTAAGCGTATATATCTAAGAATATATGCAATACGCGTGAGACAATATTGATTTGATTGATGCAATGTACGATGATGATCCTGCTAGTCCGGATGTGCAGTATACAACTAACATTGATATGCCGTTCATTTAATTGATGCAAAAGAGGATTTTCATCTATGTGTAGTAGATGAGTATAATGGCGAAAGATATGATTGTTTTGAGATTTCAAATAGTCCCAAGAAAGGTCCAAAATATCTAACAGTGAGGGTATGATTGAATCACCCAAAATTCTTATTCTTATTTATCATTTGATTCAGAAAGTCTCATTATTTTAATTCCAACCTTAATTTCATAAGATTGGCATGGTTCTATCCATGATAATTAGTTATTTCTTTTAACAGTATATTGGAACAATTTCTTGTATGATCTTATTACAATACTGAAATCAGCAAGGATATCTGAATACCCAAATGAAATGATCGCTTGTGTTATTATACAATAGTAAATAATAAGGCTCTTAAAATAATAAATTGGATATTAACAAATAAACAGTAATACTTCATAGTAAACAGCCATAATTCAATTAGAGTAATAATAAAAAGTGTGAGGGAATTAGTAAAGTACTCTATTTTGAACCAATCTTAACGAGCTTGGTAATTCTATATTTAATAATCAATAGTAAATCAAGACTTTAAATTCTAAAAAATCGATCAATATAGGATATAAAGAATGTTATACTAACAAATACAATGTCAGAAGAACCACTTAATAGAAAAGATGACCTTCAAGACGATGTTCACGATGCCGCTGATGACACAGAAAACACCTTAGACGAAGCCGGAGACAAAATTAAAGCTGGTGCTAAGGCTATGGCGAACAAGATAAAGGATCCAGATAAGGATATGGGTACAGAATATGACAAGGAAAAGTTCAAAGAAGAAGTGAAAGATTACTAATGTTGGTGATTTTTGGATATTCTTTTTTTGAATCCTGTTGGATTATATCTCCTTAGTAGTAATCCCCATTAAATTAAAAAATTTTTGTGCGGATACTTAACCAAAAGTGGCAAGAAATTTTAATTATTAGAATACATACCGCCTTGAACCAATCCTAATGCGATAAAGCTTGATCCCTATAACTATCGGAAATGCATTTCTCTAATACCTCATACATTCCACTCTAAAAAAACTGATATTCTGGATTTCAAAAATACACAAGATATTGATTTTAATATCTGGTTCTCAAAATAAAAATATAACAGATAGTGATAGAAATTTGATATATGTCATTACGATTGAATGACTGAACTACCATTCGTATTCACTGTTTGATTTGTTCCCGACAGGATAGTGGTGTTTTCTTCTTCAGCAATGTAAACATCCTTATATGCATTTCCTGTAGGTTCGTCTATACCATCTAATACGGTAGCCTTCGTATCTTCTGGATAGAAGAGCGAACCAACTAACACTCCTGTAAGTAAAAACATTATGCCATAGGTCTTGATGATAAATGTTTTCATAATTCTACATCTCTATTACATGTTTATATCTTTGTGCTTTACTATCAACTACCTTTTCAAAAATTTGATGGAAAATCTATTAGATGTGTTGACAAGATTGTTGGATTCCATACAACCTTAAATCGAAACCCTGCAAGTCAAAACTGTTACTGGATATTATAAATTGTCTATAAAATGTTGACTGCTAAATGAATTGAAAAATAATCTTCAGTTTAATGTTGGTATATCAAGGTTATTTAAATCGAAATCAAATGTACAATGAAATGTTCAAAAATTCTATCGGATTGATTACCTTTAAGAAACATTGGTTTCATCAATATAGTAGCCCGAATATAGCTTATGAATATGCGGATGCTGGGTTATATGTAACACTGACTTCTGTAACAGATAATCTTAAAGAGCATTGTCTGTTATTTGATAATTATTATGAACTTATGGATAACTTACAAAATGAGTTACGATATGGATGATCTCTATTCAAAGCGTTTGAAGATAATTTAGTATGCTCGAACAAATTTACTATGGGGGAATTTTGAAAAGAATATTTTTAGTCATATGATGTTACCTTAAAAGGGTATCTTTTATTGTATTTCTTCTGCAATTAAGAAATCTCACCGATATTAGAACCAACTCCAATGTACCAAGCTACTGATGATGTATAATACAACGCTAGTCAAGTTCAATTATTACAGGATCATTGCTACTGCGTAAGTTCTTACCACACATTCAACTCGCTTCTTCAATGTAACTTTTCATAATAGTCTAAGCATTAGCAAGAACATGATAATCGCTTTGAAGATGTTGTTATTCTTTATTGATTTTTTTTTCAACATAAATTAGTGAAATTACCACTGCTATCCGTATAACAAGGCTCCAAAATATCACTGCTGCGGAAGGGAAATTCTCAAATATCCAATCATGGTCCCAGACACCATACATACCGATCGGATTGTAATAATATTTTATCCACTCAACAATACTAGTTGTAGGTATATGATCTTCTGCCCATAATAAATTTCCGTGTAAAAGTCTCTCAATCCCCCATATGGGTGAATCCATGACCACTGTCGAAAGTAAGAACACTGCAATGAAATACTCTATTTTTAATGGTTTGAGAAAGAACATGAATAAAGCTGGTATGAAATGTCCAATAATATTCCAAGGCTGATAAAGATGATTGCCTCCAAATACCTCGCCAATGGATAAGCAATTTATTGGTATATTACTTGCCGGACAATAAGCTATGGAATCAAGAAAGTCAAACCACGTGGCGTAGCTTATCGATACTAAAATAATCAGCATAATTCGCTTCTTTGTCCACACCTTTTTAGTCTTTTTGAACATCCATTTATCACAACCGAAATGACAAGGAGTCAAGAATGTATTTTGAATTTACTGGAATTAATAACAATAATGCCATTATATAAGTGGTTT
Source organism: Candidatus Nitrosocosmicus agrestis (assembly GCF_008389435.1). Taxonomy (GTDB): domain Archaea; phylum Thermoproteota; class Nitrososphaeria; order Nitrososphaerales; family Nitrososphaeraceae; genus Nitrosocosmicus; species Nitrosocosmicus agrestis. The sequence goes on along the minus strand of NZ_VUYS01000015.1, from coordinate 45,952 downwards.
TTTTATCATTTTTAGAATCTTTGACATTCTCCAAAGATAACTTTCTACTATGCTCTATCTGTATTAATTTTTATAGATTTGATCATTGAGTCTATATCTTTCATGTTGTGATCAAAGAACTTTTCTGAAGACGTATAGGTTATAGAAATCGTTTTGTTGTTTTCAAAAACGGATGTTATGAATAATCCTTTAATAACACCAAAAGAATTATCTACCTGATTTATAAATACAATTGAACCAGCTGTATGTCCATCAATTGTGTAGTTTCCAAGTATTTTATCTACTATTTGTAGGCCATGGTTAAATCTTTCTTGTAAAATTAGTGGATAATAGATCAAAAATCCCTCTTTGAAACTTTTTTCATCAATTTCAATATTTCCCATAGAAATAGTAATAATGGACTTGTGGTCAGGTAAAGTGAATTGAGTAACAGGATCTACAAATTTGATAACAGGTTCTCTGTATTCTATCTTCCAGCCTTGCGGATATTGTAAAGTATAATTGCCATTAGGGTCAGTGTAGGTTGTATTTTGTACGCTTTCTATATTTGATTGAAGTTGTAGTTGCTGCCCATAGGAAAATAAAGATAATATTTTACTATCAGATGAAACTATGAGAAAAAGCATGCAGAACATACATAAGAGAAACGTGTTGTATGGTTTTTGATAATTGTTAACCGAGTGTTTCATATTTCTGATAATATTAAAACAATGTAATTATTATATATGGTGTCTTGAACTTGAGATGATCATAATTTTTTGGGTGCATTTTCATCTACGGTTGTTGATGTAGTCATAAACCAAAATTCAACTAGATATTGACAATGTTAAGGATTATGCACTCTGCCGATCACTAAAATTCCTACATTTGAAAATATCACAGAAGTTCAATACTTTTATGTTTGAGAAACTAGAAACATTGTTACAAAGATAACTTGAATGACTTTGATGATCACTCTGTTAGCATATTATCTGGGAACTTAATTGTATTCGATCTTACATAATAATTCTTCTACCAATAGCGTTCCTAACGACATATCACTTGTTATTGTTTGATTAATTTTTTGGTCCTTGAAAAGAAACCACACTCAAATAACTGGTATCTAGTCACATACGCCATGATGCTTAAAAACTATGGTAAACTATTCTACCTAAAAAAAGATGTCATTGCAAAAATAGTTGATTAGTTATAAAGTATGTTGAACATATTGGAATAATGACAGACAATTTTATTGACGATGCAGCAAAGAAATTGAAAAATTCACAACAGGATGCTGAAGCAAAGGCTCAGACTGCCAAAGACCATGCAGAGGGAAAACCTAGTTCAGAAACATTGAATAAAGCAAAAGAAAAGGTTAAGGATGCTCTCAGCTAATACTTTTTTTAGTTATTTTTTATGATTCTAGTCAACAAAATATATTTGCTAATTTTTGTTACAACCCTGTTATCTCGAATATAATTACAAAGAACCTAAACAAAATAATACTTGTTAGATAATGAAGTCATGTCTAGGGATTTGAATCCTGCCACAAATGCTTATATCAAACTGGTTATTGACTCTATTCCATTATATAATATATTTATACGAACAAGAACTGCTGTTATTTTTGAGTTCATTTAATTAGTTTAAGCGAAGTTGTATGTGGGCAGATAACGGCGAAATTAATCAGTCCGAGGAATTATAGAAAAAAATTCAACAATACTTTACTAAATTAGCAGGATTCCATACAGAAGATAAAAATGTGGTAAAGGAATAAACCCTGTCTAGTTCTATTGGTTGAGATATTAACTGGTATTGGCTGAAATCAATACATTCTTTACCAAACGAGGAAGACCATCGAAGAAATCTGAATCTTTTTTAAACATTGATCCAAGTACCGTATTTGAATATGAACTAAGGCCCCCCACAAGTCCTAAAAATTGAGGATTGTCATTACTAAAAAAAGAGGCAACTGTGCCTTTTTTTGAACTATCCGAGTTTTCTAAATAGTGAAAATATCCTGCTGGGACAAAAAACACTTGACCTTTTACCATTTCGTTTGTCTCCATTTCTCCTTTGGGTCCAAGAATTGTAAAACGCACTTTCCCTTCAATTACATAGTTTAATTCACCAGCGTTTGGATGCGTATGTGGCTCTATTATTCCCCTTGGTTCTAAATCCAGCACAAATACTGATAATCCTGAGAGAATTGGAAAATATGGATTACTTCCAAGTCTGGCAATACCGCCTGGAGTTTGGACTTGTGGTTCGGTAGACCCAAGATTTATTGTAAAAGGATTTGATATATTTTTACCATTCTCTGAATTTGCAAGATTATTCTCGGATTGATCAACTTGCTGGGTTTGTATTATCTCATCATAAGATTCCTCAATTCCTAATTGATCGAATAGTCCTGGCGATTTGAGTCCAAAGATGCTGTTTAGTATTTCTTTTGGTAGAGAATGAACTGATTCTGCCACACCTATATCTTGTGGCTGTTCGTTTTCGTAAACCATAATGACTTTAATCTCTTCATTACCAATATTTTCTATATCGTGCCAATAACCTTTAGGCACAAAAGTCAACTGACCTGGATACAGGGTAAATGTAAATTCTTGAGCGTTTCCATAAATAGTCATTTTAGCTTTGCCGGACAAACAATAATTTAACTCTGCTGAATTAACGTGCCAGTGGGGAACCTGAATACCTCCTTTCTTTAGTCTGAGTAATGAGCCGCCCATCCTGGATAATATTGGAAAGTTATCTTTATCCATTCGTGTTATACTGCCAAGCAAATTATAAACTTGAGAGCTTGAATTATCTAAATCAAATATCCATTGCCGAGTTTGTTTGTTCATTCATTTGCTCCTTTCATTGCTATTGTTATTAAATATTGTGATCAAAAGTAAGTGATTCACTTGCTGATACATTAACTTTGTCGACACCTTTGAAATAAAAAATGCATAAGAACTCTATTATCACTGGGAACTGAATCCAAGAACTCAAAGACGGTTAATATTTTACCCAAAATATATGTCATAAATAAAGCACAACTATTCACTACTCGCTTAAAGATTTATTATGAGATTAAATGTTAAAGAACACAGTTAACAATAATATTGGAACATGTTTGGGTGTTAACTGCGAACTGGTCATTTATCAATTAAACTACTTCCATAAACAAATAGGTGTGATTTCATCTTTCTGATACTATCATTTTGATTTCATTTTTTGGCCTTAATGTTACTAGCGGTTGTAATTTGACATCTGTTAACTTATCATAAAGCGTAATCTTCCATCTTTTCATTACATTTGCTAATACAATTATGCCTTCACTCCAAGCTAGTGATTCACCTATGCATGATCTAGGACCGCCCCCAAATGGAAAGTAGCTGAAGCGGGGAATGGATGTTTTGAATTTCGATGACCATCTTTCAGGAACAAATTTTTCAGGATCGCTAAAATATCTACTATCATGATGAATTAGATATTGACTCATGATGATAACGGCACCAGTAGGAATAGTATAATTGTCATTTAATATGTAGTCTTTTGCGGCTTGACGACCTATTGCCCAAGAAGGAGGATAAAGCCTCATCGATTCCATTAAGACTTTCTCTGTATACTTTAATTTTGGCAAATCTTCAACCGTAATAATTTCTCTATGACTGTTGTTGCTCTCCTTATAATCAGTTATTCGTGTAATTTCTTCTAGAATTTTGGCTTCAACATTAGGATGACAAGATAATAAATACAATGACCATGTCAGTGCATTAGCTGTGGTCTCATGACCTGCTAAAAAAATAGTCATTACCTCGTCTCTTAGCTGTTTATCAGTCATTATTGATGATTTTTCTTTCTTTTTTCCTCCATCTAGTAATAGCATTTCATCCCTAACCTTTGATTCTCTATCAGTAGAATTAATAAGAATAGAAAGGATGTTTGGCTTACTTTGAAATTCTTGAAAGTTATTATTTTCTCTTAATGCAGTGTTATCAATATCATATGTATTAAATTTCTTATTGTCACTGAGTAACATATTTTGTCGTTCTGCATTTATTTTGGCATATATGATATTGTCTAAATGTTTTAACGCATGCTTGTATTCTAAGGTTGATGGTAATGGAAGTTTTTCAATAAATCTTAAAAATGGAATTCTAAGTCTATTGATGAATTCAATAATTAGAGTAATATTATCACTAATTTGGTCTATTTCGTTCACTGTTATTGCATTATTTCCAAACAATAGTTTGCTGATTATAGATAGTGTCAATTTGGTCATCTCTTTATGAATATTTACCGTTATTCCATCTTTCCAGTTTGTGTTTGTATATTCTATGCAATGCTCAGCTAGGATTTTTCCATACACCTCTATTTTGTCTCTGCTGAATGCCTGTTGGACTAGTCTTCTTTGTTTTGAATGACTTTCACCTTCATTTGTTATTAAACCGTTACCAATTACTCGTTTTGCTAACTGCAATCCTGGACTTTTGATGAAATATTGATTATGTCTTACTAAAATATTATCAATAAGGTGTGGGTCATTTACAAGATATACATGTAGCTTTGGCCCAAATTTAAAATGAGATATATCTCCATACTTTGCGGTAATCTTTTTTAATATGGGTAGAGGATTCGATATAAATTTTAAAGCTAAACTGTATGGAATTATTTCTATTGGCCCAGGTGGATATTTATAATCCTTCCGAGTAGCGTTAGAATTGGAGTCAGGGTTCATCAATTCTATTGGTGTAACTATACTTAATTGATAATATCTTTATGGTTTTTTATGGTCCTTTGCTTCAAATACTTGTTTGTGTTGGAACTCTTGTGCTGCAGGAAACTCCATCTATCCCATCCCAATCTGTTACTATATCATCTCTACAATTCATAAAATATTTTGCGCAAATATGCTTTGTCCGGCCAAAAAATCCGTCACTGCTATATGTTGTACAACATCATTTTTCAAAGTGTAAAACTGATGCCATGCCATTGATAAACCTTACGCTTCTTGCTTTAGAAATTGTCATCTCTTGGAGTTAAATTAGTTATTCTGGTGTCTCAATTTGCTGAATGCATTTCTACCATCATCTCTTAGGATTTAGAATGAGTACATATCGTAATATGGGTTAATCAACATAATCTTTTAGTCAGACATTGAGTCAGAATGATATCTTACTCTTTATGTTTGTAAAATTGTGAGGTTAATTCTTTCATTTTGACTTTAATTTCTATGACTATTCGGAGAATAAAATCTAGTCCAAATAACCTCTTTTTTTTGTCTCCATGTCTATTCTTCATTTATTTTAAGTAACTATTTTTCTACATGTGAATACTCTACATTGAGTTTGCATAGATGAAAAGTAAATAGAGTATTGAGTTGAATGGTATTCTGATCGCTAAAAGATAATCAAAAGTAGAAATTACTACAGAAAATTTGAATCATGAAGTAAGCGACATCCACCAATACACAATGACCACCTATCGAAGCGAAAATGAATTAATTTTATATATTTGATTTTAGATGTCGTATATATTTCTCAATCTGTAAAAGAATTGATTCAAAATTAAATCCTAACAAAAATAGAGTTTGGGATATCTTGTTTTCAACTATCTAAAGATTTTTCTGAGCTTCTTGGGTGTGCATAGTTGCACCAGCGTTATCATTTGATTGCAATGCCTTTAGTGCTTCATCAACATGCATCTTTGCAGATCCAATTGCTGAATTGGAAGCTTCATTTAAGTGCATAGTTGCACCAGCGTTATCATTTGATTGCAATGCCTTTAGTGCTTCATCAACATGCATCTTTGCATTATTTCCACCAGAGCCTTCTGATCCTGTTGTATTTGTTTGTCCTATTGCAAAATTATTAGACACGGCGGGTGCTAGTGCTAACACTGTCAGAATAAAGATCGAGGCGATTGTGACATGTTTAATCATAAAAAATGATTTGCAAACAAAGGATATAAACATCGCAAATTAAGAGGTTTTCTAAAATCCTTAATTTGATAGTATAGATATACTGGGTATAAATCAGGTAAAGTCACTGACAGGAAAAAAGCAATCTTACGTGAATTAGAAAAAAGTGATATATGAATGAAAGCAAATATGCTATGAAAATTGAAACCATAGGTACAAATCTTGTGCAAGGTCGATAGCAGGACAAAGCAATGAAATAGAGTAATTATTCTGAAAATGGGATAAAAAACTCGGAATCCCTAAACAGTTTACGCTAATCAGTGGATATCATTCTTCTGGGAAGAAAAATTGCTAATGAATTCATCATTCATTGGAATTAGTGTCGTGATAAAGTCTGATGATCCGATTATGTTTTTGCTATGAAAAGATAGAAACACCAAAAGTTGTTATTACCAAGGCATTTGAAAAATTAATGATCAAGTAATGAAATAACCACAAGGGATTCAAAGGAAGAAAATACCAAGTTATAGAGCCACGAATATAATTGTAGTAATGATATCGTAATTTATTAAGGTACATTATTCGATCCTTTTTTGATTAAAGAAAATCTAATTAATGAATATTATTTGTTTATCAATCCTGTTGCAATTAGGAATAGAAAGTCTGTATTTAACAATCTAACAGAGAATTGTAGATTATGCCTTGTTGGATCCATGGCATATGACTCAAATTGTTTTGCTCCGCTTTGACTTGATAAGACACTGAAAGTAATTTGTCATTTATTTTAGTAACTTTGTTTTTTTGCTGTAATTGAATTGATCCTTAAATCGTGTCTTCGGAACCAATACTAAATGATACTATATATGTTAATAGTATTATGATTAGTGGAACCTAAACAATTTTGTTTCTGCTAGTGAAATTTGAGCGGATAAAAAACCAAATCCACTTGCTTTTCATACTTTGTCAAATGAAACCATATCCTCCTTGGATTGGATCGGTAGAAAATGAATCTGTTTCTGATTTATTCTGTAAGATGGGATATAGTAAGTCAAACAAAAAGGAAAAGAAGGGGTTGTTGAAAATTAAATTTAGAATCAGGTCTTTCGAAGATTACTTAAATGTAGTTGGTTGTTTCTTCGTTGGCTCATTTCTAAGTTCTATTTGAGACGGTCAATCGTACTATTGTAACTTGATGTGTTTGTAATGCTGTCTAAATCAACTACGCCAACTGGTTGAATGATATCTGCAGATACTTCATATACTGCAATGAATGGTTCTCCATCAGGAATCCTAAGCCACACTGAATCACCCACAAATGGAATAGAAGCTGAGAAATATGGTACATGAGTTCCATAGGTTGGCACAATTACTGAAGCAACACTAATTTCGCCAGGCGTTCCTCTTTCATCTTTGTCTTTGTGATATCCTGCATAAAGATTACCAAGTTCCTTTGTGTCTATATTAAAAAAGGTGTCATTATCAATAAAGTCTGTGGCTAATTCCAACCTCTACTGGTTTTGATGCGCTAAATGTCAAAATCCCTGTATATACAGACCCATCGGGATTATTTGGTAAGATTGCTGCTCCATGAGGATTATCTCCAGGTTTTAATGTGGCGCGATCAAAGTCCTCTGAAGAAACTATTCCTCTTAGCACAAGTTTCTCTCCAGACTTTGATGTATTTACTATATCTTCTGTGGTAATAGTAGAAGCGGTGAAGTTCGTATTGCTAGATTGTGCACTTACAGTAGATGAAAGAATAGGGGTTGAATTAAATGCGGATAGCAGGAGTGGGATTGCAATGATTATTACGGTGATTATATATGATTTATCCTCAGTGCTTAATCTTGTCAAGTAAAAAAGGCTTTTGTTAATTATGAAGAGAAGCACGGTAATTAAAAATTGGCTACGATAATGAGTTGTTTTGTTTTCTTATAGAATACTATTATCTTTAACGAGTAATCATTTCTTCCTAGAATTTGTACAGTTTTGGTAAGTTCAAAACATACCTTTGCTGTTGTGAGGTTCGATAAATCATATATGTGCCCTATTCATTCTTGATCCAATTACTCTGGCGCTCAACCTGCGTAATATCTTTTATAACAATGATGTTTACTAATTTATAAAATATGAAAGGGTGTGATATTTAGAATTAGAACAGAAAAACTAGAAAACTTTGATATAAAATAACATTAAATTAAACGGAAAAAAATGATGAATTTATTGCTGACCTGCTGCATTGTTGCCATCATTCAGGTTAAATGACGGTGCAAGGTTGTTACATGATGCTAGTGTATTGTTATTTGAAAAACATTCTGCACTCTCGTCTGTAAGGCTTTCTTGAGTAATGTCTTGAAGAGAGTTTTTGATTTCTTTTTTGTTGCAAATACTGCATTATTAACACCAGAAATGGCTATTATTGATCCAACTAATGCTGCAACAATGAACATGATTCCAAATATGCCGACTTTTTGATTCTTAGTAGGTTACTCATTTTTATTATAATTCATAATCAACATGATACTTATCATAGTTTAGACACTACAAACTGTGATTTTAATATACATTAATTTGGTATTTTTTAGCATTTTGATAATTCTATAACAAAGTTGGGGGAAACTAATGCTCCAATTGCCTGTATGACTATTGTTATTACTGTTACTGTATAGTATGCATTTCAATTGCCTTTCTGTTGTTCAAAATACTCAATGCAACAGCTTTGGCACTTGCAAAGCTTGCATCCGCTAACATTCCATCTGGTCCAACCCAATCTCCTATAATGTATAGATTGTTTACCCCTGGTACTTCTGTATCAGGTCTGTTTTCCATCGTTTCATTATTATTGTAATTAATAACAGTATTGGAAGCTATCATGCTGGGTAAAAAACGTTGCCTTATGATCATTTTTCTCCAACCTGGCTGAATTGTATCCAGCAAACTTTCCAACTGCAATTTATCCTCTAACGGATTTGGCCCAATAGATGAATCAAGATATTTCATAGCATGAAATAACACTCCATTTCCATCAGTCGATAATTTGGCAAACGCAGAATGCAACGATATATACAAAGGCGTATCCATCCCATAAACACCATAGACATCAGGATTGGGAAGACTGCTCAATGCCAAATCTAGTGTTGCCACTCTCGCCGGCCTGTTAATATTTTCAAGTTGTTTAAGAAATTCGCTATTAACTTTTTTGTTGTCCTTTAGTAGACTATAAACATGAAAAGGATTAGTGGCAATAATTACATTATGGTATGATAAAGTAGTATTGTCCGATAAACTAATCTTCCATATCTGTTGAGGGTTTTTTTTGTCATGGGCATAATCCTGCTGGAGTGTTACCACACCTTTGCCATGCACATACTTTACTCCATTTCTTTTTCCGATTTCTACAAGTTGATCTATTAGCGTCTGCCATCCTTCGTCTAAATACACCACACTTCCGGTCACGGCTGTTTTTACTTGATACAATGCCAACCTTGCACTCAAATTTTCTGCATTGTAAGTATATGTGGCAATTCTGCCTAACATTTTTACAAAATCTTTAGAATCAGGATTTTTAAAATTTAAATCCAACCATTCTTGAAAACTTAACGAGTATAACTGGTCAAGTTTCATTTTGTTTAATTTGATAAAAAAGTGTAAGACCTCAACCTTACTACCCCATCCATTTAATAACTTTGTTGTTAGAATCTCGTTTAGTTTTGTAGGCAATTTGTAAAGTTTTCCCTTTTTTGTTATGTAGTATTTGGTAGAATCAACCTTCTTACCAGTATATTTTATATTTAATTCGTCCAAAACCTTTGGACCTATTCCGTTGGCATACAGTGCATGAGGCCCTTGATTAAAATAGAATTTATCTTTTATCGTTGTTCTAGCTCTTCCACCAGCTTTACTGGATTTCTCTATAACTGTAACATTTTTCCCATCTCGAGCCAAGTAGACCGCAGCGGTTAGACCAGCCAGGCCACCACCTATTATAGCTATCTCCTTTGTATTTTCTCTATATATTTTGGTTGGTATATTGGACATTTGGTTAGTCATCCAACTTATTAGGAACCAAGTAATTATTTAATGTTTGGTTGGTTATCCAACCTAAAGCATATAAAACATGTAAATTATATGGGTATAGTGAGTGAAACCAAAGAACAAAAGATAAATGAAATTTTAAATAACGCAATGCAGGTTCTCGCCAAGAATGGATATGAAAATACCACTATTGCATCCATAGCAGCCGCAGCTGGGGTCAGTCGGGGTATAATACACTATTATTTTTCAAATAAAGAGGATTTGGTAAGCAAAGTATTGGCTTATAGCTCGGAAAAAATTATTCAATCTACTATAAAAGACATTCGTGGAAATACTGAAGAAGAAATTGCTGATAATATTATCAATGACTGTATACACAGCTTTAGGGAATACCCTGAATTTTATGGATTTTTGTTTGAGATGTGGTGTGCTTCAAGGAGAAGCGACAAAATAAAAAATGAATTAATTATTTGCAGTGATAAAGTAGCTCATTCAATAAAGAAAGTACTTGATGAAGCTGTCCAAAACGAATTATTAAAAATTGATGATGAAAATACTGAGGAAATGGCCAAGGTCCTTTTGGCGCTATTTAATGGAATTGCTTTTGAAAAATTAATGCACTCCTCCAAGGATTTAGACAGTAGAAAGTATTGGATACAGGTAAGAAATATTATATCTTTATTTCTAAAACCTTTGTAAGTATCTATTGATTATATATTTTAGTGATATTAGGGACATATCATGTTTCATCAATTAAAATGGTGACTAAGCGTTACTGGTAATCTGTCAATCTATTTGCGATTAACTTTGTCTAATAAACTAGTCGTAATTTTACCAAAAGTTGCACCTTAATAGATCTTTATCAAATGTGGAATATTTTAACGACTAATTTAATTCATTCCATGTGTGTTTCAAATGGACGTTGTAGTAATTTTTGTTATTAGATATCAAAATGATTGTCCTAATTTCGGGAATTTGCACTGTTATTTTACTATAAACTAAACTTCCTGTGTAATCTGCTTTTGTAGTGGTTATTTAAGGTATTACATACCATTAATGTTACTTTGCAAAATAAATATGCCTCGAATAATATTGCTCTAATGCTTTGCTTCTTAGTTTCGCTAGTAGGGCTATATGCTTGTTCTACTATTCATCAGTTTTATGTTCGAGCCACTACTATCGTTAATGGTAATGTCAATGAAACTTTGCCTGTAGTTTTAATTCATGGTTATTTGTCTGATGCTAATGTGTGGAAAAAATGGGAAGATCTGCTAAAAAAAGATCATATTCCTGTCTTTTCAATTTCTTTTAACCAATCTGATGATAAGTGCGGTTCTGCTGCTGAACATGCGGAGGAACTGTCAAGTCTAATTTCAAATGTGAAAGATCAAACTAATCAGAACAAGGTGAATATTGTTGGTCACAGTAAAGGTGGATTAGACGCTAGAGTGTATCTGGCCAACAATACACAAGATGTAGAAAATTTAATTATGATAGGAACGCCTAACGCTGGTTCTCTCTTGGCAGAAAATAATGACATCTGTGCACCTGCAGTATATGATTTGAAACCTGGTGCTGCTGATACTAAAGTGAAAGAAAATCCTAATGTCAAATACTATACTATAGCGGGTGATTGGAATCCCGCCAGAGGAAATTGTGATTTATCCCTTTTTTCTCCTATGCAACTAGAAGGGTACAATAAACTTTCAAAACCTAATGATGGTATGGTTTCACTATCCAGCGTAGAATCATTAAAGTATTCTTCTAGCCTTGGACATAGTCAAAGTTGTCACTCAAATTTACTAGGCGAATTTGAGTATAATCTTGCTAAAGATGTGCTTGAAGGGCACAATTAATGCAAAATGTGTAAACCACATCACAATTAGTCTTCTATCTATCCTAATAGATTTATTTTGAATTCTATTACGATATTGAAAAAATATATCCTTTACTACTAGTCTGAATAAAATCTATTTAGGGGGTAGAGGGAAAAGTTGATCATATGTAATCTTCGTTGTAATTCTCCTGTCGCTCAGACTGAATTATCCTAATTGAATTTAAACTAGTGAGTATTCTTGTCATTGTTGGCAACATTAGTAAGGTAATAGTTTTTAAAAAGATCCATTTGATTTAATATTTGATTAAATTTGAATTTAGGATTTTAGATCATAAAATTTATGCCACTAGGGTCATTCTCCATTTTAAATAATTATTTATGATTTATTTTCTAATTGACAAAATGATTTTATATTTATTTTACATAAAACGTGTATCATACTGATAAAAATTACAACTAATATGTCAGAAGCATGTTCTTATTGTTCAAAAAAGTAAAATATTAAAGATTGTTATACAATAGATATTCCATGAGCATTAAAGAAATAACTGACGAACTAAATGATCACTTTGTGCTCTATGGTAAAAATGCTGCAGAAGTTGATTATGACGGGATTGGCGTCTGTCCTTTTTGTAATTCTCGAATAGATGAATTTAATTTTTGTGCCTGCGGCGGAAATCAAGGCGTTGATTAGATAATCTCACATACCGCAGAGATAGTCTCAAGCATAAAGAATAGAATAAGTTAAAAATAGATATAGTATAGATATATTCATTTTTCTGTTAAAAAATTTTCAACTGATGAAATAATTTAATATCTTTAATTTCGTGATACAAGATGTCAGAATCAACTCTAATTTCCTTAATTCCTATAGGTTGTTACTACGATCTTGTGTAGTATATTAGTACCAGATTTTGATTTCTCCGACGACTTCTGTTAAATGGGAAGACTATGTGGATTGGTAGGATTGGTATGGTGTAGTACAAGCCGATAAAAAATTCATTAAAAATCTTTCTCTCAAAATACCAATTTAGTGCTGTCTTTGCCCTGGTTAATATCTATCGGTAATCTGGTTTAAATTACGTTGCTTGTATGTAGTTAACTCGATTCTAACAGATCCAAAATCGTATCACTTTAGCAACTTGACCGTACGCATCAAGGTCAAATTACACTGAAAGGCAACCCAATTAATCTTTACTATAATTAACTATCAACACATATCTGTTAAAATATACTATAAAGAATTTAATTAGGATAAAAATAGAATCAAAAAACCATTGGATGATATCTTCCACCACAGCGGTATTTTACACTATCTATAAAATTATTCATAATCATCAAAGTGTGTCTTTTTTTAGGGCTTTGATCATAAATATATAATAGTTCCAACATGAAGATTGCTTAAATTATCTCCAAAAAAATAAAAAATCTCTGTTTATCCATAGTATTTCAGCTTTCTTCTGTCCTTGTATGTGCCTTTGAGAAAACTATTAGTTCGAATAGACTTCAGATGTAAATTAATGGGCCTGTAACGTTTGTTATTTCATTCTTGTATTCAAACTCTTGTTATACTTCAATAAAATTATTGCAGTAATTATTACATATGATATTTGAAATATCTCTATTACAACTGCCAATTCCATTACACCGGGTGGTGTTGCCTGTGGATTCTTCGCTGATTCAACAACGACATAACCAGTTAGTCCTACTAAAACAGTGGTACCTGCAAATCCAATAATATTCCAAACCTTGCCCCATTTTCTTACCATCGGCAAAATCCAGAAGATCTGCGCCAAACCTGATACCAAAAAAAGCGTTACATATTGTATACCCGTATTGATCGAACTGGGAACAAACATAAGGTGTAAGATCCCAGCTATACCTGTACTTATTGATGCTCCAATATAAAGAAGAATTTCTTTGGTGATTGCCATTTACGATCAGTGTTTTTGTTCGTAATCTTTGATATATAATAAATTTGAACTAATTCAGATTACAAGTGTACTATAATAATTTAATAAATCGCATCTTTGTGTAACAAATTTGATATCATGACCTGCAGACAAATAAGATTATAGTTTCGTTATTTTATCTTGGAATAATATCTAATGTAAGAATTGGTATCATTGCCCATTCTACTTACCAACTCATCATTAGATAATACGCCATTTACAATAATTCAAGAACTGCATCAACTTTTTTAGATTGATATTTGTCTTTTTATTTTCTTATATTTTATTTTAATGGTGCAATAATATAAAATTGTAGATGGAGTTTGTAATAAATTAATATGGGTATTGTGTATTTATAAAAGTAGTAGGATTTTTTAGAAAAATGAATTCTAATAATGAAAAACGCACTAATTTTGCCAAATCCGTTGAGTATGACGACAAGGAGGATGTATATTATGTAAAATCTGTTACTACAGGAGAACGTTATAAAATTAATAGATTGAAAGATAATAACCATTGGTTTTGCACATGCAAAGGCTATTTGTATTCCGTTAGTAATCCCAAGAAATGCAAACATACTCAGAGAATTAGATCTATTGACCAATTGTACAAAAAATATGCTGATAAGATTTCGAAGCTCAAATAGAAAATTGATAGTATATCTGGTTTTTTGCAATTCTGTCTAATTGCAAAAATATCTTTCAGTTTTTGACATGATCTACTCAGCATTAATTAATTTATTATGATGTGTTATAGTTCATTTGTATTTTAACGGGCCTTATTATTACAGTCAATTATATTCATCTTTAACATATATACATCTACCTTGTTTTGAAATTCCTTCATTTATCGATTGAAGTATTTTTTGGTATTTGATTCTTATTTTCAAGTTAATTCGATTTGTTTTTTTTTACTTTTATTTTGCATGGTATTATCGTGCAAATGGAGGTTATTTATGATACCTGAAAAGATCATAAAATTTGATCTTTAGAGATTCCTAGATAATCAATTACAGTAAATCTTATTATTGTCAAAATTGGATATAATATGAAATGCAGAATAAATCCGATAATTATCCAGTAAGAGTATTGGCAATTCTCGAGGCAAAAGAAGAAACAAGACTGCAGCTTAAGGATGTACTTGTTTCACTTGTTATTCCTGCGAGAAAGGAAGAAGGTAACATTTCCTATGATTTACATTATTCAATTGAAAATCCTAACGAATTCTTAATTGATGAAGTGTGGTCTAATCAGACAGCCTTTGACAAACATTATCAGAGTCCGAAATCACACAAAGACCGGGATACTGTAAGCAGTCTATTGACAAAGCCCCTACTAATCAAAACATATGTCAATATAAATGATTAAAAATAACATATAATTTTTATGAATGGTCATTTGACTCATAAATTGTATCTAGATATACTATGATTAAAATTACTGATAAATATTTATTCCAAAATACTGTTTCATATTCATTCACATTAATCATACCTTTATCGCAAGATTTTGTAACTCTAAGAGAGACCTGGTTTTCATAAAAATTTTGATTATCTATATCTACCTAGAGTAAAGGCGAGTAAGTACAGTTCCCCTAATCAAGTAAAAATGGAATTATCATGTTTATCATTTCTTGTATTGAAAAATCGACATAAGTGAAACTGCGCAATATCCTTATACCAGTCTGTTTACTCGGGTTGAATCCTGTATGCTTTTATACCCTTTTATTGATCCAGTATGCCCAGTCACTTTCCCACCGAAATTAGTTAATACAGTCCAACTTAGTCCTATATAATCTTGCAGAACCTCATTATCAGATTATTGGCTGAGTGGATATCTTATCGAATGAGTAACCTGTATATAGTCGCTAATTTTCAGATTTAATGATCTGATATTTACTGATAGATATTTTAACAAATCATTAGCCGAAGAATACATTGCATCATTTGACTGAATAGATTCCGACATGAATTCTAAGTTAACCTCCTTTCCGGCTATTTGGACCATTAGCATATTTGGAATTGATGCTCTGGGGAACCAGGGCTTCTATTGCATTTATACGCATATCCGTGCTACTTATACCAAGAACATTAAGAATCCTGTCCGTTACTAGGTGATCAAATAAGATGTCTTATCTGATGGATAAAATATGACTCAGGACCAATCCGTATATCGGAGTAGCTTGTTTTTTACCTTGTTTAGAATCTAGAGTCGTATTTGAAAAAATCGTATACTTGTGAATGATGTAACTGTGATTTCTGATTCATTATATTGGAAAGTCCGACATACCGAAAATATGATTACCATTTTTAATTTGTAACGCAGTGTCCTTTTTTCCTTCTGTATTTTTTTTCTGTATCTAAAGGAAAAATACCTTTGATCACTTTGATTCGGATGTATTAGTTTTCATGTTTGTGTAAAGGTTTGTGACTCTTTTCCGGATGAAAAGGTGATCTCAATTATGCAGTGTTTATTGCAAGTTTTATTGCCAGATACAAGAATTATGTAAAATATTTCATTTAGGTTAACTGCTTATTTATTGTAAAGCTCGGAAAAGTAGGTTCATATCCTTTTTTCCTTCTTTCACTTTTATCATCACCGTGAGATTTTATAAATAAATTAATGGATGGAAGTCTAAATCTTAAAATACTGCAGTAATATCTATGCATTATGACTCTATTATTAATTCCCAATTAATAATAGATATAAAACCATATGAAACAACGTATTACTCAAAACCTGGTTATTCTAATTATCAACTTCAAAATGTATATGGAATTGAAGATCATATTGATTTTCGATTCTACTGACGAAAAAAATCATTCAGGCTAATAAATTCTCCAATTGAGATTTAGAACACATTCAGGAAAATATTATTGACGTGCTTTAAAACAATATATGATTATCGTTGGAAAATAAATTCGATCCATAAGATGATTCTAAAGCCTAAATAACAATAGCTTGTTTAAATACCACAACGATATTGTCAATTAATCACAATAAATCAAAGCATTTTGGAGAGATCTAAACTAAACAAAAAAGTAGCATTCTGTCAATGATCTATGGATTAAGATCCTGAAAAGCAAATTGATAACAAATGATTTCGTCGTATGAGCAATTAGTCCTTGATATATCAATTGTTTCAAAAAGTATCGCACGAAGTTCAAAGATATGTATTGTTGATGATATCGGAGTATGATTCTTGAAGTCGGATAAGATAGACTGTTCACAAGTTATACTGCTACATAATCTCATCAAATGATTAGAACATGTGGCGATTGCTACATACATCATGGTGATATAAGTGCGGTATAAGGAAGGCAATCGTGGTGCTGATTTTAAATGGTGAGGGGAGGTATACCAAAGGAAATGGGCTTTGAAACACAATTTAAGGTTTATTGAAACTTTACAAATGAAGAAATCCCGACTTTTTTCTACGATTGTAATAAAACTAGTAACGGAAAACTCTATACCTTTGATTGAAGTATCTCATCGACCCTTTTCGAGCAAATTCATGATTTATTCTATAAGATCAAATATCAAATTCTTTATTATTCAAAAATTCATCTAGTGACAAAGAATAGGATTATTATCAGGATCGGCGTAATAATATCTTTAAATATTACAGGATTAGAAGTCATAGTATTTATGAATTCCAAGTTTTTTCTGAAATTTGGCATAGGATTCTGTTTATTGACATTCGTGTTCTTAACGTCAAACTATTCCGATATTTCTTTTGCTCAGCTTAGTGGAATACTTGGTGGTCATGTAATTAGTATTGAGAACTATCAATTTCAAAATGCACAAGGATGCAGTGCAAGCATACAACTTGCAGATACTCCTCCAAGTACAGTAGTATTTCTAAGTTCAGATAATGAAGTGTGTAATAACCTTTTGACTGCATTTCAAAACAATAACGTTGTAGTATCTGAAGTATCATTCCTCTTAAGTCCGCCACCATCTCAAAACGGTAACTGGAATGTGCCAGTATTTGTTGCATTTTCGGCCACGTTGGATGGATGACTTACTAACTAATCTACTAATGTTTGTTATGTGAAAAGGGATAAGTTAAAGATAAGCTTTATGACCTAAAATGAATATGAGTAAATAATTCTGATAACGTTTGTAGGATTGATTATAAATTATCTAATATGCCATCAACAAACCATTACTGCTCATTTGGAATCCTATGCTCGAAAAATTTGAATTATTCTAATTGTCATAGGGCCAATATTACGATCTATACTCGATTATTTTCGGACCAATGCAACGATGATCTCAACCCAAGAAATTTTTTTTGATAGATATGGGTATGTCTTCTTGGATCATTCAATCAGTAAATAGGCTATACTATGATGATTAGGCATTGGACATTGATCATAAAAAAAAGAGATAATATTTTTATTTGTTTTTTTCAAAATCTCTAAAATTTATCTCTTTTATTTAATAGTTCAAATGATTTTCCCTAGTGTTGTGCTAATCCTGATAACTTCAAATCTATTATTTAATGACTGTGATCTAACTAATGCAAGTATAATTGGGAAATGGTTTGGAATTGGCGATGGAATCCATGAGTTTAATTCTAATTGGTGTTGTGAATACAAGATACAGTGACAGTATTTGGAAATAAATTTTTGATTTCACAATACCAAGATTAGGAGAATAGAATACACTGGAAGGGATCGCATGAAACAAACTTTCAATATTTTATCTCAAGTTTGCCTTCCTATTCGTCCCCGGATTCAAAGGCAGATTATCTAAGTCCTGCAAAAGAAATATCTGCCGCCCTAGTCAGTATACTTAGAGGAAACAAGACCTGCATTTCCTCTGATATACTTTTTACAAGTAGTTAGTGGAGCAGAAGCATCACTTAGAAGAACGAGATTAGATTTAGTCTTAAGGCCTTTATCAGTTGCCCATATGAAAGAATAGTATGGTCATTTTGGAACTAATGTAGAACCTGTTCGACATGACATAAACAATCAATTCTTGTATCCATACATAAATTACTTTAATTCAAAATAATAATACCGAGGCAAACCTGGAAGAAAGGTGGTAAAGTAAATATGGAAAAAATTAATCGATTGGTATATCCGAATTACACATCCATTTTTATATATCTTAAATATTACATTTTGATGATGAAAAAACAAGAAGCAGGTTTACCATTTATTGTAATGATGGTAACAATAGTTTATGTACTTTCATTAGGAAATATAGGTTATTCTCAACAACAAAACCAGAATAGTATTTTGGATATTATTGATGTGAAAAATGCTAATATGACTCTTGGTAACCCTTTTTATACTGAAAAATTTGACTTTCCAAAAAGTCAAGATCTAGGATCTGAAAATATAAGTACTATCACCAGTTCTGAGTATTCTTTTAGGGGCAATGGAACCTTGAATAACTTGCAGATAGCTGCCTCTGGAAGTGGTAGTGAAATACCGAGGGATGATGGTACCAATTTCCTTACAGGTAGAGCACTTTTTACTTCTCAAAATGGTAATGCAAGTTATACTTTTGAGGCAATAACTAATACCACTGAAGAAGGTATTCGAACAAGTCTAGGGGCTGCATTTTTTAATGCTAACGCTACAGGCAACCTAGCCTCTCTTAAAAGTATTGTGGGAGTATATGAATCATATATAGATCCAACCGCGGGAAAGGGGGTTTTTGCAATGTGGCATATTAAGGATCTATTGCCTAAAAAATAATCTCACTTTTTTGTGACTGATTTGGAGAATTAGGCTAATATATTTGACCAGTCCATCCCTTTATCATTTATTCATTCCTATTAACTATAACCCTCAACTTCTATAACCCTGGGATAATTGTTATATGTGTATAGAAAAAACGTTATTACTATGTTATAGGGGCATATGGTTATTTCTCTAATTCTTTCTGACCATTGTATAATAAATAACCTATCTCCATCTTGAAGAGGGATAATATAACTTCTATGTTGTCTCTTCTTAACTCCAAATATGATGTTTCACCTTAATTTCGCCCATTAGACTATCAATATTCTATTCCTTTATTGGCATAATAGAGGCATTTACATTCAATATAGCAAAAGATATAAATAATCCGTATGCTTGAAGGGAATTTGGATGTTTTATGAAATATTCTGTCACTTGGTGACCTGATTTAGGATGGGATGATGAGGGGTGTCATTATCTTGTTTACCATTTTTCTATTGTTTATAATTATGTTGTACAGTCTGTTACTTTTTAGTAATAATGGTAATGTGCTTGGACAAACTCTTGAGAGTATAAATGAAAAATACCATGTAACCAATCCTCGATTAGAAGTAGGACTTGAGCCAAATGAAGTAAAGGTTGATAAATTTTTAAACAAAGTATATGTATCCAACGAACGTTCTAATTCCATTTCTATATTGGATAGTAATTCGGGAACCTTAAAAGAAGTTTTTATCAACACAATACCTCACGACGTAGAAGTGAATGATAAAATTCATCATGTTTACATTTCTGGAAAATCTCCATCAAAGACTGTCTCTATAATTGATGGAAGAACCGACAAGTTACTACAAACTTTATCATTAGACCAAGAACCACTCGATATAGAGGTCAATGAAAAAGAAAGCTTGTTATATCTAGTGAATAAAAATGGTGTGATGCTGATTGATGATAATGGTTCCTATCCATTATCCATCGATCCGATCAAGCGATATGATGTGGATGCAAACTATTCTAAAATTGCGGTAGATGAAATTGCAAAAAGAGTCTATATAATTAATCAAGATCCTCCTGAATTACTCGTTTTTAATAATGATTTACAACTATTACAAAATTTGTCTATTCCAGATAAAAAGGAACCACTCGATATAGAGGTCAATGAAAATGATCATTCTGTTTACATAATTACCGAGGATGATTTTTACAAACAAAATAATAATAGTCAGTTGTTGGGCATCGAGTTAAAAAACAAGCCACGTGCACTGGAGGTTGATGAAAGTAATAACTTGGTATACATAATCTCTGACCATGACATTTCAATTATGAATGGGACTGCAAATGCCAGAATAGACATGGTAATTCCTTTACCGTTGTCACCATTAGAATTAGAAATTAATGAGAATATCAACAAGGTATACATATTGTCTGAGTATGGTCTCTACTCACTGGACGAAAAAACAAATAACTTGACTACTATTGGCTTATCTGAGTCGCTATCAAACATTGAGGTCAACGAGAATTCTAACATTGTTTATTTAACCTCTGAGGAGTCAGATAGTCTTTTTGCAATTCACGGTCCCAAACACAAAGTTGCTGTTGGAATTAACTTTAATGTCTTTCCGTTTAATTCTGGTAGGGTCCTGTGCGGTGATGATAAAATTGAATATCCTTTAAATCAATATTTGTATGAAGAACCTGGAATAACGTGTTTAGCACAGGCAAATAATGGCTTTGAATTTGTAGGTTGGAGTGAGAATATTGGCTTAAATATTACGAGACCAATGAAACCATGTATTGAAGGTTCTCATGGTTTTTTTGATTTTATATTGAGTCCAATACAAAAAACTTTGCAAATTTTTAATGATGCTGCAAAAACATCTTTTTGCTTGACTCAATATGGTACATTCACCGCAACTTTCAAAGAACTGCCCGACCCAATTCCTGCACAATACTGGATTCCTTTGTACGGTATCCTTGTTTCGACTGTTATCGGATGGTCTATTCCAAACATAATAGGATGGGTGAAATCAAAATCCGATATAAGAAAATCTAGTCTTCATCATAATAAAATAAAGTCTCTCTACAAAGCAGGTAAACGGGATGATTCTGATATTGAATTACTTAATCAACTAAAAGATGATCTCTCTGATTCATTTTCAAAAGGCAAGATAAATCAAATTCATTATGCATATCTGAAAGAAGAGTTATCCATACTCTATCAGGAAATCTTTGCCAAAAAAATCGATGCCATGGATGATAGTAAAGAAATGAATCTTTCCCATAAAATAAAATTAATACGAGATATTCGGGATGCTTATTCTAAGGGTAAGTTAACGGAACTGCACTACAATATACTTATGAACAAGATATCGGAGACAAAAAAATGAGTAGTTTATTATTATATAAGAACATGATGTTTTGAAGAGATTGTTTTATCTGATTGAATCATTTATCAAATTTGTTGTTAAAATAGCATATGTGTAACTAACGAAAATATTAGGATTTATTTTTACTATTTTTGTATCTTTTGTGCTATAATCACTAATGAGAGTACTATAGCCATCAATTCGATTGATTTCCTAAATTTAGATACTGTGGATATTCTTGGTCAAAGCGTCAAATATGCTATGATGGTAAATGGATGATACCCATAGGGTCCTTAGATATCGGTGGTGGCTTGATTATAGGGACAATATTGAAAATGAAGATAAAATCGCTGTGAGGAAGATATTGATCAGCCACTTGCAATCATTGCAAAAAATCGATGCCGTGCAATTCAAACATTGAAAATGCTTACGACAACATACACACCCACTTTGAACTCCTTTATATTGCAGTCAATGAGTTAAACTCACAATCAAGTTGATCTATATCTGTTACTAAGTCAAGTTCATGATCTTAAGATAAGATAGAAGACTAACGTTAGTGCGATGTATTGTTTTGTGGATGGTAATGCGAATACGATCTCATAAATCTTAACCATATTCTTATTGCTTAAATAACTTATCCATTATATTATACAGGAGCAATTTAAGCAGGTTAAATCAAAGCCTATAAAATAGTTTACTCAGTTAATCCGATCAAAAAAACATTATCAAAATCAGTTCTTGTAGTTTCTATTCTCAATATGCTCAAAATACATTTGACCTTATACCATGGTACGGTTAGAGCGATTTATTCAAAATTATTTATTGTACCATTTTAAATGGAGATCTATCAAACGACTAAACAGAAAAAATACTTGAAACCTGAGATTGGAGTTTTTTGACTTAAAAATGAAATTAAGCCGGGTAAAGATCAGAACAACCGCATCTTTTTTGACTCTTTCAAACAAATTGATTCGAAATTAACAAGTGGATTTTGATCTTAATCTTGTCTTGAAAGTTTAAAAAAGATTTTGTCAATATCTTAGTATTAATCTGCTTTGTATCCCATCAGTCGATCTAGTGATATTTTAGGATTATATGTATTTGGTTTTAATGGAGTTGATGTTGTGATGGTGTATATAAAAGGATTTACTATAGTCTGCTTTACCAGATTTCTGCCTTTATAGGGAAAATCTAATCCCTAGAAAGAATCAAAACAGGATAGTTGGATTACAACTGATGATTACTGACGGGATCTGAACACCAATAGACTAGTTGTCAACAATCTAAAGCATATTTTCTTTTACATCTTAAAGTAAGATTTATTCAGTTATTTCATTTATGTCTGACTATAATTTTAATTAAATTTTAATATTATCTTAATATTTCTTGTTATCTTTGAAAGTATATGCAGATTTACACCTGAATCAGTATTGTTGTTGTTTTATCAAAATTTAATGCTTATAGGTATTTTGTTAGCATTTCTCACGTATTTATTATTTTAATAGTTGCTAAATCAATAAAGATACCTAAAAATAGCCTCTCTATATCATACCGGTCACTTATAGTACAACCTCTTAAACATATGTAGTTTGTTCTAAAACTAAAAAGAGATATTATTTTCCAAATTGATATTAATACCATAATTATAAATTAGCAATAGTTTTTATTAATTGCAGATTTGCATTAATTTTTTCATTATATTCTGCCTTTTGCAATAAGTTATTGATTACAATTATGAGAACCAAATGATCTCGTTTTTCAAATAACTTTCCTGTCTGGTTATTCATAAGGCAACCACTTTAAATTCGGATATATTGATATGTGATTGTTAATATTGTTGTCCTTGCTATTATCCTCATAATACTAATTTGAAATACAATCCGAGGACTAGCGAAAACACCTCTATCAAGGAATATTGTAATTGGGAGGATATTAGCCTTCTTACAAAAATTGTCGTAGACAAAGTGCAAAGATCCAAAAAAAAATATGATATAATATTGGGGATTACGAATGGGGGGATTATTCCTGCAAGATTGATCGCGCAAGAACTTGGTATTGATCATATACAGTTTATCCCGGTTAGATACAAGAAGTTACTTCCAAATGAGATGCCTACTCTTGATGTCACTAAAGAATATCTAGTTGTTGATGATATTTATGATACAGGGGATATTTTCACTAAGGTATACAATGCACTGCGCCATTTTCATTGCGACTATGCCTTTTTAATGAAGAGGTTTGATAACATTATTGAAAATAGGCCAAGAGTATTCACAGGAAGAATCCTGAATCATGAAAAATGGATTGTCTTTCCTTGGGAATGATGAAGGAGTACAAGATCAGGTATTTTGCCTTTATCCACACATTCATTAGGGATAATAGTATTTACTAGTCACTATCAGCGCCAAAAATCGTAAATCATGTACTAAAAATAAACAATTGTCGATTGTATTCCCACACTCTTCGAAGTTATTATGGTAGATGTCTATTAATCAAAAAGAGATTTCTCTCTTTCCAATGATAGTGTCTTGCTGAATATGAAAACTTAAAGTGAAAAGCAAGAGAAACATGATTCGGGCAATTGCTTTATTCTTTCTACCTTTGAGTAAAAATTGAAGTCAAGTTAGAAGCAGTCATTTATTCAGAATCTTTTGTTATACTCAATTTTATTTAATCAATTTAATTCATATGATCGGGTAAGATTAAAAATTGTACTTATTTTTGTTTATTCTAGTAGAAAGTAAAGATTGTGATTTCAGAAGTAATGACACGGATGTATCTTGTGAATCTATCTTTTGTTATCATAAAAACTAGGTTTAAATGATTCTCTTGCAAGTAATGGAGTTTTCTCAATTGTCTTAAAGACAATCTTTAATAACCATTGCCTTTATTATCTTTAGTGAGAAAAAAGGGCCCTGCTTCAACCAAGTCTTTATTCAATCTTTGTTATGCTAATCAAGTTTTCATTTTCATTGGATTTTCTTTGATAGCACTCATGGCGTACAATTTGAATGATAATTTGGTATTGGCTTCATCTTATTTTATCAATTCCAATATTGACTTTAATCTGAAAAATTATGATCAACCGAAAATCTTGCTAGCCGCTGTTGATGATAACACATCATTTTCCGATTCTTCAAACGCTGATAAAGATACTTCCAATAATTTTAATCCTAATGATGATAACGACAACAACAATAACATGATGGATTCTTTTGGAACTGAATCTAAATTCGGGAAAGACTTGAGTGGAAAGTATTCAAATTCCAAATATGGTGTAACAGAACTTATGATTCCAAATGGGTGGTATGCCACAGAGAGTATGAACGGTTACAATGGTTTAATTCTGACTATACTTCCAGCAAAAACCGAGGATTTTTTTACACGGTTAAATACTCTATCTCAAAATGAAATACTTCCAATTATGAATCTAATAATACAAGACAGAGGAGATCTGAACGAAAGACAAAGGACATTCCTACTGGGAGGGGAACCTTCGACTCTTTCAACCACTTGTACTGAATTAGAACCAAATTCCACTTCTACAATAGCTGACAAAAACTTTCAGGTTTCTACGTTGAATTGTTCAACATCTGATAACGATCTTACTCCAGGTAGTATTGATTTTGGTCATGATGAAATTATAAAGTCTTACAAATATGAATCACCTACCACGATTTATGTTCTTCAGTTAGTATTATCTAGTGAATATTCTGCAACCAACCAGTTAGAGTCGGCTTCGCTATCTAGCTTTCAGTCAAATATAGACAATGCAATTCAAACACTTAGAATTAGGTAAGAATGTAGGCTTTTTTCAGCCATAAACTTTGTACAGTTTGGCAGGAATTTTATTTTCAACAGGGAAACTAAAAAACACCCTTTTACAATAATCCTTAGATCTAGATGTCGAACAGAATATTGGAATACTTGAGTTGTATCAAGACTATACCTCAATAAGTTAAATCATCTATTGATGCCTAACAGATATATCGACTGTTCGTTATCCTCTTTTTCTAGAAGTTCAAAATCAGTAAATCTGATACTCGAAGATAATGGATTAAAAGATACTTTTAGTCTTTATCTTTTCTATTCGCTTGGTGACATGTTATTAATCTGTTATTTAAGACTTCTATATGTCAAAATGTTAAAAAAATAGTGATAGAATCTCCTGCTTCCAATGGTTTACATTCCTCATTTAATTACAAAAGTCGGAATATCACACCAAAAGTTGTTTAATATGTTACTAAAGTTGCATCTGATTTCTCTTGAATCACCTATTGAAGGAGGAGTAATTCCAACTGGGTGTTCTATCTTGTCTAGTGCATACGTTAATACGGATTCTATCTTATCATTGATTTGCTCTTTACTTGCAAACGGATTGGCAATTGCTGTTGAATTATTATTTATTGTTAGATCATCTGTACTATTTGTTTTAATGTACCCTATAGTATTTGATTTACTAAAGTCGTCAAGAATTGTGCTTATTAGTGCCGACTTAGCGTTTATAAAGTCATCTGCAGTGCCTGTCATAGAATAAGTGGTATCAAAGTATGTACCAATATAACTAGCTCCGTCACTAATTGTGAAATCTCCTTCAGTTGCTTTTGAAACCTGGATTGTATAGTTGGACTGAGCATGTGCAGTAGGCACTAATACATACATAATTATAACTCCAAAAACTGTCAGAACTTGACCCAACAGTGATTTTTTGAATTTACTCTTCATATCATAGGTCTGAGCGTAATGGATATAAATATATCACAAATACTTTGGTTTCACCGTTAATAACCTTTTTATAAATGAGGATTTGTGATACAAAACAAATCATCTAACAATATGATGTCATGATTTTCTAATACCTGTTGTTTCTTATTTTGACTGTCTAGTAACAAGTCTTTCAACACTGTGGAGTTATTTTATTTCTCATGCTATCATTACCACTATTACACACTGTATGTAAAGTAATATCATCATTTAGGGATTACATTCGAATCCAATAGTCTTTAATTCCATTTGTCGAACACAAATTGATTGTTAATTTATCTCTCAAATCTTATTTTCTATGACCTTACTTTATACCTACTATAACTGGATTAATTAAAAGAGAACTTTTATGTATTTACTACCCTACTTTATCCTATGAAAGTCATAAATGCCAGTTCTGAAATTCCTAACATGACCAGTGAAGAAGTAAACAAATTTCTTGAAAATAAGTTGAACTTGCAGTTAGCTACTATAGATAGTAAGGGTGACCCAAATATCCAACCAGTTTGGTTTTATTATGATAAAAGTGCTGAAAAACTTTGGATAAATACTTCCAAATCGGCAAGGAAGACACAAAACATAAAAAAAAGATCTACCATTTATTTTTCTATAGATGATGAAAATCCTCCAGTTCGAGGAGTTAAAGGAAAAGGAACCGCTACCATAGTAGATGATATGGATATGGTTCTTCCCATGGGAGAAAAAATTTGCATGAAATACCTTGGTACACTGGATCATCCAATTGCAAAAATGATATTTGAAGAATCAAAGCAGGGTGAAGTTGTACTTATTCAGATTACTCCAAAGTTTTTTTCGACCTGGGATTATGGAAAATTGTCATTCTGATCTTTCAAACCCGGCTACGTAAATTGTATTCGGATAGCAAAAAAGTCCTCGTAAACCTTTTTCCGTGTCCAATCTAATTTCTTTACTACAAGCCGATCAAAAATTTAGTATGAAAGACGTTAATTTATTGAATTGATATTATTATTGACAATATCAAAGAAAGAGTCATAATTTGTTTCCTTAATGATATTGTGGATAATCGAAAAAAAAGTAATGTGTAGTTTCGATGGATAAACAGTATCTTTATACTCTTTATCCATCGTCAATTGAACCAACAAATACTATCTCAAACACATTGACAAGATTTGAGAAATAGATAGTTTATAGCATCAGTATATTAGTTTTATTACAAATATTAACAATATGTCTTTGCAGGTCGCGACTATAAGACAAATTCCAATCAAGTTGCACTTTTCACTCATTTTGGTGTTTTTTCTAATTAGCTGGACTCTTGCTCAGGGTTTTATGCCCCAATATGCACCTGGATTAAGTCCGGCACATTACTGGCTAATGAGTGTATCTGGGACTATTATCTTGTTTTTCTCTGTCTTGATTCATGAGCTGTCTCACTCTATGGTGGCAAGGTCCTACGGGATTAGAGTAAAACAAATCATGCTTTTTATTTTTGGAGGTATTTCGGACATTGAGGAAGAACCTAAAGAGTTCCGAAAAGAATTCAAAATGGCTATTGCGGGGCCGGCAGTAAGTTTGGCCCTCTCGCTAATATTTGCTTCATTTTGGTGGCTAACAATATTCATGATGCCAACTTCTTCTGATTTGGTTGAAGATGTTGGTACAGATGTTTTAACTATGCTAAATGGTGTAATTTACTACTCTGCCATACTGAATTTGATTTTAGGTGTCTTTAATTTGATTCCTGCATTTCCCATGGACGGTGGTAGAATCCTCAGATCATTGTTATACCGTAGGAACAAGAATTATGACAAATCTACTCGAATTGCTGTAAAGATAGGCATAATAATTTCTTACTTATTTTTTGGATTAGGATTATTGACAATTCTCTCTGGATCTTTTGTGAGTGGATTCTGGATTATATTAATAGGATGGTTCTTGCAGAATGGTGCGCAATCCTACATACATCAATATGACATTATGAAGATGCTATCTCGTATAAGATTAGCAGACTTGATGAAAACAAATATTATTTCTATTCCGGAAAATACTTCTGTTAGTACTATGATTAGGAATTATTTCAATATTTATATGAAAAGTTCTTTTCCAGTAACTAAACTAGACTATCAGATTGTGGGATTGGTGACTCTTAAAAGCTGTACTGATGTTCCAGAAGCAATGAGGGATACCACATTAGTAGGTGACATTATGATTCCAAAGGACAAAATAAGATTGATGAATATGAATGATACTGCTGAAAAGGCCCTTTCTATTATGATAAACGAAAAACAAGATAAAATCTTTGTATGTAATGATTTTGATATAATTGAAGGTATAGTGAGCAAAACAGATCTGATTGCAGCAATGGATGAAAAAAAATCATCCTTTGTTGATCAGGATAAGAGCTTCTAGATACAAAATTCAATTTCAATTCTGAAGCAATGGTTAACATCTTTTTATTTAGATACCTAACTTTAAAATAATATTGTAATTTTATGTTATTCTTCACAATAACAAATTATCTTATTTATCTCTCTGCCCTGAGTGATATAGCAAAACATATGATCTAAATAATGGAGGCATCAATATTAGATCCTTTTAGAGGAAACATATTACCTTGATTTGGGCATTCTGATAAAAGGGCTGGTTTTGTTGTTAGGGTGCCTGGATTTAAAATATGAAAACTGCATTTGTATTTCTATCTAACGCTCAACCTAGGTACTTATATCTTTATGCAACTACAATTTTTAGTAATTATTTGTTATTCTATATAAGACACCTTGACCTTCGTCACTCCTACTATATGTTAAAATATAGAGATCATCATCGGGTCTTGTTTCTATATCTGTGATCCCTTTGAATCCGCTACCTATCGTTATATAGGAAATCTCATCTTGATTGGTTGCGACTAAATCATTGGCTAGTTTGGGGTTATTATCAAACTGTAAGTCACTTGTGTTCGGATTAACTTCCAAGAAAAATAATTACCACTAGTTATATCTCCTACGAATATATTGTTTTCATATCTTTTACCGACATTGTCAGAATTAACGAATTCCAGATCAGTAACCCTTCTGGACTGTTCCCAACTTAAAACCGGATCAGAATATCATGAACCTTGAGTGTAGACTAAGTCGTTCTCTGTTACTCCCGCCGATCTTGAAATAGGTCCCATAACCAATTTCCAGCCGCTATTAAATCCTGGTCTACCATGTTTATTTCATCGTAAAGGTCTTGGCCGTTTTCCGCATCCCATAATTTGACTGTAATTGGATCAAAGTCAATACCAAAACTGTTCCTTATTCCATATGCGTGATATTTTGCTATTGACGCACCTTTACTATCATTCTTTTCAGCCAAGAACGGGTTGTTATTCGAAGGTGAACCGTCAACAGGATTTACTCTGAAAATGGCTCCACTATTATCAGGTAATAGGTCATATTTAATATTCTGCAACTGTCCTTCTCTTTGAAGTTCGCCAATTACAGCATAAAGTTGGTAATCTGGGCCTATTTTGAGTTTTCCACCTTGATGATTTATCCCTGGACCTGCGGGCAAATCCAAAATCATGAGTGGATTCGTGAGAAATTATCCATCCCATATTATTTATAAATTCTATTTCTTAATCCATTGCTGTTTGATGAGTCAGGTGTTTCTTGATTCATTAATTTACTAGATTTAGTAACAAAAATAAATACACTAAAGTTATTCTCTTGGTTGCTTGTTGAATTTGAAATCGTTCCAATATTGTCGTAAATGGCTATCCCTAAAAGTCCTCTTTCGTTCTTGCTACTTACATCCTTTAACTCTAATAACGTTTCTCGACTTGTAGGATTGTCAAGGTTCAGCTTTGAAATAGTACCTTCTTTTTGAGTAAATAGTATTGAATTGTTTGATAAAAATGCCATACTAGTAGGTGATTGTAGTCCCTCAGCCACGACTTCTATTATTAATGAGGGATCGGTGATCGTCGGTAGTTCTTGTGAAAAAACAGGAGTATCGTTACTGCTCAGACAGAGAGATGCTATTGCGATTAAATATAATAATATAATTTTTTGGGGTTAAAAAAAGTATATACCGGGGTCTATAAACCTCTTGATAACTGTATCCACATGATCCATGGGGTAATATGTTATTAAAATATTGTATGAGCAAAAAATTCGCTTCTAACTTTAATTGATATAATAAATCGACCATTTTAAATGTAACTGGATCAAAAACTTCATTGTGATCCGGCTGTTCGAGAATTGTTGCCTTTGGCAATTAAAACAATTACCTTTATTTATTGTCAAAACTTTTAATTCCAAGATGTTGATGGATTGAGCCGCGAGAATAATTCATAAAATAAGCCTGTATTCTTTTAATATAAACATATAATCTTTCCGGTTTCTATATACTCGTTATCACTTGCTGACAAATGTGTTACAAAAAGTGAACTATTATGGCACAAAGATTTTAACTATTGACAGAAAAGAATGAACATAATAATATCTGAAATTATGTATAATGCTAAAGGTAGTATGGATCCAAATTTTATTACTCCGTCGCAGATTTAAAGTCATATTCATACAGACTTTGATATTGCTGATGATTTTGTGGTGGGAAATTAAAGGAAACGAGAATTTGACCACATGCATTCCCTTGTATGATTTTTCATGGATCCATGAATAAGGACAATTTATTTTGTAAGGATTGTCATGGTATACATGGTATACATGCTATAGAGTCTCATGTTTCCTAGACTGAGTTAAAGATTTTAGAATCTTGATTTATGTGTAAATTTAGTGTTCGTGTAGAGAAAACTGTGCATTTCGAATCAGATTTTTTGTAAGCTATTAATTTGGGGTGTTTATGAATTCTTTAAATCATCCACATTATATTATTTGAAATCTATTGCTATTTTTCATAGATCCATTTCAGAATACAATCCCTTGTTGATTTAGTGTTTTCAAAAATGTGATCCACAAATCTCCCTTTGATTGGAATTGGAAGAAAACGATAAAAATCATCTATTGTCAACGGAGTGTTGTTCAGTGTAATGATATATCGCACGTTGGCTCGATTTGCCGCAGCAATTCCAAAGGGAGAATTTTCTACTATTAAAGCATCTTTGCTGTGCAATTTGGCTCCTTTAATTGCTTTTATGAAGGGCTCAGGGTCTGGTTTTCCTTTGGTTACATCGTCTCCCGTAATGATGATGTCAAAATTCTCGATACCGATCATTTTGTCTATTATATGAATAACTTCTTTTCTTGAGGAACCACTTACAACTGCTTTGATGCACTTTATTTGTGCTAGGTCCTCTAACAGTTCTCTTGCTCCATCAATCAACTTTACATGTTCAATTTCCTTAAAGATTTTTTTCTTGAGACTGACTATTTTATTTATTTCTTCATCGCTGATTGATGATTTTGGAGGATTATGTTTGAAAATCTCTAATAGAAATTCCTCCGCTGGCATACCTTCAAGCAGGTAAATCCATTTCTTATCTAGTTCGTAATCGATTTCCAATTTTAGTGCTTGATACATTGCTTCTGCATGATAGGCCATCGAATCAAGTAATACTCCGTCCATGTCAAAAAAAATTCCCTTCATCGAATCTAATGACAAAATATCAGTGTCATATAATTTATTATTCTATAGATGTATAAATTGCCATTTCTCCTTTAGATGTCAAAATTTTATACAGCCTAGTATTTCTGTTTAAAATTAGAATTTATTTTTGTCAATTTTGGTCGGCTTTAATTGGTATGTTAGTTTTTCGAGCCGGAGGGAAAATTATTGTCGTAACTGTTATCGACATTCTTGACAATATTGACGACACAATAATTGATTTTTAACTTGACTGATATTTTACTTAATTTAGGATTATTTATTTATCGGCTTGTACCTAGAATCATTTTATGAATTCTTTAAGATTTATTTGATGTTATTACTAGTCAATATTGCATTATACTATTTGTAGGGAGATAAGATTTATGGCGCCAATAGTTTCTATGTGTAGGGAAACCTATAGAATATACTGATCCGCGAAGATCTCGTTCATTGGAATTATAAATCGTTGAGTGGTTTTATTATTGTGAACAATAAAAAAAGTTTATGATCTCTATCTCAATTTATCTAGTTTGGACTGAAGAATTTTTTAGTTTCAACATACGCGTCTCCTAAAATCCCTGAAGTTTCATTTAATACCGAACTGGCCGATTTCGATTTGGCGATCTTTTGAGTTACATTCCCTAGAAATTCTCCTGTTTCAATTATGGCCCCCTTTATTGATACTGAAGCCTCATCTTTAGGTGATTTGGATACATTAATGTTATTTGGGGATGGATTGGATTGATTAGTTGTAGTGTTTGTGAGACCTTGATTAGTTGTAGTGTTTAGTTGTGTCTGTGCAGAAACATAAAAATTGGTTGCTGCAGTTAATACCATTCCAAAAATAAATATTGCTCCCAAGTTCATGGTGAGTTTTTTTACATTCTTCATTTTCTTTCTTAATATTAATACTGCATCTAACTTTATATCCTTAAATATATAGATACTTGACAAATAATGCTTTCTTATGACGGAAAAAGTAAATGCATCCACCAATATGAAATACTGACTCCAATAACCATGTATGAAACTAAATTGCTTTAATACTCCTGAAAATGGATATTCTATTTTATCTACACATTTGTTGCAGAAATGATAAAAACATAAGTGCATGAAAAAGTTTTAAGGGTATCCAATTCTATCGTCCAAACCTCAACTGGGTACACCTCACATTGAAAACAATCCTAAATACTGATTTAATGAAATTCTTTTAATTTTTCTATTTATTCACTAACTTCCAGATATTGCCCTAATCAAACGATCTTAATTTTCTAAGTCACTGGAAATCTATGTCCATCAATGCTTACCTAAATTACCATATGCTATTTGGGCACAAAATTGTGCTTTATTCCGCATCAGCTTTGCGAAACTGAATAAAAGTAAGGTCGCATTCTCTAATGAAGAAGAAAAAGAGGTTGATTTCGCTAAAAATAAGTATCTATGTAATAAAAGCATGAATGTAAACTATTCGGTAGGTAGGATAATATTTTTGATTAATAAAATAGTATTTAAATCAGTTATTTCAATTCTAAAACCTAAAAGACCATCAAAATACCTTATACTAGACAAAAAACAAGAATTTTTTACTTGAAAAAAATTTTATGAGGTTTTTTAGATTGTTATATAATTTAATACATGAATTAACAAATTCTTCAAAACATACTACTTGGTATTGTCTTTATCTTATATTTTCTTGATTTGTATAAAATATGTGTCCTGATCGAAATTCCATATAAATTTGGTTGATGTTGATATTTATAGTCTTCACTATAGGCTGAGTGGATAAAAAAGATGAGTAAATTTCTACAGACCAGAGTTCATCTTTTTCATCTCTGATTTTAGTCTTCCTAATCCGATTTCCTTATCTGTGCGCCAATCCGCATATGGAAATAACTGTTTCTTATCTATATTCAAATCTCTTGCGATCATCTTTCCACATTGTTGAAAAATTTGCCTGTAGTTAAAATGTCCTTGTTCTTGTGTTCTCAATTCTATTGCATGGGTCCATTGTCTCAAATTCCCTTTAATGGTTATATCAATTGTATTGCTCATCGGCGATGATAACAAAGTAAGTTCTTGTTCTTCAGATTGATAGTTATCCCATCTATTAATAATAATGGTAAAATATCTATGTCTCTGGATATCTCTAAATGTTGCCAAATCTACATTTGGAATTGTTATTGTAAAGTCGAGCATTTCATATTCCCGGACTGGTTTTATTTTCTTGATCCTATCTATTTGTTCGATATATGGGAGATAATCCATCGTCGGGCCAATATCTGGAGTATAAATTAACTCAAAATTCTCTACTTTATTAACATGAGGTGCGACAAATTCATCATCTTCTATTATTTGAAGTTCTAATTTTGAAGAATAAATGATGTTTTCGGATTTTACTAAATAATCTATTTTATCTTGACTAAAAATGGAAGGAAAGTTATCTTTGAACAGAGTTATTAGTGGGTCAATTAAATCTCTTACATATAGAGAAGACTCATTACGAACTTTTTCTTTTGTCAAAATATTTAGCCATGATCTTAAGTTAGACATGATTCCTATAGAAGTAAAAGTGGATAGTGGTAACAAGGTTCGACACTCGTCTAACGCTCTTGCTCTTAGTGCTCTTACTACTGCTTTATTTGTAAGATCTGTGATTTTTAACTCTTTGATTAATCTATCTTCTGTATTTTTAATTTCTAGGTTATAGTCTTGAATTTGTTGCTTGGACCTTTGATTAAATGATTCAGTTGCATTTGAATTGTGTTTAGGCTTGTAGTAATCAAAAGCTTTTACATATCTTGTGGATTTCTCTATGGCTGATAGTGTCCTATAATGCAAGATATACGTACTCCATAATATCGGAATATTTTCCAAACAAACTGCGAATCCAAGAGGAACTAGCTCGGAGATCGATTCATCTCCATATTGACCAAATACCTTTGCATAAAACTCTTTCCCTCTATCATCATTAGTTACAAATTCTTCTTGATATAATGTCTCTGCATCTTTGTCACTCCTAGAATATCTGGACAATAGTGCACCTAAATCTACTTTGTCCTTAAGTGTTTGGGCATTTATGAAAAAGATGTTTTTAGGATGGGTCTTAGATCTTACAAATTCTAACACAGTTGATTAAACATCTCCTAAACCAAAATTTCTATTCTCTTGCATTTTAATCTTCTAAAATAAAAAAAATACACTACTACAGATCATTTTTTCCTTCTTTCTCTTTTTTTCTCTTTACTAATCCAAACATTTCTCTGGCAAA
This sequence comes from Candidatus Nitrosocosmicus agrestis, assembly GCF_008389435.1. Classification (GTDB taxonomy): domain Archaea; phylum Thermoproteota; class Nitrososphaeria; order Nitrososphaerales; family Nitrososphaeraceae; genus Nitrosocosmicus; species Nitrosocosmicus agrestis. The sequence goes on along the minus strand of NZ_VUYS01000015.1, from coordinate 10,553 downwards.
TGCCCCCACAAATGCACCTGCGAATATACTTATGAACTGACCATAAGTAGCCCAAAATTCTTTGAACTGATCCTCGATATCCATTGGAGGAGTTATTGTTACTGTAAGATTGACTGGTTGTGTTAAGTAACCTGCGGTAGGATATTTTTTTGATAGTGAAAATTTCGGATCCAAAGCCCCGCCTAGGGGGGCTATGAAGGTTGGTTTAGTCGTGGTTGCCATCGAGGGTTCCCTTATTGTAGCTATAAGAGGAAATGTGTAAATCCCAAGGGGTGTTTGCTCTGGAACTGTTATCTTAATTAACGGTGGTTGATTTCTTTTAATATCTACATGAATCTCACTTGAGTTAAAACTAGGAACAAAGTTGTTTCCGAATCTATTAGTGTTGAATGAATTTGCAGAACCTACGGTTATATTTATTACATCGTTAGAAAATCCTGATGTGGACTTTATCCTTGCAGGAATTAGCATGTTTTCTCCTTGTCTTATTGTTATGTCAGATGGTGAAGTTGATATTTGTAGAATAGGGGGAGGAATAGTAACCCAGTTTGTAAATTGTCTTACCTCATTTGATTTGTATGATTCTGCAGTATAAAAGAGTATGCTATATTCACTAGGGAAATTAATTGAATCCAAATCTAGGTTCAAATTTACATATCCAGGACCCATCGAAGATCTGCCGTGAGTATGAGTGAAATTTGTCTCTGAACCAACTAGTTTGTACCCTCCCGTGGTGGATAATTGGTAAAGATATCCACTTAAATTTCCATCCAAGGATTCAACATAGAGATCATAGTCTGCACCATTGAAACCTGTCTTAGTGTTTGAATCAGCATCGACTAGCATTCCGTAAGTCAATTTTCTTTGTGAATTGTTGTCCATCAGATTGAATGCAGAAATATTGTTGAAACCTGATCGTAACCAAATAGTAGAATTAAATGTCTCCCCATTGCTAATATAATTTACAGCGAGAATATCGGTATACTTGTTTTTAAATTCTCGCTACTGTTGCCGTAAGTTTGTACCCAATCTCTATTCTCATTTATCAATTCCTGAAGTTCAAATGAAGGTGATGATGCAAATGATGTTTCGACGATTGATTTAGAATCCATAATTAACAATAACGACAAAAACAAACCAAATGTAGCATAAATAAATAAATGATGTATATTAAACTGTGTTTACCTCTAAACATGTATTGGAGTCATTGATAACTAAAAACCTTCTCTTGTTTTTACTGGACGGTAGATTACTAGAGCAAATTAGAAAGATATATTATAAAATAACTGGTAGAACAAATGCAAATATTTTTTCTTCAATTTGAACACGATAATATTTGATAAATACCACTGTTGTTTTGGCTAAAATGGACATCCGATTGTTGTAGTTACTTTTATTAAATGATGTAGAATTGTTAGATTATTTTTTTTCATAACAAAAGGTGGGAGGTTTTAAATGCGATAATGCAAATGAATGACATGTGACTAAAATAATTAAATTACAAGTCATACCATCGTCCGAACCTCAAACTCGATTAATTTCTACACTTGATGAAAGAAATGTTGTTTACAGGGGGGCAGAATTAGAGTCTCATGTATGTGGTAATTGTGGATTTGTCTTGATGCACGATACTATTGTATACAATTACTATGATTTAGTTATAAAATGTCCTAATTGTAAGTCCTTCAATGGGGCACCAACTGAGTACTAAATATTTAGATAGAACTTTGTCCTCAAGATATATTTAATTGAATTGTTATGAAATGGATCAACAAAGCAAATCATTAATTACGATTTGTAAATCCTGATTTTCTGCTAGCATGATTCGCTTTAAAAAGTCGAGTTCTCCATGATCATTTGGTACATATCCTTATAACGAGAATCAAATGATAAATCGGCCAGTCATGGTTGTTTAAATACAATTGATTTACTCTCATTACGTCACCATAAGACATATGTTTATGCGTATTAATAATATGATTATCTGATTCTTATTTTTTCTTTATTTCCAATCCTATTAAATGTAAATGTTGTTTGTAAAATGAAACGAGAATTTAATTATGCACAGTAAATATTCATTAAAAATGATGCTTATTAACTTGAATATTCTAAGAGACGATCTTAATTTTTGATTGTACTGGTATACTATTGAGAATATCAGTGATCATCAGTTGATAATTAATCGTGCGATAACGTTATTTTTCTTTAATTTACTTGTTTTCTTCTGCCCAAAAAATGATTCTTAATCACTACTTTATGCCCAAACTATTCGAAATCTTGCAAGAGATCAATAAATCATACCAATACGAATTGATTCCTTACTATGATTTATAAGCAGTGGTATGTTATTAATTTCAAAGAAAATCCTTATTAAACTCCATCAGTTCAGAGGAATATTATAGTCAGTGAGTATAACTATGATGGGTGTTCTTTCTTATTCTTCTTCTAGTATGTCGTAGTATAGATCAATCCTTCTCTTGAATAGTTTCAAATTGTCTAATCTCCAGTATGCATTTTTTAAGATTCGTGAATTAAAAGGTTGAGACTTTTTATAAAATATTATTTCGGCTTCTACCATATTAATCAAAAAATCTGCATATTTGTTATTATCCTTTCTAAGTTGATGTAAAAGTCTCTTACTATAATAACTATAATTAGACATATCTATTAGTACCTACTATATAGGGTTTATTTATAAATAAGTATATAATCAGAGTCACAATATTGTCGAAATTTTTCTTTACTTAAGAATTTTGATAATTTTGGAATTCTAAATTTGTTAGGATATACGGATACCCACAAAATTTTTTGGTAATAATCTGTAATACTTCTCTAATTTGGATTGGATTGGGGGAAATAAGGAGTAAGGGGGAAGAACTTTGTTTTTAACAGTGCTTACAATAATTCAATTTCCTTTTTGAAAATCGGCTCATCCTTCTTTCACCACGGGGCAATACCAGTATGGTTAAGAATAGTTTGATAATAATGATATCAATATCAACATCAACATCTGAATCCAAATATTCAGATAGAACTCAATATGTAATTTTTTATCTACTTTGAAGTATATTGCACATTCAATATCTGTGTCTGATTTGTCATAAAGTTGATATTTATCTAATATCGATTTTAATCTGTCAAATGCAATTTCAAGTTAGCAGTGATTTACAGTAAATCATATTTTATACCTGTCTATAAACATTATAGCCGTTAAATGCTATTAATAGTATTATTATTATCACTATTTTTTGCCCCGGTCATTTTCATGTGGATAAGGCTCGGGTTTACTTTTTGTTTTAAACAAAGACCTATAAAATTGTCAGTATTTGATTGGGATTCATTGTTATAGTTGGACACATTGATAATAAAGCTTGCAAAGTGAATCTTGCCATATGATCAATTTACTTTGATAGTCAAATGAATTATGATATATCAATAATTTTTTTGTAATTCGAGATCTTGTTTTTTTAACCTCTGAGTTGAAATAGGGTGATACACTGCAGCGATCAGATAAATGGATCTAATTAGGAAACATGAATTAGTTTTGTGATATATTTGGTATATTTTGTTTAGTTTATTCTACCCGCCTACCGATTATCAATTTTGTATCGAGAGTAAAACATGAGAACATGACCTTGGGCTAATCCGCATCCAGTTTGACTTGATTCTTTATAACTACTCTGTAAAGCGTGTTTTTTTAAATACCTTATACTCAGAATAGGTTATTACCAAAAAGTAAATCAATTTACTAAAAATGCGTTATCTATATCACAATAGATCGGGAATAGTAAAATCGTGTAGAATTCTTTACTATTAGACAATACTTAAACTTGTTTACCAAAAATTCTAAAATAGCTAATATATATGGAATTATTGTAATCAAGTTTACAAGTATGAATACAGGTAAAACATTACTAGTATCAGCAGCAGTCGTTTTAGCACTTGCTTTGGTTTTAGCTCCATTGGCAATTTCAGAAGATGCATTAGCAAAAAAGAGTAACAAAGCAAAACAAGCTATTACTCAATCTCAAAAATCAAAACAAAATAGCCAAGTCGTTTCTGGTGGTAGTACCTTCTTTTCAGGAAATAACCTTAACTTCCAATTCCAAGGTAACACTGGTAATAACGCAGCTGCACAATCAAACGACTAACTTTCTTCTTTTCTTATCCAATCCAATTTTTTTTTTGAATAAAATACAAATCTTTAGTAAATTGGCATTTACTCTAAAATTTACCTTATGGATGACTCGTTGCAAACTTTGCATAGACTATAATATTTTTGACTAGACTAGATCAATAACACAAAAAAGTCTTATCCGATTCGCTGTGTTTGAACCTAACAATTTTGATGAATCGTTTGCCTTTTTTGTATATAAAAAAATAAGGTCGCTAATCCATTTAAAAATAATACCTTTGTTTCTCATATATATATACCGGATAAAGATTATGTGACTTTTGTAAGTAACAATAGAACAACTAGCCAGTTAAATTATATTTTTAAAAAGTGCAAAAATCTATCTATTTCTTTTAACTATTGACATAAAAAATAGCCCCAAAATAGCAAGAATAATTGAAGTATGGAGTAAATCTTGAAGTGGGTAAGTAATTGAATAATACCTCTCAATAATTAGTTCCAAAAACATATCAAAGGCAAATAGCGCGAAAGCTGCGGCAGCATACAAAATATTCTGCAGTCTTGTTTTTTTATAGGATGAAATTGACAGAAGTAATAATATAATTGAAAAAATGCCTATAAGTAATGTTTCAAAGTTTTCGACAATTCCGATAAACTCAATCTGTAGTGGATAATATGGGACATTAGATTGTGATGATATCATAATCATCATAAAAAAATTTAAAACAAAAATATCTGACAATTAATTAACTCCTGTCCTTATTTTCAGTATCGAATGAAAGAGATAAAAATATTTCTGCAAGTCTATCGGTCCATCTATCCCAAACACTTGGATAATAATTTTTCAACAGTTTGGTTAACAATATGGAGTCGATTTCTCCAGACAAAGTATATCTCTTAAATCTTCCATCTTTCTTTTCTTTAATCACCTTTGATTCTATTAATCTTTTTAGATTCCAATTTATGGAAGGGGAGGAGATTTTGATATTTTTAGCAATATCTGTTTGTGATGGCTGGCCTTGCTCTATAATAAACATTATTATTTTTCGAGGAGTTTCTTGATTAAGATATTTGATAATCTCTTTCTCATTGTCTTTGAAAATCCCAGTAACAAAAAAGCATTTATGAAGGCCATTTCTAGAGTAACTTATTTTATTATCCTTTTCTAATTTGTTTAGGTGATACTGTATAGTACCCATAGATATACCGAGTCCAGTTTTTATTTGTCGTAAGTACGAACCTGGATTATCTAGTATATAAGCCATAATTTTTGCTTCATTTCCATCACCCGCCCTTGACGTTTCTCCTACCAAATAGCCCTCACACTTTCAACTTCAACACTTCAAGTGATTGTTGAACCATATAAAGCATTTATACAAACCAAGAAGATTGTAGTATAATTCATTTTTAAATTGATCACTAATAAATGATTATTATTTTGATGATTACAAAAATATGATAAATTCCAAATTAGTAAAGTAAATTTAATAGAATATTTGTAACCATGGTAATTAGAAGATTAGAAGAGGAATGATGACGACAATGAATCTGCTCCACTTCATAGTACAGACATCTAATCTATGAGCATTACTAGGAAATACATGGGAAATTATATTTAGCTATTTGTATCAAATTTCTTTTTAATCTGATTCCGATATTTTATTTTATGCATTATTTGGAAGAGAGGCAGAGTTTGAAATCTGGAAAAATGAACCTGGATTTGCGGATTTTTTCTCTTGTATTTAAAAGTCCTAAGATCTTTAACGTTAACAATCTTAAAAGTAATTCGGTAGGAGTTTAAAATAAGCCGACATGCTAAATGATTTTTACATATCGGAAAATGGCTTATTAAAAAGTTTAGGTAACAGACATACATACAGGAAGTCATATTCTATCGGATATCATCTTATAACTAAAGAGGAAAGTAGATTAAAAATTGGCTCAAGAATTTCCAAATAGTATAAACGGCCGGGTTTGTCTTAGGGTTGCTATTGCGGAACCAATATTACTATGTTGCATAAACGAAGCTTCCTTTTCAGAAATATATCTAAATATTCAGAACATAGTTCCTATCCCAAAAATGATTTTGAAAATGTATATTTTCCACTTGGTTAATAACGCATTTGTATCCTACAATGGATTAAGATGCGCATACTTGACAGAGGATTGTGGTAAAGATCTACTTGAAGTGATATATAGTCAAAGGAAAAAGGCTGGTACGAATTTTAGTGATTTAGTGATCGAAATTGATTAATCTATCTGATGCTTAACTGAAGAAACGTCCTAACTTGGATTCATCCCTGTTTGAAAACATGCATTTGACTTTACCATTAGCTCAAAATAATGAGATAACCTTGGCACAAATAACAAGAGGTTTTACAGTAAATGAGCATCCCGCAAAGATCTTGCCAGTTAAACACACTAAGAACTATCGAAAATAATATCAGTCTTTTTTATTGACAATGCCATATAAGTTGTTTCAATTGGAGATATCATTTCATAAAATTTAAACACAGAGAAAGGGGTAAAAGATTTCTTAATGAAATATTTATCGAAAATTATGGTTAATGATGTAACTAGTGATTTTAAAAATACAAGACGTATTAGTTATTCATTTGCACATGAATATCTAATCTGTAAAGAGTATGGTGGAAGAAAAATAAGGGAGATTAATGTATACCACCATTTTGTCAGATATTAGACGCCGCATGAAATGATAGACTGATTCTGAAAAACATGTTCAAAACCTTTGATCGTTAATGCTATGGTTTCAAATTAATACGATGACAATCAAACATACAGAAATAGGTTCAAACATCGAATTTCTTTGCATTAATATTTGACTTTAATACATGACAAATATTTGACATACTTGATTGCAAACTATCGAATTTTTTTTCAAATTATAGTTTAGTTTGAATTAATGTATATTTGGATGGATTCATTTTCTATAAAAACTAGATGCAGTAGAACTGAATAATATTGAACACAAGCAATAATGACAGCATATAGTAGATATATTTGCAGCAAAAAAAAAAACAGACAAGTTTTTATATCTACAAAATCAAGTTAGATCGGAGATTATCAAAAGTGAAAGGTGAATATCTTCCAAAAGGGAACTTTAGTTCTACGAGAAGCCGAGATCATAGATCTCATCAGGAATAAAACTACATTAGACAGATTTCTTGAGAATCTTTTTCAGACATTAGAGAATGGTTTTGTAAATTTTGCTGCAAAACAATTTGTGAATCCTCCCCGACATGAATTCTATTTCACTAAAGGTTCGGTAGAGGCAATGTCAGCATCTGATCAAGAGTATTTCAGCTGTAAAATTGTAAATACGCACAAAGACAATCCAACGCAATATGATCTTCCTACTATAATTGCGAACGGTATACTAGTTGATGGAAAAACAGGGTATCCATTGATGATTACTGGTTCATCCATCCTGACGGCATTAAGAACCGGGGTCGCTTCAGCCATCGCAACAAAATACTTGGCAAATAGGGACTCAAAACAAATAGGTATAATTGGAAACGGTGCTCAGGCTATTCCTCAACTTCACGCTATCTCTTTTGTTAGAGACATAGAGTCCGTCTATCTGTTTGATACTGATATTTCAGCTTCAAAGTCCATGAGCAAATCTGCAAGAAAGTTTATGAAAGATCTTAATATCAGCATTGAAAGCGATATAGAAAAGCTGTGTCAAAAATCAGAAATTATTGTAACTGCCACTTGCAAAGAACATAATACTCTTCCAGTCGTCCGACATCATTGGGTTAAACAAGGCACTCATATCAATGCAGTTGGAGGAGATTCTCCAGGCAAAATTGAGATTGAACAAAAATTACTGCAAAAATCAAAAATAGTTGTCGACTTTCAAGATCAAGCTGTATATGAAGGAGAATCCCAACAGGTATTGGAGGATGGAATTTATTCTGACTTGGCAGAAGTAGTGGCAGGCAAGAAAAAAGGACGAGAAACTAGGGATGAAATTACAGTATTTGATTCCGTTGGATTTGCAATGGAGGATTTGCAGGTTTATAAGATGATCTATGAAATGGCAATTAAAGAAGGCGTTGGAACGTTCATGAATATAACATCTAAGCCTGATAATTGTAAGAATTTGTATAAATCATTTTTCAATCTCTGATTGCAAAACATTGTTCACCAATACTTTTTTTAAATTGATTGATAGTACGCAATAATTTATCTATTATTTGCATTGTTTAATAATGCCTGGTTTTACCCGTAAAGGCTATTATGCCTAAATGATCTTCCTAAAGGTTGATAAATGAATCAAAATAAGATTTTGATTATGAGAATTCTTGAATAAAATATCAGGTTGAATAAAAAATGACTAAATGGCAAGAAAATATTATATCCCAATAAATATGTCAATATATCAAATTGCTTTAGTAGTATATGCATCTTGTTAATGACAATAATCTAGCATAGGAATGGAAGATAAGAATTTTCAACACGAAGTAATGGAAAACGAATTGAAAATATAGAATCAAAGAGCATATCTTGAAAAGAAATGCAACATTATATGAACTCACAAACACCAAATAATTACAAGAATTTGTATAATGTCGTGAAGACTAGATCGCACTTTTATCAGACGAAGGAATTCTCCAAATCTAACAACTTCTGGCATAACGAGACAAAGTAATCTTTAAAAGAGATAAAATTTAAATCTAGTAAAATTGTCTAATCAAAGCAATCAGGTAAGGGTAATAGTTTTAATCCATGCAAAGGAAGGAAAAAAACAAGAATTACTCGATTTATTTGTACCTCTTGTTAATCCCCCTAGAAAGCGCGATGGCAACGTTACTTATACATTTAACATGTCTATTGAAGATCCAAATGAATTGTTGTTTGATGAGGTGTGGGAAAGTAAAGAGGCATACGACAAACACTATAACAATCAAGAGTCTGTAGATTTGAGAGCCAAAGTTCAAGATCTTATATCAAAGCCGCTTGAATACAAACTTTACAAAGAAATTACGGGTCACTAAATCTAAAGCTTTTATATTTAGAGAAGCATTTTTAAAACAAAATATTTCAATTATGTTATAATACTTAATAATTTGTGAATTTACTTCATTTATGAATAATGGTCTGTTGATCCTTCTTATTCTCAAATCTTATAACGAGCAACAAAATTAAATAATTAGATAAACCTTTGTTAGCCGTGAATAACTCAAGTATATTGATAATGACATCGAAATCAAATCAACTAAACAAAATATTTATATTTTCCTTGTTTTCCTTGTTTTCCTTTGCTGTAATCGGGATCACTGAAAGTGTTCAATATTCGTATGCCCAATCAAATAACACTTTAACACAAGGTACATATAATTCAACTTCAGACGAACCACAAACTCCGGTAGAATTTATTAAAGTTATAAGAGGCTTATTGGCTCAAACCATTACCGAATATACTAATGGCAATTACACCGGTGCAGAAGAACTTGCCACAACAGCATATCTTGATAACTTTGAGTATGTCGAATCTCCGTTAGCTGAAAAAGACAAATCATTAATGGAAACTACCGAGATAATGATGAGGGAAGAATTAAGGAAAATGATTCTAGATCAGGTTCCTCTGGAGGAATTGCAAGAACATATTGACAAAATAAATGAGAATCTAGAAAAATCAGTAGAGATCTTGTCTATGTCTGATTAAGATAAATCACTAAATCCTTTTTATACATTTACGGTTATAAACCTAAAAAGATAACGTTACTGGATAGTCTAAATATCTTTGAATAAAATATGCTTCTCCTTATAATCTATAAAATAGATTCTGTTGTTATGAATTTTGTTAAATCTTTTTTTTAAATAGGATTAAATCATTATCTTAATCCATATCCAATCCAAGTAAAATGTCATTCAAGTTAGAGATATCGTTACGAGCAAATAACAAACCTAGAAATGGTGGATTTGAAGTTCAAGGCAACGTGATGAGAACCACATAATACCACCACCACTTCTAGATATACACTACTCATACTTGATTTGCAATACTACCTAGCATATTATACCCTAAGATAAGGTATTTATGAAGTACCATTTCTTGAACTGATAAAAATATATAGAATTTATTCAAATAATATTGTATATTTAATACTAAACTGCTCGTTTCTCACTCCTAAATTAGTGTTAAAGATATTGTTCTTTGTAAATACCCTTTTTTGGTACCGTATCTGCAAAAATGGTTCTCATAATTATCTTCCGAATATTTGGTACCTCTAGTTATAACTCAAATACATAGTAATACATTAAGAGTCTATCCCAAAATTATCTTTCTATAAACAATCATAAAACAAGAGAACTGTATCAGCCCAAGATAGTTCTCAGCCTTCTTCTCATATCTGGTAAATAACTTTCTAAATCTGTTATGCCATGAATT